>DASXAQ010000131.1:0-14458 GCA_036406615.1 Actinomycetota bacterium | reverse complement strand
TACCTGTGCGCCAAGATCTGCGCGAACGAGCTTCGGCTGGAGCACGCCCTGGGGTGGATCCGTCGATCCGTCGACCGGGATCCGACGCTGGCGCCGGCCCACTACCTGCACGGCCTGATCCTGACCGAGCTCGGCGAGATGGACGACGCGATGGAGGCGCTGCGCCGCTGCATGTACCTGGATCCGCACTTCGTGCTCGGGCACTTCGCGCTGGCCGGCGTCTTCGAGCGCCTCCAACGATCGGATCGCGCGCGCAAGGCGCTGGAGAACGTGACCGCGCTGCTCGCCGGACGGGCCCCCGACGAACTGCTGGCCGAGGGCGACGGTGTCACGGTCGGAAGACTGCTCGAGCTCGCGGCGGTTCAGATGCAGCTGGCTCGTGACGAGATACAGGACTGATGAGCGGCAACGGCACGACCCACGAGCGGGAATCGGTGCAGCGAATCCTGGAGGAGCGGGCGCGGGCGCTGGCCCGCCCGCCCGAGCAGGAGGACGCCGGCGAATCCACGCCGATGCTCGTGCTGGCCGTCGGCGTCGAGCGCTACTGCGTGGACATCGACCTGGTCCAGGAGATCAAGCCGCTGTCGGGGCTCACGCCGGTGCCCGACACCCCGCCGTTCTGGCGCGGGCTCGTCAACCTGCGCGGGAGCCTGTACCCGGTATTGGACTTGCGCCGGTTCCTGGGGCTGGCCGAGGCAGACTCCCCCGGCGGCGGCACCGTCGTCGTAGTGGCCGGCGAGGGCGTCAGCGTCGCCCTGCTGGTGGACGACGTGCCCGAGTCGGTCCGCGTCGCCCCTGCCGACCTGCTGCCGCCGCCCGCCGAGGGCATCGGCGGCCGGACGGAGATCGTGCGGGCCATGACCCCGGACCTGCTCTGCGTCCTGGACCTGGGCCCGCTGCTTCGGGATCCCTCCCTGGTCGTCCAGGCCGAGGTGAACTGACCCTCGGCGTTCAAGGAGGGGCTCCGGAAGGCCGAAGGAATCCTTCGGAGTACGCCCGACGACCTAGGGAACAGGAGACGACGGTGCAGACGTCTGAAGGCACCCGGAAACGGCGTGCGAGGAGCATCGGCCTGCGGGGGAAGCTGCTTGCGGGATTCGCGGTCGTCCTGGCGGCCGCGCTGGTGATCGGCGTCGTTGGCATCCGTGAGAGCCGCACGATCAACGCCGGCTCGCAGGACCTGTACCTGCACGACATGGCCAACACCGCCCGGATCGCGACGTTGTCGCGAACCGTCATGGCGGACCACGCGCAGCTGCTCGAGGTCTTCGCCACCGATCCCGACGTCCGCACCGCGGCCGAGCGTTCGGTCCAAACGTTCGACCAGGAGGTCACGCAGCTCGTCAGCTCGATCAAGAACGGCGATGACGACGGCGACGTCAAGGCCGCCATGAACCAGTTCCTGAACGACTTCGCCGCGTACGCACAGGTCCGTGACACGAAGGTGATCGGCGCCGTGGAGCGTGGAGACTTCGTCGGCGCCCAGGCCGTCGTCGACAGCGAGCTGTACAACCTGGCGCAGCGGCTGCTCACGGATCTGCGAACGATGTCGGACGCGCAGAGCGCGGCCGCCAACGAGACGCACGTGCAGGACAACGCCGCCTACTCGAACGCGCGGTTCAGCATCATGTTCTTCCTGATCGTGGCCTTCGTCCTTGGCGTCACGATCTCGTTGTGGCTGTCGATGCGCACCGCGCGCAAGCTTCGCGAGGTCGAACGGGCGGCGCAGGGCCTGACCGAAGGCGATCTGTCGCGGCGGGCGAACGTCCGCAGCAGGGATGAGGCCGGCCGGCTGGCCGCCGCGTTCAACGCGATGGCCGAACGCCTGGAGTCGATGGTTCGCGCCGAGCGCGATTCGCACGAGTCGTTGGAGCTGGCCGTCACGGGGCTCACCGAGCTGTCGGACGAGGTCGGAGACGGCGCGAACAGCATGAGCGCCGCCACCGCGCAGATCCTGGCGGCCGTGTCCCAGCACAACGCGAGCGCGACCGAGCAGTCGGCCGCGATCTCGCAGACCTCGGTCACCGTCGACGAGGTGCGCGCCTCGGCCGAGCAGGCATCGGTCCGGGCGCAGGAGGTTGCCAGCCAGGCCGAGGCGTCGGTGTTGGCGTCGGACGAAGGCGTCCGCGCGCTGAACCAGATCGTGGGCGGCATGGGCGAGATCAAGGACAAGGTGCAGGCCATCGCCCAGGACATCCTGGCCCTGTCGGAGCAGACACAGGCGATCGGCGAGATCACGGCCACGGTGAACGACATTGCCGACCAGTCGAACATGCTGGCGCTGAACGCCACGATCGAGGCCGCCAAGGCCGGCGAGCAGGGCAAGGGATTCGCCGTGGTCGCCGCGGAGGTCCGAAACCTGGCCGAGCAGTCCAAGCAGGCGACCGGGCAGGTCCAGTCGATCCTGTCGGAGATCCAGCGCGGCACGAACCAGGCGGTGCTCGCGACCGAGCAGGGCACGCGCGTCGTCGAGGCGGGGGTGGAGCTCGCGCAGCGTTCGGGCGAGGTGGTCACGCAGCTCACCGATACGATCCGAAAGACTGCCCAGGCCGCGCACGCGATCGCCGGCGCGGCACACGAACAGAACGTCGGGATGGACCAGATCGCCCAAGCGATGCGCGACGTCAACCAGATGACGTCGCAGTTCGTCACCGGCGCGCAGCAGACCCAGCGTGCGGCCGAGAGCCTGCAGGAGCTCGCCGAACGCTTGAAGACCCTGACCGACGAGTACCGCGCCGCGGCGGCGCAGGCGTCGATGGCCCAGTCGGGCGAGGCGGCGCCGGACGAGCCGGCCGCGGAGCACGAGGCCGCGGCGGAACGGCAGCCAGAGGCCGCGTAGCGGCGCGCGGGCGGGACCTGTGTCCGATCCGAACGACGAGCTGCTCCGCGAGCTGCTGTCGGTCTTCGTGGCCGAGGCGGACGAGCGCCTGCACGCGATCGACGCCCATCTCCTCGAGCTGGAGCGCACCGGACCCGACGGGCGCGAGGAACTGTTCGCGCGGATCATGCGCGAGGTCCACACGCTGAAGGGCTCGGCGGGCGCGGTCAACCTCGACGACGTCAGCACGGTCGCCCACGAGCTCGAGACCTACTTCGGGCTCGTCCGCGACGGCGTGCTGCCGACCGATCCCGAGACCGTGGACGTCGCGTACCGCGCGCTGGACGCCATCCGCGAGCTCGTGGCCGCGGGCGCGGAGAGCCGGCCGTCCGGCGTCGACGTCTCGGCGCTGTGCGCCGAGCTGGTTCGCGCCCGCGACGCGCGGCAGTCAGCCGCGTCGGACGACGAGACCAGAGTGGTCGCGGCCGCCGTCGTGGAACCCATTGCAGCGCAACCGAAAGGCGACCCCGCGGCCGACGCGCCTGCGCCCCGGGATGCGCCTGCGCCCCAGGAAATTCCGAAGCCCTCCCCCGCATCGGCGCCGGCCCCCTCGTCCACCCCCGCCCGCACGACCGAGGAGACCGTACGGGTGGCGACCGCGAAACTCGACGGCCTCATGGCCCAGGTGGGCGAGCTGCTCGTCGGCAGCATCGGGGCGAGCCAGCGGATCTCGGAGCTTCGCGCGCTCTCCGACGAGCTGACGGAGTGGACCGCGGGCTTCCGCAAGTCGCGCTCGCAGTTTCGCCGGCTGCTCCAGATGGCCGAGTCGGATGCGCCCGAGGTCGTGCCGTTCCTGCTGTCCACGCAGGAGCGGATCCAGCAGGTCCACACGCAGGTCGAGGACCTGCGCCGGCGCCTCGAGGCCGACGACCGTCGTATGACCCACGTCACCAACGAGCTGCAGGACGAGGTCCGCCGCACGCGGATGCTGCCGGTGGCCACCGTGTTCGACGCGTTCCCTCGAATGGCGCGCGACCTGGCGCGCGACCTCGGCAAAGAGGTCGCGCTGGAGGTCCGCGGCGGCGAGATCGAGGTCGACCGCCCGGTCCTGGAGCAGATCCGCGCGCCGCTCACCCACCTGCTTCGCAACTGCCTCGACCACGGCCTGGAGGCGCCCGAGGTTCGCCTGAAGGCGGGGAAGCCGCGCGAGGGACGAGTCAGGATGTCCGCGTTCCAGCGCGGCGGCAGCCTGCTGATCGAGGTCGCCGACGACGGCGGCGGCATCGATCCGGGGCGGGTTCGCTCCGTGGCCGTGGCGCGAGGCGTGGTGCCGCCGGAGGCCGCCCGCGGGCTGACGGACCGCGAGAGCCTGCGCCTCATCTTCCGATCGGGGTTCTCGACGAGCTCCGTCGTGACCGACGTGTCCGGCCGCGGCGTCGGGCTGGACGTCGTGCGCGAGAGCGTCGAACGCCTGCACGGCATGATCGAGGTCGAAAGCCGGATCGGCGCCGGGACGACGTTCTCCCTCACGCTGCCCGTGACGGTCGCCACCACGCAGTGCCTGCTGGTCCGGGTGGGCGCCCACACGTTCGGGCTGCCGATCACCAGCGTGTCGCGGATCCTTCGGTTGGCGCCGGGCGCCATTCGCCAGGCGCAGGGTCGCGACGTGGTCAGCCTCGACGGCGAGCCCGTCACCGTCACCTCCCTGGCGCATGTACTCCAGGTGCCGCTCAGCGAGGAGCCCGACCAGGGGTCGGTGCGCACGGCCGTGCTGCTGCGCTCGGCGGACCGCCACGCCGCCCTGCTCGTCGACTCGCTGGCCGGCGCGCAGGAGGTCGTCATCAAGTCGCTGCCCCGTCCCATGGTTCGCGTCCGCCACGTGGTGGGCGCGACGATCCTGGGATCCGGCGACGTCGTCGTGATCCTCAACGCCGCCGACGTGGTGCGGTCGTCGGCCGGATCGACGGCGCGTCGCCGGACGGCAGCGGCGACCCAGACCCCCGCCCAGCGCGAGGCTCGCTCGGGAGTGGTGCTCGTGGCCGACGACTCCATGGTCACCCGGATGCTCGAGAAGAGCATCCTGGAGGCGGCCGGCTACCGGGTCCTGGTGGCCTCGGACGGGACCGAGGCGTGGAGCATCCTTGACCGCGAGCCGTGCGACCTGCTCGTGTCCGACGTCAACATGCCGCGAATGGACGGGCTGGAGCTGACGGCGAAGCTTCGCGGCGACGAACGATTCAAGAGCTTCCCCGTCGTGCTCGTCACGTCGCTGGACTCCAGCGACGACCACGCGCGCGGGATCGAAGCCGGGGCCGACGCCTACATCGTCAAGAGCGAGTTCAGCCAGCAGGGCCTGCTGGAAACGATCTCCCGGCTCATCTAGGAGGGGGCATGCTTCGGGTCCTGGTCGTGGACGACTCCACGGTGTCCCGGCGCCTGCTGCGGCACATGCTGGAGTCCGAAGCCGGGATCACGGTCGTCGGCGAGGCCGTCAACGGCGAGGACGCCGTGCGCAAGGCCGCGCGCCTGCACCCCGACGTGATCACCATGGACGTGTACATGCCGGTCATGGACGGCTACGAGGCGACTCGCCAGATCATGAGCCGAACGCCGAAACCGATCGTGATGATCAGCGCCGGCCACGAGCCGGCCGAGGTCCGCTGGTCGTTCCGAGCACTGGAGGCCGGGGCGCTGACGGTGCTGGCCAAGCCCACGGGGCCGCTGAGCCCCCAGTACGAGGCGCAGGCCGCGGCGCTCGTGTCCACGGTTCGCACGATGGCCGAGGTGAAGGTCGTGACGCGGCGGGCCCCCCGCGCGCCGGCCTCCGCGTCGCAGCCCGGCCCCGCCGTGGCATCGTTCGAGCGATCGGCCGCCGGCCGCCCCCCGGCCGGCGCGCCGGGCGCCTCCGTTCCCATCGAGCTCGTCGCGATCGGCGCATCGACGGGCGGCCCGGCAGCGCTGGCGAAGATCCTGGGCGGGCTCGGCCCGGACTTCCACGTCCCGATCATGATCGTGCAGCACATCGCCCCGGGCTTCGAACGCGGCCTGGTGGATTGGCTGAACAGCGTGAGCTCGCTGACCGCGGCGGTCGCCGAACACGACCAGCCGCTGCGCCGCGGCCACGTCTACGTCTCGCCGCAGGACGTGCACCTCGGCACGGCGGCCGGGCGCATCGCCCTCAGCCCCGCCGCGCCCATCGGCGGGCACCGGCCGTCTGCGACCCACCTGTTCCAGGCCGTGGCGCGCTCGCACGGCCCGCGCGCGATCGGTGTGATCCTGACCGGCATCGGCAGCGACGGCGCGTCCGGGCTCGCCGACCTTCACGAGCGCGGAGGACTGATCCTGGCGCAGGACGAGGCGTCAAGCGTCGTATTCGGCATGCCGAAGGCCGCGATCGAGCTCGGGCTGGCGGACCAGGTGGTGCCGCTGGACGCGATGGCGCGGGCGCTGCGGGACGCGGTCGACGCCCGCGCGAAGCTCGCGGGTTGAGCCTCAGTCGGTTCGGCGATCGACCGCCCAGGACGATCCGGCGGTCCGCTTGGTGAAGGTCTTCATCTCGGAGGCGATGGAGACGGCCTCCGCATAGTGGGTGTACGCCCGCTTCTCGGTGGTGGCCACCCCGATCGAGATCGACACCAGCGGGAACTGCTGCATCTCGCCGCGGCGGTTCTCGATCTCGATGTAGCCGCGCTCCCCCTCCAGCGGGTCGTACAGCGCCGGCGCCTCGCGATCGAAGCGTTCCACGATCGCGTCGGCGATCTGCTCCCAGCGCTCGACGTGGCTGACCACGACGAAGTCGTCGCCCCCCACGTGGCCGACGAACGTCTCGGGGCCGCCGACGGCGATCGACACCTCCTGGATGATCCTCGCCGCGGCCTGCAGGACCTCGTCGCCGCGGGCGAAGCCGTAGTAGTCGTTGTACGCCTTGAAGTTGTCGAGGTCCGCGTAGAGCAGACAGAAGCTCGCCTCCTCCTCCACGCGCTGCTGGATCTCCTCCTGGATGCGGATGTTGCCGGGCAGCCGCGTCAGCGGCGATTGCGCGCGCAGCTCCCGCGATCGCCGCAGCACGCCCTTGACGCGCGCGAGCATCTCCGCGTTGTCGAACGGCTTGACGATGTAGTCGTCGGCGCCGGCGGCCAGTCCCTCGAGCTTGTCCGCCGACATGCCGCGCGCCGTGATCAGGATGATGCTGACGCCGGCCGTCCGGGGGTCTTCGCGAAGGTGATGCGTGAGCTCCAGCCCGCCCATCTCCGGCATCATCACGTCGGCAAGGATCAGCTCCGGGCAGCGGTCCCTCGCGGCCTCCAGCGCCTCGCGCCCATCCGAGGCGGTGCGCACGTCGAAGCCCGCGGATCGAAGCTCGATCTCGAGGAGGCGGCGGATCGTCGACGAGTCGTCGACGACCAGGATGCGCTCAGCAGCGTGAAGGTCGTCGCTCACAGGCGTCTCTCGCCGCGCCCCGCGCCCCCTTCCGGGAAGACGGCGTCGTCGATCCGGTGGGCCACCCCCCCGGGACCATGCGGAGGGTATCACCGCCCATCCGGCGGATCGCGGCGGAGAGGGGGGGATTCGAACCCCCGAGGGGCGCAAACCCCAACCGGTTTAGCAAACCGGCGCCATAGACCGGACTAGGCGACCTCTCCGCGAGCGAGTCTAGCGAATCGCCTCGGGCCGGACCGATCCGCGATCGGCTCGTGCGGCGCGCCCGGCGCGCGGGAACGCTCAGGCGCCCGGCGCCGCGTCGTCGTCGCGGCGGCGCTTGCCGTGATCGCGTCCCGACGGCGGCGAATCGTCCTGGCGCGCAGCGGGATCGCGACCGAACGCCAGATCGAGATCGACGTCGGGGCCGGCGGAGAACAGGCCCGGCAGCGCGTCCAGGCCTTGGCTCGCCGGGTCGGACACCTCGATGTCGTCGCCGACCGCCGGGTCGTCGTCGCGACGGTCGTCGCGCGGAATCTCGCGCGGAATGTCGCGTCGCTGGTCGCGCGCGTCCTCCAGATCCTCCTCGGCGCCGGCCATCTCGTCGCTGAGGCAGAGCTCCGTGATGCGCTCGGCCGACATCGGCTTGCCGAACAGGTACCCCTGGCCGAGCGGGCAACCGTGCCGGACGAGGAACTCGCGCTGGTCCTCCGAGTCGATGCCCTCGGCCAGCGGCACCATGCCCAGGCTGTGGCCGAGCTGGATGATCGCGCGGGCCATGCGCGCCGCCTGCGTGTCGCCGGGGAGCTTGCGCACGAAGCTGGAGTCGACCTTCAGGATGTCCACCGGCAGGTCCTTCAGCCGCGCGATGGACGACACCGACGTGCCGAAGTCGTCGATGGCCAGGCGCAGCCCCTGCTCGCGCAGGTTCTGCAACACGCGGCGCGTGCGCTCCGGGTCGGCCGCCGCGGCGGACTCCGCCACCTCGATGACGACCGTCTCGGGGTCGACGCCGGAGGCCTGCAGGTGCGACGCCGTCCGGGCGACCAGGTTCGGCTGCCACAGCTGTCGCGGCGACAGGTTGATGCTGGCGTCGAGCTCGATCCCCTGGTCGCGCCACGCGCGGAGCTGACGCCCGATCTCCTCCAGCACCCAGTCCCCCACCGACTCGATCAGGCCCATGTCCTCGGCGGCTTCGATGAACTCGCCCGGAGACAGGAGTTTGCCGTTCGAGTCCTGCCAGCGCAGCAGCGCCTCCACGCCGACGATCTGGCGGTGCTCCAGCGCCATGATCGGGTGGTAGTGCAGCACCCAGTCGTGGCGCTCCACGGCCTTGCGCAGCCGCGTCGTGAACGACAGGCCGCGGACCGGGTCCTCGGCCTGCTTCGAGTACAGGACGAACCCGCCGGGCCCGGCCTTCTTGCTGCGCCGCATCGCGTTCTCCGCGTGGTCGAGCATCTCGGCCCGGCTCTCGGCGTCCAGCGGGTACACGCTGATGCCGATGCTGGCCGTCACGTAGAACTCCATGTCCGACAGGACGAACGGCGCCTGCAGCGCATCCTGGATCCGGCTGGCCTCCGCCTCGGCGACCAGCAGCGCGACCTCGGCGCTGGAGCGCAGCGACTGGCTGGCGCTTCGCTGATGCCCGGCCAGCAGCAACAGGAACTCATCGCCGCTCTGGCGAGCCACCAGGTCTGCCTCCTCCGCGGACTCGCGGAGCCGGGCGGCGACCTGGCGCAGCATCTCGTCGCCGGCCTCCTGCCCCAGGCTGGTGTTGACCAGGTTGAAGTCGTCGATGTCCAGGACCAGCACCGACACGGCCAGGTGGTGCCGCGCCGCGCGCTCGAGCACCTGACCGAGCATCTCCTCGAACATGTCGCGGTTCGGCAGGCCGGTGAGCTCGTCGTGGTAGGCGCGGTACGCCGAATCGAATTCGCCCTGGCGCTGCTCGGTCACGTCGACCATCAGGCCCTGGATCACCGTCGGGTGGCCGTGCGCGTCGTGCGAGGCCACCGCGGCCTCGCGGATCCAGACGGTGGAGCCGTCCGCCGCCGTCATGCGGTATTCGATCTGCACCGGCTTGCCGGTGTCGCGCGCCCGCTTGTACTCGGCCAGGACGCGGTCGCGGTCCTGCGGGTGCAGATGCGTCGCGCGGATCGTGGGGTCCTCGCGCCATTCGGATGCCGTGATGCCGAGCAGGGACTTGATCTGAGGGCTGACGTACAGCGAACGCATGCCCTCGTCCGCGACGCAGATGTAGGAGACGGCCGGCAGGCCTTCGATCAGGCTGCGATACCGGGTGCCCTCCTCCGGGACGGTGTCCTCGTCCTTGCGCTTGAGGTAGGAGGCGATCTGGCCGCCGACGTTCTCCAGGACCGCCAGGACGTCGTCGTCGGGCCGGCGCGCCTCGCGGCTGTACAGCTCGATCGTGCCGAGCACGTCGTTGCCGGCGCGGATGGGGAACCCGATGGTGCCGAAGAACCCGGCGAGCGCCGCGGCCGAGGCGCCCGGGAGCTCCTCGTCGCCCGGCAACTGGATCCCCGGACGGTGCCAGGAGCCGATTCGGTGCAGGGCGTTGGTGGAGGCGTCGACCAGCGACAACAGTCCGACGTCCCACCCGAGATGCTGGCAGACGATCTCCAGGACCTTGGGGGCGGCCTCGGGCAGCGACGCGGAGCCGGCAAGGACGCCACCAACCGCGCCCACTGCGGCAAGCCGGTCGCCGGTCATGCCGGAGTCGGACCTGTCGCCCGTCATTCGGACACCCTCCTCGACGCCCGCCGGATGGGGACCTCGCGGCAGGCGACAATGCTCTCTAGAGGTTTCGGAATCTGGGGCTCGGGGGTTGAGTCATCTCCCCTGGATCGGGGAGGTGGGGGCCTGGTGGCGGACCCCGTCAATTGAACCCAATGGCCTGGGCCGGAGGCTCTTCCTCCCGGACCAGGTGCAGCCCCGAACCGAGCTGGCGCGAGGCGATCTCCTCCGCCGGCACCGGCCGGCTGAACAGGTACCCCTGCCCGAGCAGGCACCCCTGCTCCAGCAGGAAGCGCCATTGGTCCTCGGTCTCGATGCCCTCGGCCAGCGGGGTCAGGCCCAGGCTGCGCGCCAGGTTGATGATGCCGATCACGATGCTGCTGGCGTCGGCGTCTCCCGGCACGTCGCTGACGAACGAGCGGTCGACCTTCAGCACGTTCACCGGCAGGTGCTTCAGGCGCGACAGCGACGAATATCCGGTCCCGAAGTCGTCGATCGCGATGTGCATGCCGCGCGCGTTCAGGTCCTGGAGCACGCGCTGCGTTCGCTCCGGGTCGCTCATCGCCGCCGACTCGGTCACCTCGATCTCGACCAGCGAGGGGTCGACCCCCGCGGACTCCAGCCGAAGGCTGATGCGCTGGGCCAGGTCCGGCTGCCACAGCTGCCGCGGCGACAGGTTGTAGCTCACGCGCAGCGTGATCCCCATGTCGCGCCACGCCCGGATCTGGCGGCACACCTCGGACAGCACCCAGTCGCCGATGGCCGAGATCAGTCCCATCTCCTCGGCGAGCGGGATGAACTCGCCCGGGCCGATGATCGTGCCGCTCGGGTCGCGCCAGCGGATCAGCGCCTCGGCGCCGACCGTGTCGCCGGTGGCCAGGTCGACCAGGGGTTGGTAGTACAGGACCCACTGCCGCTCCTCGACCGCCTTGCGAAGCTTCGTCGACAGCGCCAGGCGGTTGACCGTGTCGGCCCGCTCGCGTGAATAGACGAGGAATCCACCGGGTTCGCTTCGCTTGCTTCGATACATCGCCGAGTCGGCGTTCTTCAGCAACGTCGACGCGTCGTCGGCGTCCACGGGGAACACCGACAGCCCCATGGAGGCCGAGACGAAGAACTCGGTGTCGGCCAGGGCGAACGGCGCCTGCAGCGCCTCCTGGATCCGCTGCGCCACGCGCTCCGCCCCGGCGACGGCCTGGTCGGACACGTCCAGCAGCGGCGCGTCGCTCTTTCGTTCCATGTCTCCCAGCAGGATCAGGAACTCGTCGCCGCCCTGGCGCGCGACCAGGTCAGTGTCGCGCGTGACGTCCTGCAGCCGTGCGGCCATCTGCCGCAGCAACTCGTCGCCCGCCTCGTGGCCCAGGCTGTCGTTCACCAGCTTGAAGTTGTCCAGGTCGACGAACACGACCGCCACCGCCAGGCGGCCGTCGCTGCGCTTGGCTCGCGCGATCGCCAGCTCCAGGAACTGCTCGAACATCGCCCGGTTCGGCAGGCCGGTCAGACGGTCGTGGTAGGCCAGGTACGCGATCTGCTCCTCGGCGTGCTTCCGGTCGGTGATGTCGCGAAGGAACGCCGTGAACAGCGGCGGGTCCGAAGAGGGAACGCGTCCGATCGACAGCTCGACGGGGAACTCCGAGCCGTCGGCCCGAAGGGCCATGACCTCGGCGCGCGTGCCGAGCATGCCCTCGCGCCCGGTGGACAGGTACAGCTGCAGGCCCTGGCGGTGCTTCTCGCGCATCGCCTCCGGGATGATGAGATCGGCCAGGTCGGCGCCCACGGCCTGCTCACGATGCACCCGGAACGTCCGCTCGGCAGCCGGGTTGAACTCCACGATCCGGCCCTCGTGGTCCATCGTGATGATGCAGTCCAGCGCCGCGTCGAGGATGGCGCCGGTCTTGGCCTGGCTGCCCGACAGCTCCCGCTCCGCCGCGGTCCGGTTGATCGCCTCCGCCAGCGCGTTGGCCACCGCCTGGACGAAGTTGATGTCGTCGCCGGTGAACGTGCGCGGCGACACGCTGGCGGCGCCGAGCACGCCGTACGGCCGCTCCTCGCCGCCGACCGGCACCGTCACGCAGCTCACGATCCCCTGCTGGCGAAGGAGCGTCTCTGCCGAGAACCGGCGTTCCGTCGAGAGGTCGGCGCTCACCACCGGCGCGCCGGCCTGCAACGTGTAGCCCGCCTGCGTCGAAGCCGCCGCGTCGATCGAGGCGGTCCCCACCGTGCCGGCCGGCCATCCCTCGCCGGCCCGCAGGACGAGCTGGCTGCGGTCGGCGCTCAGCTGCAACAGCATGCCGAAGCGCACCCCGAGCGTCTGCGCGACCAGGCGCGTCGCCTCGCCGAGCAACCCCTCGACGCTTGCCTCGGTCAGCGCGCGCTGCCCCAGGGCCGCCACGGCGGCCTGCTGCTTCGTTCGCGCCTCGATCGCGCGGAGCATGTGGTCGAACTCGCGCCCCACGTTCGCGATCGCGTCGCGCCCGCGCGGCTCCCCCCCTTCGGGGAGGTGGACCGCCAGGTACCCGCTGGCCACCAGCGCGGCCGAGCGCGACAGGCGCGCCACGCGGCGCAGCACCGCCCAGTACAGCAGGAACAGCAGCGCGATCACCTGGACCACGATCGCGACGCCGGCCACCAGCTCCGTGTGCCGACGGTCGCCCGCGATGGCGTCGTTCAGCGGGCCGAGCCGCGTGTACAGCCCGAGCGCGGCGGTCGTGTGGCCGCCGGACGTCAGCGGCACGCGCGTGACCTGCACGCCGCCGCCGGCAGCCTCGGTCCGGGTGGTGGAGTCCTGCCCGGTCCGGATGGGAAGCAGGTCCGCGGGCTTCGGCGTCACCTTGCGCACGTCGATCGGGTCGCTGGAGGCCCAGACCTCCGGCTGCTTGCCGCCCTTGTAGACGCGAACGAGCAGGACGACGGGGTCGGCGCGCTTGATCTCGCGCAGCAGGCGGTTCATCGTCTGCGGGTCGTTCGGGCTGAACCCGTACACCACCTGGACGGAGCTTTCGATCTGGCGAAGCTGCGTGGCGTAGTCGTCCTCGAGCCGGCTCTTCGTCGACGCCGTGGCGTACGCGCCGAGCAGCGCCGACGTCGCCACCGTGATGAAGACCAGGGGCACGGCGATCTTGACGGCCAGCGGGAACTGCCGGTCGAGGCGGCGCAGCAGGGACTGCGCGCCCGAACGCTGCTGCGCCGGATGACCCGCCGACTCCGTGCGCGACGGTCGCCCAGCCTTCTTCTTCAAGGACAACCAACCCGCCTTTCCGCCGGCCCACCGCGTCGTTTCACTATCGGCAAGGCCAACAAGGCCGTTGAGAGACGCGGGGTGTGAGGGTGAGGCCGGGCCGGGGGCTCAGCCGCTGGCCGCGTCGGGCACGACCCGCAGGCGGCTGCGGCGGGCGAACGCGGCGAACTCCTCGGCCGGCATCGGACGGCCGAAGTGGTAGCCCTGCCCCAGCGTGCACTGGTTCTCGACCAGGAACGCCCACTGCTCCTGGGTCTCGATGCCCTCCGCCAGCGGCACCATGCCCAGGCTGTGGGCCAGCTGCACGATCGCGCGCACCATGCTGCACGCGTCCGGGTCCTGGGGGATGTCGCGGACGAACGACCGGTCGATCTTCAGGATGTCCACCGGCATGCTCTTCAGGCGCGACAGCGACGAGTAGCCGGTTCCGAAGTCGTCGATGGCCAGCCGGAGCCCGCGGCCGTGGAGTTCGCTCAGGATCCGCTGGGTGCGTTCGGGATCGGTCATGGCGGTGGACTCGGTGATCTCGACGATCACCGACTCCGCGTCGACCCCCGCCTGGGTCAGGTGCGCCAGCATGCCGCGCACCAGGTTGGGCTGCCACAGCTCGCGCGGCGACAGGTTGAAGCTGACCTCGACCTGCAGGCCTTCGCGCTTCCACTCCATCGTCTGGCGGCACAGGTCGCGCAGGACCCACTCGCCGATGGCCTCGATCAGGCCCATCTCCTCGGCCAGCGGGATGAACTCGCCGGGCGCCACCAGCCCACCGGTGGGATCGCTCCAGCGCAGCAGCGCTTCGACGCCGACGGTGGTTCCCGACGCCAGGTCCAGCACGGGCTGGTAGTGCAGCACCCAATGCTGGCGCTCGACCGCCTTGCGCAGCCGGGTCGACATCGAGAGGCGGCGGATCGAATCCGACTCCTGCGCGGAGAACACCATCGAGCCGCCGGGCCCGTTCTTCTTGCTGCGGTACATCGCCTGGTCCGCGTGGCGCAGCAGCGACTTGCCGTCCGACGCGTCCTCGGGGAACAGGCTGATGCCGATGCTTCCCGTCACGAACAGCTCGGTGCCGGAGAGCTCGAAGGGCTCGCGCAGCGCGTCGTGGATGCGCTCCGCGACGGCCTGCGCCACCGCGCGGGCGTTCGCGGCCGTCCCTCGCGGATCCAGCTTCGCCGGCCGGGTGCCCCGTCCGGGCTCGACGTCGGACAGCAGCAGCAGGAACTCGTCGC
>DASXAQ010000130.1:0-8457 GCA_036406615.1 Actinomycetota bacterium | reverse complement strand
GCGCCGATGATGTCGGACACCGCCTGGCCGCCGGCGCCAATGCTGGTGAAGGCGGCCAGCAGCGTCTGCACTGCCTCGGGCTTTCGCAGGATGCGGACCGTGACCTTCGTCACCACGGCGAGCGTGCCCTCGGAGCCGATCACGAGGCCGAGGAGATCCGGTCCCAGTGGGTCCGGCAGGGTGCTGCCGATGTGAACCAGCGAACCGTCGGGCATCACTGCCTCGACCTCGAGCACGTGATGCGTGGTGAAGCCGTACTTGAGACAGTGCGCGCCGCCCGAGTTCTCCGCGACGTTGCCGCCGATCGAGCACACCACCTGGCTGGACGGATCCGGAGGGTAGAAGTGCGTCGGCGACACGGCCCGCGAGACGTCCATGTTGGTGACGCCGGGCTCCACGGTGATCCGTTCGTCGTCCAGGTTCACCGAGACGACGCGTCGCATCCGCGACAGCGCGATCAGGACCCCGCCGTCGACGGGCACGGCGCCTCCCGACAGGCCGGTGCCCGATCCCCGCGCGACCCAGGGCACGCCGGCGTCGCGACAGACGCGCAGCACCGCGCGCACGTCTTCCGTCGATCGCGGCAGCACGACGACCGCCGCGTCACCGTGCAGATGCGCCAGCCCGTCCGATCGGTACGCCGCCTTCGCCGACGGCGTGGTGAGCACCGACTCCGAGCCAAGCCGGCGGCGAAGCGTCTCGTGCAGCGAGGCGCGCGGGCGGCCCCGGCTCACCTCAGTCGCCCACGTACGCGACGGCGTCCATCTCGATGAGCATGCCCGGCATCAGCGACAGATCGCTTCCCACCGTCGTGCGCGCCGGATACGGCGGGGAGAACCGCTGCTTGTACACCTCGTTGTAGCTCGCGAACTGGCTCGGATCCTTCAGATGGACGTTGACCTTGACGACGTCGGCAAGCGTCGCGCCGCCCGCGGTGAGGATCGCCAGCAGGTTGTCGATCGCCTGGTTCGTCTGCTCCTCGATGGTGTCGCCGGCCAGATGCCCTTCTTTGTCGATCGGGACCGTCCCCGTGGTGAAGACGAAGCCGCCGGCCTTCCAGCCGAGGGAGTACGCGCCGAGCGGCGGAGCGCCGTCCTCGGCCTGGATCACCTGCTTGGGCATCGCCTGGTCTCCTCTCCGTGTCGGCCGCGCGTCGCGGGGCGGTCGGCGCCGCGCTTCCATCATCCCGTATGCTCCCGCCGTGGCGCGCATCACGGTGTTCGGAGCCGGTGCCATGGGCACGGCGATCGCGATGCATCTGGCCCGCCTGGAGCACGACACGACGCTGTGGGCGAGCCCGTTCGACGAACGCGTGCTGGACGCCCTTCGCGTCGAGCGCCGCCACCCCGCGCTCCCCGAGCACCTGCCCGAGTCGCTGTCGGTCGCGGCGCCCGACGAGTTGGACGAGGCGGCGAAGGACGTGGACCTGGCCGTCCTGGGAGCCCACTCCGGCGGCGCCCGCACGCTGGCGCAGATCGTGATGAAGGACGCGCCGAAGCTGCCAAGGGTGGTCGGGATCGCCAAGGGGCTGGAGCCCGAGTCGGGTCGACGCATCTCGGAGGTGTACGCGGACGAGGTCGGGCACGATCACGTCGTGGCGGTCGGCGGGCCCGGGCTGGCTCCGGAGATCGCGCAGGGATTGCCGACGGCCGCGGTGTTCGCCTCGACGGTGCCCGGCGCGGCGGAGTCGGCGGCCGCGGCGTTCGCCGGCCCCACCTACCGCGTCGTGGTCACCACCGACGTCGCGGGCCTGGAGTACTGCGCCGTCATCAAGAACGTCGCCGCGATCGGCCTCGGGATCCTGGACGGCCTGGGCAAGCACGTGGGGTTCGACTACAAGAACGCGAAAGCGGCGCTGTTCTCCCAGGCACTCGCCGAGCTGGTCGAGCTGGTGGTCGCCCTGGGCGGCCTCGCCGAGACCGCGATGGGGCTCGCCGGACTGGGCGACACCCTCGTGACGGCGCTGGGGGGACGCAACCGGCTCTACGGCGAGATCGTCGGCGAGGGAACGCCGCCCGAAGAGGCGCTGGAGCGGCTGGTGGAACGAGGCCTCACGGTGGAGGGCGTGCATTCCGCGCGCGACGTCGACCGCCTGTCCCGAGAGACCGGCCTGGACCTCCCGTTCCACCGGCAGGTGTTCCGCGTCCTGTTCGAACATGCCTCCCCCGCAACACTTCTGGAGCTCCCCGAAAGGATGAAACGATGAGCGAGTTGAGCGAAGGCCTGATGCCCGCGCCGGCCTCGGCGCCCGACCGGAACCTTGCGATGGAGCTGGTTCGCGTCACCGAGGCTGCCGCCCTGGCCGCCGGCCGCTGGATCGGGCGCGGCCAGAAGGAGCTGGCGGACCAGGCGGCCGTCGACGCGATGCGCCTCATGCTGGACACGGTCTCCATGGACGGGGTCGTCGTGATCGGCGAGGGCGAGAAGGACGAGGCGCCGATGCTGTTCAACGGCGAGGAGCTGGGGAACGGCCAGGGCCCGAAGGTCGACGTCGCCGTCGATCCGCTCGAGGGCACGCGGCTCACGGCCCGCGGCATGCCGAACGCCATCACGGTCGTGGCCGTGGCCGAGCGCGGCACGATGTTCTTCCCCGGCGCGGCGCTGTACATGGACAAGATCGCCGGAGGTCCGGCGGTGGCCGATGCGATCGACATCGACGCGCCGCCCGCCGAGAACGTGCGACGAGTGGCGAAGGCCAAAGGCGTGCACCCCGAGGAGGTGTCGGTCGTCGTGCTGGACCGCGACCGGCACCAGGATCTGATCGCGCAGCTTCGCGACGTCGGCGCGCGCGTCATCCTGATCACCGACGGCGACGTGGCCCCGTCGATCGCCGCCGCCCGCGACGATTCGGGCGTCGACCTGCTGTTGGGGGTCGGCGGCACGCCGGAGGGCGTGATCTCCGCCGCGGCGCTCAAGTGCCTGGGCGGCGGCATGCAGGGCAAGCTCTGGCCCCGTAACGACGACGAACGCGGGCGGCTGGTCGACGCCGGGTTCGACATCGACCGGGTCCTGTCCACCGACGACCTGGTGTCCGGCCAGGACGTGTTCGTCGCGGCCACCGGCGTGACCAGCGGGTCGCTGCTGACCGGGGTGCGCTACCACGGGGACGAGGCCGTGACCGAGTCGATCGTGATGCGCTCGCGGTCCGGGACCGTGCGCCGGATCGAGGCCACGCACTCGTTCGAGAAGCTCGAGGTGTTCTCGAAGATCGCGTACCGGCCGGACGAACGCCAGCGCTAGGCCGCGTCGGTCCCGCGGCGGGTGCGAAGCCGCCCGACCCAGGGGTGGCGAGGCTCGACCGCTCGCAGCGCCTCGCGTAACCAGATCCGGCGCCCGGTCTCCATGAGCGGCAACGCGACCTGGAGGTTCGCCTCGTCGACGGCGGTCGGCGGGTTCGACGCGAACGACAGGACGATCTCCGGCGCCAGGTAGGCGACGCCGTCCGGCGTGCGTCCGCCGAGCCGGCGGAAGGAACGCTGGATCCCAGGGCTGCGACGGGATGCCCACTGATCCGCCTCCGATTCCGCGAGCCACAGTTCCAGGCGCCAGTCGTCGGATCCTTCGGGCCGGGCCCACACCCGGCTCGAGCCCGGAGTCGGCGGGATCGACAACCCGACCGGCCGCAGGCGGCTGCGCCGCACCGCTCGAAGGTCCCATCCGCGAAGCGCCGCGCACGCGAGGGGCCAGTCGCGCCGAAGCATTTCGATCTCCAGATGGTCGTGAGGCCGCGGGCGGATGCCGGCGTACAGGTCGATCGCGTGTCCGCCGCCGACCCACCACGGGAACGTGGCGGCGTCCAGGACCTCGAGCGCGTCGGCCGGCCGCAGCGGGTGCCAGGCGGCCGGCTCAGGCATCGCCGTCGCCCGCCAGCTCGTACACGCCGGTCGACGCCTTTCGCACCTTGCCCTGCTTCGCCGCCGCGGCCAGCGCCGCGAGCAGGTGCTTGCGGATGTCCGGCTGGGTGAACGGATCCAGGTAGCCTCGCCGAAGCGCCAGGTCCTGGATCACCGTCCAGTGCAACGGGATTCCCTCTTCGCGAAGCACCGTGAGCGCGGCCTCTTCGGCGTCCACGCGCGGCCGCCCTACAGGTCGTGCGCGGCGGGGATGATCGCCTCGGACACGATGTCCAGCGCCGACCAGTCGTGCACGGCGAACGGAACCGAGGCCGCCCCGACGATCATCTCCTCGACGCCGGTCTCGGCGAACGCGGCCAGCCGATCCAGACACGCCTGCGGCGTCCCGACGAGCGCGTCCTCGGCGTAGCCCTCCAGGCTCACGTCGTCCAGCGAGCCGCCGGGCGCCCACGCCTGCAGCGCGCGGTAGCGCGCGGCCAGGTCGGCTTCGTTCTCCCCCACCAGGGTGTACAGCCCGACGGACAGGCGGACGGTCGTGGGATCGCGGCCCTGCGCGTCCGCGATCTCGCGCAAACGGGTCGCTCGCTCGCGGTGCGCTTCGGGGGTCCATCGCCACACGGTGTTCCACCCCGATCCGTGTGCGGCCACGAGCCGCAGCAGCCGGTCGCCGCCCTTGCCGCCCACCCAGATCGGCGGACCGCCCGCCTGCGCCGGCGGGGGCCGGTTGTACGCCTCGTGGAACGTGACGGTCGGCGTGTCCAGGGTTGCCGGCTCCGAACGAAACAGCGCGGCGACGGCCGCCACCGAGTCCTCCAGCGCGGCGAACCGCTCGCCCACGCCGCCGAAGTCGTATCCGAAGGCGTCGAACTCCCGCTCGTACCACCCGGCTCCGATCCCCAGGTCGAACCGCCCGCCGCTCAGCAGGTCCACCCCCGTCGAGAGTTTGACCAGGTGGGCGGGGTGGCGGAACGGCGAGCACGCCACGAGCGTCCCGAGGCGCACCCGCGTGGTCGCCGTCGACAGTGCGGCCAGGGCGGTGAACGGCTCCAGCGACCCCGCCGGCTCGTCGGTACCCCCGTAGCGGGCCAGGTCCAGGAAGAGGTGATCCGAGATCCAGATCGAATCGAACCCCAGCGCCTCGGCGCGCCCGGCCGCCTGCGCCACGCGCTCCCAGGTCACCGGCCCGGCGTCCGGGAACGAGAAGTCGTAGTGCGGCAAGGCCAGGCCGATGCGCATGGCAGGCCATGCTACGCGACGGCGGCTACAGGTAGCGCAGGACGTCGGCGGGGCCGGTGATCTCCGAGCCCGGCGGAGGGCTGATCCCGTTGGGGAGCTTCAGGCGCGGATACACGGAGATGTCGCCGGCCAACCGGACGCCGGCGTACACGACGACCTCGTCGCCGAGCGCCACGTAGTCCTCGAGCACGGTCGGCGCGGCCCGCTCGCTTCGGATCTCGCTCATCGAGCCGATGTAGGCGTTGCGGATTCGCGCGCCCGGGCCGATGATCGCGCCGTCGCGAACCTCGGCCCGCGACACGTAGGCGCCTGCGCGTACGTCCACGTCGTCGTCCAGGTTCGACTCGGTGATCACGACCCCGGGCCCGATCTCGCAGTACCGACCGATACGGGTCGCCGGCCCGATCGTCACCAGGCCCTCCGCGAGCTTCTCCTCCAGCGTCTTGCCGGTTTCGGAATCGCGAAGGCCCAGGGACTCGGGCGCGATCCACACGTGGCGGTCGGGATCGTGCGGCGGCCCCATCAGGCGGACCACGGACCGGAAGTTGCCCTGGAGCGCATCCACCATGGCCTCGACGTAGTCGCGGACGTTGCCCAGGTCGCCGATGCGGTGCGCCGGAAACGCGAACACCGGGTAGTCGTGCCCGACGAGCCACGGCAGCAGGTCCTTGCCGAAGTCCAGCCGGGACCGGCGAAGCTCCGCCACCTGCGGGAACTCGGCGACCTTTCGCAGCCGCGCGGCATCGATCATGTAGAAGCCGGCGTTCGTGAGCAGCGGGAGACGGTCGAACTCGCGCTCGTCGCGGACGCGGAAGTGCTCGCGGATCTCGCCGAGCGTCGGCTTCTCCACGAACTCGAAGATGCGCCGGTCCGGGGTCGTGAGCATGACGCCGTACTTCTCGGCCACCTCGGCGGGCGCGCGCTCCATGCCCGCGATCGTGACGATGGCGCCGGACTCGCGGTGGGCCTGGTACATCGGCTCCAGGTCGAAGTCGATGATCGAGTCGGTCGGGAACACCAGCGCCGTCCCCGAGATGTCCCAGTGCTCGAGCATCCGAAGCGTCGAGTCCGCGCTGCCGGTCGACAGGGCGTCGTACTTGACCGGCGAGTACATGACGTCCACGCCGAAGTCGTCGCCGTAGCCGATCATGACCTTGATCTGGTAGCGGTTCTCCTTGCCGTGGGCGATCACGTAGTACTGCTTGATGCCCTCGGCCTGCAGCACCTGGATGACCCAACGGATGAGGCGCCGCCCGAGGAACGACATGGCCGCCTTGGATCGCAGGTAGCCGGGGGCCTTCAGGGTGAGCGGGCGCGCCCTGACCCCCTGCCCGCCGGCAAGGCCGATCCCGACGACCTCGGTCACCGCAGGCATCGCCCCGATTCTACGGTCCGCGGCCCGAGCGGGCGAGGCCCTGTAGCATCGCCGAAACGGGACGACTCGGGAGGCAACGCTCATGGAACCCTGGTCCATCAAGACCGCGGGACGCTACGACGAGCACGAGTTCGACAGCGCGGCGCTGAAGGGCAACGTGCTGGGCGACCCACACGTTCGGCCGCTGTGGGTGTACACGCCGCCGGGGTACGACGACGATCCGGACCGGCGCTACCCCTCGGTCTACATGATCCAGGGCCTGACCGGGCAGCTCGACATGTGGCGCAACCGGTCGGCGTTCCGCAAGAACTTCACGGAGACCGCCGACGAGCTGTTCGCGCGCGGCGACGCTCCGCCCTGCGTCGTCGTGTGGGCGGACTGCTGGACCTCGATTGGCGGCAGCCAGTTCATCGACTCGCCGGGTACCGGCGCGTACATGACCTACCTGTGCGACGAGATCGTCCCGTGGGTCGACGATCGCTACCGCACGCTGGCCGAGCCCGCGCACCGTGGGATCGCCGGCAAGTCGAGCGGCGGCTACGGCGCCATGGTCCACGGGATGCTTCGCCCCGACGTCTGGGGCGGCCTGGCGACACACGCCGGGGACTCGCTGTTCGAGATGTGTTACCTGCCCGAGTTCCCGAAGTCCGCCCGCGCGCTGCGCGACCAGTACGACGGCTCGTTCGACACGTTCTGGGAGGACTTCCGAAGCCGCCCAGCCTTCTCGAAGGACTCGGACGGCCACCTGCTGAACGACTGGTGCATGGCCGCGTGCTACTCCGCCGAGCAGGACGGGACGGTCACGCTGCCGTACGACCAGGCCACCGGGCAGCTGATCCCCGACGTGTGGGAGCGCTGGCTCGCGTGGGATCCGGTGCGCATCGCGCCGAAGCGGGTGGACGCGCTGCGATCGCTGCGCGCCATCTACATCGACGCCGGCAGGAAGGACGAGTGGTTCCTGGACCTCGGCGCCGAGGCGTTCCGGCAGGAGTTGGAGAAGGCGGGCGTCACGGACTACCGCTTCGAGCTGTTCGACGCCACGCACATGGGCATCGACTACCGATACCCGATCAGCCTGCAGTACCTGGCCGAGCGCCTGTCGCCGTAGCCGTAGGCGGATCCGCTCAGGAGGCCGGTGGCGCCTCGGCGCCGCCGATCCGCATCGCGCGCCGCCTGGACGAACGCCGTCCCGCCACCGCGCCGGCGATCGCGAGGGCGGCCAGCGCGGCGATCCCGGCGAGCATCGGGGCCGGGCTGGGGCCGTTGGGCGCACGCGACGGCCTGGAGGCCGCGACCACGGCCGGCGCCGCCGAGGCCGCAGCATCCGGCGCGGGCGGCACGGGCACGCTCAATCCATGGGTGCGAAGGATGTCCACGAGCGAAGGGGCGGCGATCAGCCAACCCGATCGCAGCCGCACGTCGGCCACGTGCTGGCCCGGCGCCATGTACAGCCACGGCTGGTGTGGGACGTACTGGGTCGGGCTCGGCCCCAGCGGGTAGAAGTCCTGGCGCACGACGGAGGTGCCGTAGGTGTGCCGGCCGTCGATCAGGAAGCGGTACGTGATGCGGTACTTCGGGCCGAGCGTGGACGGGTCCGGAGCGGCCGAGTCCCAGGTCGTGGCGAAGACCCCGGTGTTCGACAGGACGACCGAGTAATCGGACAGCGATTGCGGGCACGGGAACCCCAAGCCCAGCGGGCAGCTGCCGGACCAGCGCAGCGTGGCGGGACTCGTGCCGGGGCCGGTGACGGTCACGGTGACGGACTCGTGTACCACGGTGCCCTTCGCCTGGGCGGTCCCCGCCGGCAGCGCGAGGGCGACGATCAGGGCGGCGACGGCCGCGATTCGCCTCGTCACGAGCGCCTCCTTTCCGCGTGCATGTACTCGTGCATCGTTCACCGACAAGTACGCCGGCCACGCCGCTGCGGTTCCCACCGGTTCATCGGATCGACCGGGCGATCGCCAGCGCGTCGGCCTGGGACATGTCGCCCTC
>DASXAQ010000129.1:0-1881 GCA_036406615.1 Actinomycetota bacterium | reverse complement strand
ATCCGCTCGAGCGCTACGTGCGCGTGCACCAGACGTCGGGCACGAGCGGGGCGCCGCTCCGCTGGCTCGACACCCAGGAGTCGTGGGAGTGGTGGGCGCGCTGCTGGGGGTTCGTGCTGCGCGGGGCGGGGGTGGGCCCGGCCGACCGCGTCTTCTTCCCGTTCTCGTTCGGCCTGTTCATCGGGTTCTGGGCGGGCTTCGAGGGCGCCCGCGCGCTGGGAGCCCTCACGATCCCCGGGGGTGGCCAGGACTCGCCGACCCGCCTGGCCTGGATGGAGGCCCTGGGCGCGACCGTCCTGGTCTGCACGCCGTCCTACGCGCTCCACCTGGTCGAGGTGGCCCGGGAGCGCGGCGTCGATCTGTCGAGGCTCTCCGTGCGAACGACCGTGCACGCGGGCGAGCCCGGTGCCGGGATCCCGGCCGTCCGGGCCCGGATCGAGGCCGGCTGGAAGGCCCGCACGTTCGACCACGGCGGCATGACCGAGATGGGCGCCTATGGCTACGAGTGCGCCGAGCAGGCCGGCCTGCACGTCAACGAGTCGGAGTTCATCCTGGAAGTCGTCGATCCCGTGACCGGGCTGCCGGCCACGGACGGCGAGCTGGTCTTGACGAATCTCGGGCGGGTCGGGTCGCCGGTCGTCCGCTACCGGACGGGCGATCACGTCCGCCTCGCCCGGGGTGCCTGCGGCTGCGGCCGAACCTTTGCGCGCCTGGACGGCGGCATCCTCGGCCGGCTCGACGACATGCTCATCGTTCGCGGGGTCAACGTGTTCCCCGCCGCGATCGAGGGTGTCGTCCGGCGCTTCACGGCGATCGAGGAGTTCCAGATCGAGGTGTTCAAGGACGGCGAGCTCGACGAGGTCCGTGTGCTGGTCGAGCTGGACGATGCCACGGGGGTCCCCCGCGTCCAGGAGGCCCTGCGGGCGACCCTGGGCATCCGGCTGGAAGTCGCGGCGGTGCCGGCCCGGAGCCTGCCCCGCTTCGATCTGAAGGCGCGCCGCGTCGTTCGAAGATAGCGTCACACAACGCGGTTTCGCGCCTCACGGCGCCGACTTGAAAGGCGCCTGTTTTCCTCCACGCATCGGCTACTATTTTTAGTGCCACCAGAAGCGCCGCCTGAATGAACGAAAACGCGCAGGGCGAAGGCAGTCCGCGGGCTACACCCGAGGTGTCACTCAGCGACACCATCACCATTTTCTTCAGTGATATTCGGGGATTCACCGACACCACCGAGGAGCTGGGCGACGAGGTCGCCAACCAGCTCGTGCGCGAGCAGGACTCCATCGTCAGGAGCCACATCGAGGCGTACGGCGGCGACGTCGTCAAGACGCAGGGCGACGGCTTCATGGTCGCCTTCAAGGCCACCCGGGGCGCCATCCTCTGCGCGATCGCGATCCAGAAGGCGATCGCCGAGAAGAATCGCGAGATCGCGCAGCGCAATCCGGACCGGAGAATCGCGATCGGCATCGGCATCAACACCGGCGAGCCGATCCGTCAGGAGGACGGCGACTACATCGGCGGCACGGTGAACCTGGCCGCGCGCATCTGCGCGACCGCGGGGCCGGGCCAGATTCTGGTTGCGGAGTCGACGCGCTACGTTGCCGGCCGTATCGAGCTGCGGAAGGCCGACGGCGGCGGCGTCGTCGAGTACGTCGATCGCGGACTGCAGCCGCTGAAGGGCTTCCCGGAGCCCAAGCGGCTCTTCGAGGTCACGTGGCTCCCGACCGGAACCACGATCGCCGAGGAGCGCGTGTCCGAGGCGGCCCAGGCGACCGACGGCACGGAGATCGCCGCGGTCAGAGCCGCAGTGCTGCGGGCCCTGAACGTGCTGACGCGCGTCCTCGGAATCAGCCACCTGGACGATCCGGCGTTTCCATCCCT
>DASXAQ010000128.1:0-23365 GCA_036406615.1 Actinomycetota bacterium | reverse complement strand
CTCCCACGACCCGGGAAGTCTATCCAGCGCGGGCGCCGGACTCCAGAGGAAGACCCGGACTAGCTCGCGGCCGCGTCCTCGGCCGGCGGCGGCAGCGCGCGGGGCGGCGGCAGCGCCGGGCCGGCCTGCACGCGCGGCACGATCTCGTCGGCGGGCACGGGGCGGCTGAAGTAGAAGCCCTGGCCCAGCGCGCAGCCCTGCTCGACCAGGAAGCGCCACTGCTCCTCGGTCTCGATGCCCTCGGCGAGCGGCACCATGCCGACGCTGTCGGCCAGCTGCACCATCGCCCGGACCATGCTCGCGGCCTCGTGCTCGTGGGGCACGTCGCGCACGAACGAGCGGTCGATCTTCAGGATGTCCACGGGCAGGTGCTTCAGCCGCGACAGCGACGAGTACCCCGTGCCGAAGTCGTCGATCGCCAGGCGAACGCCGCGCCCGTGCAGCTCCCACAGCACCCGCTGCGTGCGGTCGGGGTCGGTCATCGCCGCGGTCTCCGTGATCTCCACGACGATGCGCGACGGGTCCGCCCCGGCGCGCTCCAGGTGCGAGAGCACGCGGAACACCAGGTCCGGCTGCCACAGCTGGCGGGGCGACAGGTTGAACCCGGTCTCGAGGTGGATGCCCTGCGACTCCCAGATCGCCTCCTGGCGGGCGACCTCGGCGACGACCCAGTCGCCGATGGCCTCGATCAGGCCCATCTCCTCGGCGAGCGGGATGAACTCGCCGGGGGCGATCAGTCCGCCGCGCGGGTCCTGCCAGCGGATGAGGCCCTCGACGCCCATGGTCTCGCCGGTGGAGAGGTCGATCACGGGCTGGTAGTGCAGCACCCAGTGCTGGCGCTCGACCGCCTTGCGCAGCCGGGTCGACATCGAGAGGCGGCGGATCGAATCCGACTCCTGCGCGGAGAACACCATCGAGCCTCCGGGCCCGTTCTTCTTGCTGCGGTACATCGCCTGGTCCGCGTGGCGCAGCAACGATTTGCCGTCCGACGCGTCCTCGGGGAACAGGCTGATGCCGATGCTGCCGGTCACGAACAGCTCGGTGCCGGAGAGCTCGAAGGGCTCGCGCAGCGCGTCGTGGATGCGCTCCGCGACGGCCTGCGCCACCGCCCGGGCGTTCGCGGCCGTCCCTCGCGGATCCAGCTTCGCCGGCCGGGTGCCCCGTCCGGGCTCGACGTCGGACAGCAGCAGCAGGAACTCGTCGCCTCCCTGTCGCGACACCAGGTCGGAGTCGCGCGTGGCCGATCGCAGCCGGTCCGCGACCTGCTTCAGCAGCTGATCGCCCACCTGGTGCCCGAGGCTGTCGTTCACCAGCTTGAAGTTGTCCAGGTCGAAGTACAGAACGGCCGCGGCCTGCTCGTGGCGGGCCGCTCGCGACAGCGCCATGTCCAGCAGCTCTTCGAACATCGCGCGGTTCGGCAACCCGGTCAGCTTGTCGTGGTACGCCAGAAACGTCGCCTGCTCCTCCGCGGCCTTGCGCTCGCTGATGTCCAGCATCACGCCGTGGATCAGGCTGGGCGCGCCGTCCTCGCCGGCCAGCACCGTCGCCTCGTCGCGGAACCACACGATGCGCCCGTTGCGGGCGATCATCCGGTACTCGAACGAGAACGGTTCGCCGACGTCGCGGTTGCGCAGGTACTCGGCCTTCGCGCGCTCCCGGTCCTCCGGGTGCAGATGCCGGTACCAGAGCTCCGGGTCCTCGATCCACTCCTGCGGGGTCAGCCCGAGCAGGGTCTCGACCTGCGGGCTGATGTACAGCGTGGACATCTCGGCGTCGACGCGGTCCGTGTAGGTGATGGCCGGGATCTGTTCGACCAGCGCGCGGTACTTCCGGGACGCGTCGCGAAGCTGCTCTTCGGCCGACGACCGGCGGCCGAGGACGGCCACCTGCCCCGCGATCGCCTCGAGCAGCATCCGCATCTCGTCGTCGAGCTCGTGGCCGTCCGTGCGCACCAGCTCCAGCACGCCGACGGCGGCATCGCCGGACAGGATCGGCATCGCCGCGGATCCCGCGGACCAGCACGGCCGAGCTTCGGCCAGCGCCCGGCGAGCATCGTCGCCCGGCCCGGGTTCGCCGTCGCTTGAAGGATCGCCGGTGAGCAGCGACCCGGCCGGCCAGGAGCCGGCGAGCGCGGGAGCGCCCGCTGGCTGCGCCACCCAGAGCGCGGCCCGGTCCCATTCGAGCGGCTCGCAGATGCCACGCACCAGGTCGGGCGCGGCGTCGGAGAGGCTCGATGAGCGGGCCAGGATCTGGCTGACGGCGGCCAGGACCGCCAACCGGCTTTCGGCGCGCGACGGATCTGTCCGAGAACTCAGTCCAGTGCCCCCACTACCAGCGTCGGAATCGGATCCTTCAGGTCATCGGCGTAGGCAGGGAGTCGCCTTGACGCGGGCCTTCGAAATTGCGCCGGAAAGCGGCGCCGAGCAGGCGATGTCGCCCCGGCCAGCGCCGGGCGGCGTAAGAGCGCCCGGCGGCGCGTCCATATCCGGGGGGCGCGTCCTCGGTCCTCCGGCCTGGGCCGCCATGGTAGAAACGACCGCGTGGACGCCGAACTCCACCCGGATCTGCAGCCCCTGGCGTTCCTGCTCGGCACGTGGCAGGGCGAAGGCGAGGGCCAGTACCCGACGACCCAGCCGTTCCGCTTCGTCGAGGAGACGCGCTTCTGGCACCTGGGCGACGCGTACCTGCTCTACCGGCAGTCCACGACCGCGCACGACGACGCCGCGCCGATCCACACGGAGATGGGCTTCTGGCGCCCGCAGTCCGGCGGCCGGGTGGACGTCTCGCTCGCCTATCCGCTCGGCCTGTCCGAGATCGCCGACGGCGAGGTCACTGGGACGACCGTGCACGTGGTCTCGCGCACCATCGCGGTGGCGGGCGGCGCCAGCGAGGTCACCCGGCTCGAGCGCACGATCCGCGTCGACGGCGACACGATGGAGTACGAGCTTTCGATGCAGACGAGCGAGGTCCCCATCACCCGTCACGTGTGGGGACACCTGAAGCGCACCGGCGATTAGGCTGGGGCGTCCGTCCCGCGCCAGCGAACCCGGAGGTCCCGACGATGGACGACGACACGCGCATGTGGAACCCGTTCGCCAACATGGGGCGGCTGGCCGGCCATCAGCTGGTGATCGCCCGCGGGCAGGGCAGCACGGTCTTCGACCAGGCGGGCACGCCCTACCTCGACGCCACCGGGAGCCTCTGGTACTGCAACGTGGGCCACGGGCGCGCGGAGGTGGCCGACGCGGCCGCGGCGCAGATGCGCCAGTTGGCCGCGTACAACACGTTCGAGTTCTATTCGAATCCGCCGGCGGAGGCGCTCGCGCGCCGGATCGCGGACCTGGCGCCGATGCCGGGCGCGAAGGTGTTCTTCACCTCCGGGGGCGGATCCGACGCGATCGACACCGCCGGCAAGCTCGCCCGCGCCTACTGGGCCGCTGTCGGCAGGCCGAACAAGCGCGTGATGATCGCGCGGTCGCTCGCGTACCACGGGATGAACGCGTATGGGACCTCGCTCGGCGGGATCCCGGCGAACGTGCAGCCGTTCCTGCCGCTGGTGACGCTCGTGGAGCACGTCGAATGGAACGATCCCGCGGCGCTGGCCGGCGCGATCGACCGGCTCGGCGCGGACAACGTGGCCGCGTTCTTCGCCGAGCCCGTCGTCGGCGCCGGCGGCGTGCTGTTCCCGCCCGAGGGCTACCTGACCGAGGTGCGGCGCATCTGCGACGAGCGCGACGTGCTGCTCGTGTCCGACGAGGTCGTGACCGGGTTCGGGCGCACCGGCGAGTGGTTCGGCGCGCAGCGCTACGGCATCCGTCCCGACCTCATGACGGTGGCGAAGGGACTGACGTCCGGCTACGCGCCGCTCGGGGCGGTCGTGGCGGGGGCGCGGGTGGCCGAGCCGTTCTGGGCGCCCGGGACCGAGGAGGTCTTTCGCCACGGCTACACGTACTCGGGACACCCGACGGCGTGCGCGGTGGCGCTCGCCAACCTCGACATCCTGGAGCGGGAGGATCTGGTCGCCCGCGTGCGCGCGATGGAGGCGCCGGTCGCCGCTGCCCTCAAGCCGCTCGGCGACCACCCGCTGGTCGCGCAGGTGCGGACCGGCGCCGGGCTGCTCGCCGCCGTCGAGGTGCGCGAGCAGGCCCGAACCGACGACCCGACGCTGCTCGGACGCCTGGTGGCGGCGGTGCGCGACGCCGGGGTGATCACGCGGGGGCTGCGCGGGGCGGCGCTGCAGTTCTCGCCGCCGTTCGTGATCACCGAAGCGGAGATCGAACGCGTCGCGGCGGCGTTCGCCGCCGGCCTCGACGCGGTCGCGGCCTGACGATACGCCCACCGAGGTCCGGAAAATGAGCCCGCCGGCCCGTGACGGGCCGGCGGGGTGAGCGCCCGGGCGAACGCCAAGAGCCAGGGAAGCCGACGCGTCCTCGCAGCTGCCGCTCGGGTTCGGCATCCCTCCCGGCTGCCGAAGGCGCCCGCGCTATCGTTCGCTCGTTTGGGGGACCCGATCAACTCCCTGGCCGGCCTAGCGCAGATGCGGTACCAACCGCGCGGCCGCGAGGACTCGTGCCGATCCGTGCTTCGGCTCAGACGACCGGGCTCAGCTCGCCGCTTCGGACGTCGTAGACGAAGCCCGAGACCTCGATGTCGTCGTCGAGGAACGGCGACGCCTTCAGCGTGGCGACGTCGTCGCGAACGCTCTGCTCCAGGTCCGGGAACGGCAGGAAGTCGATGTCGGACGCGTCCTGGCCGGTCTCGTCGGCCAGCTTGGCCCGAAGGTCATCGTTCGTGAACGTCAGCATTCCGCAGTCCGTGTGGTGGATCACCAGGAACTCCTTGGTGCCAAGCAGTCGCGAGGAGATGATGAGCGACCGGATGGCGTCGTCGGAGGCGCGGCCCCCGGCATTGCGCACCACGTGGGCGTCGCCGACCTCGAGGCCAAGGAACGACTCGGGGTGCAGGCGCGCGTCCATGCAGGTGAGCACCGCGGCCCCGCGCGCCGGCGGCATCGGCGCCGACCCCTTGTCGAACCCGGACGCGTAGTCCTTGTTCGCCTGTACCAACTCGGCGGTCACGCTCATCCTGCACCTCCCGTGCGTCGTCCCGCTCCATGGGTCGAAGGCCAAATCCTACTCATGACATCGGAAATTGCAACTGCAACTCGGGTGCGACTCAACCCGGCGGACCGCCCGCGCCGAAACCAGGGAAGGCCACGCGACGTGAAAGCGGGTGACATGGGCGCCGGAGCGGCCCGACAGTACGGGATGCGGGGAAGGACCCAGCGATACGAGATCGTCCTGGGCCTGTACCAGGGTGGAGCGATCTCGCCGGGCACGAGCTTTCGCGACCTGGGCGTGAGCGCCGTCGTCGATCTCGAGACCGTCGCCCACTACGTGCCGGCCCCGCCGGTCGGCGGCGTCTACGTCCACTGGCCCATCCCCGACGGGCACGAGATCGACCCGAGCACGACGCGGGCCGTGGCCAACTGCGTGAAGGGGTTGATGGAGGCCGGCCACGTCGTGCTGGTGCACTGCTCGGCCGGGCTCAACCGCTCGTCGCTGGTGACCGCCCGCACGCTGATCGCCATGGGGTGGGAACCCCACGAGGCGGTCGCCCACGTCCGACGGTGCCGCCGGCATCCGGGAACGCTCGGCAACCGCAGCTTCGAGACGTGGCTGTACGGGGAGACGCCCGGCACGTGAGCGGCCGCGGCCGGTTTGACATCGGCGCGACGCCCCCCGCATAGTTCGACCGGCCGCATCGGCGAGGACGTCCCGCCGCGTCTCCCACCACGAGGTGACGGCCTTCCCCGACGGCGCGCCGGCGCATCCGATCACGACGAGACAGGAGGGCGCGGCACATGTCGATCCATCCCCAGCACCCACGGGCGCGCCCGCGCTACGGGCGCCGCGAGTTCCTCCGCCGGGCCGCCGCCGCGGGCATCGCCGTCCCGGGCGTCTCCGCGATCCTGGCCGCCTGCGGGTCGGGCGCGGAGACCGGGGTCAGCCAGAGCCCCACGGCGTCGGGTGCGAGCGGCACGAACAAGTTCGGCACCGGCGGCATCGCCGGCGCGCCGTATCCGCTCGCTCGCCAGAACGCGCCGGTCACGTGGACGATCCAGCCGGACAACCAGCCGATCGCCAGCGGGCTGCCGGCCGAGACGAACGCGACGCTGCAGGTCCTGCGCTGGCCGTACTACCTGGACGACGGCGTGCTGAAGGCGTTCCAGAAAGCGAACAACTGCAAGATCCAGATCACCGAGTTCACCGACATGGACAAGGGCCTGGCCAAGATCAACTCCGGCCAGGGGACGTTCGACATGCTGGTCGGCATGAACGTGTGGGCGATCGGGCGATCGATCGCGGCCGGGCTGCTTCGCCCGTACAACCACGACTACATCCCGAACCTCGCGGCCAACGTGTGGGACACGTTCCAGAGCCCGTTCTACGACGTGCACTCGCAGTTCTCGGTCCCGTACTCGGTGTGGAGCACCGGGATCTTCTGGCGCAACGACAAGCTCAGCTTCGACCCGAGCACCATGTCGAACCCGTACGACGTGTTCTGGGACAACCCGCCGAAGCAGAAGACCCACCTGCTGGCCAACGCGCAGGACGTGCTGGCGCTCGCGATGTTCCACGACGGGGTCAAGGACGTGAACGTCACCGACCCGGCGGCGATCACCAAGGCCAAGGACGAGATCGCGCAGATCGCAGCCGCCGCCGGCGGCGTCCAGTACGACCACGTCGATTACACGGACGTTCCCGCAGGGAAGGCCTGGCTGCACCAGTCCTGGTCCGGAAATGTGAGCGACGCCGTCGTGTTCCTGCCGGACAAGAGCAAGGCGGACAACCTCTCGTACTACTGGCCGGGGTCGCAGGGACATCCGGCGAACGTCGACAACGACACGACGGTGCTGTTGAAGACCGGCAAGAATCCCGTCCTGGCGCACAAGCTCGTGGACTGGCTGCTGGATCCGGCCCACGCCCTGACCAACTTCACGGACACGACCGGGTACCAGAGCCCGCTGAAGGCCATGACGCCCGATGCGATGACGTCGAGCGGCATCGTCCCCGAGCACCTGTCCAGCGTGATCGTGGCGGAGTCCGACTTCGTCAAGGGATCGCGCGAGCTCGAGCTGCCGCCGGACGCCGACGCGCTGTGGCAGCAAGCCTTTTCCGAGCTCCAGGCGGGTGTCTAGCACCGAAACCCTGACGAATCGGCCTGCCGGCCGTCGCGGCCGAGGCCAAGGCGAACGAGCGGGCAGGCGATCCGGCCGGAGCGTCCCCTGGTACCCGCGGTGGTTCTGGCCGTCGTTCTCCGCGCCGAGCACCCTGTTCCTACTGGTGTTCTTCGTGTTCCCGTTCTACGTGGTGCTGGCCATCACGTTCGGCGGAGTCGACCCGATCCTTCGCCAGCCGGTCCCCGCGTGGAACCCCGCCAACTGGAACACCGCCATCCTCAGCTTCACGTGGTCGAACATCACGCACTCCGACGGCCTGTATCACCAGGCGTTCATCAACACGTTCGTGTTCGTGGCGCTGGCGACGCTCGGCTGCCTGCTGATCGGGTACCCGTTCGCGTACTTCCTGGCCCGCCACGCCGGGCGGTGGCGCGGCGTGTTCCTGGTCGCGTTCTTCACCCCGTTCTGGATCTCGTACATGCTGCGGATGCTGGCGTGGATCTCGCTGCTGCAGGACGACGGCTACGTGAACCGCATCCTGCTGAAGATCGGCCTGCTCCAGCACCCGTACCCGTGGCTGGACGGCAAGCCGCTCACGCTGATCCTCGGCCTGATCTACGGCTACGTGCCCTTCATGGTCCTGCCGCTGTACGCGACGCTCGACCGCATCCCGGCCCCGCTGCTGGAGGCCGGCCGAGACCTCGGGGCCAATCCGGCGCGCACGTTCTGGCGCGTCACCCTGCCGCTGTCCCGCCAGGGGATCCTGGCCGGCCTGGTGATCTGCGCGCTGCCGATGTTCGGCGACTACTACACGCAGCAGCTGCTGGCGAACACCGCCAACACGCGGATGCTCGGCAACGCGGTCGTCGATTCGCTGACCCAGCCCATCTTCGTTTCCCGGGGGGCCGCGCTGATCCTCGTGATGCTGGTGATCCTGATCGTGCCCATCCTGTACTACCTGCGAAGCACGAACCGCGCGGCGGCCGAGGGCCTGGGATGAGCAGCCTGCCCGCGATCGCCGGACCTCAACGATCGTTCACGTCGCGCGCGCGGGATGCGCTGTCGAACCCGTGGGGCCGCACGCGGTTCCTGTGGGTCGTCGGCATCGGCTACGTGCTGTGGTCGCTCGTGCCCGTCGTCAACGCCGTGGTGTTCTCGTTCAACCGGGCGCGGTCGATCACGCAGTGGGGAGGCTTCTCGCTTCGCTGGTACATCACCGACCCGAACGAATCCGTCCTGCACGACCCGAACCTGCGCCACGCGATCCTCCAGAGCTTCACGCTGGCACTGCTCACGGTCGTGATCGCCGTGCCGTTCGGCGTCGCGTTCGCCATCGCGCTTCGCCACTGGCGGGGCCGGTCGTCGGGCACGTCGAACTTCCTGATGATGTTCTCCTTCGTCACGCCCGAGCTGATCCTGGCGGTGGCCCTGTTCCTGCTGTTCATCGACGCGTTCCGCGTCTTCGGGCTCGGGACCTTCGCCCAGGCCATGGGGTTGGTGGTGCTGGCCCTGGCGTATCCGGTCGTGATCGTGCGCGCGCGCCTGCTCTCGATCGGGGCCACCTACGAGGAGGCCGCGATGGACCTCGGCGCCTCCCCCATGCGCACGCTCGGCCGGGTAACCCTGCCGATGCTGGCGCCCTCGATCTTCGCCAGCGCCGCGATCATCTTCGTGTTCACGCTGGACGACTTCGTCGTGGTGAACCAGCTGGCGCGCGACTCCTCCAACGAGACGGTCGCGATGGCCATCTACGGCGCCGCTCGCACGGCGCCCACGCCGGCGACCAACGCGGTCGGGACGCTCATGCTGGTCGCGTCCACGATCGTGGTCACGGTGACGGTGATGCTGTACCGCCGCGCGGGCAGGCGGCGGGGCGACATCGAAAGTCCCTGAGCGGCAGACGTCCCGTCAGCGACCCGAACGAAGGATCGACAGCAGCGGCTGCTTCGGCGTGTCCGAGTGCAGGTACACGAGCGAGTTCGCGCCGTCGTACGCCCAGAAGGACCAGCCGATGCCGGCTCGCCGCGTGACGCGCATCATCCTGCGAAGCGCCGACTGCCAACCCGCCGCGACAGGCTGCGCGTTGACGCCGGCGCCGAACCCGTTGAACTCGCCGATCCACAGGGGCACGTTCCACCGCCGCGCGCGGGCTTCGTACCGACGGATGACCGACCAGGCGGACGACCAGGTCGGGCGGTAGTCGTGGAACGAGTAGACCTCGTTTCGAAACGGCGCGGCGGACGACAGACCGAACCCGCCGTGCCCCAGGTCCTGGCTGTCCTCGAAGATCAGCAGCATCCGCGGGTTCGCGGCCCGTACCGCCGTGCCCAGCCGCCGGTACAGCGCGTCCAGGTGCAGCTTCGACGCCGGGAGCGCGCCGTCGCGCAGCGCGTACGGCTCGTTGAACAGGTCGGCGCCGACCACCATGCGATCGTGCGCGAAGTGTCCGGCCAGGAACCGCCAGGCCGCAGCCAGCCGTTGCTGGACGCGGCCGTGATCGGCGAAGAACCACCGCCGGGCCGTGTCTTCCGACGACACGCCCGGATACAGCCACGCCGGCAGCCCCGCGCCGAGCCACCGCGTCGAGCCGCGCGCGAACGCCGGCGACCAGTCGTTTTGGTGCATGTCCAGGATCACGGCCACGTGCCGGCGCGCGAACCCGCGCACGATCCCGTCCAGGGCCGCGACGTACCCCGCGTTGAAGTGGTGGCGGAGCCTGCCACCGACGACGGTCGGCGCCGCCGGTTCGAGGTTCGCCCACGACACCGCCAGCCGCACGGAGTTGAACCCCCAGCGAGCGACGTTCGCGTACGTCGCGGGCGTGGGCACCGACCAACCCTTCGCGGGACTGCGCCCCGCCGCCGCCGCGGACAGCCCCGCACCCACCTCCATGCCGTGGATGCCCATGCTGACGAACCGGACCCGGCGCCCGCGCGAGTCCAGGATCAGGCTCCCCTGCGTGTGCAGCCAGCCCGTGATGCGGTGGGTGGCCTTCGGCAGCACGGCGGAGGTCGCCGCGGCCGTGACATTGGCGGTCGCGTGCGGCGATGCGATGGAGACGGCCGACCCCGCGGCGATCGCGTCGGCCACGGTGAGCGAGGTGTTCGACGGCAGCGCGACGCGAATGCCGACGTCCTCGGACGCCCACGCGAACACGCCCGCGCCGGTGACCAAGGTGAGGGCCAGGATCGAGGTCGTGAGCCGGTGATGGAGTTGCACGTGGCGCCTTCCACGGCGGGCGCGCTCGCCGAACTCCGTACCGACGAACATCGGGGAAGGAACGCTTCCCACGTGCCGTTCCCACGCGGATCGCATGGTTCGGCATTCGGCACGAGAGCGAACGTCCCTTAGAGTGTGGGTCGTGCACGGACGATGCGGTAGCCCCGTCTGGGGAAGCCGCGTCGCGTTCGCATCGGGGTAGCCCATCCGGCGACGGTCGGGAGGAACAGGTGACGGACATCCACGCTTCGAAGAAGGCGGGCACGTTCACGGAGTCGGTCATCCGCGAGATGACGCGCCTGGCGATGCAGCACGACGCGATCAACCTCGCCCAGGGATTCCCCGACTTCAGCGCGCCCGAGGAGATCAAGCGCGCGGCGACCGACGCGATCGACGCCGACATCAACCAGTACGCGATCACGTGGGGCAGCAGGCGCTTTCGCGAGGCGATCTCGAACAAGTTCGAGCGGACGTACGGCGTGGCCGTCGACCCCGAACGCCAGGTTTGCGTGACGTGCGGCTCGACCGAGGCGATGATCGCCTCGATGCTGGGCGTGCTCGATCCCGGCGACGAGGTCGTCGTGTTCGAGCCGTTCTACGAGAACTATGGCCCGGACGCCATCCTGTCGGGAGCGGTCCCGCGCATGGTCACGCTGCACGAACCCGAATGGTCGTTCGACGAGGCCGAGCTCGCGAGCGCGTTCGGCGAGCGCACGCGCGGCATCATCATCAACACGCCGAACAACCCGACGGGCAAGGTGTTCACGCGCGACGAGCTCGACGTGATCGCCGGCCTGTGCCAGAAGTGGGGCGTGATCGCGTTCACCGACGAGATCTACGAGCACATCATCTACGAGGACGCGCGACACATCCCTCCGGCCACGATCTCCGGGATGGAGGATCGGACGGTCACGATCAACGCGCTGTCGAAGACGTACTCCGTCACCGGCTGGCGGGTGGGCTGGACGATCGCCTCACCCGAGCTGACGAACGGGATCCGCAAGGTCCACGACTTCCTGACCGTCGGGGCCGCCGCCCCGCTGCAGGAGGCGGGCGCGGTCGCGATGGAGCTTCCCGAGTCCTATTACGAGCGGCTCGGCGTCGAGTACACCGAGCGGCGGAACTTCATGGTGGACACGCTCGAGGGCATCGGGCTGAAGGTGTCCCGGCCGCTCGGCGCGTACTACGTCATGGCCGACGTCGAGCCGCTTGGGCTCGGGGACGACGTGGAGGCGGCGCGGCACCTCGTGGAGGAGGTCGGCGTGGCCGCGGTCCCGGGCTCGTCGTTCTACTCGCACCCCGAGCTGGGGGCCAAGCGGCTGCGGTTCTCGTTCTGCAAGCGCATGGAGACGCTGCGGCTGGCGGCCGATCGCCTGTCGGTGCTGAGCTCGACCTAGGGTCTTGTCGGCCCGTTCGGGCTAGCTGCCCGGCGCCTCATACGCGGTCAGGCCCTGGGTCACGGAGGCCACCAACAGATACGGGCCGGCGAACACCGGTTGCGCGAACACCGGGCCGCCCCCCGTATCGACGGTCGCCAGGATGGTCCCGTCGTCCGCGTCCAACAGATAGACGGCGTTCGTCCGTGCGTAGAACGTGCCGGCGGCGATGACGCCGGACCCGTCCAGCGTCGGGCTTCCGACCACCTGGCCGGGCAGGCCCGTCTCCCACAGGTACGCGCCGGTGGCCGGGTCCACCTGACGGACGGCCCCCTGATAGTGATTCGTGCCGATGGTGGTGGTGTTCGACGGCACGAATAGCCGGGTGCCGTCCCAGATGGCGGCGGCCAGACACTCGCCGATCGGCGCCTTCCCCACGTGGTCGGTCCACACCGGGCCCGCGCGGAGGTTCGTGGCGCGGAGCGCGTAGAAGTTCCCGTTCTTGTTGCACGCGCCGATCATCTGCGTCGGCGTCCCGTCCAGCGTCGCGGTGAACAGCGTCGGGGACGCCCCGAAGTCCCGATCCGACTTGTTCAGGCCGGGCACGGTCCACTTGTCGGTCTTCGCCAGGCTGTTGCCATCGAGGCGCACGATCGAGAACGAGTCCCCCGGCTGGTGGCCGTCCAGGTCGGCGTTGCCGGTCGTGACCCAGACCTTGGAGCCGTTCGTCGACGCGGCGGCGGTGCTCCAGATGCTGCCCCCGTCGGACGTTGGCGCGACCGTGTAGTACGTGGCCAGGACCGCCCCGGTGGCCTGGTCGACGGACGTCAGGCCGCCGCGGATCAGCGGGTGGTCGCACTGCGAGGACATGCCGATGTAGATGTGCTTGGCGACCACCGTGGGCGACGCCCACAGGTAGCCGGCGTTCTCGCCCTGGCTCGTGCCCGGATCCAAGATCTGCGTGCGCCAGTCGACGGAGCCGTCGGCCGCGTCCAGCGCATACAGGTAGCCGTCGGCTGCGCCGACGTAGATCGTCGGCTGCCGGGTAATCGGGTCGGGCGCGACCGTCGCCGTGCTGGTGAATCCCTCTCCCGCGCAGGTCTGGGCGGGGACGAACGCGACGAAGACCTTCCACTCGACCTGTCCCGTGTCCTCGTCGATCGCGTAGAAGTCCCCGGTCGCCGACCCGATGTAGATCGTGCCGTTGGACACGGTCGGCGACGCGTACAGGTAGCCGGGAGGCTGCCCCTCCTGCGTCGGCGGGTCGGGGACCCATGTCCAGGCGGGCTGCAGGCCAGCGGCGTTGGCCGGCGTGATGGCGGTGGCGGCCTGGTTGAACGACGAGTGGCCGACGGTGAGCAGGTAGGCGGGCCAGTCGCCCGCGTCCTGCGGGCGTGCCCCGGCGGGATTCGCCATCGAGCCGATGACGAACAGCGCAACGACGGCGGGCATGGAACGAACGATCAGGCCGCGCAAGGATCCCCCCTCTGCACGAACGGATGCGCATTTTATGAGAACGACCCATCAGGTTTCAAGACCCGTTTTTCGGACGCGCTCGGCGCGCAGGGGCTCGGGGGCCCCGGTGCGGATCAGCGATGCCGCTCGAGCAGTCCCAGGAGCAGGAACGCGGGCAGGGCCACGACGAAGGCCAGGAACGCGCCGCCGCTCACGGCCTGCTCCAGGAAGTGATGGCTCTGCCGCGCCACCAGGAAGTAGTAGCCGCAGACGAACACCAGGAAGCTCGCGTACCCGGCGACCACGGTCACGACCACGTGGCGGACCAGAAGGGCCGGATGGGCCGGCGTCGCCGTTTTTGGGCGCGCGCGCCCGGCGTCTCGCGCACGCTCGCGCTCGCTCCAAAGCATCATGACCATGAACAGCAGGTACGTGCCGGCGAGCGGAAAGACGATGGAACGAACGACCGACGAGGCGGCGATCACGACCGCAGGAAGAAGCGCCACCCGCGGACGAACAGGTGCCAGCCGAGCCACAGCCAGAGCGAGAACAGGATCCAGCGGCCTGCGACGGGACGGGTGACGGTTCGAAGCATGTCCGAGATCGTCGGCCACCGGTCGCCGGGCACCAACAGCCCGAGGCCCTCCCAGACCAGGACCGCCGCGATCAGCACGGCCCATCCGATCTGCCCGGTCATCCGCGTCCTGTCGGTTCGGCTCGCCACACCCGATTCCCTCCGGCGGCCCGACCGCCTTCGCCGATTATCCCCTCCGGGAACCCGGGGCGAACCCGAGCCGTCCAAGGCCTCATGAAGGCGAACTCCCGTCCTCGCACCAGGGCTCGGCGCATGGCCGCGCCGGCGGCCGCGGTCGCCGCGGCCCTGTCCGTCCTCGCGGCCGCGTGCGCGGGCGCGAGGGCGTCCGGCACCGAGACACCGCCGGGCGGCGCCATCTCGCACCCCACCGGCCCGACGGACCTGATCCTTCGCGTGGAGACCCGCGGAGGGTTGCTGGGCCCGGAGGCGGCGGTCCAGATCCCGCCCTCGTTCTCATTGTTCGGCGACGGGACCGTCGTGGTTCCCGGCGCGGAGCCGATGATCTTCCCCGGCCCCGCCCTGCCCACGTTCACGTCGTTCCACCTGACCGAGGCGGGCGTGCAGGCGATCCTGCGCGCTGCGCGCGACGCCGGCCTGCTCGGGCCGAGCCGCCGTGTCGGCGGGATCGGCCTGCCCGACGTCGGCATCACGACCGTCACGGTCGTCGCCGGGGGCGCCACGCACGTGACGACGTTCAGCCCGGCGGCGGTGCAGGGCAAGCCGCCGACCGGCACCGGAGGATCCACGAACGGCAGCGCCGGATCGTCGGGAACCAGCGCCGGCGGCGCCGCGCCCGGAGCAGTCGGGGCGGCCGAGCCCGACATCGCCACGGTGACCAGCCCGCTCCCCAAGCTGCCGCTGGTTCGGATCGGCAACTTCCTGGCCAGGCTCGGCGACCTCACGACGTGGCTGCCGAAGGGCTCGGTCGGTTCGCAGGGAACGTTCATGCCCGACAACCTTGCCGTCTACGTGCGCTCGGGCGCGCCGCCGGCGCACGGCGGGCTCACGCAGAAAGCCGTGGACTGGCCGGCGGCCGACAGCCCGCTGAACGCGTTCGGCGATCCAACCCTCGGCGTCCCCGGCACCCGCTGCGGCGTCGTCACCGGCGCGGACGCGGCTTCGGTCCTGGCTGCGGCGGAGCGCGCGAACCAACTGACGCCATGGATGAGCGCCGGCGGCCTGTACACCCTTCAGTTCCGGCCGCTGCTGCCCGACCAGCACACCTGCCCGACCATCGCCGCCTGACGCCACACGGCGCGCGGCCGAGGCGGCCTTCCAGCGTCCGAACGCGGCCCCGGCGGCCCCTCCGTAGACTGGCGGGCGTGAGCACCGACCCGCTCGAGCTGCACGCCCGGATCCGGGAGTTCTGGGACCAGGACGCGGCCGTCTACGACAACTCGCCGTCCCACGCGGTCTCGCACCCGTCGATCCAGGCGGCGTGGCGCGCAACCCTGTCGCGCCTGCTGCCGCCGGCGCCGGCAAGGGTGCTCGACGTGGGCGCGGGCACGGGCGCCATCGCGCTGCTCGCGGCGGAGTTCGGCCACCGCGTGACCGCCTTCGACCTCTCGCCCGGGATGCTTGCCGAGACCAGCCGCAAGGCGGCCGAGCGCGGGCTGGACGTCGAGGCCATCGTCGGCGCGGCCGTCGAGCCGCCGACCGGTCCGTTCGACGTGGTGATCGAACGACACCTGCTGTGGACGCTCCCGGACCCCGGCCAGGCGCTCATGCGCTGGCGGGACGCGGCACCCAAGGGCCGGCTGGTGCTGCTCGAGGGCATCTGGGGCGGATCGGGCCCGCTGCACGACCTGCGCGAGCGCGCGACGCGACTGGTTCGACAGGCCCTGGACGTCCCGCACGAGCACCACGGCGCGTACGACCCCGAGGTGCTCGCGTCGCTCCCCCTGGCCGGGCGAATGGCCCCCGACCTGGCCATCCTGGCGGCCGAGGAGGCCGGCTGGCGGCAAGTGCGGCTGCACCGGCTCCACGACGTCGAATGGGCGACCCGCCTGGCCTCCCACCCCCTGCTCGGCTGGCTGGAGCACCGCCCGCGCTTCGCCGTCGTGGCCGACGCGTGAGCACCGAGGCCGGTCGGCGGAGACGGCGTCCCCCGATTCGCTCAAGTTCCCTCCCCGACCTGCCGATGCCTCGGGCGGGAGGGACCCGATCTCCGAGCGGGTCGACGTCGGCGTGTCCAGCAGCCAGGCTCGAATGACCAGCACACACCAGGAGTCCGCGCGCCTGCGGGCGCTCGCCCGCGTGGCCGACGCTGCCGCGCACGGCGGACAGCTCGACGACGTGCTCCAGGCCATCGCCGAGGGCATCCAGTCGGCCTTCGGCCTCAACGCGGTCGTGAACCTGTTCGACGAGGAACGGTCCCAGTACGAGGTGCGCGTCGGCGTCGGGCCGGGCAGCGACGCCATCATCGGCGAGATCTACTCGCTGGAGTCGTGGGAGCCGCTGCTGGCCGAGCGGTGCCAGGTGATCCCCGACGTCTACTTCATCTCCCACGAGGAGCGCATCGACGAGACCGAGCCCGACATCGGGATCGTCGTCACGCCGGCCTACCCGTGGCGCGGCCCCGGATACTGGCACGCCCACGACATGTGCTTCGTCCGCATGCGGACCTCGCAGGGCAAGGAGCTCGGCATCCTGTCGGTGGACTCCCCCGACGAGCGCGCGCTCCCCGACCACGAGATGTTCGAGGTGCTGCGCCTGTTCGCCGTCGTCGGCTCCAACGCCGCCGAGAACGTGATGCTGATGCGCGAGGTCAACGACCTGTCGGTCGAACGCGAGATGAAGGTCCTTCGCCAGGAGCTCGAGGAGGAGATCGCGCTTCGGCGTTCCCTGCTGGAGGTCGGGACCAAGCTCGGCGCCGCCACGTCGGCCACGTCGCGCGACGTGTTCGAGCTGGTATCCGGGCGGCTGCAGGACGTCGTGCCGAACAAGGCGCTGACGATCTACGTCACCGACCGCGAGGCCGGCATCTGCCGGCCCATCTACCACTCCGCCGACGAGCCGGACATGGACGCGATCCTGGCCTACGACATCGAGTACGGCGTCGGGTGCACCGGCTGGGCGGCGGCCGAAGGCCGAAGCATCGTGTCGAACTCCGGGCAGCCGGGGAGACAGTTCGTGTTCGTCCCCGACACCGACGACATCGACGAGCACCTGCTCGCCGTGCCGGTCCTGGTCGAGGAGCAGGCCCGCGCCGTGTTGACGCTGGTGCGCTTGGCCGAGCAGCCGCCGTTCACCGACGACGACGCCCGGCGCGCGGAGCTGTTCGCGCAGCACGTCGCCTCGGTGTTCCTGCTGAACGAGCTGTCGCAGTCGCGGCAGCTGCTGGCGCGGCAGGTGGAGCAGCTGCAGGACCTGAACCGGCTGAAGGACGAGTTCGTCGCGAACGTCTCGCACGAGCTGCGCACACCGCTGACCGCGATCATGGGCAACGTGATGACGGTGGCCGGCCTCGGCGACATGCTCGGTGCCGAGGAACGGCGCGAGCTGCTGATGGGCGCGGAGCGGCAGTCCAAGCGCCTGGCCGAGCTGCTTGAGAACCTGCTGGCCGAGTCCCGGCTGGTCGGCGACGACCCGGCGATCGTGCCGTCGCGCGTCGAGGTCGGGCCGTTCATCGGCGAGGTGGCCGAGACGCTGCGCTTCAAGGCGCCGCAGCGCACGGTCGAGACGAAGGCCGGCGGCAAGCTCGTGATCGTGACCGACCGGACGCTCCTGTACCGCATCCTGTTCAACCTGGGCGACAACGCGCTCAAGTACTCCGACGGCTCGATCCACCTGCAGGCCGTCGCCGCCGACGACGGCGGCGTGCGGATCGACGTCGCGGACCGCGGTGTCGGGATCGCCCCCGAGGACGTGCCGCGGATCTTCGAGCAGTTCCAGCAGCTGGACGGGTCGACGTCGCGGTCGGTGGGCGGGGTCGGGCTCGGCCTGCACCTGTGCGCCCGCGCCGCCGCGGCCATCGGCGGGCGCATCGACGTGACGAGCGAGGTGGGACAGGGGTCGACGTTCTCCCTGTGGCTGCCCCGCCAGTGCCCCCGCCGCGACTGACCGTCGAAGAGTTTCCGTTCGGCCACACCGCGGTCTACCATCGAAGAGAGCGGAGGCGCGCCCTCGCGCGTCGGTCGAGCCGAACAGGGGGAGTCGTGATGGAGACGGCGCAGCGCGATCGCGTTCAGCCGGAGAGCGACCGGGCCTGGAGCATCGAGACCAACGGCATCCAGCCGATCCCGGAGTCCGAACGACACGGCAAGCCGTTCGACATGTTCTGGATCTGGTGCGCCGCGAACATCAGCATCCTCGGCATGACGTACGGCGGGTTCCTGGTCGTCTTCTACGGCCTGAACCTGCCGCAGGCCATCGCGGCGGCCATCGTCGGGACCGTCGTGGGCTTCATCCTGGTCGGCTACATCAGCCTGGCCGGGATGCTGGGGAGCGCTCCCACGTTGATCCTGTCGCGGGCGGCATTCGGCGTGCGCGGCAACGCGATTCCGACCGCCGTCAGCTACGTGTCGCTGGTGGGCTGGGAGACCATCCTGGTCGCGCTGGCCACGTTCTCGGCCGAAGCCGTCCTGGATCGCCTGGGGGTGGCCTCCGGCAAGCCCACCCTGGCGGTCTCGTTCGTGATCATCGCCGCCGTCACGATCGCGATCGGACTGCTCGGCCACGCCACCATCCTGAAGATCGCCACGTGGTTCACGTGGGCGTTCGCCGTGCTGACGGTGGTGTTCGTCATCCTGGAGGTCCCGCACCTGAGCTGGCACCAGGTCTCGGCGCTGCCAAGCGGTTCGTTCGTCCAGTTCCTGGCCGGCATGTCGATCGTGATCGCCGGACTGGGGATCGGCTGGGTCAACGCCGGCGCCGACTACAGCCGTTACCTGCCGCGCTCGTCGAACCGCGGCCGGATCGTGTGGTGGACGACGTTCGGCGCCAGCATCGCCCCCATCCTGCTGATCCTGTTCGGCATCCTGATCGCGGCGCACGACTCGGCCATCGCGACCGCGGCCAACCCGATCGGCGAACTGGGAAGGGACATGCCCACCTGGTTCCTGGTCCCCTATCTGCTGGTCGCGGTCGGCGGGCTGATCGCGGGCGCGATGCTGGACATCTACTCGTCCGGCCTGAACCTGCTCACGCTCGGGGTCCCCCTGCCCCGCTACCAGTCGGTGCTCATCGACGGCACCATCATGGTGATCGGCAACATCTACATCCTGTTCATCGCCCAGGACTTCTTCGGTCCGTTCCAGGGCTTCCTGATCACCCTGGGCGTGCTGCTGGCGGCGTGGTCGGCGATCTTCCTGGCCGACATGTTCCTGTACCGGCGTCGCGGAGGCTACGACGAAGCGGCGCTCTACGACCCCGGGCGGCGCTACGGAGCGTGGAACTCGGCGGGCGTCGCCTCGTTCCTGATCGCGGCCGTCGTCGGCCTGGGGTTGGTGACGTCCACGGCGTGGGTTTTCACATGGACCGGGTACCTGCTGGCGCCGTTCGGCGGCAAGACCGGCGCCGTCGGGACCAGCAGCATCGGGCTGCTCATCGCGTTCGCCCTGGCGGCGGTGCTGTACCTGATCCTGGCTCCCGTCCTCGGCGAGGGCCGAACGGTCACCGTGCCGGCGCAGGCGCCAGAAGCGGTCCCGACCGAGACCTCGTGACGGCCGACTCGCCGACGTCGTCCGGCGAGGGCGAGGGACCGCTGCTCGTCGTCATCGACATGCAACGGCTGTTCGGGCCGGGGACGCCCTGGGCGACCCCGGGATTCGATTCGTTGTTCCAGCCGATCGGCCGGCTCGTCGACGGGTTCGGCGACCGGATCTGCTTCACGCGGTTCGTCGTGCCGGCGCACCTCGAGGGGTCGTGGGTCGACTACTACCGCGAATGGGAGTTCGCCACCCGCCCCGAGGCCGTCGCGCTGCACGAGCTGGCCGCGCCGCTGGCAGAACGCGCCCGCGGACACCTGGTCGTGGACAAGCCGAGCTTCTGCAAGATGGGCCCGGAGCTCCGGGCGGCGGCCGGCGCGTCCGAGACGCTGGTCGTCTGCGGCGTGGCCACCGACTGCTGCGTGATCGCGACGGTGATCGACGCCGCCGACAGCGGCATGCACGTCCGGGTGGTGGCCGACGCGTGCGCGGGCGCGACGGCAGAGGCGCACGAGCGCGCGGTGGCGATCATGGCCGGGTTCGCGCCGCAAGTTCGGATTACGAACGTCGATGACGAGCTGGCGTTGGCAGCGGCCGGCTGAGGCCGCCCGGCCCATGAGGCAGGGTTACGGCCTGCTGCTACCCTGTCTCGACCGCCGGGGACCGCGACTAGAACCTTGGGCCTAACCCCTTCTGGTCGAAAGGCGGTAGACGGCCGAGTGAGAGACGGGGCACCCTACCGATCATGTCAATGCGAGGCAAGGACCGCTGGGAGACGCGCTACAAGACCCGCCTGTGGTGGCACGACAACCGCGAGTGGGTCAGCCTGATCGGCTGGATCGGGGGCGTGGCCCTGCTGATGGTCCTCATCCTGACCCTGGTGAATTGAACTGCGGAGGCCGGCACCCGGCGCGCCCGGGGCCGAGAACCTCCCTGCTGCTCCGGTGTCGCGCGAGCTTGCTCCCGCACACCCCGGCGATGGGACGTCCGGCCACCTGGCGACGCAGATTCCCTGCCCGTATCCCGCCCTGGACGCTTCGCGGGAAGGGGCGGCGAGGGATGATCGCTCCACCGGCGCACCTTCGCCGGCAGTGGTGGGAGTGATCCCGGGGCTCGACCCGGGATCGGCGCGAAGCTAGACCCGGATCCGCCCGGTCTGGCGGGCGGCCAGCCGCGGATTGCCGATCACCAGGGCCGACAGCACATCGCGCTGGCTGATGACGCCGGCCACCTCGTTCGTCGCGGGGTCCACGACCGCCAGACGGCGCAGCCGCTGGTGCAGCATCGCGTCGAGGGCTTCGGTCAGCGGCGTGCCCGGGCTGATCGCGCGGACCCGCTCGGTCATGAGCTCGGACACGGGGACGTCGAAGCGTTCCCGGGCGATGTCCATCAGGTCGACCATCCGCAGCAACGGCTGGTCGGCCCGGACGTCCTGATCCTGAGGGAGCGCCGCCAGCAGCACGTCGCGCTCGGTCACGATGCCCTTCAGCTCGCCGCTCTCGTCGACCACCATGAGGCTCTCGACGTTGCGCAGCATGAGCTGCTGGGCGGCGGAGAACATCGTGTCGGCCGGGTCGATGCTGTAGAACTGCGTGCGCATCACGTCTCTGACCCGAAGCATCACGTCCTCCCATCGGCCTGCCGGCCGCTGAACTTCACCGACCCTCACCCGGGATGCAGCCCGGTCGGGCGGCGATCGTCTCTTCCACCTTCGCACGGGCGTGCGACACGGTGCACGGCGAAGTGTTTCCGTTCTGTGAATTGTCGCGCTGCTGGACCGTTTTTGGTGCCAGGAGACGTAACAAAACTGAAAGAAGCCGGCTAGGGCCAGACGGACTCAGCCGGCCCCGAGTGCTCGCCCAGGCGTGGCGGCGGACGGCGCGTCACGGCCGGGGTGGCCGACAACCGGATGGGGCTGGCCACCAGGCGAAGCGCGCCTCGGACGGGATCGTCGACCGATTCGACCAACGACGCCGACTCGGGCGCCGCGAACACCTCGTCCAGCGAGCGGATCGGCGCGCACGGCACGCCGGCCGCCTCCAGGGCCGCGATCCAGTCCGAGGCGGCACGGGTCCGGAACGCGTCCGTCAGCTCCGCGACCAGGCGAACGCGGTTGCGGACGCGATCGGCGTTCGAGGCGAACTCGGGGTCGGCCGCCAGGTCGGGCCGGCCGACCACCTCGCACGTCCTGGCGAAGAATCGGTCGTTCCCGGCGGCCAGGATGAACGGCCGGTCGGCGGCCGCGAAGGCCTGGTACGGAACGATGTTCGGGTGCGCCGTGCCCATCGGGCCGGGAACGACGCCGCCCAGCAGGTAGTTGGCGGCCTGGTTCACCATGGCGGCGACCCCGGCGTCGTACAGGGACACGGTCACGAGCTGGCCTCGGCCGGTGACCTGGCGGGCCGCCAGCGCCGCCTGGACCCCGATCGCGGCGTAGAGGCCCGCGATCACGTCGAGCAGTGCAACGCCGACCTTCGCGGGCTCGCCCTCAGCCGTGCCCGTGACGCTGAGCAGCCCGGTGAGCGCCTGCATGATGATGTCGTACCCGGGCCGCGAGTCGTCGGGATCGGCGAACGCGGCGATCGAGCAGGTGATCAGCCGAGCGTTCGTCGCCGAAAGGGTGGCGTGATCGAGGCCAAACTCGGCCATGAGCCCCGGGCGGAAGTTCTCCACGACGACGTCTGCCCGGTCCGCGAGGGCTCGAGCCTGCGCACGTCCTTCACTTGTGGCCAGATCCAGCGCGACCGAGCGCTTGTTGCGGTTCAGGGCCAGGTAGTAGGCCGCGTCGTCCCCGACGAACGGCGGCCCCCACTGCCGCGTGTCGTCGCCGGCGCCGGGGCGTTCGACCTTGACGACGTCGGCGCCGAGGTCGCCCAGGATCATGGTCGCGAGCGGCCCGGCCAGGACGCGGGAGAAGTCGAGGATCCGAAGGCCGTCCAGCGCCCCGGTGGACTCTGGCGCGTCGCTCATGCGCGGCAGGATAGAGGAAGGGGCTGAACTGTCGGAGATGGCGCGTAGCATCGTCCGCGTGATCGATCCCGAGGCCGTCCTGGCCGGGCTGAACCAGGCTCAGCGCGAGGCGGCGACATCGGTCCGAGGACCGCTGGCCATCCTGGCCGGGGCGGGAACCGGCAAGACGACCACCATCACCCACCGCATCGCCTACCAGGTGGCCGCCGGCGTCTTCGAACCCGGACAGATCCTGGCGGTGACGTTCACCGACAAGGCGGCCGGACAGCTGCGTGCACGACTGGCCGCTCTCGGGGTCCAGAGGGTGAACGCCCGGACGTTCCACGCCGCGGCGATGGCGCAGTTGCGCCGGCTGTGGCCCGAGCACACCGGAACGAGGCTCGGGGACGTCCTGGACGCCAAGGCGCGGCTGATCTCGTCGCTTGCCAACGCCCTTCCGGCGCCGCACCGCTTCGTGCCGCGACGAGACCTCGCCTCGGAGATCGAATGGGCGAAGAACCGCATGGTGCCCGCCGACCGGTACCTCGACGAGGTGCGGGCCACGGGGCACGTCCCTCCGATCCCGCCGGAGCTGATGGACCGCGTGTTCCGCGGGTACGAGCGGCGAAAGCAGGCGACGGGAAAGCTGGACTTCGAGGACATGCTCGGGCTGACGGTGCGCCTGTTCGATGAGCATCCTGCGGCCGTCGAAGAGGTCCGGACCCGGTACCTCGCGTTCACGGTCGATGAGTTCCAGGACGTCAACCCGTTGCAGTCGGCGCTGTTGGACCGGTGGCTCGGCGCGCGGGACGAGGTGTGCGTGGTCGGGGACGACTACCAGACCATCTACGGCTTCACCGGGGCCACTCCCGAGTACCTGCTTCGCTTCGAGCAGCGGTTCCCTCGCGCGCGCATCGTGCGCCTGGAGGAGAACTACCGG
>DASXAQ010000127.1:0-76518 GCA_036406615.1 Actinomycetota bacterium | reverse complement strand
CGCAGCGTCGTACACGAACACCGCCCGCTACGTCGTGCGGCCGCTCGGCCCGCTGATCGGCGGCGCCATCATGCAGTCGATCGGGCTGGCCGCGCCGTTCGTCGCGGCGGGCGGGTTGAAGATCGTGTACGACCTCTCGCTGCTGGCGACGTTTCGAAAGGTCAAGGTCCAGGATCAGGACTAGCGTCGAGCGTCGGCCCGGGCGCGCCGGTGAACCCTGCGCCTACTCGGCCTCGTCCTCGGACTGCGTAACGACCGGGGCCACCGCGGCGACGGAGCGGCCGCGCTCCAGGCGCATGACGCGAACGCCCTGGGTCGCCCGGCCCGCCTTTCGGACCTGCGTGGCCGGCACGCGGATCACGACGCCGTCGTTGGCGATCACCAGGATGTCCTGGTCCTTCGTGATCGGGAACGCGCCCGCGAGCACCCCGACGCGGTCCGTGAGCATCGCGGTCCGCACCCCAAGGCCTCCCCGGCCCTTCTTGGGGTACTCCTCGAAGTCCGTGCGCTTGCCGAACCCGTTGTTGGTCACCGTCAGCAGGCCGTCGCCGTGGCCGGTGGAGACCAGCGCGATCACCTCGTCCTTGGGCCGCAATCGCATCCCGATGACGCCGGCGGTCGCGCGGCCCATCGGGCGCACGCCGGCCTCGTCGAAGCGGATGGCCTGCCCGAGCTTGGAGACCAGGATGATGTCGTCCTTCGCGTCGGTGAGCAGCGTGCCGATCAGCTCGTCGCCGGGCTTCAGGTTGATCGCGGCGAGCCCCGTGCGCGGCGAATCGTACTCCGCCAGGGACGTCTTCTTCACCATGCCCTTGCGCGTGGCGAACATCAGGAACTTGGCCTGCGCGTAGTCCTTCAGGTCGATGATGGAGGCGATGCGCTCGTCCGGGCCGAACCCCATGCCCGGCACGTTGGCGACGTACACGCCGCGCCCGGTCCGCGACGCCTCGGGAACCTCGTGCACCTTCGTCCGGTAGACCTTCCCGCGGTTCGTGAACACCAGCAGCCAGTGGTGCGTGGTGGTCGTGAACACCTGCGAGATGATGTCGTCTTCCTTGAGGTTCGCGCCGATCACGCCGCGGCCGCCCCGTCCCTGCCGTCGGTACGTCTCCACCGGAAGCCGCTTGACGTAGCCGGCGCGCGTCACCGTCACGATGACGTCCTGCTCCTGGATGAGGTCCTCGACGTCGAACTCGCCCTCGGCGGGGCGGATCTCCGTGCGGCGCGCATCCGCGAACTTCGAACGGATCTCCAGCAGCTCGTCCTTGACGACGGCCAGGATCTTCTTCGGGTCCTTCAGCAGCGCCTTCAGCCGGCGGATGGTGGCCAGCAGCTCCTTGTGCTCGTCCTCGAGCTCCTTGCGTGCCAGCCGCGTCAGCCGCTTCAGCGGCATGTCCAGGATGTAGTTCGCCTGCAGCTCGGAGAGCTTGAACGTCGACATCAGCTTGGTCCGGGCTGCCTCGGTGTCGGCCGATCCGCGGATGATCTTGATGACCTCGTCGATGTGGTCCAGGGCGATGAGCAGTCCCTGGACGAGGTGGTCGCGCTCCTCGGCCTTTCGCAGGTCGAATTTCGCCCGTCGCGTGACGACGTCGACCTGGTGGTCCAGGTAGTGCCGGATCATCATGGCCAGGTTCAACGTGCGGGGAACTCCGTCGACCAGCGCCAGCATGTTCACGCCGAACGTGTCCTGCAGCTGCGTGTGCTTGTAGAGCTGGTTCAGCGCGACGTGGGGATTCGCGCCGCGCTTCAGGTCGATCACCAGGCGCATGCCGCCGCGGCCGCTGGACTCGTCCTTGAGGTCGGCGATGTCCTTCAGCCGCCCCTCGCGGACGAGCTGGCCGATCTTCTCGGCCAGGCGCGCCTTGTTCACCATGTACGGGATCTCGGTCACGGCCAGGCGCGCGCGGCCCTGCCGGCCCTCCTCGATCGAGACGCGCGCCCGCATGCGGATCGTGCCGCGGCCGGTCTCGTACGCCTCGCGGATGCCGTCGCTGCCCATGATGAGGGCGCCGGTGGGAAAGTCAGGTCCCTTGACTTTCTTCGCGAGGTTCGAGACGGTGATCTTCGGGTCTTCGACCATCGCGATCACGCCGTCGATGACCTCGCCCAGGTTGTGCGGCGGGATGTTGGTGGCCATGCCGACCGCGATACCCTGCGAGCCGTTCACGAGCAGGTTCGGGAACCGTCCCGGCAACACGACCGGCTCCTGCTCGTAGCCGTCGAAGTTCGGGACGAAGTCCACGGTCTCGCGCTCGATGTCGCGCAGCAGCTCCATGGCCAGCGGCGCGAGCCGGCATTCGGTGTTGTGGCTGACGAACCCGTTCGAGACGAAGGAGTGGTCGGGCGAATCGACGCGGATGGAGAACACAGGGCGCTCGCCCGCGTCGGTGACCGACGACACCTCGGCGAAGTAGTACATGCCGTCCACCAGCGGCTCGATGACCGCTCGCACCTCGTCGTTCGTGATGTGGGACAGGATCTGCCGATGGTCGCGTTCCCATCGCTCTACCCGGTCGACGTTGTGGCGCGCGAGCCAGTCCCGATTCGACCTTGCCGTCGCCCCCTCGGCCCGGACATAGGCGGCGAGGAAGGGGACGTGGTCGGACGCGAGGGCCGAGCTGGTCGTCGGGACCTGCGCAAGGAGCCGCTGCAGCTTGGTCTGCTTGCGCCCGAGGAAGCCGACGTTCGCCGCGAACAGCCGCGCGTCGCGGCGGTTCGAGATCACGACCTTCCACTCGCCCTTCTCGTAGCGGCACAGGCGCGACACGACCCCGAACTCCAAGAGGAGTTGCTGCACCTCCGACGCCAAGCGCTCGCTGTACGTGGAGTACGAGACCTGGATGCTCGACCTCGCCAGCAGCGAGCACGACCCGTCGCCTTCGAACAGCGCCTGAAGGAACCGCTGCTTGAACGACGGGATGGCCGTCCATACGAACGTCGGAACACACTTGTCGCTGCTCACCTGTCCGAGCAGCTCGGCCAGGGGGCTGCGGCGCATCGCGCGCAGGTCCTGGACGTCGAGCTCGTGCAGGACGCTCGAGGAGGCGATCGTTCTGGCGGACACGTAGCGGGGACCGCCGACGACCGCATCGAACGCGCGGACGACCTGGTCGAAGTACTCCTTGTCGATGTTGTTGAAGCCCGCCCGCGTGTGCGACGCCCAGCCGTCCGATATCAGCGCGCCGGCCAGCACGGCAAGGTCATCCTCGGGGGCCGCCAGCTCTCCGACCTCCTGAGGGGGCCGGCGGAGCAAGGCGACGCGATCGCCCGGGCGGACCTCGTCCAGCGTCTTCCACAGGAGCAGCGGAATCCCGAGGACGCTCTCGAGGCAGAGGACGGGGTGGTTGTGCGTGCCCGTCAGGGAGTAGCCCTCTCGGGTCGCCAGCCGAAGCGTGGGATGGGTCCCGGAGTGAAAGAGCCTGGTCGCCAGAACCGGATCGCCGCGGCGATCCAGCGCCTTCAGCTCGATGTCGTTGTCCGAGTTCGGCCGAGCGTCCGGCGCGATCGCGTCGATGCGCACGGCCCCGGCCGCGGTTCGCACGAGCGCGTCGCCGGTCAGACAGTAGCGCATCGCCGCCGGCGGGTCGCCGTCGACCGAGCCGAAGTTCCCCTGCGGGTCCACCAGCGGGTAGCGCATCGAGAACGGCTGGGCCATCCTCGCCAGCGCGTCGTACGTCGCGATGTCGCCGTGCGGGTGGTACTTCTTCATCACGTCTCCGACGACCGAGGCGGACTTGCGCCGCGGGTTCGTCGGGCGCAGCCCCCCTTCGAGCATCGCGAAGAGGATCCGCCGGTGCACGGGCTTCAAGCCGTCGCGCACGTCGGGCAGCGCGCGAGAGACGATGACCGACATCGCGTAGTCGAGGAAGGAGGACTGGATCTCCTCCTCGATGACGACCGGTTCGATCCGCTCGAGCTCGGTGGCCATCTAGCGCCCGCCCTCAGACATCCAGGAACGCGTCCTTCGCGTTGGCCTGGATGAACTCGCGGCGCGCCTCGACGTTCTCGCCCATCAGGATCGAGAACATGCGGTCCGCTGCCGTCGCGTCCTCCAGCGTCACCTGCTTGAGGATGCGGGTCTCCGGGTTCATGGTCGTCTCCCAGAGCTGGTCCGGGTTCATCTCGCCGAGGCCCTTGAACCGCTCCGGGTTCAGCTGCTTGTGGCCGTTCTTCTGGCGCAGCGCATCGAGCTCTTTGTCGTCCTTCAGGTAGACGTACTTGCCGTCCTGCTTGATCCGGTACAGCGGCGGCTGGGCGACGAAGACCTTGCCGCCCTCGACCAGCTCGCGCATGTGGCGGAAGAAGAACGTCAGCAGCAGCGTGCGGATGTGCGCGCCGTCGACGTCGGCGTCGGCCAGGATCGTGCACTTGCCGTAGCGAGCCTTCGAGAGGTCGAACTCGTCGCCGATCCCCGTGCCGATCGCGCTGATCAGCGCCTGGATCTCCTGGTTCTCGAGGATCTTGTGCAGGCGGGCCTTCTCGACGTTCAGGATCTTGCCCCGGATCGGCAGGATCGCCTGGAACGAGCGCTCCCGCGCGTCCTTCGCGCTGCCGCCGGCCGAGTTCCCCTCCACGATGAAGATCTCGCAGACCTCGGGATCGGTCAGCTGGCAGTCGGCGAGCTTGCCCGGCAGGGTCGAGGACTCCAGCAGGCCCTTTCGGCGCGTGAGCTCGCGGGCCTGCCGCGCGGCCATCCGGGCCTTCGCGGCCTGCAGGTTCTTCGTGACGATCCGCTTGGCGTCTCCTGGGTGCTCCTCGAACCACTCCATCAACTTGGCGTTGACGGTCGTCTCGACGAACGAGCGCATCTCCGTGTTGCCGAGCTTGGTCTTCGTCTGGCCCTCGAACTGCGGATCCTGGAGCTTCACCGACACGATGGCGGTCAGGCCCTCGCGGATGTCCTCGCCGATGAGGTTGTCTTCCTTCTCCTTGAGCAGGGCCTTCGCCCGCGCGTAGCGATTGATGACGTTCGTCAGCGCCTTCTTGAATCCCTCTTCGTGGGCGCCGCCTTCGTGAGTGTTAATAGTATTAGCAAAAGTATGGAGGGATTCGGCGTAGCCGGTGTTCCACTGCAGCGCGACGTCGACCTCGCTGCCCTCGCGCGCCGACAGGAACGCGATCATCTTCTGGTGCAGTGGGTCCTTGCCCTGCGCCAGATGCTTGACGAAGTCCGACAGGCCGCCGCTCGCCTTGTACAGCGACTTGACCGGCGGCGTCTCGCGCTCGTCGACGAACGCGATCTCCACGCCGCGCGTGAGAAACGCGGACTCCTGCAGCCGCTCCGCGAGGACCTCGCGCTTGAACTCCGTGGTGTCGGTGAAGACCTCGGGGTCGGGCCAGAACGTGATGACCGTGCCCGTCTTGGTGGTGGCCTTCCCCTTCTTCAGCTTGCTCGTCGGGGTCCCGCGGGCGAACTCCATCGACCACTCGAACCCGTCGCGAGCCACCTGCACGAGCAGCCGGCTGGAAAGGGCGTTGACCACGGAAACTCCCACTCCGTGGAGCCCTCCGGACACCGCGTAGGACTTGCTGTCGAACTTGCCGCCGGCATGCAGCGTGGTCAGCACGACCTCCAGCGCCGGGCGCCGATCCCTGGCCCCCGGGATGGCCGCCACGGGGATGCCGCGACCGTCGTCGGCCACCTGACAGCCGCCGTCGGCCAGCAACCGAACGAGGATTTTCGAGCAGACTCCAGCCAGGGCCTCGTCGATGGAGTTGTCGACAACCTCGTAGACCAGGTGGTGCAGGCCCCGCGGGCCGGTGCTTCCGATGTACATTCCGGGACGCTTGCGGACCGGCTCGAGGCCCTCGAGGATCGTGATGTCCTTCGAGTCGTATCCGCCGCCCGCCGTCTTTCTTGCCACGCCGCCTCCGATGGACTCAGCCCGCGCGAACGCCCAAACGCTCGCGGAAGAGTCCGTGAATCAGGGTTCGAAAAACCAATGAAATGATACCAATTTTGACGGTCCGATTCCCCGTCTCCGACCCTCGGTTCGAACCGGGTATCGGCGCTGGTTCCAGGGCCTTTTCGACCTCGCGCAGTGGGGTCCGGCGGCGGCGTTCACGCCACCACCGCCCGGACTTCGGCAACCGCATCGGCACCGAGCGCTCGATTGGCGCCGTCGGCGATCTGCGCGCCAAGAAACTTCAGCTGCATGGCCCAGGCCGCCGTTGACGCGCGCACGTACAGGACGCCGGCGTCGTCCAGTCGGATCGGTGCCGACTCCGCCGCCAGCCGGTCGCCCACGATCTGGGGCCACGCGCGGGCGAGGCGCCCGACGACCAGGCCGGTGCGCCAGGGCCGCCCGCCGAGCAGGCCATCCAGCACCGCCCCGATGCCGGCCGCCTCCCGGCTCCGGCCATCCCGGGGCTCAGCCATGCGACACCACGCCATCCTCGACGCGCCAGACTTCGGCCCCCTTCGGGATCTGCGCCTCGTCGGGGACGGCGATGAGCAGCTGGCCTCGCCCATCGAGGGCCCCGGACAGCCGCTCCCGCCGCCGCGGATCCAACGCTGAGAACGGGTCGTCCAGGAAGACGATCGGCGGCTCGCCGGCCTCCGCCGCGACGGCTGCCGCGAGGGCCAGGCGCAGCGACAGCGCGGCGCCCCACGATTCCCCGTGCGAGGCGAACCCCCGTGCCACCAGCCCGTGCACCTCCAGGGCGAGCTCGTCGCGGTGCGGCCCGACCAGCGTGGTCCGGCGAACGAGCTCGTCCGGACGCCGCTCCGCAAGTCGCTCGAGGAACGCGTCCAGCAGCGGCTCGCCCCACACCGACGGGCGGTACTCGACGGCCAGCGTCTCCGCCCCGCCGGTCAGGGTCCGGAACTCCTCGCCGGCGCGGCCGGCCAGCAGCTCGATCGCCTGCGCGCGGGCCTGGGTCAGGGCGCTGCCGGTGTCGGCCAGCTCGGCGTCCCACGCATCGAGCTCGGGGGGTGCCCCTCGCCCCTCCCACTCCTTCAGCAAGCGGTTGCGCTGGCGGAGAGCCCGTTCGTACGCGGTGAAGAGCGACTCGCGCGGCGGCCAGAGTCCTCGGACCGCTTCATCCATGAATCGGCGCCGCGAATCCGGTTCTCCCCCAACGATATCCAGGTCGTCCGGCCCGCTGAACACGGCCCGGGCGATCCGTCGAACGTCGCGCTTTCGCCGCACGGGCGAGCGGTTGACCTGCACGCGGTTGGCGCCCGACGCGCGCACCTCGACTTCGATCAGCGACCGTCCATCTCGCCCCTCGACCTCGCCGCGCAGGAACGCCGACTCGGCGCCGGAGCGCACCAGCGGCAGGTCCGCCCGAACGCGGGGCGATTCGAGCGCACACAGGTAGTCCATCGCCTCGAGCAGGTTCGTCTTGCCCTGCGCGTTCGGACCCACGACGGCGGTCAGCCCAGGCGGGACCTCCAACGTCGTCTCGCGATGGTTCCGGAAGTCCCGGGCCTCGATCCAGACCAGCCGCACGCGGCGCTCCCGTCGAACTCGGCCCGGCCGGCGTCGCGGCCGCGCCTACCCGACGTACGCGGGGAGCTTGACCGGCATCACCAGGTACACGAACGAGCTGTCGTCGCCGCGGACCAACGCCGGCTTCAGGCCGTCGCGAACCTCGACGGCCACCCGGTCGCCCTCGCTCGCGGTGAGGCCATCCGACAGGTACGCGGGGTTGAAGGCCGCGGTGAGCTCCTCGCCTTCGTACTGGGCCTCCACGACCTCGACCGCGCCGCCCAGGTCCGGCGACGAGGACGACAGCCGCACCCCGAGGGCATTGAACTCCATCTTCACCGGCGAGCTCTCGCGCGCCAGGAGCCCGACCCGGCGCACCGCGTCCAGCAACTGTTGCCGCGACGCGGTCAGACGGCTCTCGTACCCTTCGGGAAGCAGCTGGCGGTACGGCGGAAACTCCCCCTCGATCAGCCGCGACGTCAGGCTGAGCGACCCCGCGCTGAACGACACCGCCCCCGGCTCCACGAGCAGCTCGATCTCCCCGCTCTCCTCGCCCGACGCCGCCCGGCCGGCCTCGGTCAGCGCCCGCTCGGGCACCAGTGCCTTCGCCTCACCCTCGGCCGACGCCGTCAGCTCGCGCATCGCCAGGCGATAGGAGTCCGTCGCCACCATCGTGAGGCCCTCGCGGCTGATCTCGAGCAGCACACCGGTCAGGATCGGCCGCGCCTCGTCGTGCGACGCGGCACGCGACACCTGCGACACGGCCGAGGCGAACGCCCGCGCGTCCACGCGGATCTTCGTGCCCGACGGCTCCTGCAGCGCAGGAAAGTCCTCCGCCGGAAGACAACGCACGGTTCCCTCGTAGTTGCTGCAGACGATCCGAGCCTGGCCGTCCGCCGCCTCGAACTCCACCGGCGCCTGGTCGAAGCTCTTCACCATGTCGGCCAGGAGCCGCGCCGGCACCAACGCCACGCCCGGCGTCTGTACCTGCACCGACATCCGCAGCCGGGCCGACACCTCGAGGTCCGTCGTCGCCAGCACGAGCTCGTCGCCGGAGGCGTTCATCAGCACCCCGGTCAGCGCCGGGATCCCCGGCCGCGAGGACACCGCCCGCTGCACGGTCTGCAGGGCCTCGGAGAGCTCGTCGCGGTCGCACTTGAACTTCACAATCCACCTCCCGGACGTCTTGAACTCGAATGAACTCTCAACCAGACGTAGTAGTGGGTGTGCGCATGTGGATAGCCGTGGATCGTCACAGCGTAACGGGCGGGTACGACACGCGGTCGCGGTGGATACGCGGTGGCCGGCACGACGGCGTTGGCCGCGCAGGGCGTCGTCTGGCGCTGCGCGCGCACCGAGTCTCCCTCGGTTCCCACACGCTTCCCACAGGCGGGCGCGGCGCGAGGCCGGACGCGTCCGGACGTCATGCGCCGCGGCTCCTGGCCCGGATCTTCTTGGTGAGCTCCTGCACCTGACGGTACGTGCTGCCTCTGGCCGGCATCAGCGATTCGATCTTCTTGATGCCGTGCAGCGCGGTGGTGTGATCGCGGTCGAAGTACTCGCCGATCTTGATCAGCGACAGCCCGGTGAGCTCCCGCAGCAGGTACATGGCGACGTGCCGGGCGGTCGTGAGCGGGCGGGACCGGCTCTTGGACACCAGGTCGGCCGGGCTGAGGCCGAAGTACGCGGCCGTCTCCTCCAGGATCAGCGAGGCAGAGATCTCCTGGCCGGACTCGGGGATCAGGTCCTCGAGCGCGCGCTCGGTGAGCGCCAGGTCCACCGGCTGGCGCGTGAGCGACGCGAAGGCCGCCACGCGCAGCAGGGCCCCTTCGAGCTCGCGGATGTTGCTGTCGAACTTCGTCGCGATGAAGTGCAGCACGTCGTCCGGCGCCTCGATGCTGTCGCGCAGCGCCTTCATCTGCAGGATCGCGATCCGGGTCTCGAGGTCGGGCGGCTGCACGTCGACCACCAGCCCCGAGCGGAAGCGGCTACGCAGGCGCTCCTCGATCCCGCCGAGCTCCTGGGGCGGCCGGTCCGACGCGATGACGATCTGGCGTTCGTGCTGGTGCAGGTGGTTGAACGTGTGGAAGAACTCGGTCTGCGTCTCCTCGGCGCGGGCCAGGAACTGCACGTCGTCCAGCAGGAGGACGTCGATGTCGCGGTACTGCCGCTGGAACGGGTACCCGCGGCGCTCGCGGACCGCCTTGATGAACTCCGTCATGAAGCTCTCGGACGTGACGTAGCGAACGCGCGTCCGCGGCGCGAGCCGCACCATGTGCTCGCCGATCGCGAACAGCAGATGCGTCTTGCCGAGGCCGACGCCCCCGTAGACGAACAGTGGGTTGTAGACCTTCGACGGCGGCGCCTCGGCGACGGCCATGGCGGCGGCGTGCGCGAACTTGTTGCTCGGCCCCGAGACGAAGGTGTCGAAGGTGTAGCGGTCGGGGAACTGCAGCGCAGCGTCATCGAGCGCCTGGTCGAGCGTGACCTGCGCCGGGTTGGTGTCGCGGTTCGCCTTGCGGCGGCCGGAGGGGCGGGCAGGCTGAGCCGTCGCCTTGCCCCCCTGTTCGTCGTCCGCGTCGCTGGTTGGCGTGGTGTCGGCAACGACGCGGACGCTGGCGCCGGGGCCGAGCGCATCGCGAGCGCCCGACGTCAGCAACGCCGCGTAGTGCGATGACAGCCAGCGCGCCACGTACTCGCTTGGGGCGAGCAGCTCCAGTTCGTCTCCCGACAGCGTCCCCGGCGTCAGTTCGGCGAACCACATCCGAAACGAGCTCTCCGGGAGCTCTTGTCTGGCGTGTTCCAGGACCGAATCGCAAGCTGATGCCGGCGTGGCCTCGACGAGTTCGGCAGAGCGCTCAGCCAGAGGGAATGTCATTGTCCACAGGCACTTTCCACAGTTGTGGAAACTCGGTCGAGTTCCCGGGGAAGGAACCACGCTCCGTTCGGGGGCCGAAGCGCGGCGGATTATAGCGCCGGGTTCGACGGGGAGGCCAAGCCAACGGGGGTTCTTGACGGACTTTTTCCCCAACGCCTGGCCACGGCGCGTTGACGCCCGTCCAGGCACGTGCCCGCGCGAATGGGCCGGTATACTCGTCCAACGCTCCTGACCACTCACACCCATCCCGACGTCGCGACAAGGATCGGCGTACGCCGTGAAGAAGACCTTCCAGCCCAACAACCGCAAGCGCAAGAAGACGCACGGCTTCCGGATCCGCATGCGGACTCGCTCGGGGCGCCGCCTCCTGGCTCGGCGCCGCGCGAGGGGTCGAGCGCGCCTGGCCGCCTGAGCGCGGCGGTCCCATGACTGGCGCGGCGATCGAATCGCCCAGGCACGAACGACGCGGGCGGCGAGGGTTCCTCAGCCGTGGCTCCGACATCCGACGCGTGCTGGAGGAAGGCCGCCGGACCTCGGGCAACCTCGTCGTCGCACACGTGGCATCCCGCGAGGGGGCCACGCGCGCGGCCTTCGTGTGCGGCCGAAGGGTCGGTGGCGCCGTGGCGCGCAATCGTGGACGCCGGCTCCTGTCGGAGGCGTGGCGCACCCTCTCCCCCGCCATCGAGGCGGGCCACGACGTGGTTCTGGTCGGTCGCCACGGGGTCGAGGCCTCGACGCTTGCCCGGGTGGTCGACGATCTGAAGGAGACCCTCGCCGGCGCCGGGGTGAGCCGAACGTGAGCCGGCTGTCTCGCGCGGCCTGGACGGCTGGGGCCCCGATCCGGGCGGCCCTGGTGCTCGGGATCCGGGCATACCGCGTGACCCTCGGGCTGGCGATCGGTGGGCAATGCCGGTTCTACCCCTCGTGCTCCGTGTACGCGGAGCAGGCGATTCGCTCCCGGGGCGCCGTGCGCGGCTCGGCGTTGGCGATCTGGCGCATCTTGAGATGCTCGCCGCTGTCGGCCGGCGGGGTGGACCATCCGCCCCCTTCTCGCCAGTATGACACCGACATACAGTCGCAGCCTTCGGCCCCGCTCACGGACGGTGCGCGATGATCGGCGTCGAGATCGTCCAGGAGGTCCTGAACGGGATCGGGGCGGCTCTGGCTCGCATCTACGACCTGATCCCCAACTACGGGATCGTCATCATCCTGTTCACGCTGGGCATCCGGGTGCTGCTGCTGCCGCTCGGGATCAAGCAGGTCCGGTCGATGCAGGCGATGCAGGCGATCCAGCCGAAGATCAAGGAGCTGCAGCAGAAGTACAAGGGCAACAAGCAGAAGCAGCAGGAAGAGATGATGGCGCTGTACCGGGAGCACGGCGTCAATCCGCTGGGCGGCTGCCTCCCGATGCTGCTGCAACTCCCCGTGCTGATCGCCCTGTTCGCCGTGTTGAAGGTGCCCGGCGGCGTCGAGCACATCCCCGCCAACAGTTCGCTTCACGAGGCGATCGTGCATCAGACGAGCGGGGTCTACTTCCTCGGCGCCAACCTGCTCTGCTCCGCCCGCGAGGCCGGCACCGACGTCGCCGTCCAGTCGTCCTCGGGTAAGCCTGCCGGCGACATCACGCACCTGGACTGCAGCGGGTCGAACCCGGTCCTGGTTCGCATCCCCTACTACCTGTTCGCGTTGTTGATGATCGGCACGACCTTCTACCAACAACGGCAGATGCAACGCGCCTCACCGACGAACCAGCAACAACAGACGCTGACGCGGATCCTGCCGCTGTTCTTCGGCGTATGGGGTTACCTCTTCCCCGCCGGTCTGGTCGTGTACTGGACCACGACGAACCTCGTGCAGATCGGTCAGCAGCACTTCATGCTCCCCAAGAAGGGCAGCCAGCCCGAGCCCGAGAAGCCCGCGAAGGGCGGTAGCGGAGGCCGCGACGGCAACCGGGGCAATGGCCCGCGGCCGAGCGGCTCGGGGCGCTCGGGTTCCGGCGGGTCCCGTACGAGTGGCACCGGCGGCAAGTCCTCGTCGGCGAAGCGGCGTCCACCACCCGGCACGGCACGCCGACGGCCAAGCGGAAATCGCCGGCCGACCGGTGGTTCGAACAACCCGACGAAGAGGTCCGACGATGGCGGAAGTGGAAAAGAGCGCCCCGACCGTTGAGGAGGCCATCGAAGCGGCGCTGACGGAGCTCGGGGTCAGCGAGCAAGAGGCCAGGATCGAGGTCGTTCAGGAGCCCCGCAGCGGGATCGTAGGCATCGGTGCCCAACCCGCGGTCGTGCGGGTCCGGTCGGCCGCGCCGGCCGGCGCGGCGGATGACATCGATGTCGGCGAGCAGGCCGACGTGGCGGCGGAGTTCCTCGAAGGGCTGCTCGAGGAGATGGGCGTGGCCGCGGACGTCGAGATCAACGACACGGGCGGCTCGACGTACGTGGAGATATGGGGCGGCGAAGACCCTGAGGGCATGGGACGACTGATCGGCCGGCGTGGGCTCACGCTGGAAGCCCTGCAGGACATCGTTCGTAGCGCCGTTCAACAGCGAACGGGAGAGCGCTGCCTGGTGCTCGTCGACGTCGAGGACTACCGCAAGCGCCGCCGCTCACAGGTCGAACACCAGGCCCAGGACGTCGGCCGTCGGGTCAAGAAGACGGGCCGGCCGGAGACGCTTCCGCCGATGGGCGCCTACGAGCGCAAGGTGGTTCATGACGCGATCGCCGGGGTCGGGGGCCTGGAGACCTCGAGCGAGGGCGAGGAACCCAACCGCCGGGTCGTCGTTCGACGCTCGGGCTAGCCTGGATCGGCCGGGCGTCGCGGAGCCCGTTTCACGTGAAACTTGAGCCTGAGTCCATGGTCACGAAGCTTGCGCTGTCCCAACGCGAGCAGCTCGATCGATTCGAGGCCACCCTCCGCGGGCAGGGAGTCTCCCTCGGGCTCGTCTCGGCCTCTGACGTGGCGAGGCTCCACGATCGTCACGTGCTGGACTCGCTCCGCGCTGCCGAGTGCCTTCGCGGTGACGAGGGCTCGGTCGCGGACCTTGGGTCGGGGGGAGGGTTGCCCGGCATTCCCGCCGCCATCGCCCGGCCGGACCTGCACTTTCTGCTGGTCGAATCCCGGCGCCTCAGGGCATCGTTCCTGGAGCGAACGGTGGAGGAACTCGGACTGGGAAACGTGAAGGTCGCGCCAGTCAGGATCGAGTCGCTGCGGGGTCGGTTCGGCGCATGCCTGGCGCGGGCGCTCGCGCCCCCGATGCGCGCGTGGGAGATGGCCGCTTCCGCGCTGGGCGAGAGGGGGCGCCTGCTGTACTTCGCGGGATCGGCGTGGGGGGCTGGCGCCGGCGCTTCGCTCCGAGAGGACGGGGTCGAGTGCCACGTTTGTTCGGCTGCGGACTTCCGCGGGTACGGTCCGATCGTTATGATGCAGCGAGTCCTGACAGCTGCCGAAAAGGAGCACCCACACGAGCCCTCCTGACGCTCGGCCCGAGGGCGACGCCCGCCACGATGAGGGCGACGTGCCCACGGCCGGTGCGAATCCGGGTCGCCGGCGGTCTCACCGCGCCCGCGTGGTCGCGATCGCGAACCAGAAGGGCGGCGTCGGCAAGACCACGACGTCGGTCAACCTCGGCGCGGCGCTGGCCAGCATCGGCCAGAAGGTGCTGGTCATCGACCTGGATCCCCAGGGCAATGCCTCGACGGGCTTGGGCATCGATCAGGCCGAGCGCCAGACGACCACGTACAACGTGATCATGGCCGGCGCCGAGCTCCAGGAGGCCGTGGTCCCCACCGAGGTGCCGGGGCTGTTCGCCGTCCCGTCCACGATCGACCTCGCGGGCGCCGAGATCGAGCTGGTGAGCCAGTTCTCCCGGGAGGGGCGCCTCAGCAAGGCGCTCGACGCGGCCAGGCTTGACTACGACTTCGTGCTGCTGGATTGCCCGCCGTCGCTCGGCCTGCTCACGGTTAACGCCCTGACGGCCGCCGACGAGCTCATCGTGCCGATCCAATGCGAGTACTACGCGCTCGAGGGGCTGGGCCAGCTGCTGAAGAACGTCCGCCTGGTGCAGCAGAACGTCAACCCGGAGCTGCGCTTGTCGGGGATCGTGATGACGATGTTCGACGCGCGGACGAAGCTCGCCGACCAGGTCGTCGACGAGGTCAAGGCGTACTTCGGCTCGCGAGTGTATGATACGATCATACCTCGCTCGGTCCGGATCTCGGAGGCGCCGGGCTTCGGGAAGCCGATCACGCAGTACGACCCGACCTCGCGCGGTGCGATGGCGTATCGATGGCTGGCCGAAGAGGTGGTGTCCCGGCCGGTGGAGGACCTGCCGCTGGACAGCATGGATTCGGACGGCGACGACGGCGTCGACGCGGAGGCCGACGGCTCGAACTCGGCCCATCGGTCGCGCGTGCAGTCCGACCAAGGAGGTCACCTGTGAAACGAGGCGGGCTCGGCCGTGGACTCTCGGCCCTGATTCCCGGCGCTGCGGAGGAAGGCGGGCTCCTGGAGATCCCGGTGTCCGCGCTGGCGCCGAACCCGCGCCAGCCGCGCAGCGAGTTCGCCGAGGAGGCCCTGGCGGCGCTGGCGCGTTCGATCCGCGAGGTTGGCGTGCTGCAGCCGATCGTCGTGCGGGTCAGAGACGGCGGATACGAGCTGGTGGCGGGGGAGCGGCGACTCCGCGCGGCGAAGCTCGCCGGGCTGGCGACGATCCCCGCGATCGTCCGCGATACCGACGACACGGACGCGCTTCGCGAGGCGCTCATCGAGAACATCCACCGCGAGGATCTGTCGCCCCTGGAGCTGGCCTCCGCCTTCCAGGAGCTGCTCGAGGAGCTCGGCGTCACGCAGGAGCAGGTCGCCGAGCGGCTGGGGTGTTCGCGCGCGCACATCGCCAACACGATCCGCCTGCTGTCCCTGCCCGGCGACGTTCAACAACTGCTGGCAGAGAACCGGATCCAGGCGGGCCACGCCCGATCGTTGCTGGGGCTGCCGGACGACGAAGCCCGCTCGACGGTCGCGCTTCGCGTCGCGGCCGAGGGCCTTTCGGTGCGCCAGGTCGAGGAGCTGGTTCGAAGCTACGCGGACCATCCCACCAGCACCCCGGCCAGCCGCGAGGCTCGCAAGGCCGGCGTCCCGGACCCAGCGCTCGCCGAGGTGGAGGAGATCCTCTCGGAGCAACTCGCCACGCGTGTCCAGGTGCTCATGGGCAAGCGCAAGGGCAAGATCGTCGTGGAGTTCGGCTCTCCCGACGACCTGGAGCGCATCGTCTCGGAGATCGTCGGGTCGGGTCCGGGGCAGGCTCCGGACTGAAGCGGCAGCCCTGGCCGGGTCTTCACACCGCGGATCAAACTGGGCTGCAATCTCTTTGATGGGAAGCAACCGATGACCGAACCGGACGGCACGAGACACCCGGGAAAGGATCGTCCGGAGATCCCTCGCGTCGTGCGCGCCGTTCTCCTCGGTGGGACGCTCGGAGCCATCATGCTCTGGTGGTCGTCGCTCGCCGGGCGGAGAGGGAGGCCGGCGGCGGGCTAACTCGGGACCGAAGAGGCGTGCTGCTCGGGCGCGGCGCGCGCTCCGAAGAAGTGCTCGATCCCGGTGGCGATCGCGTTCGCGACGCCGGCACGGAAGCGCTCCTCGCGCAGCAGCCGCTCTTCGCCTCGATTCGTGATGAAGCACGGTTCGACGTGCACGGCCGGCATGCGTGTTTCTCGCAGCAGGGGCAACCAGACGCCGTGCACCCGCCCGTCGGTCAGGCGCAGGCTGCCGACCAGCTCTTCCTGGATCAACTCGGCCAGGCGCTGCCCCGCGCCCGAGTGCCAGCCCTCGCGGCCGGCGTAGAACACCGTCGTGCCTTCGGCGGAGGTGTCGCGATGCGAGTTGAGGTGGATCGAAACCAGGATCTCCGCACCGGCCTCGTTCGCGGCCCTGGCGCGCTCGGCGTCCTGGGGATCGGAATCGCGGGCGCGCAACAGGAACGGGCTGGCCTCGCGCCGCGCGAGCTCCTCGGCGAGCGCCGCCGCGACGAGCCACGCGGCCTCCGATTCGATCAGGCCCGTCGGACCCACCGCCCCGGGGTCGCCGACGCCGTGGCCGGGATCGACGGCGACGCGGGCGCCCTTCAACGTGCGCGTGAGACGGCGCATCGCCTCGCCCTCGCGCACGGCGGCCTTGCCGGGGCCGTCGCTCACGGGACGAAGCCTCGTGACGGCCTGGAGTGTTCCGCGACCGACGATCCCGTCGGGAGGCAGCCCGACGTTGCGCTGGAACTCGCGGATGGCGCGGTCGGTGCGCTCGCCGAGGATCCCGTCCTCGCGTCCGGCGTCGAACCCCAACAGGTTCAGCCGGGCCTGGAGCTGGCGGACGTCGTCGCCGCGCGCGAACGGATACCGAAGGTACAGCACGCGATCACCGAGCGAGTAGCCGGCCTCGACCAGTTCCTGCCAGGTCGCCGCGCCGACCTGCCCGTCGGCCAGCAGGTGACGGGCCTGCTGGAACGCTCGCACGGCGTCCTCGGTCGCCGGACCGAACGTGCCCTGCTCGTCGTGCTCGATCGGATAGCCGAGCGCGGCAAGCCGGGTCTGGACGTCGCGAACGTCTTCTCCACGGCGGCCGACGTGCATCGTTCGCATGCTCCTATTGTGCGCCCGTGCGCGGGCGGTCGCGACCGGATCCGGTTGCGCCGCGTCGTCGGGTAGTGGGATGTCAGGCAGGCAGGTGCGGGCGGAACTCCCGAAGAATTGCATCCTTGCCCCGTGCGCCCACGACGCGTGCCTTCAGCTCTCCGCCGGCGAACAGCATCAGCGTGGGGATGCTCATGATGCCGTACTTCTGGGCCGTCTCCGGGTTGTCGTCCACGTTCATCTTCAGCGCCTTGAGCTTCGTCGAGTTCTCGCGGGCGATCTCCTCGACCACGGGGGAAACCATGTGGCAGGGAACGCACCACTCCGCCCAGAAGTCCACGAGGACGGGCGTGCTGGAGCCAATCACCTCAGTGTCGAAATCCTGGTCGTTGACGGTGGCTACGGTGTCGGACACTGCTCCTCCTTACAGGCATGATGCGCCAGACCTGTGCGCACCAAACATGCTCTCAAACGCGGCTCCTCGCCGGGACATTCCCGCGACCCGCGGTCAGTGTCCCCGCGCCTCCAGGTACCGTTCGGCGTCGATCGCCGCCTGGCAGCCCATCCCGGCGGCCGTGATCGCCTGGCGGTAGAGGTGGTCGACGACGTCGCCGGCGGCGAAGACCCCCTCCGCGCTCGTGCGGGTGGTCGGCTCCTGGACCACGACGTAGCCCTGCGACAGCTCGAGCTGGCCCTCGAGCAGCGCCGTGTTTGGCGTGTGTCCGATGGCCACGAACACGCCGCCAGCCTCGACCGTGCGCGTCTCGTCCGTCCGGACGTCGCGAAGCTCCACGCCCGCCACCTGCTCTTCGCCGAGCACCTGCGCGACCTCCGCGTTCCATTCGAACGCGATCTTGTCGTTGGCCAGCGCGCGGTCCTGCATGATCTTCGAGGCTCGAAGCGTGTCCCGACGGTGCACGATCGTGACCTTCGTCGCGAATCGCGTCAGGAACAGCGCCTCCTCCATGGCCGAGTCTCCGCCGCCGACGACGATCAGTTCCTTGCCGCGGAAGAAGAACCCGTCGCACGTCGCGCACGTCGACACCCCGCGCCCGAGGAGCCGGCGTTCGGACTCCAGGCCGAGCATCCGCGCGGACGCGCCCGTGGCCACGATCAGCGTTCGGGCACGCCACTCCTGGTCGCCCGACCACACGCCGAACGGGTACGACGCAAGGTCGACCCTCGTCGCGGCTTGATGCAGCAGGTCCGCCTCGAAGCGAGCGGCCTGCTTCTCCATGCGCTCCATCAGTTCCGGGCCGAGTACCGCGTCGGGAAAGCCCGGGTAGTTCTCGACCTCGGTCGTCAGCATCAGCTGGCCGCCGGCGTCGACGCCCTTGAGGACCAACGGGTGCAGGTTGGCGCGCGCAGCGTAGAGGGCGGCGGTCAGGCCCGCCGGGCCCGACCCCATGATCACGACGTTGCGCTCCTCCACGGCGGCCATTCTAGGGCTACGAACACGACGCTCCGAAGATGGATTCCCATCATGTGGCGGGTGGTCGGCCGGCGGACGTTGTACGCAGAAGGAACAGCCTGCGGTCAGCCCGACGGCGACGCCGCCGCGACGGTCGCGAGCGCGTGACACGTCGAAGGCTCCACCGCCTCCGCGACCACGCCGCCGGCCGCCCCGAGGTCGATCACCGCGATGTACGCGGGTTGCCCGTCGAAGGACGCGACCTCGAGCCGCAGAATCCGAGCGCCGGTACCCGCCCCGGCGGCGGACGCGGCGCACGCGGAGATCTGGGCGGCGTCCGCGTGCGCATCCATGCTGCCCTCGCTCGCGCCCGGCGCCGGGTTCTTGGTGAAGGACGAGCCGGCCTGGCCGGCCGCGACCACCGCATCGGCCAGCTTCGCCAGGCCGGCGCGCGAGTAGTTGGTGGAGGTGTGCGCGACGGGAGCGGGGGCGAGGCCGGCCAGTCCGTTTGATTGCCGACCGGCGGCAGTCGACGCCGTGGTCTGTGTGTGCGGGCCCGTGGCGAAGATCGCGACCAGGGCGACGATGGCCGCGGCGGCGGCCAATCCGGCCACGCCAACCGCGGCGCGGCGGGCTCCGAGCCCGCGACGGTGGAGCCGGGGCGACCGCCGGGAGCGGCCGGCCCCCGCCGCGCCGGGACCGGCTGTGGCCGGCGTCGCGGCGCCTTCCTCTGGGACCGGCACGTCGAGGCCCGGCGAGGCCACCGGGGGAAGCGAGGCCACGGCGTCACGGGCGCGCTCGGCAAGGGCCAGGTCGGCAGCGCACGACGGGCACCGCGCCAGGTGGTCCCGGACCGCGGCGGCTTCCGCGGGCGTCGCGACGCCGTCGAGGTGCGCGGCCAGGGCGTCGAAGGGATGGCCCGCGGCCTCCCGGTCCGGGTCGATGGCAGCACCCTCGGGAAGGGTCGGGTCGAAGGGTCGGTCGTCGCTCATGTCGGGTTCTCCGGCTTCGACGGCGACGAGGGGTCCTTCGGTTCCCGCTCTCCGGCCGGTTCCGAAAGAAGGCGGCCGAGCGCGATGCGCCCGCGGTGCAGGCGAGACTTCACGGTGCCCACGGGCACGCCCAGGATCTCCGCGATCTCCTCGTACGCAAGTTGCTGCGCGTCGTGCAGGATCACCACCGAGCGGAACTCGGCGGGGATGGCCAGCAACGCGCGCTGCACATCGACCGCTGCCGCCGCGGCGTCGGCCGGATCGTCACCAGCCGCCGGCTCGTACGGCGCCGGAAGCTCTTCGATCGAGTCCGGTTCGCCCTTGCGCCGCCGGAGCTGGTCGTAGCAGGCGTTGACGGTGATGCGATGCAGCCAGGTGGTGAACGCCGCGTCGCCGCGAAACGAGTCGAGCCGTCGGTACGCCGACGTGAAGGCCTCCTGGGCGGCGTCGCGCGCGTCCTCGGCCCGCCCGAGCATGCGGTAGGCCAGCGCGTAGACGCGCTGTTCGTGCCGGCGAACCAGTTGCGCGAAGGCGGCGTCGTCGGACTGCTGTGCCCGGCGGACGAGCTCCGCGTCGGGACGACCTTCCCCGGCCCCGTCCATCGTCACGCCGACTCGGCGACCACCATCGGCCGCAGTCTATCCGCGGGTCTAGACGGTGGCGTGCGCTTCCTGCTCGGTCGCGTGCAGCACGCCCCACTGCTTGATGAGGCCGATGCGGTGCACGACGATCGTGTCGGCCACCTCGACGACGGTGACGGTCGCCGACGTGCCGTCCTTCGAGATCTTCACGGACACGACCTTCGCCCCGGGGTCGTCGCTGCGCGCGGCCCGGATCGCCGCCAGCCTGGCCTCGCCGTAGCTGTGCGTCCGGTCGTAGGCGTTGGCAGCCGCCTGCGCCGCGGTGCCCGCGGCGCCCGACGCGCGGATGGCGGTCATCAGGATCTGGCCGCCTTCGAACAGCACGAGGCCCACGACGGCGAAGACGAGCGCCGTGCGGACCAGGAATCCCACCACGAAGCCGCGTTCGTCGTGAAGCGACCGCGCCACCGGCCGGGCGCCGTTCATCGCTTCACCCGCGAGAGCACCAGCTGTCTGACCATTGCGAGCTCCTCGATCCGAAGCAGGATGGACGAGGCGACGAACGCCAACCCGCCGGCCAGGACCGCGCCCGCGACCTGAGCCGCCTGCGGCCCCGCTGCCGCGGTTCCGAGCTGCGCGGCAATGGCGGCCGACGCGGCCCAGGCGGCCGCGCCCGTGCACACTCCGGCCCCGGCGATCTTCGCCAGGGAGACGGCGACCCGCCGGCCGTCCAGGCCGTGCAGGCGCCGCCGGAGCACGCCCGCGGCCACCAGGGTGGCGAACGTGTAGGCGATCGTCTGTCCCAACGCCAATCCCTCCACCCCTAGTGATCGGAACAACAGGACGTTGACTAGAGTGTTGAGGGCGGTCGCCGCCAGGTTGATCAGGGCCGGCGTCCGGGTGTCCTGGGTGGCGTAGAAGGCCCGCAGGAGCAGCTGAAACGCCGAGAAGGGGAACAGCCCGATCGCGAACAGGGCCAGGGTGCGCCCGATCAGGTCGGCGTCGCCGGACGTGACCAGGCCGTGCTGGAGCAGCAGCCGCACGATCGGCGTGGCCAGGATCACATACCCGACCGAGGCGGGCACCAGGATCAGCGCGGTGAACCGGATGCCTTCGGACAGGTGCCGGCGAAAGCCAGGCGTGTCGGCGGCGGTCCAGCGCGACGACATCGCCGGCAGCAGGGCCGTGAAGACCGACACCGCGAAGATCGCGTAGGGGAGCTGGAAGAAGATGTACGCGTTCGTGTACGCGGTGAAGCTCCCCGCCGCGCCGCCGGCCGCCAGGATGATGATGACCAGCAAGCCGGCCTGGTTCGTCGCGACGTAGACGAACATCCACCCGGCCAGCCGCCCGATGCGCCGCAGCGCTTCGTTGCGAAGATCCATGATCCAGTGCCAGCGAAAACCGATGCGCCGCAGCGGCGGCCACAGCACGATCGTCATCGCCACGACGCCGAGCGTCGTGCCGACGGCCAGGAGGGCCTGTTGTCCACCGGACAGGCTCTCGGGCGTCGGGGTCGACCCCCGCGTCCACCACCAGAAGATGGCCATGGTGGCGATGACCGTGAGGTTGTTGAGGATGGGCGCGTACATGGGAACGGCGAAGTGTCGGCGCGCGTTCAGCAGTCCGGTGGCGACCGCGCCCAGCCCGTAGAAGACGATCTGCGGCATGAAGATCCGAAGGAAGAACGTGGCGAGCTCGCGCTCCTGCGCGATCGCCGGACCGCTTGCCCGGATCGTGTACAGGTGAACGATGGGGCCGGACAGCAGGATGCCGACCAGCATGATGACCGTCAGGAAGACGAAGGCCACGGTCATGACCGCGCTGGCCGAGCGCCACGCGTCCGCTCCGCCGCGGAGCTGAAACCATTCGACGAACACCGGGACGACGACCGCGGACAGGATCCCGCCAAGGACCAGGTCGTACAGGATGTTCGGGGTGGTGTTCGCGGTGTTGTACGCGTCGCCGAGCCGGCTGACGGTCACGCCGAGGGCCGCGGCCGTGACGATGACCCGCACCAGGCCCGTGAGGCGGGACAGGGCGGTGCCCCCCGACATGACCGCGGTGTGGCGGGCGAGGGATCCGCTGTCGTCGACGCCGCCGGCCGGCGTCTCCGGCTCACCGGGCCCTTCGGGTCCGGGGGGTTCGGGCCTCACGAGCTCGGCCGCGGCAGGAACCTCCTTCCCCACCAGAAGAGGAGGAACAGCGCCGCCCCGATCGTGAGGACCAGCGCGACGCGATTGTAGGCAGTGGAGCGCACGATCATCTGGCTTTTCGCGATCGCTTCGCCCGCCGGCGCCAGGACCTGCACCTGCACCGGGAACCGGCCGGTGGTCTCCGCGCGGACGGAGAACGAGGTCACTTGCGGCGAGTGCGCGGCGATCACGATCGGCTTGGTCGCGTCCTCGAACGCCAGCTGCCGGGGCGCCAGGAGCCTGATCAGCACGCGGACCGAGTACGGCGAATCGTTTCGGACCGTGACGAAGAACAGCCCGCGAAGCGACGTCAACGTGATCTTGTCGGCGCCGACGCGACGGATCTGCGAGAACGTGTCGCCGACGCGCGCGGTCACGGCGTCGATGAACGCGTCGCCGACCGATTCGTCCGCCGCGGCCGCTCCTCCTTCGGCGGTGAGGAGGTCCGCGCCCATGCGCCCGAGCAGCGCGGGTTCGTCCTGCACCGTGGAGGCGAACTGCCGCAGCGCGTCGCGGCCGGACCGCAGGCGTTGGACGTACGAGGCGGAGAACGAGTAGGGCGCGTTCTGGGGTGGTCGCGAGGCGGCCGGCGGCGTCTGCGAGGCCGCGAGCCGCGACGCGGTGACCGGCCGAAGCCAGGGCGAGCTTCGAACCAGGGACGCGAACGCGCCGAAGAACGGCGGCTGTTCCGGCGGCTTCTCGGGGAAGACCATGGCCATCCCGCGGCCCTCGGCGGCCGGAGCCTCGAAGTAGGCGGTCGCCAGCTCGCCGAGCGCGACGTGCGCGTCCAGCACCTCCTGGCCGGACTGTCGCGAGGCCGCCAGGACCGCGGCCAGCCGCGTGTCGGGCAGGACCAGCGTGACCGGTCGGGACCCCACGGTCATGCGGGCCACGGGCAGCGGCGTGGGCGTGGTGCCCGGCGGCTGCGGGACCAGCCCCGGGTCGATCAGCAGCACCGAGATCCCCGATCGCGCCAGCCGGGCGATCGACGCCTGGTCCACCTGCGATCCCGGTGGGCGAAGCACCGTGTCGGACATCCCGGACTGCAGAATCCGCCGGGCCTCGTCGCGGCCGCGCTGGAGCAGGGTTCGGACGTCCGCGCCCAGGCCGCCGTTGACGAGGGCCGGCACGCTCGGGTCGGCGAAGGGGCTGGGGGACAGGTCGATCCGTGATTCCGCCGCCAGCTCACGAAGCGACGCGAGCAGCGCTTCGGCATCCGCCGCGCCGCCGCTGCCCTTCGGGACGGTGACCACGGTGCTGCCGCGGCGGACCCGGTAGCCCTGCGACATCAGCTCCAGCTCCTGCAGCAGGACGGAGGAGACGGCCACGTCGGCGGGTCTCCTCGCGCGCAGCAGCGCCTGGACCTGCTGGGAGAGCCGGCCGGCCGGCGAGATGTCGCGCTCGATGGGTCCGGCCTGGAAGACCCCGTCGGGTCCCAGCTGCAGCGGCTCGGAGAGCGCCCACGTCCAGCAAAGGTCCATCGTGGCCGCGGGCGTCTGCGTCAGGAAGATCATCGGCGTGCGCAGGGTCGCCAGGACTTCGAGACTGGCGCCGGAGCGGAGGTCGACACGGATCGGGTAGAGGTTGCTTCCTCCCAGCGCCTCCAGGGTGGCGACCGGCAGGCGCAGGGTGAACGTGCGAACCCCGCCCACGGGGATGACGCCCGGCTCGACGAACGCGCCGCTGACGCCGGTCAGGCTGGTCACGTCGTTCTTCATGCTCTGGTCGTATTCGATGCGCCCGATCGGCGGACCGAACACGGTGAGCGAGAGCGACAGGTCGGTTAGCGGTTCGGACGAGCTGTTCTCGGCGCGCACCTTCAGGACCAGGGGCCGAGTCGGGCCGTTCCAGGGGGACTGGGCCAGCAGCGTCAGGCTCGCCGACGCGGTTGCCGCCTCCGCCCGGGTCGCAAGGGCGGAACTCGACGCGACCAGCAGGAGTGAGAGCAGGATGGGAGCGAGACGTCGCATGCGGCTGCGCCATTCTAGGCGCCGCGCTCCGAGGGCCCGCCGAGGCGTTCAGCCGGCGACCAGCGCGTGGATCTCGAAGGCGCCGTACGCGATGGACACGGCGGACAGGAGCACGGCGACCGCGAGCCGAAGGGTTCGCTCCTTCACCCGCACCGTCCATCTCGAACCGACGATCGCGCCGGGGATCGAGCCGATCGACAGCCACAGGCAGACCGCCCAGTTGATGTGGCCGAGCGCCGCGTGCACGATCGTGCCCGGAACGACCATCACGGCGATGATCACCAGCGACGTGCCGAGCACCCGCTTCAGCGGCATGTGCAGGACGCCGGTCATCACCGGGACCAGGACGACGCCCCCGCCGATCCCGAGCAGGCCGGACGCGAGCCCGGCCACCACGCCGGTGGCCGCCAGCGCGCCGCGGGAGGGCCGCGCCTCCGGCTGGTCGGGATCGCGCGCACCGGCGCCACGGCCGACCCGGATCGCCTGCCAGGCGATGAGGGCCGCGGTGGCCAGCAGCAGGATGTGGGCGTCGATGACACCGGTGAGGGCCGCGCCCGCCGCGGCGCCGGCCGCGCCCGGAAGCGCCGCCCATCGCACGGCGCGGAAGTCGAGTTGCCCCGCGCGCCGGTACGCCTGCATGCCGGACAACGCGGTCGGCAGGACGGCCGGCAGCGGCGTGCCGACGGCGACGAGCGGCGGCTGCCCGAGCACGACCTGCGTCGCCGGCGTGGTCAGGATCGCGCCGCCGACGCCGAACGCGCCGCTGACCGCACCGGCGACGAACCCGGTCGCGATGCCCAGCACCACGAGCCAGACGGAGGGACCCGACGCGGTCACCGTTCGCTCACGAACCGGGAAGGGCCGCCACGGCCGCAGTATCCCAGAGGGTATCCTCGGGAACGCCATGCCCTCGCGCGACGACGATGCCTCCGCGCGCGCCCTCCTCGACGTCGATCCGCTGGCCATCGAGCTGGGCGCACGCCTCGAAGCGGCCGGACACGTCCTGTATCTGGTCGGCGGCAGCGTGCGCAACCTGATCATGGGCGTGGAGCCGGGCGACCTGGACTTTGCGACCGACGCGGTGCCCGAGGTGGTCCTTCGGCTGCTGCAGGGCTGGGCCGACCATCGGTACCTGACCGGGATCCGCTTCGGCACGATCGGCGCGAAGAAGGATGGACGTTCGATCGAGATCACCACGTTCAGGCAGGAGGCGTACCCCGAGCGGGACCGCCACCCGGAGGTCGTGTTCTCGTCCGAGCTGGAGGTCGACCTGTCGCGCCGCGACTTCACCGTCAACGCGATGGCGGTGAGCGTTCCGGGGCGGGCGTTCGTGGACCCGTTCGGCGGGGTGCGCCACCTGGCGGCCAAGGTGCTGGACACGCCGCTGGATCCCGAAGTGGCCTTCGGCGACGACCCGCTGCGGATGCTGCGGGCCGCACGGTTCGCGGCCACCCTGGAGCTGACGCCGGCGCCGCGGGTCGTCGATGCGATGCGACGGATGGCGGGACGGCTGGAGATCGTGTCGCGCGAGCGGATCCAGGCGGAGCTCTCGAAGACGCTGGTCGCGCCGCGGCCGGCCCTGGGCCTGACGCTCATGGTGGAAACGGGTCTGGCGGAGCAGTTCCTGCCGGAGCTGCCGGCGCTGCGGCTGGAGCAGGATCCCGTCCATCGGCACAAGGACGTGCTCGCGCACACCATGGCGGTCGTCGAGGGATGCGAACCGGACCTGCGCCTGCGCCTGGCGGCCCTGTTGCACGACGTCGGCAAGCCCGCGACTCGCGCGTTCACGCAGGAGGGCGTGCGGTTCCACCACCACGAGGTGGTGGGGGCCCGCATGGCGGGCGAACGGTTGCGGGAGCTTCGCTATCCGAGCGAGGTGGTCGAGGACGTGGCGAAGCTCGTGGAGATGCACCTGCGCTTCCATTCGTACAAGGACGGGTGGAGCGACGCCGCGCTCCGGCGCTACGTCCGCGACGCCGGGCCGCTCCTGGACCGGCTGAACGCGCTCGTGCGCGCCGACTGCACCACCCAGAACGCGGCGAAGGCGAAGGCGCTGGCCGCGCTGCAGGACGACTTCGAGCTCCGACTGGCGCGCCTGGCCGAACAGGAGAACCTCGAATCGATCCGCCCTGCGCTGGACGGCAATCAGGTCATGGAGCACCTGAGCATCGGTCCCGGCCGCGACGTGGGCGACGCGCTCGCGTTCCTTCTGGAGCTGCGCATGGAGCGCGGCCCCATGGACGAGGCGGACGCGCTTCGCGCGCTCGACGAGTGGTGGCGCGGGCGGAAGGACGCGGACGCCGCGGGCTGAACGCTACTTCTTGGTCTCCCAGAAGATCTTGTCGATCTCCGCGATGGCGTCCAGGAGCTTCTGGCCCTGCGCCGGGTCCTGCGCCTTCTTGGCGGCGCCGGCCTCCTTCGTCGCGCTCCAGAAGAGCTCGTGCAGCTGTGGGTACTTCTCGAGGTGCTCGGGCTTGAAGTAGTCGGTCCACAGCACCCAGAGGTGCTCCTTGACCATGTTGGCGCGCTCCTCCTTGATCACGAGGCAGCGTGCCTTGTAGTCCTCAACCGTCTCGCCCTTGGACTTGAAGCTCTCGGGATCCTGGTAGCGCGTCTGCACCGCCTTGACGGACTCCGCCTCGATCCGCGCCTGCGCGGGATCGTAGATGCCGCACGGCAGATCGCAGTGCGCGTGCGCGACGCGTGATGGCTTGAGCAGGTCGGCCAGCTTGTTCGCTAGCATTCGTGCCTCCTTTCGACACCGTGGCAACGGCGGAAATCGGGATGCGTTCCCAAACCTATCACGGCGCCCGAAACGCAGGGATTCGACGCCGGCCCCGCGCGGCGAGGCGGCGGCGCGGGTCGGCGCCGGCGCGCGCCGCGGTGGCGGCGGCAGGCATCGCCGCCGTCGCCATGGCCGCATTGCGTCGCGCCGACGCGTTCCGACTGGCCGTCGAGGGTGGCAGCATGGCCCCGGCGTTGGAGCCCGGAGACTGGCTGGTCGTCCTCGGCGCCGCGCGCGTCGGCCTCGGGTCCATCGTGGTCGCCGAGCACCCGGATCGCCCGGGCTTCGAGCTCGTCAAACGCGTCGCCGGCCTGCCGGGGGACGTTGTGGAGGGTCGAACGCTCGGGCCGGACGAGCTGTGGCTGGTCGGGGACCGGGCGGAGGCCAGCACCGACAGCCGCTCCTTCGGCGCCGTGCCGCGGGCGTGCGTTCGTGGGGTGGTCGCGTTTCGATACTGGCCGGCCGCGCGATTCGGTCCGGTCTGATCGCCGGCGGCGACGTCCTCGGTGTCCCGCTTATCCTTCGGCCTGCATGCCCGCGCGACGGCGGGTGAACTCGAGCGATGAGCTGAGGACGAACGCCAGCGCCCACGTCCACCGCGCGGCCTCGGGGGAGGCGAAGGCGATGGGGATGCTGATGGCGAACACGACCGGCACCACCGCGGTGCGTCGCATCCAGTGCCGGATCGACGCGGCGTCGATGTCCTCGTCGATCAGGCGGTGCCGCCGGTACGCGGACACCGTGATCAGCGCGGAGAACACGCCGGTCACGGTGATGCTGATGGCGTAGAGGACCGTCCCGACCAGCCCGCCGTCGCGGCCGAGGACCGCCGTCGGGAACGGCAGGAACGCGATGCAGAACAGGAACGCCAGGTTGAGCCAGATCAGCCCGTCGTCGTAGCGCCGGATCAGCCGGAACTTGCGGTGGTGTGTCATCCACAGCAGCCCGATCACGAAGAAGCTCAGGGCGAAGCTGAACATGGACGGCGCCAGGCGCTCCAGGGCGGAGGAGAGCTGGTGGGTGCGTTCCGCGTCAGTAAGCCCGGACGGCAGGATCGGCACCCGCAGATCCAGGACCAGCAGCGTCATGGCGATGGCGAAGATCGCGTCGCTGAAGAACACGATGCGGTCGAGCGCCTTCTCGTCCTCGATCATCCCGCGGCCTCGCCTCATGTCGTCTCCCCTTCGGTCGCGCGCGCGTCCCAGCGTTCGTGCTCCACCGTCCACGGGCCGTCGCCCGAACCCACCACGTCGACGATCGCGTCGCGCGTTCGCAGCCGGAACCGGCGAACCCGCACGCCCGAGCGCTCCTCGTCCCACGAGCCCATGACGCTGACGGGCTCGGCGCGGCCGCCCACGACGATCTCACGCGGCACCTCCTGCCCGCGGGCGCCCGCGTAGAATCGCAGGCCGACCCGGGCCGGCCGCCGCGACCACCACGGAAGCACGGGCGTCCACACCAGCGAGACGGCGCCCACGACCGCCAGGATCAGCGACGCCGAGGCGTGGTCCACGACGGCCGCCAGGATCACGGCGCCCACCACGCGCGCCAGCGCGAACCCCAGGTCGTACAGCGCGAACGCGCGCCCGCGGTAGCGGTCCGGGATCGCCTCCTGCACGATCGTGTCCACGGGCACCTTCTTCCACGGGTAGATCAGCCCGATGGTGAGCGACACGAAGAGCACGCTCGGGGCGGTGATCGAGGCCGACGCGGCCAGGCACACCACGCCGCCGAGCGCGAAGGCCAACGCCACGATCCGCGGCCGGGTCCATCGCGGTTCGAACGCACCGACGGTGACCGTCCCGATGAGCACCCCGAGGCCGCCAGCGCCGATGATCCGCCCGTACGACGCGATGCCGCCGCTGAACTCGCGCTTGAACACGACGATCGACAGCGCCGTGACGACGCCGAACAGCAGCTGGTCGAGAGTCATGGTGGCCACGCCGCCGACCGCCGGCGGGGTCGCGCCCAGCCGGCGTGCGCCGTCCACCGTGTCCGGGACGACGCGGCGAAGCTCCTCGCCGGCGGGCGCCCGCGGGATCGAGGTGGCCAGCGGATCGCGGATGGCCGTGATCGGCCACACGGACAGCAGCCATCCCGCGGCCGACAGGGCGAGCAGCCCGCCCGTGCCCAGGGCGTGCGCGGCCTGGGTCGCCGCGAGCAGCCCGAGGAAGGTGACGAGCGTCCCCGTCGCCGCGGCCATGGAGTTGGCGACCAGCAGGTCCTCGTCGGGGACGACGGCCGGCATCACCGCGGAGGCCGTCGTCAGGTAGAAGCGGTTGAGGGACACGATGACGATCGCGGGGCCGTACAGCGCCGCGCTCGCGTGACCGGCCAGCAGCGTCACGACGGCCATCGCGGCGCGCACGACGGGCGTCCACTGCAGGATCCGCCGCCGCGACCACCGGTCGATGAACACGCCGGCCAGCGGCCCGACGACGGAGTAGGGGATGACGAGCAGGGCGCTCGCGGCCGCGATCCCGATCGCCGTGCCCTGGTTGTCCGGCGCCAGGAAGACCAGGCGGTCGATCAGGAACGCCTGGAAGACGCCGTCGGCGCACTGGGAGACGAGGCGGCCGCCCAGCAGGAAGCCGAAGTCCCGGGACCGAAGGGCGGCTCGAGCCCGCCCGAGCGTCCCCTCTGACGTCGGGGCCTACCTGGCGGACTCGGCCGGGGCCTGCGTATCGAAGAATGCGGACCAGTCCGCCGCCTTCGACGCCCCGTTCCCCAGGACGAACTCCTCGACCATCTCGCGCGCCGCGTCGTCGGAGAACTGGACCGGCGGCGACTTCATCATGTACGCGCTCGGACCGATCAGCGGGCCGGACACCCCGCGGTCCTTCGCCAGCTTGCAGGCGCGAACGGCGTCGATGACGATGCCGGCCGAGTTCGGCGAGTCCCACACCTCGAGCTTCAGCTCCACGCTCATCGGCACGTTGCCGAACTCCGTGCCCTCCAGCCGGATGTGGGCCCACTTGCGGTCCTTCAGCCAGGGCACGTGGTCCGACGGCCCGATGTGGATGTCCGACTTCTCGATGCCCTCGCGCAGCTGGCTGGTGACCGACTGCGTCTTCGAGATCTTCTTCGACGTGAGCCGCTGGCGCTCGAGCATGTTCATGAAGTCCATGTTCCCGCCGAAGTTCAGCTGCGACGTGTGGTCCAGCTTCACCCCGCGGTCCTCGAACAGTTTGGCGAGCACGCGATGCACGATGGTCGCGCCAACCTGGCTCTTGATGTCGTCGCCCACGATCGGCAGGCCGGCGTCGACGAACTTGCGCGCCCATTCCTGCCTGGAGGCGATGAACACCGGCATGCAGTTGACGAACCCGGCTCCGGCGTCGATGGCGGCCTGTGCGTAATGGTGCGCCGCCTGTTCGCTCCCGACCGGCAGGTAGTTCACGACGACGTCGACGCGGGCCTCGCGAAGCGCCTGGGCGACGTCCACGACGGGCTCGGAGGATTCCACGATCTCCTCGCGGTAGTACTCGCCGAGTCCGTCCAGGGTCGGCCCGCGCTGCACCGTGACGCCGGTCGGCGGCACGTCGGCGAAGCGGATCGTGTTGTTCGGCTCGGCGACGATGGCCTCGGAGACGTCGCGGCCGACCTTCTTGCCGTCGACGTCGAACGCGGCCACGACCTGCACGTCCGAGACGTGATACGGGCCGAGCTTGACGTGCATCAGGCCGGGAACCCGCTCGGCCGGGTCGGCATCCCGGTAGAACTCGAGGCCCTGCACCAGCGCGGACGCGCAGTTGCCCACGCCCACGATGGCAAGCCTGATCGTGTTGCTCGACATCATGCCCGCTCCTTCTCCGACAGTGGATCGGTCAGTGGTTCGGTGACGCTTCGTGCGATCCGGGTCCGGCGCCGGCGCGGCGCGGGCGCCGCCTGGCGCTCCTCGGTCCGGATGAGCTCGTCCAGCCAGCGGATGTCGTTCTCCGTGGCTGCGAGCTGGTGGTTCATCAGCGAGATCGTGTACCCGTCGACGCGCTCGCGGTAGCTCGCGAGCGACCGCTCCAGGTCCGACGACCGGCGCTGCAGGAACGCGCGCCGGCGCTCCAGCAGACGGATGCGCGTCTCGGGCTTGAGGTACTTGAAGAAGGCGAACCGCACGGAGAAGCCGTTGTCGGCGGCCGCGTCCTCGCCGGCGGAGTCGAGCAGGTCGCGGAACAGCGCCTCGCCCTGCTCGGTGATCCGGTAGACGTTCTTGCGCCGGCCGACGTCCTCCTTCGGGAAGATCATCTCGACCGCGCCCTCGCGCTGCAGGCGGCGCAGCGCCGGGTACAGCGACCCGTACGACACCTGCCAGAAGCTGCCGAGGGTCTCGGCCAGGCGCTTCTTCAGCTGGTAGCCGTGCATGGATCGCTCCTTGAGGAGCCCCAGGATCGCCAGCTCGAGCATTCGGTCGTGTATCCTTCCCGTCGTCCGGGTATCGGTTCGATATATCGAATCTATATATCGGGACGATATATGCCCGGCCGGCGAACGTCAACCAGGTGCCGGGCCGCGGCCGGTACCGGGTTCTCCACGCAAAGGCAACGGCGTCCGCTTGGGCGGCCTCACGGCGGACCGTAGACTTAGCCGAATCCGAGGCCGCTGGACTGGGGAAACCGCATGTCACGAGCACTGATCGTCGGGTGGGACGGGGCCGACTGGCGCATCCTCGACCCGATGCTCGAGCGGGGATCGCTGCCGAACCTGGCTTCCCTGATCGGCCGCGGCGGGCGCGCCGTCCTCAAGTCGACCATCCCCACCCATTCCTGGGCAGCGTGGCCCTCGTTCCTGACGGGTGTCGATCCGGCCGACCACGGGGTCTACGACATCCTGGAGATCCGCCGCGGCACGCGGCGGCAGTTCCCGGTCACCTACCGCTCGATGAAGGAGCGGACGTTCCTGGACGACCTCACCGCGGCCGGCGCCGAGACCGTGATGGTCAACGTGCCGCTGACCGCGCCCCCGCCGGCGATCTCCGGACGTCTGGTGGCCGGCGGCGTGCTGCCCAAGGGCCGGCCGTTCACGCACCCCGACTCGCTGGCGGGCGACCTGGAGCGGGCGGGCGCGCCGTTCCCGATCAACGGCATGTCCTGGACGACGTTTCGCGGTCGGCCCGAACCCTTCCTGGACGAGGCCGTCGAGCTGACCAGGGCTCGCCAGCGGGCGACGGAGTTCCTGCTCGACGAGTCGGACTGGCGTGTCGCGTGCGCGGTGTTCGTGGCCACGGACCGCATGCAGCACTGCCTGTCCCAGTACATCTCGAGCGATCACCCGGACTACCTCCGGCGTTCGAAGGAGCCGCTGGCCGCGAAGATCGAGGACGTCTACCGGCTGCTCGACGAGGGGCTCGGGCGGCTGGTGGAGCGAACCGGACCCGAGGACGTGGTGCTGTTCATGAGCGACCACGGGATGCAGTCGTGCACCGGTGCGGTGAACATGGACCGCCTGCTCGAGCGCCTCGGCTACCTGGAGTTCTCCGCCTCGAACGCGATCTTCGGGCCGATGCAGTGGGGGCCGATGCGGCAGGCCGCCCGCAAGATCTACGACCGGCTCGGCCTGCACGGAAAGGTGTCGCTGCCGCAGCCGGTCAACTGGGCGAAGACGCGGGCGTACACGTCGATCCGATCGACGGGGGAGGGCGTGAACGTCAACGTGGCCGGACGCGACCACGACGGCATCGTGGCTCCCGCCGATGCCGACCGGGTGCGCGACGAGCTGGCCGAACGGCTGGCCGAGTTCGTGGACCCGCGCACCGGCCAGCATCCGATCGCGCGCGTGTGGCGTCGCGAGGAGGTCTTCAAGGGGCGGTTCGCGGACGACGGGCCCGACCTGTTGCTCGAGCCGTCGCCGCTGTACAGCCTGACGCACGCCCGATCCGCGGTGGAGCGGGCCGACTGGGTCTCCGGCGACCATCGCATGGACGGCGTCCTGGTCGCCGCCGGTCCGGCGGTCGACACGGACGGGTTCCCCGACACCGCGCGGCTGGTGGACCTGGCGCCGACGATCCTGGCCGCCGCCGGCGTCCCGGCGTCGGGCCGCCATACCGGCACGGTGCTTCGTGCCGTCGTCGGGGAGGCCGCGGCGGCCACGGCGGCGGCGGTCCCCGGCCTCGGGCCGGCGAGCGGCGCCGAGGATTCCCCCGTCGGCTTCGACGCCTCCGAAGCCGAGGAGGTCGAAGAGCACCTCCGGGGCCTTGGCTACATCGAGTGAGGAGCCCGGCGCCGGCTCCGGTCCGGCGCCCCGGCCATCGCGGGGCCTCCGCGAGGCCGTCGCCGCCGCCCTGCCGAAGGAGCGCTTCGGCGACCATCTGACCCTGCTGTCCGGCACCGGACAGAACATCGTCGGCCTGGCGGTGTTCGTTCTGGCCAGCCTGGGGACCAGCGTGCTGATCTCGCACGCGCTCGGCAGCGCCGCGTTCGGCGTCGTGACCCTTGCGACCCAGATCGCGTTCGTCGGCGGCGCGGGCACGCGCTTCGGGATGGACATGGCGGCGGTGCGCCGGGTCGCGATCGACGTGGGCAAGGGAGAGCCCGGCCGCGCCCGAGCCGTGGTGCGACGCGCCGCCGGGATCGCCGCGGCGGTGAGCGTCGTCGTCGGCATCGCCCTGTTCGCGGCCGCGCCGTGGCTGGGCAACCGTCACGGAGACTCCACCGGCGCGTTCCAGGCCGCGGCGCTGGCGATGCCGTTCGTGGCCCTGTGCCAGGTCTACCTGGGCGGGACGCGCGGGCTCAAAGTCATGCGGCACACGCTCTACGTCTACTGGGCGGGCCAGCCGGTGGCGTGGATCGCGTTCACGCTCCTCGCGTGGTCGGTGTCTCGATCGGTGGGCGCGACGGTCCTTGCGTACGCCGTGTCGTGGGCGGCCGCGACGCTCGCGGGCTGGTGGCTGTGGCTGCGGGAGACGCGCGCCTTCCCTCGGTTGCCGGCGGAACCCGGAGAGACGTCCGCGCTGATCCGCTACGGCGCGCCGCGCGCTCCCGCGGCGCTGCTGTCGCAGGCGCTGTTCTGGACGGACTACTTCGTGCTGTCGGTCTACGTCGCGCGCGGGCCGTCCGCGGGCGGCGCGGTCGTCACCGCGGGCGATCTCGGGGTGTACGCGGCGGCGGTGCGGGTGGCGCAGGCGCTCGTGCTGTTCCTGATCGCCGTCAACTACATGTTCAGCCCGTTCGTGGCGGACCTGCACGCGCGCCAGGAGCGCGAGCGGCTCGACGGCCTGTACAAGGCACTGACGCGGTGGACGCTGGCCGGCACCCTGCCGCTGCTGCTGTTGCTGCTGATCGTGCCCGGCCCCATCCTCACGATCTTCGGCGCCGGCTTCACGACGGGCACGACCGCGCTTCGCATTCTGCTGGTCGGCCAGCTCGTGAACGTCGCGGTGGGAAGCGTCGGCTTCATCCTGATCATGGTCGGGCGCACGGGCTGGGACCTCACCGTGTACGCGGGTTCGTTCCTGCTGGACCTGGCGATCGCCGTGGTGCTCGTGCCGCACCTCGGCATGAACGGGGCCGCGATCGCGCAGACGTCGACGTTGACGGTGTCGAACGCCGTCCGGCTCTGGCTCGTCTGGCGCCTGGTCCACATCCAGCCGTTCAACCGGCACTACGTCCGGCTGGTGGTTCCGGCGTTCGCGGCCGGCGTGGTGATGGTGGCCGTGCACCTGGCGCTCGGGCATGCGGCCTGGCCGGTCGACCTCGTCGCGACGGGTGCCGCGGGTCTGGTCGTGTACGTGGCGGTGCTGGCGCTCGCCGGCCTGACGCCGACCGAGCGCGATGCCGCCGGGCGGATCCTTCGCCGCTCGCCGCACGCGGCATGACGGGCCGCCTAACGTTCGGCGGCGCCAGCCCCTGCAGCCAGCCTGAGGGCCGCGGCCACGGCTTCCTCAGGCGTCGACGCGCGCACGATCTCGTTCGAGACGGCGCCCGCCTTCGACAGCTCCCACGTGTCCAACCCCACGACCGGGACGCCCATCTTCAGCGCGATCGCGATCTCGGACAGGGTGCCGAACTCGCCGGCGACCGCGATCACGACGTCGGCGCTGCGAGCGACCAGCGCGTTGCGCGCCTCGCCCATGCCGGTGGGGATGACGAAGGACAGGTGGGGATTCGCGCCGACACGGTTCGGTCCCGGCAGGATGCCGATGCTCGTGCCGGACTCCTGCGCGCAGCCGCGCGCGACCGCCTCCATGGCTCCGCCGAGACCGCCGCACACCACGACCGCCCCCTCGCGGGCGAGCAGGCGCCCGATCGTTTCGCACTGCGCCGCAACGTGTTCGGATGCAGGATCGGGGCCGCACACCGCGACGTAGATGCAGCGCGACGTCATGGCGCGCCCGACCCGGCCCGAGCGAGGTCGATCTTGGCCGCGGTCATCCCCACGTCCGGCCGAGCATCGCCGCCAGCAGCGCGACCGCGCCCTGCTTGTCGAGCGGCTCGTTGCCGTTGCCGCACTTCGGCGACTGGACGCACGACGGGCAGCCCTGAGCGCACGGGCACCGCCGCACCGCCTCGAACGTCGCCTCCAGGAGCCGCGCACCCGCGCGGAAGCCGCGCTCGGCGATGCCGGCGCCTCCCGGGTAGCCGTCGTAGATGAAGATCGTCGCCATCCCCGTGTCGGGGTGCAGCGGCGTCGACACCCCGCCGACGTCCCACCGGTCGCAGGTCGCGACCAGGGGGAGCAGGCCGATGGCCGCATGCTCGGCCGCGTGCGCGGCGCCGGGCAGCGCGGCCCTTCCGATCTGGGCGCGCTGCAGCAGGTCCGACGTCAGCAGCCACCACAGGGCCTTCGTCTCGAGCGTCTGATCGGGCAGGCGCAGCTCGATGCTGTCCAGCACGTCGCCGCTGAACACCGACTTTCGCTGGAAGCCCACCACGCGCCGGGTGACCCGGACGTCCCCGAAGATGGCCGTCGCCGGGCCGGACTCGTCGGCCTCGCGTTCGTCCAGGACCTCGATGTCGGTGAGGTCGCGCGCCTGCGTGTAGTAGTCGGCGTCGCTTCTGCCGACCAGCGCGACCTTCCCCGCCAGGTCGAGCTCGCTCACCTCGAACTGCTCGCCCTGGTGCAGGTACACCGCTCCGGGGTGCACGTGGAAGAACGCGCGGGCCTCGTCAACCGTGCCGAGCAACGCGCCGGTCTCCTGATCCACGATCGCGAACAGCGACCCGGAGGCCGAACGGATGTCGACGGTGCGGTGCGGCGAGTCGCGGCCCGGATGGTGCAGCAGGCCACGTCGCCGGATGAGCTTGCCATCGGCAACGAGCACCTCGGCCGCGTCGGCCGCGTCCGGCCCGAACAGCTCGAGCTCCTCGTCGGCCAGTGGCTGCTCCCGCGCGGCGCACAGCAGATGCGGAGCGAGGACGTACGGGTTGCCCGGGTCCACGACCGCCGCCTCGGGCGGCTTGCCGAACAGGTCGGCCGGGTGCTGCACCAGGTACTGGTCCAGTGGGTCGTCCTGCGCGACCAACACGGCGAGCGAGGAGTCCGAACGCCGGCCTGCCCGGCCGGCCTGCTGCCACATCGACGCGCGGGTGCCGGGGTAGCCGGCCAGCAGCGCCGCGTCCAGCGCTCCGACGTCGATGCCGAGCTCCAGCGCGTTGGTGGCCGCCACCCCGACCACGTCGCCGCCCGAGATCGCCCGTTCGAGCTCGCGGCGCTCCTGCGGGAGGTAGCCGGCGCGGTACGCCTTGACCCGGTCCTTGAGGCCGCCCGGCAGCTCGCGGCGCGCGAACTCCGCCACCAGCTCGGCACCACGGCGCGACCGGCAGAACGCGATCGCCCGGGTGCCCGACCCGACGAGCTTCGCCAACAGCCATGCGGTTTCGGAGACCGCGCCGCGACGGATCCCGAGGTCCGGATCCACCAGCGGCGGATTCCACAGGGCGAACAGCTTCTCGCCGCGCGGCGACAGGTCGTCGGCGACCTCGGCGAACGGCAGCCCGCTCAGCCGCTCGGCCAGCTCGGCGGGGTTGCCCACCGTTGCCGATGCCATCACGAACGCGGGGTCGCCGCCGTAGTGCGTCACCAATCGGCGCAACCGGCGCAGCACCATGGCCACGTGCGAGCCGAAGACGCCGCGCGCGACGTGCGCCTCGTCGACGACCACCAGCGACAGCCGCAGCAGGAAGTCGGCCCATCGCGCATGGCCGGGCAGGATGCTCGCGTGCAGCATGTCGGGGTTCGACATCACCAGGTTCGCGTTGCGCCGGATCAGCGGGCGTTCGGCCTGCGGCGTGTCGCCGTCGTAGACCGCGGCGCGCAGCTGCGGCAGGCGCAGGTCGCGCACCTGCCGCAGCTGGTCGCGCGCGAGCGCCTTGGTCGGGAACAGATACAGGGCGGTTCGCTTCGGGTCCTGCAGTGCCGCGCGGGCGAACGCGAGGTTGTAGACGAGCGTCTTCCCGGACGCGGTGCCCGTGGACACGATCACGTTGCGCCCCTCGTCGAGCACATCGAGCGCCGCCCGCTGGTGTGGGTACAGGCCGCCGATGCCGAGCAGCTCCAGTCGCGACCGAAGCAGCTCCGGGATATCCGGGAACGGCTCCACGACCGCGGGGCGGGCCGGGAGCCGCTCGACGTGGGCGAGGCTCGCGTCATCGCGCCCGAACGACGTCAGCTCGTCGACGAAGGCGTCGGCGTCCATCGGGCCGATCGTATCGGCCTCGATGGGACAATGGCCCGCACACCGGGAGGGGATGCGTGGATTGGGTTCTGCTGCTCGTGTCGCTCGTCGTGATCCTGTTCGGCGCGAAGCTGTTCACGAACGGCGTCGAATGGATCGGCGAAGGGTTCGGCCTGTCTGCCGGTGCCGTCGGCAGCGTGCTGGCGGCCATCGGGACGGCGCTGCCCGAGACCGTGCTCCCGGTGATCGCGATCGTCGGCGGCGGCGGGGCGCATTCCGGCGAGGAGATCGGGATCGGCGCGATCCTCGGCGCGCCGTTCATGCTCGCCACGCTGGCGATGACCGTGATGGGACTGTCGCTGGCGTGGTACGCACGCTCGGGCCGGCGCGTTCGTTCGCTGGCGATCGATCCGGGCCTCACGGCCATGGACCTGGCGTTCTTCCTGGTCATGTACGGCGCGGCGGTGCTGGCCGGTGTGATCCACGTCCGGCCCGCGCACTGGGCGCTGTCGGCCGCGCTGCTGGCGGGGTACGGCGTGTACGTGTGGCGGCACTTCCGTTCCGAGGGCGAGGCGGAAGAGGAGCGCGAGGCGGCCGGCGAGATCCATCCGCTGTCGTTCACGAAGTGGGCGGCGCGGGTTCGGCGCTCGCCCCGGCGCGCCGACGTGGCGCCGCCGACCTGGGCGAGCGTCGTGCAGACCCTGGTGGCCCTGGCGATCATCGTCGGGGGCGCGCGGGTGTTCGTGGACGGCATCCACCACGTCGCGACCAGCCTGGGCGTGTCGCCGCTGCTCTTCTCGTTGGTGGTCGCCCCGATCGCCACCGAGCTCCCCGAGCTGTTCAACAGCGTGCTGTGGGTCGGACGCGACAAGGACGTGCTGGCCCTGGGCAACGTCACGGGCGCCATGGTGTTCCAGTCGTCGTTCCCCGTGACGATCGGTTTGCTGTTCACGCCGTGGCAGCTGACCGGCGACGCGGTGCTGTCCGCCGCCATCGCGCTGTTCGTCGGGCTGGTCCTGCTGATCGTGGTGCGGATCCGGGGCACGCTCACCGTTCCCGTGCTGGTCGCACCCTGCGTGCTGTACGCGGCGTTCGTCGCCGTGGTGATCGCGACCGGATGAGCCATTCGCCGCGACGACGCGGCCGGGGAGGTCTAGAGGTACCCGCGAGCCTTCATCTGGGCGAACATGGGCCGGGCCGCCGGCGAGATGAACACCACGCTCGCGGTCCCCTCCGTGCCGCCGCCGCCCGGCACGACCTTGTTGTTCACGTTCGCGTTGGGGATCTGGGTCGCGGTGAGCGCCAGGTCCAGCAGCATCGGGAACGGCACGTTGGTCTGGATCTGGCTGTAGCCCACGGCGATCCACTTGAACAGGGTGGCGGGATCCTGCTGGAACAGCCGGTGGAACTTGGCGAGGGCAGCCTGCATCAGCGTGGCCTGGTTCGCCGAACGGGCAAAGTCGCCGCTGGCGAAGTCGTGGCGGTCGCGGGCGAACGCCAGGGCCTGTCGTCCCGTCAGGTGGTGGCGCCCCTTCGAGAAGTTCGCGCCGGAATAGCTGTCGTGCATCGCCTGCGGCACGTTGACGTTCAGCCCGCCGACGCCATTGACGAGGTTGGTGAGTCCCCAGAAGGTCGTGCGAACGTAGAAGTCGATCCGGATGCCGGTCAGCTGCTCGACCGTCTGGACCAGCAGCGGCGGCCCGCCGTAGACAGAGGCGGCGTTGATCTTGTTCGACCCATGCCCGGGGATGGGCACCCACGAGTCGCGCGGGAACCCCAGGATCGTCGCGCGGCGCGACTTGAGGTTGATCCCGAGCAGGTGGATCGAATCCGACAGCGAACCCTGCACCGACTGGCCGGGGTGGGCGCCGCTGCCGATCAGCAGGATGAACAGCGGCCGCTTGCCCTGCAGGGCCGGAAGGTAGGACGCGCCGTGCACCGCGTGGATGTCGATCGGGGCCCCGCTTGCGGACGGCGTCGGCGAGGGCGAAGCGGCCGATGCCTCGTTCGCCCCGCCCCGCGCCACGACCACCCCCGCGGCGGCGGCCATCGCGACGACCAGGGCACCTGCCACGAGGCGGCGGTGCCGCCGCCGGACGGGGTGCGCTGGGTGCGTCACGGCGTCCCACCCGACGGCGAGGCCGACGATCCCTGCGGCGCGATCCGCGTGCTCGCGCTCGGGTAGCCCGAGATGAACCACTGGCCGGACGCCGGGCGCAACAGGAGGTGGGCGGTCGACACCACGTTGACCGGCGCGCCGCCCCCGGTCTGGCCCGACGCCTCGAATTCCACGGTCGCGATCGCCGCCGAGGGCCGGCCCGACGGGTCGTAGAGGACCTCGACGTCCAGGGACGAGGTCGTGACCTTCAGGTCCTGGACCTTCCCGATGCCCTTCAGGGTGAACGCGGCCCCGTCGCCCTGGGCCCTGGCGCGCGTGGCCGGCGCGAACGTCTGCCACAGGGTCGCCGGGGTGGCGCCAGCCCAGGAACGCGGGTCCAGGAACGCCGTCCCGTACATGTCCGACAGCCGCGACTGCACCGCCGCGGCCACGTCCTGCGCGCTCGTCGTCGGGCCATGCGCAGCGACGCGCACGCTGCTCACCTTGTCCAGTGGGAACGTGAACGCCGCGCGGCTGGGAGGCGGTGCCCCGGCCGGGGAGTTGCCCGGAGAGCCGCCGCCCATCGCGACCAGCGCGATCACGACCGCGGCCACGACCAGCACGCCGGCGCCCACGAGCACCCATCGCAGGGTTCGGCGGCGTGCGGAGGCCTCACGGCGCGTGGCGCGCGCGGCCGCAGGCTGGTCATCCGGGAAGGGTTCGGTTTGAACGGGAAGACCGCCGTGATCGGGCGATTCTTCTAGCGGCATTGGCCGGTCAGGGTAGCGGGCGGTCGAGCCTTTCGCAAAGACCTATGCCCACGAATCGCGGCAACAGCGTGAACACACCACAACCACGCCCGCGTCGCCCGATCGGCGCTGCCGGGCGAGCCGGACGAGCGGCGCGTCGCGCGGCGGGACGCCGAAATGTGTCGGCTATAATCGCGCGGCTTTGACCTGCGGTTTCCGGCCTGCGGCCTCGGGACCGACCCCCACATCGAACCAGGAGGAACTCGATGACGCTGCTTGCGGCGGATGGTGAGCTGCACTTCTCCTTCGGATCCCTCGACACCACCGCGCTGTGGCTGATCGTCGCCCTGGCGGTCGGCGCCCTCGCCTTCGCCGCGTACCTGCGCCGCGAGGTGCTCGCCGCCCCCGACGGCACCGACAAGATGAAGGACATCGCCCGGGCCATCCAGGAGGGGAGCAGCGCCTACCTGAACCGGCAGTTCCGGACCATCGCCCTGTTCGTGGTGGTCCTGGCGGTGGGCCTGTTCTTCCTGCTCCCGGTTCCGGCCTTCCACGTGCACTCGGCCTCGTCCATCCGGTTCGGGCGCTCGATCGCGTTCATCGTCGGCGCCCTGTTCTCCGCCACGACCGGGTTCTCCGGGATGTGGCTTGCGGTGCGCGGCAACGTGCGCGTCGCCGACGCGGCCCGGCAGTCCGGGCTTCGCCGTGCGATGACGCTCGCGTTTCGAACCGGCGGCGTCGCCGGCATGTTCACCGTCGGGCTCGGGCTGCTCGGCGCCACGATCTTCGTCCTCATCTACGGGTCCGACGCGGCCGCCGTCCTCGAGGGCCTGGCGTTCGGCGCCGCGCTGCTCGCGATGTTCATGCGTGTCGGCGGCGGGATCTTCACCAAGGCGGCGGACGTGGGCGCGGACCTGGTCGGCAAGGTCGAGCAGGGGATCCCCGAGGACGACCCGCGCAACGCCGCCGTCATCGCCGACAACGTCGGAGACAACGTCGGCGACTGCGCCGGCATGGCGGCCGACCTCTTCGAGTCCTACCAGGTGATGCTCGCCGCCTCGCTCATCCTGGGCGGCGCGGCGTTCGCGGCCAAGGGCGTCGTGTTCCCGTTGATGCTGATGGGCGTCGGCGTGATCGTGGCGGTCATCGGGATCCTGTCGGTGACGCCGCGCTCCGAGACCGAACACGGCATGCGGGCGATCAACCGCGGCTTCTTCCTGTCGGCCGGCCTGGCCGCCATCGGGGCGCTGGTGCTGTCGGTCGCGTACCTCAAGGACATCCGAGCGTTCTGGGCGGTCCTGATCGGTCTGGCGCTGGCGTCGATCATCCAGCTGCTGACCGAGCACTACACCTCCACCACGCGGCGCCCGGTGAAGGACATCGCCGCGGCGTCGACGACCGGGCCCGCGACGAACATCCTGGCCGGCATCAGCGAGGGGCTCGAGTCCAGCGTCTGGTCGATCCTGTTGATCGGGGCCGCGATCGTCGGCGACTTCTACCTGGGCGGCGGCAGCATGACGAACCTGTCGCGCGAGCTGTACTACATCTCGCTGTCGGGGATCGGGCTGCTGTCCACGGTCGGCGTCATCGTGTCGATGGACACATACGGGCCGGTCTCGGACAACGCGCAGGGCATCGCGGAGATGTCGGGCGAGTTCGAGGGCCGGCCGGCCGAGATCCTGGGCAGCCTGGACGCGATCGGCAACTCGACGAAGGCCATCACCAAGGGCGTGGCCATCGCGACGGCGGTCCTGGCCGCCACGTCGCTGTTCGGCGCGTTCCAGCAGGCCGCGCGCCTGGAGCTCGTCGGCATCCGGGTGAACGTGCCGCTGGTGCTGGTGGGGCTGCTCGTCGGCGGTTCGGTCGCGTTCCTGTTCTCGTCGTTCGCGATCCGCGCCGTCGGGCGCGCCGCCGGCCAGGTCGTCGACGAGGTCCGCACGCAGTTCCGCGAGCACCCGGGGATCATGGACTTCACCGAGAAGCCCGACTACTCGGCCGTCGTGGACATCGTGACGCGCTCGTCGCTTCGCGAGCTGATGACGCCGGCGCTGCTCGCGGTGCTCGCGCCGATCGTGACGGGGTTCCTGCTGAAGGAGGAGGCGCTCGGCGCGTTCCTGGCGGGCACGATCCTCACCGGCCAGCTCATGGCGGTGTTCCTGTCGAACGCCGGCGGCGCGTGGGACAACGCGAAGAAGTCGGTGGAGGAGGGCCAGTACGGCGGCAAGGGCGGCGACACGCACAAGGCGACGGTCATCGGCGACACGGTCGGAGACCCGTTCAAGGACACGGCCGGACCCGCGCTCAACCCCATGATCAAGGTGATGAACCTGGTCGCGCTGCTGATCGTGCCGCTGGTCGTCAAGTACGCGAACAACGCCGGCGCGCGGGTGTCGATCGGGCTCGTTGCGGCGGCGGCTCTGGCCGCGGCGATCTGGTTCACGAAATCCCGGTCGGCGGGCAGCCTCTCCTCAGGTCCGGCGACGGCCGGCGCCGGATCGGCGCCCGGCGCGGGCACGGGATGAGGCGGTGCCTTCGAAGCGCCGTCGCATTCGCGACCGGCTGACCGAAACCGACGAAGACCGCCTGGCCGCCGAGGTCCGCGAATGGGCCGACGGCCTGTCCGGGACCGTTCGGATCGCCGAGGCTCCGGTCCGCGCCCGGGTTCGCCTTGCGGGGGCCGTGCGGCGGATCTCGATCCGCCCGGTGAAGGGGTTCGATGCGCTCGGCGTGCTGTTCTCCGACGGCACCGGCGAGGTGGCGGTCGAATGGCTCGGGCGAAGGACGATCCCCGGCCTCACGCTGGGGTCTCGCCTGGTCCTCGAGGGGGTGCTCGGGCTCGACGGGGGCATGCTCCGCATGGTGAACCCGACGTTCGAGTTCGTCACCGCCTGAGGGCCGACCCCGAACTCCGCGCTCGCGGCGCGACGGCGTGCGTGCCGCCGCCGCCCTTCGCCGGGCGCCCGCGCCGGCGCGACGATCGCGGCCGCGGCAGCCCGCTCGCCGCGCCGAGGAACCGGCCCAACACCACGGCACAGGGGCCGCAGACCACGAGCCAGCTCACGAGCGCCCAGATCCACCAGTGCACGCAACCCTCCCAGTTTCGTGCGACAGGGTGGCGGCTCGCGCTGGACGTCCTCTTGCGATCGGCTGGAGACGCCCTTGAGCAGTGCGTTCAGCCCTCGGCCGGCGTTCTCGTTCGATGCTCGATCGTGCTACCGTCCATGCCTGCCCGCGGAGGTTGCGTCTGATGGGACTCGATTTCCGCATCCTGGGACCACTCGAGGTCCATCGAGACGACGAGGTGCTGTCGCTCGGTCCGCCGAAGCAGCGAGCCCTGCTCGCGATCCTGCTGTTGAACCCGGGCCGCCCCGTCTCCGCGGACCTGCTCGCTGATCTGCTGTGGGGCGAAGAGCTTCCGGACAGCAGCGCGAACCTGATCCAGGGGTATGTCTCGGGCCTGCGCAAGGCGCTCGGAGGCGGCGACGGGCCGCTCGGCACCGTGAAGCCTGGCTACGTCCTGCGCGCGAGCGCCGAGGACATCGACGCCGGGCGGTTCGAGTCCATGACGTCAAGCGCGAGAGCGCGGATGGCCGAGGACCCGGAGGAGGCGCGGTCGGTCCTCAAGGAGGCGCTCGAGCTCTGGCGCGGACCGGCGCTGGCGGACTTCACGTTCGACTCCTTCGCGCAGTCGGAGATCGGCCGGCTGGAGGCCATGCACCAGCTGGCCGTCGAGGATCGGATCCAGTGCGACCTGGCGCTCGGCCATCACGCCGAGGCCGTGGGCGAGCTCGAGAAGCTCGTCGCGGCGCACCCGGTGCGCGAGCGCCTTCGCGGCCTGTTGATGCTGGCGCTGTTTCGATCGGGGCGGCAGGCCGAGGCGCTGGCCGTCTACCGCGAGGGGCGCCAGGCGCTTGCGGACGAGCTCGGCATCGATCCGGGCCTGCCGCTGCAGCGGCTGGAGCAGCAGATCCTGCGGCAGGACCCGGTGCTGTACGACGGGGATCCCGGCGCCCTGGTCGCGGGAGCGGGCGCCGCCGTGCAGGCGATGACCCCGGGCGCGAGCGATGGGGAGGCGACGCTCGAGGAGAACGCCGTGACGATCCTGTCCGCGGCGGCAGCCGGCTTCGCCGAGCTGAAGGACAAGCTCGACCCGCGGGAGTTCCGGCACGTGGCCGGGCGCTACTTCGACGGGATGCGCCGCGAGATCGAGCGGCGAGGGGGCGCGGTCGAACGCTTCGTCGGGGAGACGCTCGTGGCGTCGTTCGGCGAACGCCAGCGCCACGAGGACGATCCGCGCCGGGCTGTCGAGTCCGCGCTCGGCATGTTACAAGTGCACCGGGCCCGGTCCGAGGGCCTTGGCGCGCCGGTCGACCTGCGGATCGGCATCGACACCGCGTCGCCGGCTCGGTCCGGCCGGACGGCCGCCTCGGAGACGGCGGCGACGCGGCTGCGCCAGGCAGCGGGCCCGGGGGCGCTGATGGTGAGCGAATCGACGTGGCGGGCGGTCCGAGAGGACTTCGAGGGGCATCACCTGGGGCCGCTCGAGATGGACGATGGCGACCGGGTCGTCGAGGCGTACCGCCTGACCGGGCCGCGGCCGATGGTCCCTCGCCGGGAGGCGGCGTTCGTCGGTCGCGCGGACGAGCGCGCGCTGCTCTCGCTGCTCTGGTCGAGCGCGGCAAAGGGCAACACCCACGTGGTGTCGCTGGTCGGCGAACCGGGCGTGGGCAAGTCCCGGCTCCTGTCGGAATTCGCCGTCCACGGCGCGTTGGAGGTCCGGGTCGCCTGCTCGGGCGAGCTGGCGTTCGGCCCCCTGCTCGAGGTCCTGTACGGGATCCTCGGCGAGGCGCCGCCCGACGCCGGGCGGCTGCGACAGCTGCTCGACGACGCCGGGGTCGGCGAGGAGGTGGCGCCCCTGCTCGCGGCGCTGCTCGGGATGGGGGAGTCCCCGCCGGTGGTCCTCATGGCGGACGAACAGCGCCGCGAGCAGGTGTTCGCCGGCGTCTGGCAGTTCCTGCTCGAGGCGATTCACGATCGCCCCACGCTGATCGTCCTCGACGACCTGCAGCTGAGCGACCGCTCGACCATGGACCTGCTGGCGTTTCTGCTGAAGCACCTGACGGGGGTTCCGCTTCTGCTGGTGCTGGCGTCGCGCCCCGGCTTTCGCCCGGCTGTTCCCGAAGCCGTACGCTCGAGCCGGACCGACATCCGGCTGGAGCCGCTGTCCGTCGACGACAGCCTGCGGGTTGCCGCCGGCTTCCTGCAGGTGTCGGAGCTTCCGGCCAACCTCGAGCAGCTGGTGATCGCGCGGGCCGAGGGCAACCCGTTCTTCGTCGAAGAGTTGTTGCAGGCCCTGATCGAGCTGGGCGCGCTGACCGTGCACGACGATCGCGCGAGCCTGTCGGAGGGCGCGGCCCACGTGCCGCACACCATCGAGGGGACGATCCTGGCCCGGATCGACCGGCTGGACGCGCGGTTGCGCCACGCGCTCCAGGCGGGGTCGGTGCTCGGCCGCTCGTTCACGCGCGAGCTCCTGGAGGCCGTCGTGGACGATCGGGACCTCGGCGCGGTCCTCGAGGAGCTCGGACACGGGCAGCTGATCGTCAACGAGGGTCCGGGGCGCTGGACGTTCAAGCATGCGCTCATCCAGGAGGTGACGTACGCGTCGATCCCGGCGGCGACGCGGCGCGAGATGCACGCGACGGTCGCCCGAGCTCTGGAGCGCCGGACCAGCGACGACCCGCTGTCGCTCGAGATGCTCGCCGAGCACTACGACAAGGCCGACCTCCCGGAGAAGTCGCGGTTCTACGCGCTCGCGGCCGGAGACACGGCGAGCCGTCGCATGGGGTTCGTCGAAGCGCGGGACCGCTACCAGATGGCCCTTCGGCTCTGGGGGCAGGGCGATGAGGAGGGCCGGCTGGAGCTGCTGACGAAGCTCGGGTTCGCGGCGCTGGTGAGCGGCGACCCGGGGACCGCGCGCACGATGTTCATCGAGGCCGAATCCGGCTGGCGCTCGCTCGGACGCACGCTCGAGGCGGGGGCGGCCCTGGCCATGCTCGGCCGCTCCTATTTCTTCGGGGGCGAAGCCGCGATGGCATCGGACGCGCTGATGCAGGCGATCGACCTGCTCGAGCCGGCCGGGCCTTCCGAGGACCTGGGTCGCGCGTTCGCGTGGCTGACCTCGATGCTGATCGTCTCGGCGCAGAGCGACGAGGGCGCCGACCTTGCGCGCCGGGGCCTGGCCGCGCTGGAGGGGACCGCCGGCACCGACCTGGACATCGTTCGGTCGAGCCTGATGACGAGCCTGGGCATGTTCGAGGTCCTGCACGGCGATCCGTCCGGCACCGACCGCATCCGCGACGCACTGGTGCTCGCCGAACGAGCTTCCGACGTTGAGGCGGCAGCGCGAGCGTACGTGAACCTCTCACTGTCCCTGGCCGAGTTGCTGGACGTCGTGGAGGGCACGACCGTGTCGTACGAGGGGCGCGAGGCGATGCGACGCCTGGGAGCCCCGAGCTTCGAATGGGTGCTGGCCGCCCTGGAGGCGTCCATGCTCGTGGAGGTCGGGCGCTTCGACGAGGCCGAGCACCTGTGTCGCGAGATCCTGGGGCCGCGCCGTTCGCTGTTGATCTCGCCCGGCATCACCGTGGCCGGCACGACCCTGGCGCTGGCGTGCATCCGGACCGGCCGCTTCCGCGAGGCCCGAGCGACGCTCCAGGAGGTGCTGCCTTCGGTGCGGCGCGGCCAGATGGCGTTGTTCCTCTACCGCGCGCTCGGCGTCGAGGCCGAACTGGAGGAGGCCGAGGGCAACGTCGCGGCGGCACGGCTGGCCATCACCGAGGGCGTGCGCGTCGCGCTCGAGACTCCGTCGGTGACGCCCTGTGCGCGGCTGCTGGTCACGGCCACGCGACTGGTGCCGGACCAGGCGGCCGCGCTTCGCGAACGCGTGGAGCCGCACGCGAAGGACCACGTCTCGATCGGGGTCGCGCTCACGGAGTCGGCCGCGATCGTGGACGGTGACGCGTCGTTATTCGCGGAGGCGGCGGCCATGTATGACGCGATGTCGCTTCCCTACCAGGCGGCGCGCTGCTGGGCGGCGGCCGGCGACGTCGAGCGCGCGGACCAGCTGACGACCCGTTTCGGGCTGGAGCCGGGGCCGCTCGGGGACGCGAACCGGCGCCCGCCCCGCCCGTCCCGCTAGGGCCGGGGTCACTCCAGGGCGCGCCGCAGGTCGTCTTCGACCTCCGGCGTGGCGATGGCGATCAGCTCGTCCCCGGCGACGAGCACCGTCTCGGGCTGCGGGATCACCACGTGGCCCTCGCGGATGATGGCGACGATGCTCGAGTCCACCGGCAGGCGGAGCTCGTACATGGGCTTGCCGGCCACCCCCGACCGCTGTTCCAGCGTCAGCTCCACCAGCGCGACGCGTCCGCGCTCCAGCTTCAACAGCTGCACGACGTCGCCGACGGTGACGGCCTCCTCGACCAGGGCCGTCAGGATGTGCGGCGGGCTGACGGCCGCGTCCACCCCCCACTGCTCGGTGAACATCCACTCGTTGTTCGGGTGGTTCACGCGCGCGACGACCCGGGGCACGGCGAACTCCTGCTTGGCCAGCAACGACGTCACCAGGTTGTCCTCGTCGTCGCCCGTGGCCGCCACGATGACGTCGGCCTCGCCGAGCTTGGCCTCTTCCAGCACGTAGGGCTCGCACGCGTCGCCCAGCAGGACGGTCACGCCGGCCGGCAGCTCCTGGCGCGCCCGGTCGGCGGCGGCCTTGCCCTGTTCGATCAGCGTGACGTCGTGCCCCCGCTCGCACAGGTCGATCGACAGATGGCGACCGACGTTGCCTGCGCCGGTGACCACGACCTTCATCGTCCCGATCCCTCCGCCACCATCAGACTTCCTCGGCGACCGGCTGCAGCAGCACGTCCAGCTCCTCCATGGCGTCCTTCGTCACCAGGAAGTGGGCGAGGTCGCCCTGCTGGAACGTGCTGCCCGGCACCGGCAGGAAGCCGCTCCCGCCGCGTTCGACGGCGCTGACGTCGATCCTGCCCTCGGCCTCGACCGACGAGATCGGCTTGCCGATCAGGTGGTCGGGCACCTCGCGCGCGTAGTGCAGCAACGAACCGCCGGCCACCGTGTCGCGCATCTCCTCCTTGCCGTGGAACAGCAGGAACTGGATCTGGTTGGCCGCCCAGCGCACCGAGGCGACCGTGGGGATGTTCAGCCGCTCGTAGATCTCGGCCCGGCGGGGGTCGTAGATGCGCGCGATCACCTTCTTGACGTGGTAGTGCTCGCGAGCGATCCGGGCCGACACGATGTTGGAGTTGTCGCCGCTGGAGACCGCCACGAAGGCGCCGGCCTTCTCGATCTCCGCCGCTTCGAGCACGGTGCGGTCGAACCCGAGCCCCACGATCGTCTTCGCCTCGAAGCCGGGAGGCAGCTTGTCGAACGCCGAGGCGCTCTTGTCGATGATCGCCACGGAGTGCCCCCGCTTGGCCAGTTCGACGGTGGTGGCCACGCCGACCCGGCCGCACCCCATGATCACGATGTGCATCCGCGAAGCCTAACGCGGGCGCGTAGCGATCCCAACAGTCGTGGGCGCGTCCGCGGTGCGCCCGACGAAGACCGCCGCACTACAATGCGGCGATGGCTGAGGGGGCGGCCGCTCGGGGGGACGGCTTCGATCTGGCGAAGCGCCTCCTGCTCGGCCGTCGGATGCACAGCGGCCGGGCCCTTCACGAACTCCTGCCGAAGACCCTGGCGTTGCCCGTGTTGTCGGCGGACGCACTGTCCTCGGTCGCGTACACCGTGGAGGCGACGCTGGTCGTGCTGCTGGCGGCCTCGCTGCAGTCGCGCCAGTACGTGGTCCCGATCTCGCTGGCCGTGGCCTTGTTGATGGCGATCGTCATCACGTCGTATCGGCAGACGGTTCGCGCGTACTCGACGAGCGGCGGCGCGTACGTCGTGGCCAAGGACAACCTCGGCACGCTGCCGGCGCTGGTGGCGTCGTCGGCCCTGCTCGTCGGCTACGTGCTGACGGTTGCGGTGTCCGTCGTGGCCGGTGTCGTGGCGATCACGTCGGTCGCGCACGGCCTGATCCCGTACAAGGTGCCGCTGTCCCTGTTCTTCGTCGGCCTGATCACGGTCATGAACCTGCGCGGGCTCCGGGAGTCCGGGTTCCTGTTCGCCATCCCGACGTACGGCTTCATCGTTGCGGCTTTCCTGCTGATCATCGTCGGGGTGGCGCGCTGCCTGGGGGACTGCCCGAAGGCGGTGGCGCCGGACCAGGTCATCGCCGGCGAGCTCGAGGTTGATCTGCTGGTCATCCTGCAGGCCTTCGCCGTCGGGTCGTCGGCGCTGACCGGCGTGGAGGCGATCTCGAACGCGGTGACGATCTTCCGCCGGCCGCAGGGTCGAAACGCCGCCGCGACGCTCGCGGTCCTCGGGGCGATCGCCATCATGCTGGTGCTCGGGATCGCGTTTCTGGCCAACAAGATGGATGCCACGCCGAGCCACTCGGTGTCGCTGCTGTCGTCGATCGGCCGCGCCGCGTTCACGACGGATGCGGGCGTGCACTGGATGTTCTACGTGATCCAGGCGTTCACGTTCGCGATCCTGGTGCTGGCGGCCAACACGTCCTTCCAGGGGTTCCCGAGGCTGGCCGCGATGATGGCGCGGGACGGGTTCCTGCCCAGGCAGTTCGAGAACCTGGGCGACCGTCTCGTGTTCTCGAACGGCATGATCGCGCTGGCCGTCCTGTCGGGGCTGCTGATCTGGGCGTTCGACGCGAACGTCGGCGAGCTCATCCCGCTGTACGCGGTGGGCGTGTTCACCGCCTTCACCCTGTCGCAGGCCGGCATGGTCCGCTACTGGCAGCGCCGCGGCAACCGCCCCGACCCGCCCGGCGCGTGGCAGCGCAGCATGGTGATCAACGCGACGGGCGCGTCGGCGACGCTGTTGATCGTGGCGATCATCGTGCAGGCGAGGTTCAAGGAGGGCGTCTGGGTGGTGCTCGCGGGCATCCCGCTGATGATCGTGGGGTTCCGCGCCATCCACCGCCACTACGAGACGGTGACGGAGCACCTGCGAGTGCGGGCCGAGCCGATGGCCGGAACCGCCGCGGTCGGGCGGGACGCCGAGCCGCCGCGCCCCGACAACACGGTCGTGCTCGTCGTGCAGGACCTGGACGAGGCGACGGCCGAGGCCGTCGGCTACGTCCGCTCGTTCGCCGGCCGCGATCTCCGCGCCGTCGCGCTCCCGGCCAACGGGTCCGCGGCGGACCTGGCGGCGCGGTGGCCGGAGTTCAGCCGCGTGTCTGCCGGCCTCGAGGCGCTCTCCGGCCGCGGCGAGGCCGGCGCGGTGCTCGAGTACATCCGTTCGATCCCGCGTGGCGAGGACGGGTTCGTCACGGTGGTGATCCCCGAGCTGTTCACGCAGACGTCGCTCGTGTCGGCGGTCCGGCACCGGACGTCGTTCCAGCTCAAGCTGCGGCTGCTCGCCGAACCGCAGGTTGTCGTCACCGACGTCCCGGTCGTCCGCGATCCCTCGGGCGAACCGGACCTGCGTCCGCTGATCCCCGCCCGCACCGAGGCGCTGCTGTTCGTCTCCGAGGTGCACGCCGCCACGATCCGCGCCGCCCGGTACGCGCGCGCTCTTCGCGCGGACCGCACGCGCGCCGTGTTCTTCGCGATGGAGGCCGGCGACGTCGAGCGCGTGCAGGCGGATTGGCTCGAGGCGCGTATCCCAATGGAGCTGGACATCGTCGAAGCGCCGTTCCGCGACCTGGGGCCGCCGATGCTCGACGAGGTCCGCCGCATCACCGGGCGCCCGGGATCGCTGGTGTCGGCGATCGTGCCAGAGCTGGTCGTGCGCACCTGGTGGCACCACCTGTTGCACAACCAGCGGGCGCTGTTCATCAAGCGCCTGCTGCTGTTCGAACCGCGGGTCGTGTTGTCCAGCGCCAGCTACCGGATCGGCTGATCCCGCCCACAGGGCCGGGGCTAGAATCCGGCAGATGTCGACCACGCAGCGCCGGGAATCCTCCGGTCCCACCCTCGTCAAGCGGATCTTCGTCGGCCGCGGGATGGCGAGCGGCCGGATGGAGCACACGCTGCTGCCGAAGATATTGGCGCTGCCGATCTTCGCGTCCGACGCCCTGTCGTCGGTGGCGTACTCGGTCGAAGCCAGCCTGCTGATCCTGGTAACGGCGTCCGGGAACCTGGCGGACATCCGAAGCCTGATCATCCCGATCAACCTGGCGGTGGCCGTGGTGATGGCCGTGGTCGTGACGTCGTACCGCCAGGTCGTGCGCGCGTACCCGACGTCGGCGGGTTCGTACGTCGTGAGCTCCGAGAACCTGGCTCGCATCTTCGGGCTGATCGCCGGGGCGGCCCTGCTCACCGACTACATTCTGACCGTCGCGGTGTCGGTCAGCTCGGGCGTGCTCGCGATCTCGTCGGCGATGAACGGGAGCCTCAACCGGTACATCGTGGTGATCTCGATCGGGTGCGTGGTGTTGTTGACGCTGGTCAACCTGCGCGGCGTCCGCGAATCGGGCCTGGCGTTCGCCACCCCCACGTACGTGTTCATCGCGTCGATGTTCACGCTCATCGTGGTGGGGTTCATCAAGTGCCTGGGCGGCTGTCCGGTGGTGACGAACGTCCCCAACCCTGCTCCCTACGGCGCGGCCGCGACCGTCGGCATCTTTGCCGTGCTGCATTCGTTCGCGTCGGGTTCGTCGGCCCTGACGGGAACCGAGGCCATCTCCAACGGCGTGAGCGCGTTCCGCCGGCCGCAGGGTCGCAACGCCGCGCAGACGCTGACGATGCTGGGCGTCATCGCCGTGACGATGATCATGGGCATCGCGTTCCTCGCCCTGAAGACCGGCGCGCGCCCGAGCACCACGGTGTCGGTCGTGTCCGAGATCGCCAAGGCGGTGTTCCCCGGGTCGTCGCCGAGCTCCGGCAGCTTCATGTTCTGGGTCGTGCAGATCTCGACGTTCGCCGTGCTGATCCTGGCGGCCAACACGTCCTTCCAGGGGTTCCCGCGGCTCGCGGCGCTGCTGGCGCGAGACCGCTTCATCCCGCGGCAGTTCGAGAACCTGGGCGACCGCCTCGTGTACTCGAACGGCATGGTGGTCCTTGCGGCGTTCGCCGTCCTGCTGATCTGGGCGTTCCAGGCGAACGTGGACCGGCTCCTGCAGCTGTACGTCGTCGGCGTGTTCACCGCGTTCACGCTGTCGCAGGCGGGGATGGTCCGATACTGGCGGCGGGCAGCGGCCGAGGGGAGCGCGCGAGCCGAGGGCTGGCACTGGCGCCTGGCGATCAACGGCGTGGGCGCGTTCGCGACCGGCGTCGTGCTGGTGATCGTCGTGTTGACGAAGTTCACGCACGGCGCGTGGATCGTGATCCTGGCGATCCCGGTCATGATCACCGCGTTCTACTCGGTCCACCGGCACTACGCTCACGTCTCGCAGCAGGTCCGCAACGGATCGGTGCCGCTGGACGACACGGCGCGCAACACGGTCGTCGTGTTCGTCGACGAGCTGAACGCCGCCACGTCGCAGGCGGTCGGCTACGTGCGGGCGTTTCGCTTCAACGACTTCCGGGCGGTGCACCTGAGCCGCGGGCCCGGCTCGGAGGACCTGGCCTCCCGGTGGCGGTCGTTCTGCCGCGCCGACGTGGAGCTGGAGATCGTGCCGGGCCGGGGCCACCCGACGGCCGCCATGATCGAGTACCTGCGGTCGATCCCGCGCGGGCCGGGCGATTTCGTCACGCTCGTCATCCCCGAGCTGCTGACGAAGCGGTCGCTCGCCTCGGCCATCCGGCGTCGACGGGCGGCGTTCCTGCTGAAGCTGCGCCTGCTCGGCGTGACCGGCGTGGTGGTGGCCGACGTGCCGATGCTCGTCCGCCAGGACGTGCCGGCCGCGACGGCGCCCGTCATCCCCCAGCGCGTCGACGTGCTGGTATTCGTCTCGGGTGTGCACGACGGCACGATCCGCGCGATCAACTACGCGCGGTCCCTGCGCGGAACGCAGACGCGGGCGATCTTCGTCGCGCTCGACGCGAGCGAGGTCGAGGAGATCGCCGTGGCGTGGGAGGCCCTGCATGTCCCGGTCCAGCTGGACATCGTGGAGGCGCCGTTCCGCGAGCTCGGCGAACCGATCCTGGAGGAGGTGCGGCGCGTGACCTCGCGGCCCGACGCCGTCGCTTCCGTGGTCATCCCGGAGGTGATCGTCGCCAAGTGGTGGCAGCAGCCGCTGCACGGCCAGCGAGCGCTGTTCATCAAGCGACTGCTGTTCTTCGAGGAGCGGGTCATCCTGTCGAGCGTTCCGTACCAGATCCACTAGAAGAGCGGAGGGCCGAAAGCGTGGACACCCAGGAAGCCCGGGCGTTCGCCCGGAGCAAGGTCGACAAGGACATCACCTACCGGCACCTCGTCAGCGTCGAGGGGGTCATGCGCCGGCTCGGCCGCCACTTCGACGAGGACGAGGAGCGGTGGGGGCTGACCGGCCTGTTCCACGACCTGGACCAGGACCAGACCGGCGACGACCTCGCCCGGCACGCGTACCTGGCGGCCGACTGGCTCCGCGAGGCGGGCGTTGACGAGGTCGTCGTCAACGGCGTGCTCGCCCACGCGCACCCCGAGTTCCAGACCGACCGGATGTCGAAGGGCATCGTCGCCGCCGACGCCGTCGCCGGGCTGCTGGTCGCCGCGGCGCTGGTCCGGCCGGAGAAGTCCGCCGGGATGAAGGTTTCCTCCGTGAAGAAGAAGCTGAAGGAGCGCGCGTTCGCGCCCGGCGTCAACCGCGAGGAGATCGCGCTGGCCGAGCCGAACCTGGGGCTCGGCCTGGACGAGTTCATCGGGCTGGCGATCGAGGGCCTGCAGGAGGTCGCTCCCGAGATCTCCCTGTAGGGCCGCTGAGCCGAGCGCTCCCGGGCCGCCTCAAGAACGAGCGCCTCCCTGTCGAATCACCATTGAGAGTGTCGACCGCCCGTGCGGCTCGGCGCTGCACGTCGCATACGTGGAACAAGGAGACGGATCCAGCATGAGCGACAACGAGACCGGCGCCCCCACCCCGCCAGCCGACGAGCCGGAAGCGCTCGATCCCGCCGCCGGCATCGGCGACACGGCGCCGGGCGACGCTGGCGACCCGACCTCGCCCGCCTGGGTTCCGCCTCCCGCGCCCGAGGTGGCTCCGCTTGCCGCGCAGCTGTTCGCGCCGCCGGACGCGGCGCCCGCGCCGGGTGCGGAGCCCGTCCCGTCCGCGTCCCCCGTGCCCGATCCCGTCTCCGAGCCTCCCGCGGCCGAGCCGCCCGCGGTGGCCGCGGCTCCGCCTTTCGAGCCCGCGCCCGGGCCAGCGCCCGCGCCCGCGCCGGAGCCCGTGGCTCCCCCGCCGCCGCCCGCGATTTTCGAACCCGTCGCTCCGGTTCCGGCCCCCCCGGTCCCGGTCGAAGCGGCTGCTCCCGCTCCCGAAGCCGAGCCGGCCGGCCCCGCCCCGACGGTTCAGCCCCCAGCACCGCCGCTGTCCGTCAGGCCGACGATCCCCCTTCCCGGTCAAGCTCCTGCCGTGGTCGAGCCCCCCGCTGCTGCGCCGGCGCCGGTGGAGCCCGCCACGCCGCCGATGTCGCCCGGGCCCGCCGCGCCGATGCCCGCGGCCGTCCCGGCCCCTCCCGTGGCGCCGGTCCCGGTGGCGAGCGCCCCAGCTCCCGAGCCTCCGGCCATGCCCGCGCCTCCGGCCGTGGCCGCACCGGCGCCTCCTGCCGCCGCGGTTCCGCCGCCCGTCGCTTCGGTCCCGCCGCCGCCTTCGGCGGTGCTGGCCGGGCCAGGTGGCTCCGGCGAGGTCCAGCCAGAGGCCGGCGACTTCGCCGTGGCAACCATGCCCGAGGCAGACGAGCTCGTGCCGGTCGCCGAGGCCGTGTCCGAGGTTCCGTTCGACTCCGACGGGACGTGGGCGTCGTCGGGCCGCGGCTCGATGTCGAAGCGGTCCATGTCGAAGCGCTCCCTGTCGATGCCGTCGCTGTCGCTCGGCGAGGGCCGCAGCCGGGTCGTGATCGCGATCGTCGTCGTGATCGCGCTGGCGCTTGCCGCGCTCGCCTACCTGTTCCTCCGTCCCGGCTCCGGCAACACGGCCGTGGCCATGACGATGAGCTTCACGAAGAGCGAGCGGCAGACGTATCACATGACGATGGACCTGCATGGGTCACTGACCGCCGCGGGGCAGCAGGTGCCCCTCAGCGAGCAGATGGACATGGTCATGACCTGGAAGGTCACCGACGTGAACGCGGCCGGCGTTGCGACCGTCGACGTCGGCGTGCGCCACGCGACCGCAACGGTCGATGGCCGCAAGGTCAAGGTGCCGTCGCTCGGCCACCTGAGGTTCCAGATCAATCAGAACGGGCAGATCGTCTCCGGCAACATGATGGCCCTCACCAGCGCGTCCGGCTCTGCCGGCAGCGGCGTGCCCGGCACCGACCAGCTCACGCCGCTGCTCCCCGACCACCCGGTGAAGCCAGGCGACTCGTGGAGCAAGACGTACAGCCAACCGAACCCGTTTGGAGACGGTTCGATCACCTATACCACCGAGACGCACTACGTGAGCAACCAGATGATGCAGGGGGTCAACGCCGCGGTGCTGCAGAGCACCACGACGGTCCCGCTGAACATGACGATCGACGTGCGGAAGATGCTGAAGTCGGCCGGCTCCGACGCGACCGGGTCGCTCGACGGCGCCGATCCGAAATTCACCTACAAGGGCAGCGTCACCATGAACCAGACGGCGTGGTTCGACGTGCCGAACAAGCAGATGCTCGCGACGCAAGTCCAGGGGCACTTCGACCTGCACATGTCGGTGTCGGGGCTGCCCGCCGGCGAGTCGTTCCCCGGTGGCGAGATCGGCTTCACGGGCGACCTCACGATGTCGCTGACGCGTACGTCGGGGTCCGGGAGCGCGAGCCCGAGTCCGGACGCGGGTTCGTCCGGCTCGGCTACGTAGTCGGCGCGTCCTTCGCCCGGCGCTCCTCGCGCGCGGCTCTGCGCTGGCGGACGAACCACCACCCGACGCCGGCGACCAGCACGGCCCCGATCGCGATCGAGATCGGCACGAAGTAGCGAGCAACCGTGTCCCAGCTCGCGCCCACGGCGTACCCGACGCCCGCGAGCGCGAAGGTCCAGGGCAGACATCCGAGCAGTGTGTAGGTCGTGAACCTGGCGAAGGGCATCTCGCCCACGCCAGCCGGCAGGCTGATGAATGTCCGCACGACGGGCAGTAGCCGGCCGAAGAACACGGCGGGCTGCCCGTGGTCGCGCCACCAGGCGTCCGCGCGCTCCAGCTCGTGCTCGCGCACGTAGAGCCTCCGGCTCCACCGCTCGACCATCGGGCGGCCGCCGGCGCGACCGACGCCGTACGCGATCAAGGACCCGACCAGGTTTCCTAGCGTCCCAATCAGGGCAACCAGGACGAAGTTCAGCTGGACGGCGCTCGCCCCGGCGACGGAGGCGACGAACGTCGCGTTGGCCATCGCGCCACCGAACAGCATGGTCACCTCTGAGGGAATCGGAATGCAGGCCGACTCGAGCACCATCAGCACGAAGATGGCCTCGTAGCCGTGGTCCAGGATGAAATTCGTGATGAAGTGCTGCACCGCGCGCCCCGAGGTACCCCTCCGCCGGTCCGGCCGGGCCGGCGCGCCGAGCCTACCTCGCGCGTTTGCGCACTTCAGCGTGGGAACATTTCGATTTCGTGGCATGTTCCAACCGGCGGTTGCCCCTGCCGGCGATGGACTGCCGGCCGCCGGAGCTGCCAGGATCGCGGATCGGCCGCCGCTCAAGTGGAGTCGCCGGCATGCCGTACAGTGATGCACCGTGGGCGTTCCGCCCGCGGCGTCCCCTCCCTCCCGAACCGCAGCCGCGAACGTAGATAAGAAGGACGAGGACACGAAGGACGAGATGGCCAAGCAACTGGTGATCGTCGAGTCGCCGACCAAGGCGAAGACGCTCGAGCGGTACCTGGGCTCGGACTACAAGGTCGAGGCCAGCCGCGGGCACGTCCGCGACCTGCCCGAGGATCGCATGGGCGTGAACCCCGACGACGACTTCGCCCCCGAATACGAGATCAAGCCGGACTCGAAGGAGACGATCGGCAAGCTCACCGACGCGTTCAAGCGCGCCGGGACGCTGTGGCTCGCCACCGACTTCGACCGCGAGGGCGAGGCCATCGCCTGGCACGTTGCCGAGTCGATCGGCGCGGACCCGGCCACCGCGAACCGGGTCACGTTCACCGAGATCACGCGCGACGCGGTGCAGGAGGCGTTCCGGCACCCGCGTCGGATCGACACGGACCTGGTGAACGCGCAGCAGACGCGCCGGATCCTGGACCGAATCGTCGGCTACGAGCTCTCGCCGCTGCTGTCGAAGCGGCTCCGCCGCGCCCTGTCCGCCGGACGCGTGCAGTCCGTGGCGCTGCGACTGATCGTGGACCGCGAACGCGAGATCCAGGCGTTCGTTCCCGTGGAGTACTGGAGCGTGGACGCGCGGCTTGCGCCGAACGGCGACGAGTCGGCGTTCCTGGCGCGGCTCATCCAGGTCGACGACGACAAGCTTGCGGCCTCGCCGGACAAGAAGGGCCTGGTGCTGTCGACGCAGGAGGAGGCCGACGCGCACGTCGCGAGGCTCCGCGAGGCGGCCTACCGCGTGCTGGAGGTGCGCCAGAAAGAAGTGAAGCGCACACCCGCGCCGCCCTTCACCACCTCGACGCTGCAACAGGAGGCGGCCCGCAAGCTCGGGTTCTCGGCGCGCAAGACGATGACGCTCGCGCAGCGGCTGTACGAGGGCGTGACCGTGCCGGGCGAGGGACAGGTCGGCCTGATCACGTACATGCGAACCGACTCGGTGAACATCGCCGAACAGGCGCTGGCCGAGCTGGCCGACACCGTGCGGGCGATGTACGGCAACGAGTACGCGCTGGCCCAGCCGCGTCACTACAAGCGCAAGCAGCGCGGCGCGCAGGAGGCCCACGAGGCGATCCGCCCCACGAGCGCCCAGCGCGCGCCCGACCAGCTCGAGTCGGTGCTGGACCGCGACCAGGGCCGCCTGTACCGGCTGATCTGGCAGCGCACGGTCGCCTCGCAGATGGCGGAGGCGCGCTTCAACCAGGTGTCGGTGGACATCGGCGCCGAGGCCGGCGGCGGCCCGGCGTACATGCTGCGCGCCACCGGCCAGACCATGACGTTCGACGGCTTCCGCCGCGTCTACTTCGAGGGACGCGACGATGCCATCGACGAGGACGCCGAAGCCAACCTCCCCGCGCTCACCGCCGAGCAGGCGCTGCGCCTGCTCGAGCTGCTTCCCGAGCAGCACTTCACGCAGCCGCCGCCGCGCTACACCGAGGCGAGCCTGGTGAAAGCGTTGGAGGAGAATGGGATCGGGCGCCCTTCGACCTACGCGCCAACGCTGTCCACGATCACCGACCGAGGCTACGTCCGGTTGGAGGACCGCCGGTTCTTCCCCGAGGACATCGGGATCGTCGTCACCGACCTGCTGGTCCAGCACTTCCCCGACATCTTCGACATCGGGTTCACGGCGCGGATGGAAGAGGAGCTCGACGACATCGCCGAGGGCAAGACGCGCTGGGTTGGAGTGCTGAATGAGTTCTACGGGCCCTTCACGCGGGACCTGAAGGTCGCCGACGACGAGATGAAGCCCCCCGAGGAGGTGCTCGAGGAGCTGTGCCCGCGCTGCCCGGAGGAGGGGCGCGAGCCCGGCCACCTGGTCGTCAAGCTCGGGCGCTACGGCCGGTTCATCGGCTGCCAGAACTATCCGGACTGCCGCTACACACGCCAGCTGAACGGCGAGGAGCGGCCGGAGCCGGAGCTGCTGGACGAAGCATGCCCCGAATGCGGCCGTCCGCTGATGCAGCGAACCGGCCGCTACGGCCCGTTCATCGGGTGCTCGGGCTACCCGGACTGCAAGTACATCAAGCGCGAGCGCAAGGGCACCGGTGTGACGTGCCCGAAGTGCGGCCAGGGCGAGATCGTCGAGCGGCGCGGGCGCTTCGGCACCTTCTACTCGTGCGAGCGGTACCCGGACTGCGACTTCTCCGTGAACCAGACGCCGCTGCCGGATCCGTGCCCGGCCTGCAAGGGACTGGTCGTGAAGGCCCGGGGGAACGCGACCCGGTGCACGAGCTGCGGCAAGGCCTGGGCCGAGGACGGCGTCGAGCTGTCCGAGGAGGAGGCCAAGGCCCTGGTACCCGCCGGCCGCGGACGGACGCGGGCCAAGCGGGCCTCCGGCGGCAGGACCAAGCGCGCGACCAAGTCCGACGACGCCACGGACGGGGCCTCGGGAGCGCGACGCGCCAAGCGGACGACGAAGACCACGGCGTCATCCAAGGCCGCAGCCACGCCGAAGGCCAAGCAGGGGACCTAGCGGCTCGAATCGCCTACGCTCTGACGGATGGCCTCGGTAGCGGAAGAGATCGCGGCCCTCCGGGGAACCAAGCCGGCGACCCTCAAGGACCTGCTGATCCACCCGTCGTTCTCCCGGCTGTGGCGGGCCATGCTGGTCTCTTCGCTCGGCGATTGGGTGGGATTCGTCGCCGTCAGCACCATGGTCGCGCGCCTCGGCGGCAAGACGCTGGCCGGCCTGGCAGTGGCCGGCGTGATGCTGGCCCGGCTGCTGCCTTCGGTACTGTTCGGTCCGCTTGCCGGCGTGCTGGTGGACCGGCTGGACCGACGCAAGGTGATGATCAGCGCCGACATCGCCCGCGGCTCGCTCTACGCGCTGATGCCGGTCCTGCCGAAGCTGTGGCTGATCTTCCTGGTCTCGTTCTTCATCGAGTGCCTGTCGCTGCTGTGGACGCCGGCCAAGGACGCCAGCGTGCCGAACCTGGTTCCGCGGCGCCAGCTGTCGAACGCGAACTCGGTCGGGCTCATCACGACCTACGGAACGCTGCCACTCGGCGCCGTCGTGTACACGGCGCTGGCCGGCATCGCGGTCGGGTTCGGTGGCAGCTACCTGCAGGCGCACCCGTGGTCGCTGGCGCTGTGGGGCGATTCGCTGACGTTCCTGTTCTCGGCCTGGATGGTGTGGGGCCTCGATCTGCGGCGGGGCCCGGCGCTGCGGCTGGCCGACGGGGGCCGGCTTTCGGCGCGCTCGGCGCTGGACGACATCCGAAGCGGCGTTCGGTTCCTTCGCGACCGCCCGCTGGTGCGGACGATGACCGTCGGGGTCGTGATCGCGTTCGCCGGCGCGGGTTCGGTGATGTCGGTCGGCGCGCCGTTCGCCCAGTACTCGCTGGGCGCTCCGAACGCCGGGTTCGCCATCCTGATGACCGCGCTCGGCGTCGGGATGGGCGCGGGTATGGGCGCGGCCGGCGTCCTGTCGCGCCGCGACGACAAGGACCGCTGGTTCGGCATGTCGTTGGAGGCCTCTGCCGGGTGCCTGTTCGTCCTGGCCGTCATGCCGACCATCGTGCTGGCCGCCGCGTTCACGGTCCCCATGGGCGTGGGCGCGGGCATCGCGTGGGTGATCGGCTACACCATGCTGCAGGAGAACGTGAACGATCAGTTCCGCGGGCGGACGTTCGCCGTGCTGGCGACGATGGTGCGCGCGGCGCTGTTCATCTCCCTGGCCGGCTTCCCGGCGCTGGCCACCGCGATCGGCACGTACACGATCCACATCTACCACTACGCGCTTCCCGGCGGCGGCTACCGTATCGCGCTGGTCGTGGGCGCAGGCGTCGTGGCGGCCGCCGGTGCGACGACGCGGCGCGGACTCCGGCGGTTCCGCGTGGCCAGGCCCCGGCCGCTCGCGCTGGTCCCGTCGATCCGGCGGGCGGACGGCACGGGACTGTTCATCGTGTTCGAGGGCGTCGAGGGCGCCGGCAAGGGGACGCAGATCGAGAAGGCCCGGGACTACATCCAGTCCCGCGGCCACGAGGTCCTGGTGACGCGCGAGCCCGGCGGGACCGACTTCGGCGAGCAGCTCCGACGGTTGGTGCTGGATCCGAAGACCGGCAAGCTGGATCCTCGGGCCGAGGCGTTGGCCTTCGCCGCGTCGCGCGCCCAGCACGTGATCGACGTCATCCGCCCGGCCCTGGGGGAAGGCAAGGTCGTGATCTGCGACCGCTTCGTCGACTCGTCGATCGCCTACCAGGGCGCCGGCCGTGGGCTCGGCGAGACCGACGTGTTGACGCTGAACGCGTGGGCCACGCAGGGCCTGTTCCCCGACCTGGTGGTCCTGCTGGAGCTCGACCCCGACTACGGACTGCTTCGATCAGAGGGCGTCGCCGACCGGATCGAATCCGAGGACGGCGCGTTCCACCGCCGCGTCGCCGACGCGTACCAGCGCATCGCCGAGGAGCACCCGGAGCGGTACGCCGCGATCGACGGATCGGGAAGCGAGGAAGACGTCCACGCCCGCGTGCGCGAGGCGCTCGACCGCGTGCTCACGCGCATCGAACAGGGGCGGGGCGGCCCGACGTGAGCGAAGCAGCCGAGACCCTGCCCCCGGTTCTCCGCGACGTGCCCGGGCAGGAGGGCGCGACCGCCTTCCTCGCGCGCGCCGTGCGTCAGCCGCATCACGCGTACCTGTTCTCGGGGCCCGAGGGGTCGGGCAAGCGGCTCGGCGCCCGCGCGTACGCGGCAGCGCTGCTGTGCCCGAAGGGCGGCTGCGGGGACTGCCGCGACTGCCGCCTGGCCCTCGGGGAACGCCACCCGAACCTGTCGGTGCTGGAGCCGACCGGGCCGGACATCCTGGTCGGCAAGGACGCGTCCGACCCCAACACGGCCCGCGGGTTCGCTCGCATCGCGCACCTGACGCCGCCCGAACCGGGGCGCAAGGTCATGGTGGTCCTGCAGGCCGATCGGCTGCGCACCGAGGCCGCGGACGTGCTGTTGAAGGTGCTGGAGGAGCCGCCCGGTGACACGGTCTTCGTCCTGTTGTCCGCGCGCGTCGACGACCTGCCGGAGACCATCCGCTCGCGTTGCCAGGAGATCTCGTTCCCCCCGCTGGCGGAGTCGTTCGTCGTGGACACGCTCGCGCGCGAGGGCGTGGGCACCGACCGGGCGCGGCTGGCGTCGCGACTGTCGGGCGGCAACGTCGGGCGGGCGCGGCGGATCGCGGCGGACGAACAGGGCCTGGCGTTTCGCGATGCGGCCCTGGCCGCCGCGGAACGCGCTCGCGTCGGTCCCGGCGGTGCGCTCGGGGCCGCGGAGGACCTGGCGGCCGCGGCGAAGGGATTTCGCGAGCGCCTGGGCGGCGAGCTGGAGGAGGAGCTCAAGCCCTTCCTGGACGAGCGGGGCCGGCCCGAAGAGGCCTTCAAGGGCGTCGTTCGCCGGCTCCAGGAGCGCCACGAACGCCGACTCCGACGCGCCGAGCGGGAGTTCCTGGACTGGTCGCTGCTGGCGCTGGCCGGTGCGTACCGGGATGTCGTCCTGGTCCGCTCGGGTGCCTCGCCCGATCTGCTGGTGAACCTGGACCGGCCGGCGATGGTGGTGGGCGACGGACCGTCGGCGTCGGCGGCCGCGCTCGCGATGGGCGCGGTGGAGGAGGCTCGGGCCGACCTGGCCGACGAGACGAACCTGAACGCGCGTCTGGTGCTTGAGCGGTTGTTCCTTCGGCTCAGCGCGCTGGAGGCGACCCCCGCCTGACGCCGGGTCGCGCGGCTTTAAGGCCGCGTCACGTTCGCCTGAAGCCGGCCCGCAGGCGGCCGATACAATTGACCGGCACATCGCCGGAGTAGCTCAGACGGCAGAGCGACGCACTCGTAATGCGTAGGTCCGGGGTTCGATTCCCCGCTCCGGCTCCACAACCGAAGGTTATCGATTTCGCTCCATGCGCATGGTCCTTGCTTGCGCCGATTTGTCCGGGCTAGGCTCCTTCGTCCACGTCGTCCGGAAGGGGATGCGCTCGCGCAATTCGCCGCGGGAGTGCACGCGAGGCCGACGGCGCGCGGCGCCACGATCAACGTCTTCGTGCACGTCATCAACAAGGGCACGGGCATCCCGAACGGCGACATTCCTCAGTCGCAGATCGATGCGCAGATGGACGTCCTGAACGCCGCATATGCCTTGGGGCGCTGGACGTTCGTGCTCGCGGGCGTCGATCGCACGACGAACGCGAGCTGGTTCACGATGAGTCCGGGCTCGGCCGCCGAGCAGCAGGCCAAGGCCGCGCTGCGGAAGGGCTCGGCCGACGACCTGAACATCTACACCGCCAACTTGGGCAACGACCTGCTCGGGTGGTCGACGTTTCCGTCGGACTACCAGTCGAACACGACCGACGACGGTGTCGTGATCCTGTTCAGCTCGGTACCGGGCGGGACCACCCAGCACTACAACGAGGGTGACACGGCGACCCACGAGGTCGGTCACTGGATGGGCCTGTTCCACACGTTCAAAGGTGGCTGCAGCGTCCAGGGCGACCTGGTCGCCGACACGCCGGCCGAGGCGTCGCCCGCGTTCCAGTTCCCGACGGGGCGCAACACGTGCTCGTCGCCCGGCCTGGACCCGATCCACAACTTCATGGACACACGTACGACCCCTGCATGAACCAGTTCACGAAGGGGCAGTTCATGCGGATGCAGCAGCAGTGGACGCTGTTTCGAGGGGGCAAGTAGCGGGCCCGTCTGAACGAAGCCTTTCGGAGGGCGCCCGGCTCGAACGAAGGCCCTGAGCCGGGCCGCGCCGTCGCCGGCCCTCCGACGAACGCGGTCGAACCCCAGGCGTGTGTCGCCCGTACATCCCGGGTACCTGGGCGTACGCAACCCGGGTGATGAGCCGGCCACGGGGGGAGGGAGGGGTTCGTCCTCATGCTTCGTTCGTCTCTTCGCGCCCGCCACGGCGCCCTCGTTTCCGCGATGGTCGTGGCCGCGGCGCTCCTTTTCGCTTCGGCAACGACCGCGTCCGCAGCATCCGCACCGACCCTGAGGCAACTGCCCGGCACCGCGTCGGGGGTGGGCGTGCTGGCGTCCAACGACGCGTGGGTGGTGGGCAGCCGTCCCGATCCCGCCGACCAGGACGAGGACATCGGGATGGCCCTGCACTGGGACGGGCATCGCTTCACGGAGTTCCCCACGCCGTCGTTCGGCGGGTTGACGGGTGGCCTGGTTGACGTGTCGCTGTCCGACCCGACTCATGGGTTCGCGGTCGGGAACAAGGGGATCAAGGGCTTTCGCGACCAGCAGATCGTCGTGGAACGCTGGGACGGCAACGCGTGGACGCTCTCGAACGCGCCGGACCGGTCGTTCAACGACGTGCTGACCGGCGTGGCGGCCGTCTCGGCCGACGACGCCTGGGCCGTCGGCGCCTGGGATCCGGGCGGCACGGCCCGCGACCGGCCGCTCGTGGAGCACTGGAACGGGTCCGCCTGGAGCATCGTGTCGTTGCCCGACGTCGGGTTTTCCGAGCTGGACGCCGTCGACGCGGTCTCGGCCGACGACGTCTGGGCGGTCGGTTCCTCGGACGGCGGGACGCTCACGATGCACTGGGACGGTTCGCGATGGACGCGGATCCCCAGCCCGAACCTCGGCCAGAGCGAACAGGCCCTCGCCGACGTGTCGGCGGTCGCCGCCGATGACGTGTGGGCGGTTGGCACCGTCCAGTCCGGACAGCCGTTTCCCGGAAAGACGCTCGTCATCCACTGGGATGGGTCGGCCTGGTCGCCGGTGCGCAGTCCCTCTCCCACGTCCGGAGACATCGTGACGGGCGTCGTCGCGTTCGGCGCGGCCGACTCCTGGATGGTGGGCACGTACTTCCCGAACGCGATCACCAACAAGGCGCTGACGGTTCGCTTCACGGCGGCCGGCGCGCAGCAGGTGACGGTTCCCGGCAAGAACTCGTTCGACGACGTCGACGGCGTCGCGCCCGACGACGTATGGACGGTCGGGGGCGGCATCTTTCACAACGACGGAACGGGGTGGCGCAGGGTCGTCGCGCCGTAGTCGAGCCGTCGCGGCCCGGCTCGAGCGCTGCCTCGAGCCGGGCCGCGGCCCACCTGATGACGCGGCGCCGGGTCAGCCTCCGGCAACAGGATGTTGACGAGCCAGTTGGTGCCGCACCTGTCGGTGCAGGATTCGGGCCGCTCACTGCTACAATCTCGCGCCGTGTCCACCGCCCGGTCCATCCGGCGACGATTGACGTGGCTCGCCTTCTTCGCGGCGCTGTTCGTGCTGATGCCCGAGGTCGCATTCGGCCAGGAAGTCAACATCACCCCGCTGCCGTCGTCCTCGCCTGCCAGGGATACCGGCGGATGGACGTACAAGATGGCGGTGGCCAGCGTGATCGCCGGGATCATCATCGCGGCTCTGTTCGTCGTGTCGTACCTGCGCTTCGCGCCGTCCTTCTCGGGCGACGAGTCCGAGGCACAGCCCGGACGGACGCCGCCGCGCCCTGCCCCGCAGCCAGCAGCGGCGCCCGTGCCGGCCATGGCCGGCGCGCCGGCCGGCGCACCTGCCCAGGCGGCGGCCGCGCCGCCGGCGGCGGCACCGGGCCCGGCGGCAGCAGCCCCCGCGGCAGCAGCCTCCGCGGCAGCGCCCGCCGCGGCACCCGCGCCCCCGTCCCCGAAGCCTCCCGAGGTCGAACCCGACCAGGAGACGCACGACCGCGTGCTGCAGGAGGAGCTGGACAAGGGGACGGACCGACGGGTCGCCGAGGGTCGCGCCCGCGCGGCCGCGCTGCGCGCCGCCCGCCGCAAGGCTGAAGGCTAGGATCGAATCGCGGCCCGAGGGCGGCCGCGCGAGCGGGAGCGGGTGAAAGCGCGATGGCGCGAGCGATCGGCGACAGCGACGAGATGACCTTTGCGGCCGACCGCCTGGCCGACTGGGGCGCCGCGAGACAGATCGGCTCGCGGCTGGCCGGGCCGGGCCCGACGCTCAGCGCCGTCCAGCGCGCACGCCTGCGGGAGGACTTCGCCGACGTCGTCCCCGAAGCGGAGCGACTCGCCCTCGAACACACGGGGATGACCCACGGCGGGTACCCGTCGCGCCCGTGGGTGATGAGCCGCAGCGAGTGGCTGCGCGCGAACCTTCGGGGCTTCCAGACCCTGCTCGAGCCCATCGCGGCCCGGATCGTCACGGCCAAGCCGGACTCGGCCGTCACTTCGGTTCGCCGCAAGGTGCTGGGCGCCGAGATCGGGTCGCTGGTGGGATACCTGGGCCGCCGGGTCCTCGGCCAGTACGACCTGTTCCTGCCGCCCGACGACGACGGCATGATCTACTTCGTCGGCCCGAACATCGCCGGCGTCGAACGGCGCTACGGATTTCCGGAGCGCGACTTCCGCCTGTGGATCGCCCTGCACGAGGTCGCGCACCGCCTGCAATTCGGATCGGTCCCCTGGCTGCGGCCCCACGTCTCGCGGGTGATCGACGCGTACATGTCCACCCTGGAGCTGGACGCGCGCGAGCTGGTCCGCCGGCTGGGGCGCGCCATGGAGGAGGTGCGCGCCGGACGGGTCGAATGGCGCGGCCTCGGGTGGCTGTTCCTGCTGATGGACGCCGAGCAGCGCCGGATGTTCCGCGAGATCCAGTCGCTGATGGCCCTGCTGGAGGGCCACGGCAACTTCGTGATGAACGTGGCCGGCCGCGACGCGATCCGCGGCGTCGACACCTTCCGCCGGACCCTGCGGGAGCGCCGGCGAAGCTCGGGGCCCGACCGGCTGGTCCAGCGGGCGATCGGGTTCGACGCGAAGGTGCGCCAGTACGACGCGGGTGAGTGGTTCGTGGCTTCGGTCGTGCAGGAGGTCGGCATGGAGCGCTTCAACCGCGTCTGGCTCGGCCCCGAGACCATCCCGACCCCGGAGGAGATCTCCCGACCCCAGGACTGGATCGCCCGGGTCGGCGCGGCCTAGCGCCGTGCCCCCGGCGCGGCGTCCGCCGGAGGTCGCCAGGGTCCTGCAGCGCGTCACCGCTGCGGTCCGCCGGCACCAGCTGTTCGAACCCGGCCAGACGGTGGTCGTGGCCTGCTCGGGGGGACCCGACTCCATCTGCCTGCTGCATGCGCTCTGGCGGCTGCGCCGGCTCCTGCGGATCGACCTGGTCTGTTTCCACTTCGACCACCGGCTGCGCGAGGGATCCGATCGCGACGTGGGCTACGTGCGGCGGCAGGCCGCCGGGCTCGGGGTGCCGTTCGCGATGCGCACGGCCGAGTCGAAGCCGGCGCGCGGGCAGTCGGTCGAGGCATGGGCTCGAACGGTGCGGTACCGATCGCTGGAGGAGGTGATGGAGGAACGAGGCGCCGCCGTCGCGGCGGTCGGCCACACGCTCGACGACCAGGCCGAGACCGTGCTGATGGCGGCGCTGCGCGGCGGGGGAACGGAGGCGCTGGCCGCGATGCGTCCCCGCTCGGACCGGATCGTTCGCCCGCTGCTGGAGGTCCGGCGCGAGGAGACCGTCGCGTTCTGCCGCGCGCTGTCGCTGCGGCCGCGAAGGGACCCGATGAACGACGACCCGTCGTACCTTCGCGTCGCGCTGCGCCGCAACGTCATCCCGGCCATGGAGCGCGCGCTCGGCCGTGGTGTGCGCGAACCGCTGGCGCGCACGGCAGCGCTGCTTCGCTCCGATGCCGACTGGCTCGAGGCGATCGCGGCGGGCGCGTACGCGGACGTCGCGTCCCCGCCGGACGACGGCGAGGTCCGGCTGCGCGCTGCTGACCTCACCGAGCTGCCGGACGCGATCGCGTCGCGCGTGGTTCGCATCGCGGTGCGCACGCTCGGCGCCGAGCCGGACGCCTCCCACGTCGAGGCCGTGCGATCGCTCGCAGCGGGGCGCCCGGGCCGGCGCGCGTCGCTTCCCGGCGGTTTGGTTTCGCGACGGGAGAGGGGGTATGTTCGCGTCTTCCGAGCGGGAGGGCCGGGGGCGGATGCGGGTCGAGTCGGGAACGCAGGTGGACGTCGCGTCCGATAGCGACGCGACCGTGCCGGACGTGGTGGCCGTGCCTACACTGACAGGCCACGTGAAGGCGTACGAGAACGATATCGGCGAGATCCTCATCACGGGCGAACAGATCCAGTCGAAGGTGCGTTCGCTTGGCGAACAGATCACCGCCGACTACGCGGGGCGGGATCTCCTGATGGTCGGAGTCCTGAAGGGCGCGTTCGTCGTGATGGCCGACCTGTCGCGTCACGTGCGCCTGCCGCTGGAGTTCGACTTCATGGCGGTCTCGTCCTACGGCGCGGCCACGCAGACCAGCGGCGTCGTGCGCATCCTGAAGGACCTGGACCACGAGATCGAGAACCGCCACGTCCTGCTCGTCGAGGACATCGTGGACTCGGGGCTGACGCTGAACTACCTGCTGAAGAACCTGCGCTCGCGCCACCCGGCGAGCCTGGAAGTCTGCGCGCTCATGCACAAGACCGAAGCGCAGCAGGTCCCGCTGGACATCAGGTACACGGGGTTCGCCATCCCGTCGGTGTTCGTCGTGGGGTACGGGCTTGACTTCGACGAGCGCTACCGGAACCTTCCCTTCGTCGGGACGCTGCGGCCCGAGGTGTACGCCGACGCGATGTAGCGGCCCGGCGTGCCCCGAGCGGCTCCGGGTAGCATGGCGCCATGCCGGAGCCGGCGTTCGACGAAGACAAGATCGAGCAGGGCGTTCGCCTGCTGCTGGCCGGCATCGGCGAGGACCCCGAGCGCCCGGGCGTGGTCGACACGCCGCGGCGCGTCGCCGAGATGTACCGGGAGATCTTCGCCGGGATCGACGCCGACGCGGCGGAGCTCGTGACCGTGATCAAGGGCGCGGACCACGACGAGATGATCATGGTGCGCGACATCCCCATGTACTCGATGTGTGAGCATCATCTGTTGCCGTTCATCGGCCGCGCCCACGTCGCGTACGTGCCGAACAAGGACGGCCGCATCACCGGCCTGTCGAAGGTCGCCAGGCTGGTCGACCTGCTGGCGAAGCGCCCGCAGGTGCAGGAGCGGCTCACGACGCAGATCGCCGAAGCGATGGAGCGTGCCCTCGAGCCGCGCGGCGTGTGGGTGCTGATCGAAGCCGAGCACCTGTGCATGACGATGCGCGGGATCAAGAAGCCGGGCTCCGTGACGGTGACCTCGGCCATCCGGGGGCTGTTCCGCTCCGACGCCCGGACGCGGGCCGAGGCGCTGGAGCTGGTCGCCCGCGGCCGCCCGTAGGGGTCTGGCGATGCGCGCTCCGCTGATGTGGCGGTGCGGGCCGCGCGCGCTGGACTGCGGCACGCGCACGAGGGTCATGGGCATCCTGAACGTGACGCCGGACTCGTTCTCCGACGGGGGCCGCTACCTCGACGCCGGCGCGGCGGTGGCCCGCGGCGTTCTCATGGCCGAGGAGGGAGCGGACCTCATCGACGTCGGCGGCGAGTCGACGCGTCCCGGCGCCGAAGACGTTCCCCCCGGCGTCGAACGCGATCGCGTCGTGCCGGTGATCCGTTCGCTGTCGTCCTCGGTCGACGTGCCCGTGTCCATCGACACGCGCAAGCCCGAGGTGGCCGAGGCGGCCGTCGACGCCGGAGCGACCGTGGTGAACGACGTCACGGGCGCGCGGGAACCGCGGATGTTCGACGTCGTGCGCGACTCGGGCGCCGGCCTGGTGCTGATGCACATGCGTGGGGACCCCGCCACGATGCGCGAGCTCACCGACTACGAGGACGTGGTGGCCGACGTGAAGGCGCACCTCGCGGGGCGGCTTCGCGCCGCCGAGGCGGCGGGGATCGCCGCGGAATCCCTGTGTGTGGATCCGGGACTCGGGTTCGCGAAGACCGCCGAGCAGAGCCTTCGGCTGATGCGCGAGATCGATGCGTTCCTGGACCTGGGGCGGCCGGTCCTGGCCGGCCCGTCGCGCAAGTCGTTCATCGGACAGGTGCTCGACGCGGGCGTCGACGAACGACTGGAAGGTACGGCGGCGGCCGTTGCCTGGCTGGCGGCGCGCGGCGCGCACATCGTGCGCGTGCACGACGTCGCCGAGATGGCGCGGGTGGTCCGGGTGATCGACGCGGTCCGCGACGCCGGGTCGCCGGTCGCCGGTCGCACCGTGGCCACATGAGCCCGGGGGCGGCAACCGGCGAGGGCCGGTGGGACGCGCCGGATCCCCGGCGAGCCCGCGCGCGGACGACGCTCGGGGAGCTTTCGTACCTCTCCTTCGGCGAAGGCCCGGCCGTCGTGCTCCTGCACGGGTGGCCCGCGTGGTCCTTCCTGTGGCGCCGGGAGGTTCCGCTGCTCGGCTCGCGGATGCGCGTGATCGCGCCCGACCTGCTGGGGTACGGGCAGAGCGACCGCCCGCAGGACGCCGACCTGTCGCTGGAGTCGCAGGCCGCCTGCGTTCGGGAACTGCTGGACGGGTTGGGGATCGAAACGTTCGCCGCCGTCGGCCACGGGTTCGGGGGCGGCGTTGCACAGGCGCTGGCGCTGGGCGGGGGCGTGGGAGCGCTCGGGCTGGTGGACTCGGTCGCGTTCGACGCGTGGCCCTCGCCCGCGACGCGAGCGCTGCAGGCGCGCGATCCGGCATCGGCCACGGAGCAGGACGCCCGGCGCACGGTCGAGGAGTGGCTGCGGCGGGCGACGGCGAAGTCCCTCCTGCGGGAGTCGGAGCTCGGCGCGTACCTGGACCCGTGGCTCGCCTCGCCGGCATCGCTGTTTCGGGCCGCGCGGGGCGTGGACGGCCGCGGGCTGGCCGGACGGGAGGCCGACCTCGGTGCGCTGGACGTGCCGACCTTCGTCCTGTGGGGCGAGGAGGATCCGTTCCTGCCGCCGTCGCTGGCCGAGCGCCTTGGCGACCTGTACGACGGCGCGATGGTGGCGCTGCTCCCTGGCTGCGGGCACCTCGTGATGGAGGACGCGCCCCAGACCGTCGGGCCGCTTCTGTACGAGTTCCTGCGGCTGCGGTACCTGGGGGAGCCTCACGGGCACGCGGAGACCGGGCCGGTTCCCGTGTTCCTGCATCGCCCGACCGACGACGATCTGCGCGAGGCCGGGCTGGCCGAGGAGGATTGAGCGACATGGACGATTCGCGCATCAGCCTGACCGGCATCCGCGCCACCGGCCGCCACGGCGCGAACCCGGGCGAGCGGCTCGAAGCGCAGGACTTCGTCGTCGACCTCGACGTCGTGGTGAGCGTGCGCGAGGACGCGATCGACGCGACCGCCGACTACGCGGCGCTGGCCGACGCGGCGCGGGCGACGGTCGCCGGCACGTCGTTCGAGCTGCTGGAGACGCTCGCCGATGCGATCGCGCGTTCGGTCTTCGGGTTCGAACGCGTCATGCGCGTGACCGCGGTGGTCCACAAGCCGGCCGCCGCCGCCGCCCTCGGCTTGGATGACGTATCGGCGGAGGCGATCGTTGGCTGACGCGCAGGAGGGCGCGGACGCGGGCCGTGAAAGCGGGACGCACGCGTTCCTCGGCCTGGGGTCGAACCTCGGCGACCGCCTTGTGAACCTCCAGGAGGCCGTCGACCGTCTGGCCCGGGTCCCCCGCGTGCGCGTCGTTCGATGCTCGCGCGTGTACGAGACCGAACCGGTGGGCCCCCCACAGCCCGACTACCTCAACGCGGTGGTCGAGGTGGTGACGACGGCCACGGCACGCGACCTGCTGCGCGCGTGCCTGGAGGTGGAGGACCGGATGGGCCGCATGCGGACCGAACGGTGGGGCCCGCGTGTGGTCGACATCGACCTCCTCACGTTCGGCGACGAGGAGATCGACGAGGCCGACGATGTCGACCTGACGGTCCCGCATCCGCGCATGCACGAGCGGCTGTTCGTGCTGGCGCCGCTCCTGGAGCTGACGGCGGACCCACCCCTGCCCGGCGGCCGCAACGTGGCGTCTGTACGGCTCGGAGGCGCGACCCTGCGGGGCGTGCGCCCGTTCGCGCCGCCGCTCCGCGTGCCGTCGTCGGCCTGAGCGGCCCGGCCGCGCCTATACTCGCGCGCGTCCGGTAGCCGAACGAAGGACCCGGAACCATTTCTGCACGCGAGGAGCATCGGACTCGCCCGACCACCGTGGGGCTCGTCGGGGCGGGCAGGGTCGCAACGGCGCTCGGCGTCCTGTTGGAGCGCGCGGGCCACGACGTGGTCGCCGCCAGCGGGCGCGACGCGTCGCGCGAACGCGTCGCCCGGTATCTCTCCCACACCGCCTTCACGACGGCGGAGGAGGCCGCCAGGGAGGCCGAGGTCGTCGTCATCGGAATGCCCGACGACCGGATCGAACCCGCGTGCTCGGCCCTCGCCGCGGCGGGCGCGCTCACGGCCGGTCGGCGCGTCCTGCACCTGTCGGGGTCGGTCACGCTGGCGGCGCTGGCCGCCGCCGCCGCGGCCGGCTGCGGGGTCCTGGCCCTGCATCCGCTGCAGTCGTTTCCGGACGTGGACACGGGGATCGAACGCCTGCCCGGCAGCGGGATCGGCATCACCGCCGGCGGCGAGGCGGACTTCGAGTTCGGCGTCGGCCTCGCCCTCGACGTCGGCGGAGCGCCGTTCCGGCTTCGCGACGACGTCAAGGCGCTGTACCACTCCGCCGCCGTGTTCAGCGCCAACTTCCTCGTGACGGTCCAGGGTCTGGCGGCCGACGTCCTTCGCCGGTCGGGCGTGGACGATCCGCTGGCGCTGCTCGAGCCGCTGGCGCGCACGTCGTTCGACCGCACGTTCTCCCTCGGGCCCGGCGCGGCCTTGACCGGTCCCGCCGCGCGGGGCGACGCCGGCACGATCGAGCGCAACCTGGCGGCGCTGTCGAAGGACGCGCCGGATGCGGTGCAGGCGTACGTCGCGCTGTCGGCCGCGGCGGCGGAGCTCGCGGTGACCGCCGGGCGCATCACCCGTGAGGATGCCGAACGCGTGCGCGAGGAGCTCGACCGGTGGAGGTGACCGGGTCGCGCGAACGCTTCCGCAGCGCGTGCGAACAGGCCCGGGCGTCCGGCGCGGCGGTCGCGCTGGTGCCGACGATGGGCGCCCTGCACGCCGGCCACCGTTCGCTGCTCGCCCGCGCACGTGAGGACGGGGCGTTCGTGGCGATGACGCTGTTCGTGAACCCGCTGCAGTTCGCAGACGCGGCCGACCTGGCCGCCTACCCGCGCACCCGTGAAGGCGACCTGGACGCGGCGGCGAACGAGGGCGTCGACCTCGTCTTCGCGCCCGGCGAAGCCGAGATGTATCCGTACGGCACACCGGAGGTCGGTGTCGATCCCGGCCCCCTCGGCGGCCGGCTCGAGGGCGCGTCTCGGCCCGGCCACTTCCGCGGCGTGCTCACGGTGGTGGCCAAGCTGTTCGCGCTGGCCGGCCCGTGCCGGGCGTACTTCGGCCAGAAGGACGCGCAGCAGCTGGAGCTGGTTCGCCGCATGGTGCGCGACCTGAACCTTCCGGTGGACGTCATCGCGTGCGCGACGGTACGCGAGCCCGACGGGCTGGCGCTGTCGTCGCGCAACGCGCGGCTGACGCCGGCGCAGCGTGCCGCCGCCGCCGCACTGCACCGGGCGCTGGACGCCGGCGCGGACCGGATCGCGTCGGGCGAGCGGCGGCCCGCTGCCGTGATCGAGACGATGGCGGCGGTCGTGTCGGCGGCGCTCGAGGCGGACCTCGACTACGCCGCGCTGGTGGACGACGCGTCCTGGGGTGAGCCCGCGGTCGCGGAGGGAACCGTTCGGCTCCTGGTGGCCGCGAGCTTCGGCGAGGTGCGGTTGATCGACAACCGAAGCGTCTCGGTGCCTGCCGCTGCCCGGGACGTCCCGGCCGAGCGTGCACAATAGGCCGACGAGGAGAGGCCGATGCTGCTGGCGATCGACGTGGGCAACACCGAGACCGTGATCGGCGTGTTCCAGGGATCGGAGCTCGCCCATCACTGGCGGCTGTCGACGGATCGCCGCCGCACGTCCGACGAGCTCGCGCTGGCGTTCGGCGGGTTCCTGGAGCGCTCCGGCCTGTCGTTCTCCAGCCAGATCACGGGCGTGGCCGTGGCGTGCGTGGTGCCTCCGCTCACCCAGGCGCTGCGGGAGATGGTCGACGCGTACTTCCACTTCCCGCCGATCGTGGTCGAGCCCGGAGTGCGAACGGGGATCCCGATCCTGTACGACAACCCCAAGGAGGTCGGCGCCGACCGCATCGCCAACGCGGTGGCCGCGCACGCGAAGTGGGGAGGCCCGGTCGTCGTCGTGGACTTCGGCACCTCGACGAACTTCGACGTGGTGTCGGCCGACGGCGAGTACATCGGCGGAGTGCTGGCGACCGGGCTGAAGGTGTCGGCCGACGCGCTGTTCTCCGCCACCGCGCGGCTTCCGCGGATCGAGTTGACCACGCCGCGGTCGGTGATCGCGCGCAACACCGTCGAGAGCCTGCAGGCGGGCCTGGTGTACGGGACCGCGGCGATGGTAGACGGGATCGTCGGACGCATCCAGGACGAGGTGGGTCCGGCGACGGTGGTGGCCACCGGCGGCCTGGCCGACGTGGTGGTGGCCGAGTGCCGAAGCGTCCAGCATGTGGAGCCCTGGCTGACGCTCGAGGGCCTGCGGATCGTGTACGACCTGAACGCGGGCCGCCATGACTGAGGAGGAGCGCGGGCGCCTCCAACAAGCGTTGTCGGCTCGCCGCGACAAGCTGGAACGCCTGCGCGCCAACGGGATCGAACCGTACGCGCTGAAGTTCGACGGGCCCATCCAGCCACTGGCCGAGATCGCCGAGAAGTTCGCCGGCCTCGACCCGGGGGCGGAGACCGGCGACCGGACGCGGGTGGCGGGCCGGATCGTGCTGTTGCGACGACAGGGCAAGCTGTCGTTCGCGACGTTGCGGGACCGAACGGGCGACCTGCAGCTGTTCCTGACCGAGGCCGCAATGGGCTCCGGGTACCGGCTGGTCGACGAGCTCGACCTCGGCGACATCGTCGGCGCGGACGGCGAGATCGTGAAAACCCGCCGCGGCGAGGTCTCCGTGAGGGTCGAGACGCTGACGCTGCTGACGAAGGCCGTGCGGCCGATGCCGGAGAAGTGGCACGGGCTGCGCGACCCCGACCTGCAGCAGCGCCACCGCGAGCTGCACCTGGCGACCGATCCCAGCGCGCGGTTCCTGGCCGAAGCGCGCGCCAAGACGCTGCGGGCCCTCCGCGGCTACCTGGACGCGAACGGGTTCCTGGAGGTGGAAACGCCCGTCCTGCAATCGATCGCCGGCGGCGCGATGGCCCGGCCCTTCGTCACGCGACACCGCGTGCTGGACGTGGACCTGTACCTGCGCATCTCGCTGGAGCTATACCTCAAACGCCTGCTGGTCGGCGGCCTGGAGCGCGTCTACGAGATCGGCCACAACTTCCGTAACGAGGGAATCGACCGCACGCACAACCCCGAGTTCACGATGCTCGAGGTCTACCAGGCGTACGGCGACTACTTCTCGATGATGGACCTGACCCAGGACCTGGTCCGCGAGTCGGCCATGGCCGTCCGCGGGTCGACCGTGGTCCCGTTCAAGGGTCGCGAGCTCGACCTGGGCGGGGAGTGGAAGCGCATCACCGTGCTCGGCTCCGTGTCGGAGGCGATCGGCGATGAGGTGACGCTCGACCGTCCGGACCTTGGGTCACTGGCCGACGGCCACGGCGTGCACGTCGATCCACGATGGGGGCCGGGCAAGATCGCGTTGGAGCTGTACGAGAAGCTGGTCGAGCCGACGCTGTTCGAGCCCACGTTCGTCATGGACTTCCCGCGCGAGGTTTCGCCGCTCGCGCGGCCGCATCGGGCGCAGCCCGGGCTGACCGAACACGTCGATCCCGTGATCGGCGGGGTGGAGCTCGGCACCGCGTACTCGGAGCTCACGGACCCGGTGGAGCAGCGGGCGAAGTTCGACCTGCAGCAGCAGCAGCGCGCGGCCGGCGACGAGGAGACCCACCCGTACGACGAGGAGTTCATCGAAGCTCTGGAGCAGGGCATGCCGCCCGCCGGCGGGCTCGGCGTCGGCATCGACCGGCTGCTGATGGTGCTGACCGACACCGCTTCGATCCGCGACCTGATCCTGTTCCCGCACCACCGCCCGACGGAAGGGCGGCCGGAGAAGGCGTAGCGGCAGCGATTCCCGTCGTGGAATCCCGACGGGTTCCGGTCACTCCACCACGCGATACAGGCGCCATCGGTCGGGCACGCCTTTCAGGTCGTGTTCGCCTGCGTCGTCGAACATCAGGCCGCTGCCGGCGACCAGATCCTTGACGGTCTGCGACACCAGGACCTCGTCGCGCGCGGCGAGCGCCGCCACGCGAGCGCCGATGT
>DASXAQ010000126.1:0-19474 GCA_036406615.1 Actinomycetota bacterium | reverse complement strand
CCTGCGGGTTGATGCAGACGTTGTCCTTGAACGGCACCTTCTGGATGGACAGGATGTAGTTGACGATGTCGTTGATCTGCTGGTCGTCGAGGCTGCCTGCGAACTGCACGCTCCACGACGGCATGTCGGTGCCGGTCCGCCCCTCCGCGATGGTGTTCACGACGTCGGACAGGCTGTGGATCTGCGCGTGCCCGTACTTCGGGCCTCCGCAGACGGTCTGCAGGTCCGGCGTCGGCACGACCGTGCCGTTGAACACGTTGTAGCCGCCGCCCAGCTCCGGCCCGTGGCACCGCACGCACCCGATCCCGGTCGGGTTCGTCTGCGAGTTGAGCTGCACCGACGCGGCCCCGGCCGCGACGGACGCCGCGTTGAAGTTCCGCTGGTCGGTCTCGTTCTGCTTCGGCTCGTTCAGCCACACGGCAGGGATCCAGATGGCCATCACCACGACCGTGACGATTCCCCAGGCCTGCATGCGTTCCAGGCGCGGCTTCTCCAGCTGGGCGTCGGCCGGCCCCGGCTTCATGGCCGGCGGGATGTCGGGCGTTCCCCTCCGGCGCGGACGGCGGAGCGTGAGGTACGCGGCGCCGCCGAGGAAGATCGCCAAGATCATGATGGCGAACGTGATGGTGACGCCGCGGCCTGCCTCGATCCCCAGGGTCGTCACCGGGCCCCCGATCATCCGCCCGCCGCGCCACCGACGCAGAACGGACCCTGCGGCGGCTGGTCGATGGTGTTGGTTCCGCGGGGCGGCCCGTCGATCAGCTGCGACGTGTCGACGGTGACGATCGTCCCATCGACCTTCAGGGGGAAGCGCTGCAGCCCGGTCGGCGCCGGACCCAGCTGGGACTCGCCCGCCTCGTTGTACTTCGACCCGTGGCACGGGCACTCGAACCACTGGCTGGCCTGGCAGAACGGCACGCGGCACCCCAGGTGGACGCAACGCTGGTACAGGGCCATCAGCCCCTCCTGGGTGAGGCCCTTGTAGATCGTGCTCGCCCCGGTCCCGTTGTAGGGCACGATGTAGAAGCGGCCAGCGCCGTAGTAGAACGGCTGGTTCTGCGAGTCGATGGCGGCCTTGATGTCGCTGACGCTTCCCACGGTGATCTTCGAACCGAACTGGCCCTTGAGGTTCGGCCATAGGAACGCGATGCTCGCGCCGCCGAACTGCGCCCCGAACAGCAGCAGCGAGCCGATCAGCCCGCCCCGGAAGAAATCGCGGCGGGACACCAGCGGACGGGCCTTCGCCGCCGCGGGTTCCGGCTCGACGCCCTCGGGCCGCGGGGCATGCGGGTTCACGCCGCGACGCGCCTGCTGCATGGAGAACAGGAAGATCAGCACGAACAGCGTCACCATGACGGCCACGATGAGGATGGCGCCGTTGGTCGGGGTGATGTCGATGGCGGTCATAACTCGAAGAACAACCCCTGGCTCCACGGCCACACCCAGTTGAACCCCGGCCCGCGGAAGAACGACCCGATGATCGTGAGCGTCGCTCCGAACATGAACAGCGTCGTGAAGATCATGATGGCGAGCTTGCGGTCGCCGGGCTTGGTGCTGGGGTTGCGGTCCACGTAGGGGATCACGGCCAGGCCCACCAGGATGAGCGACGGGATGATCACGCCGGCGATCATCGGATGGAAGTAGCGCAGCAGCTCCTGCAGGCCGAGGAAGTACCACGGCGCCTTCGACGGGTTGGGCGTCAGGTTCGGGTTCGCCAGCTCGCGCAGCGGCGCGTCGACGAACGTCGAGTACACGACGACCAGCACGAGCATGACCATCATCGCCACGAGCTCTTCGGACAGCAGGTGGGGGAACACGTTGACGCGGTCGCCCTGCTCCCGCTGGACCCGCTGGATGCCCTCGGGCGCCACCAGCGCCAGCAGGCGGTGCTTGTCCGGTGCTCCGGCGCGAGGAGCGGGCACGCGCCCGGTGGGCGCCGGCGCCGTCCTCGCCGCGGCCGGCCCGGTCGCGACCGCGGCGGCCACGCCCGCGGCAACCGGCGACGCCGCGCCGTCTCCGTCGCCCGCCGCCACAGCGGCGGCCGCTGGCTGGCCGGCGGCTCGCGGCGGCTTCGGGGCGATGCCGTGCTTGGTTCGGTACGCGCGCACGGCCGAAGCCCGCGCCCGGCCCTCCGCCACCCGCCGGTCCGTGCCCTTGGCCAGCTCGTCGGCCAGGACCTTGTCGAAGGTTTCGCGATCGATCTCGGATTCGTCTCTCGGCATGCCCCTGGACCCCTACATCGGACCGCTGATCCCGCCGTCCTTGCGGATCCGCCAGAAGTGGACGGCCAGGAAGAGCACGAGCACGAACGGTAACGCCAGGACGTGCAACACGTACCAGCGTAAGAGCGTATTGGGGCCGACGACGAGGCCCCCAAGTAAGACGAACTGCACCTGCTTCGCGACCAGGGGCGAGTAGCCGGCGAGCGACGTGCCGACCGTGACCGCCCAGATGGACAGCTGGTCCCAGGGCAGCAGGTAGCCGGTGAACGACAGGCCCAGCGTCAGGAACAGAAGGATCACGCCGACGACCCAGTTGAACTCGCGCGGCGGCTTGTAGGCGCCCGTGTAGAACACCCGCGCCATGTGCAGGGTGACGGTGAAGACCATCAGGTGCGCCGACCACCGATGGATGTTGCGGACCAGGTCCCCGAAGAACACCGTGGTCCGGATCGCCTGCATGTCGGAGTAGGCGACGGCGCTGCCGGTCGAGGCGGCCGGCCGGTAGAAGAACATCAGGTAGATGCCGGTGATGGTCAGCAGGACGAACAGGAAGAACGACAGACCGCCCAGGCAGAACGTGTAGGTCAGCTTCAGCCCGTGGCGCTTCACCTTCGTCGGGTGCAGGTGGTACAGGACGTTGTTCATCGTCGCGAGCGCCCGGTCGCGCTGCGTGTCCTTGTAGCCCTTCCGGAAGACCGAGCCCGGCCGGAAGATCGACTTCCAGACCTCGGACTCGCGGACGAAGTCGAACGCCTCGGTCGGCGTCGGCACCTTGAGCTTCACTCCGCCACTCCCGGTCCCCCCCGCTCGCTCACGCGGCTACTCGGCCTCGGCATCCGCGCGCTGTGACTCCGGCACGGCCGCCAGGGGACGCGTGCCCCCCGTGTCCTCGGGAAGCCGCGCGTAGTACAGGCAGTCGCTCGGGCACCGTTCCACGCACACCGAGCACCGCGTGCACGCGTTGTCGTCCACGACGAACAGCGCGTACGACTCCTTGATCTCGGACCCGACCGACGCGTCGGGTGACTGCCCCACGATGTCCGGGCTCATCATCCAGATGGCGTTCCAGGGGCACACGTCCTCGCAGGCCCGGCACAGGATGCAGGGCTCCGGGTCCAGCATCAGGTGCTTCGGCGACTTCACGCCCTGCTGGAGCCATCCGGCGTCGACGGACCCGACCGCGTAGTCGGTCTTGATGTCCACCTCGGTCTTCACGAAGGGCATCGGACTAGCTCACCTCCCCGATCGCGCGCGGGGTCATCGATACCCTCCGCTGGCCCGGCTCATGTCCTGCCCGCGCAGCTTGCGGCGCTGCTTCTGGACGAAGTAGGGCACGACGATGAACAGCCCGGTGGGGATGGAGAACAGCATGATGGCGACCAGGTCGGCTCCCTGCTTCAGCCAGAACGACCACTTGCCCCCGGCGCCCGTCGGCGGGCCCGTCCAGTGCAGCGTGTTGCCGGCGAAGTACAGCCACCAGGAGGGAATGACGGCAATGAACACGATTGCCAGCAGCCACAGGAGGAACGAGGCGACCGCGGCCTTGGTCCAGGTCCACTCGAACTCCTTCAGGAGCGTGTCGAGGCGCTCCTGTGCGCCCTTCGGAACGAGGTTCATCGACCTTCTTTCAGGGGGCTCAAACGCGGCGCATCATAGCAGCGGCGGAACAGGCCCCTCAAACACCGAGCGCCCCGGTCCGAACTGGCGCTTCCAGCCAACGCGCGCCCCCGCCGGCGTCCTGGGCTTGTGAAGGCGTTCACAAGCATCGAGTTCACTATGCGACATCCAATGGCCTTCGGCAAGTGGCGTGGCAGAACCGCGACCCCCGGGCGTGCGAAGGCTTGAGAAGATGATCGCGACATGACCTCGCCACGCCGGAGACGCCGCTGATCGCCGACGCCGCCCGGGTGATCGAGAGCGGCGCCTGGTGGGGTCCGGCGCTGGCGTTCGCCGCAGGGATCGTCTCGTTCGCCTCGCCGTGCGTGCTGCCCCTGGTGCCCGGGTACCTGTCGTTCGTCACGGGCGAAGGCGCTGTGGTGCAGTCCGATCGCGAGCTCGCGCGGCGGCCGCTGCTGCCGGTGCTGCTGTTCATCCTGGGCTTCTCGCTGGTGTTCACCGTGGTGTTCGGCTTCGGCGCCAGCGCCGCCAGCCGGTTCATCCGGTCCGATACCGGGCAGCGGGTCGCCGGGGCGTTCGTGATCGCGTTCGGCGTGTTCATGCTGCTGTACGCGTTTCGCGCGAGGGTCACGTGGCTGTACCGCGAGGAGCGCCCGCTGCTGTCGCGCGTGCGGCCGGGGCCGGCCGGCGCGTTCCCGCTGGGGATGGCCTTCGCCGTCGGCTGGACGCCGTGCATCGGGCCCGTGCTCGGCGCCGTGGCGACGCTGGCCCTGAACCAGGGCAGCACGGTGCGGGCCGTGGGGCTGCTGCTGGCCTACTCCGCGGGGCTCGGCCTGCCGTTCTTCCTGGTCGGGCTCGGGGTGACGAAGATGATGGGCGCGTTCCGGTTCTTCAGCCGCCACTACCGGGTGTTCGCCGCCATCAGCGGCGTGATCATGGTGGCCATCGGCGTCCTGCTGGTGACCGGGCTGTGGGTGCAGCTGCTGAGCCCGGTCCTGAACGAGGTGAACCGCTTCTCGCCGCCGATCTGAGGGGCCGGCGGTTCGGCGAGGCCTACTGCTGGGCGGAGGCGTCCTGGTCGGCGGCCACCGCGTCGCCGTCCGGGGTCGGCGCGCCGCCCTCGGGCGCTTCGGCGGTCGCCTCGGTCCCATCGGTCGCATCGCCCGAGCCGTCGGCGGGCGCGGCGTGCGACCCGTCCCCCGAGGCGTCGTGGGCGTGCGACGCTTGCGACTCGTGCAGCAGGTGAGCCGCGTGCTCGGCGGCTGCGTGTTCGGCCGCCCTGCGCGGAGCGGACTCGAGGTACCAGGCGAAGAGCACCACAGCCCCGGCGGCAGCGGCCAGCAGGGCGAGCCACCCCGAGAAGACCAGGCCCAGCACGACCAGGCCGATCGCGATCGCCATGAAGAACGGCGTCAGGCTCGGCGCCGACGCGTGAGCCGCGACCGGCTCGGGGGTCAGGTCCTCGCGCGACCCGGGCGTCGGCCCGCCAACGCCCGACGGCGCGTCCTCCTCGGTCTCTCGCGGCTCGGCGGCCGCGGCCAGTCGCAGCACGTGCGACAGGTACATGAACGCGACCCCGAGCACGCACAGGTAGAACGTGCCGGCCAGTTCGTGCCCCCACAGGCCGTAGACCGCCCCGGCGCCAAGGACGAAGGCGCCGAGCAGCAGGAAGAGGTTGGCTCCGACCTTCACGCGTGCCTCCCGCCCGCGACGTCCGGCAACTCCATGAGCCCGGTCACTTGAGGACGTAGTACGTCAGGAACAGCCCGATCCACACCACGTCCACGAAGTGCCAGTAGATCGTGGCGGCCTCCACGCCCGTGTAGTCGTCGGCGGAGAATTCGCCGCGGTACGCCTGCATCATGATCACGTACAGGAACAGCGCGCCGCCGAACACGTGCGCGAAGTGGAAGCCGGTCATCGTGTAGAAGAACGTGGCGAAGATGCCGTCACGGATCCCGAACCCCAGCTGCGAGTAGTCGTACAGCTGCAGGAGCAGGAAGGCGGCGCCCAGGGCCAGGGTGACCTTGATCCAGCGGATCAGGCCGCGCCGGTCGCCGCGACGGATCGCGAAGAAGCCGGCCTGCATCGTGAAGCTGGAGGTCACCAGCAGGATCGTCAGGATCGTGGCGATCGGGAAGATCTCGAGCGGTTCGATGGGCGGAACCGCGGGCGGCCACACCGTGTGCTGGGACCGGACGTCGAAGTACGCGCCGAAGAATCCGCCGAAGAACATGATCTCCGACGAGACGAACAGGATCATTCCGAGCAGGGCGGACGGGATGCCCTTCGGCTTGTGGCCGACCGTGACCGAGGGCGGAGGCGCGGGCCGCGCGCTCATGGCTGCATCTCCTTCTCGGCCTGGTCCAGGGCTTTTCGGCCCTCGCGCCAGTCGAACACCGGCCGCTCCGAACGCACGCGGATGAGGTGAGTGAAGTTCTGGGGCGGCGGCGGCGAAGACGTCGCCCACTCCAGCGTGTTGGCCTCCCACGGGTCGTCGGTCGCCGTGCGCGGCTTGCGCAGCGTCGACACGAAGTTCCAGATGAAGATCAGGATCGACACGGCGATGAGGAACGCCCCGACCGTGGCGATCTCGTTGTAGCCGGTCAGCCCTTCGTTCGCCGGGTAGTCGGCGATCCGGCGCTGCATGCCCATCAGGCCGAGCATGTGCATCGGGAAGAACGTCAGGTTGAACCCGATGATCATGATCCAGAAGTGCCACTTGCCCAGGCGCTCGGACAGGAACTTGCCCGTGAACTTCGGCATCCAGAAGTAGAACCCGGCGAAGATCGCGAACACCGAGCCGCCGAACAGGACGTAGTGCAGGTGCGCCACCACGAAGTACGTGTCGGTGATGGCGAAGTCCACCGGCACGACGGCCGCGAACGCGCCGTTGATGCCGCCGATCAGGAACATCGCGAGGAACCCGATGCTGAACAGCATCGGCGTGGCCATCTTGATCTTGCCGCCCCACATCGTGGCGATCCAGTTGAACATCTTCACGCCGGTGGGCACCGAGATCAGGAACGTCATGAAGCTGAAGAACGGCAGCAGCACCGCGCCGGTCGCGAACATGTGGTGCGCCCACACGGCGAACGACAGCGCGCCGATCGACAGCGTGGCGAACACGAAGGCCCGGTACCCGAACAGCGGCTTGCGCGAGAACACCGGGATGACCTCCGAGATGATCCCGAACGCGGGCAGGATCAGGATGTACACCTCGGGATGGCCGAAGAACCAGAACATGTTCTGCCACAGGATCGTGTTGCCGCCGTGAACGGGATCGAAGAAGCTCCCGCCCAGGTTGCGGTCGATGAACAGCATGATCAGCGCCGCCGACAGCACCGGGATCGCCAGCAGGCCGAGCAGCGACGTGACCAGCGTGTTCCACACGAAGATCGGCATCCGGAACATCGTCATGCCCGGCGCGCGCATCTTCAGGATCGTGGTGATGAAGTTGATCGATCCCAGCAGCGAGGCGGCCGCGATGATCACCAGCCCGACGATCCACAGGTCCTGCCCGTGCTCGCCCAGCTGCGCCGACTGCTCGGACAGCGTGGTGTAGCTGGTCCAGCCAGCCGCGGCGGCGCCGCCCTTGACCAGGAATCCGGACAGCATGATCAGCCCCGCCGCCGGCACCATCCAGAACGAGAGCGCGTTGATCCGCGGGAACGCGACGTCCGGAGCGCCGATCATGAGCGGCATGACGTAGTTCGCGAAGCCCGAGAACACCGGCATCACGAACAGGAAGATCATGATCGTGCCGTGCATGGTGAACAGCTCGTTGTACGTCTGGTCGGACACGAACTGCAGGCCGGGCCTGGCGAGCTCGGAGCGGATGAGCAGGGCGAGGATGCCGCCGATCAGGAAGAACAGGAAGGCGGTGACCATGTAGAGGATCCCGATCTTCTTGTGATCGGTCGTCGTCATCCAGCCCAGGATCCGGGCCCCGAACGACGGTTCGGGCTCGGCCAGCTCGGTGGGGACTTGGGTGACGGCCAACGCTTCCTCCTTCGACCTACTTCACCACGAACTTGCCGTTCATGCCGGGATGCACGTCGCACTTGAAATAGTAGGTACCGGGCTGCAGCCCGGACGGGATCGTGTACGTCGTCTGCGAGACGCCCACGATCGTATTGGTCGGGCCGGTCGCCCCGGTCAGCCGCGTGGTCGCCGACGAGTTCGTGTAGACCTCGATGTTGTGCGGGGTGCCCGGGTCCTCGTTGCTGAAGTCGATCTTGGTCACCGCGTTCGAGGGCACCTGCATGCACTTCGTGTTGAACTGGATGCTCTTGGCCACCACCTGGATGACCCCGTTCTGGGGCGTCTTGCACGCGTTCTGCGCCTTCTGGAACGCCGCCAGCTGCTGCTGGATCCACTGGTCGAACTCGGCTTTCGGCATGACCCTGACGTTGAACAGCATCCCGGAGTGGTACAGGCCGCAGAGCTCGGCGCACTTGCCGACGAACGAGCCGGCGCGGTCCGGCGTCAGCCAGAAATCGTTCGGGTGCCCGGGGATGACGTCGCGCTTGAACAGGAAGACGGGGATGAAGAACGAGTGGATCACGTCGTCCGATTCCAGGTGGAAGTGCACCGGCTGGTTCAGCTCGAGCCCGAGCGTCGGCCACTGCGAGGCCGGAACGCCCGGCTGGGCGTCCAGCGGCCCGGACACGCCGGTGATGGCCAGCGCCGTGCCGTCGGCCAGCGTGTACGACGGGTAGGTGAACTTCCACTCCCACTGGAAGCCCGTCACGTTGATCGTCATGGAGTTCGCCTCGGCCGTGTCGATCTTGCCCAGTGTGAGCGCGGACAGGACGAACAGGACCAGCACGATGACCGTGGGGACGGCGATCCAGACGATCTCCAGCTTCGTGTTGCCGTGGATCTGCTTGGGGAGCGTGTCGTCGCCGGGCTTGCTCCGGAACTTGATGGCGGAGACCACGATGAGCCCGCCGACGATCACGAAGATGACCGCGGCGAACACGAACGTGATGTCGTACAGGGTCCGGGTCTGCGACGCGTGGTTCGACGCAGGCTGCATGGTGCAGGAGGACAACAGTGCCAGCAGAAGCCCTGCGGGGAGGATGCGCGAGAACGCGACCCGCCGCCTCCAGGAGTTCCTACGTCGTTCCGTCACTCGTCCCTCTTCCCCCGCCGCGCAGCCCGCGAACGCGGACTGGCCACGGGGTCGAATTGTAGTGGCTCCGGGCGGCCGTCCAACCGATCGCGGCTCCGGAGGCGTTCACCCGCATGATAGCGGCGGCCGGACCCCTCCGCGACCTGCACAGGACCTGCCTCCTGCGGAATGGTGACGGACAATGGAGATCGTGATCCCCCTCGCCGCGACCACCTACGTTCCCGCGCCGGGGTGGTGGCACGTGCTCACGGCCTGGACGTTCGCGCCGTTCGTCGTCGTGCCGATCGCCGCCGCCGCGGGGCTGTACCTCGCGGGGGCGCGGCGCGTCGGTGATCTGTACCCGCGGTCGCCGTGGCCGCAGCGGCGCGTGGCCTGGTTCCTCTCCGGACTCGCGCTGCTCGTGCTGGTGCTGAACTCGCCCATCGACGTGTACGCCGGGATCTTCCTGTGGGTGCACATGATCCAGCACGTGGTGCTGATGACGCTGGCGCCGGTGTGCCTGCTGCTCGGGGCGCCGATCACCCTGGCCTTGCGGGCGAGCACTCCGGCCACGCGCCGGCGGTGGCTGCTGCCGATCCTGCACAGCCGCCCGGTGAAGGTCCTCACGTTCCCCGTCGTGTCGTGGGCGCTGTTCGCGGCCGCGATGGTCTTCACCCACTTCTCGCCCCTGTACGAGGCGGCGCTGCAGAGCCCCTGGGTGCACGTGGGCGAGCACGCCATCTACCTCAGCACCGGGCTGCTGTTCTGGTGGCCGGTGGTGGGGCTGGATCCCGGCGCGTGGCGGCTCTCGTTCCCGGCCCGGCTCTTCTACGTGTTCCTGGCGGCGCCGGTGAACACGTTCACGGCGCTGGCGATCTTCTCCGCGACCGACGTCCTGTACCCGCACTACCTGCTGGTGGCCAGGACGTGGGGCCCGAGCCCGCTGACCGACCAGCATTGGGGGGGCGCGCTCATGTGGATCGCCGGGGACCTGATCCTGCTCGGCTCGGTCACGATCCTGGCCCTTGCGTGGATGCGCCACGATCAACTCGAGGCTGCCCGGATCGACGCCCGCCTGGATCGCGAGGAGGAGGCGGCCCAACGCGCGCGGGCGATGGGCGGGGGCTGAGCCGCCAGGCGCCCGTATCGAACCTCAGCCGCGCCCGGGCCACGATCACGGCCAGCACGGCCTCGTTCCCGAAGACGTCCGAGGGCATCAGGGTCCGGGCGCCCGTAGAGGCGCGGACCCGCCAGCCGCCGAGGGGCCAGGCGGGCGGCTGCAGCTCGTTGATCTCGTTCCATCGCGCGGTGAACGGCGGCCTGGCCGCGTAGCGGATCGTCAGGGCTTCGGCCGACGCACGCACCCCCACGACGCGCGCCGCCGTTCCTGCCACGACCACGAGGAGGCCGAGCGCCGCGGCCGCGAGCCTCGTGCCCTGCGGTAGGGGAGCGGCGGCGGCCAGGACCGTGGCACCGGCGCCACCGAGCGCCGCCAGCAGCGTGGCGCGCGACGTGGAGCCGCCGTGTCGAAGTCCCCGATCGGGCGCCGCGGCCCGGCTGCCATGCCGGAGGTCGCGGGTCCGGCGCCACGAGACGGCTCCGACCACGGCGAGACCGCCGAGCCCGGCGAGCAGGGCGACGGCGCCGACGATCAGCGCCGCAGCGAGGAACGAGTCGGTGGAGGGCGCGTCGTCCCCCTCAGTGCACGGCGTGCACGAGGGGGTCGGCGGCCACGGCCGCGAAGAGCAGCGCGAGGTAGGTGTTCGAGTGGTGGAACAGGCGCATCGCGTTCGGCACCGTGCGCAGGCGACGAAGGCGCACGGCGTCCCACAACAGCCACACGCCGAGGGCCACGGCGGCCGCCAGGTACAGCGCCCCGAGCCGCGCGATGGGATACAGCAGCAGCGTCACGGCGAACAGCAGCATCGAGTACAGCAGGATCTGGCGGGTCGTCTCGTCGAGCCCCCGCACGACCGGCAGCATCGGCACGCCCGCAGCCCGGTAGTCGGCCTCGTAGCGGATCGACAGCGCCCAGAAGTGCGGCGGGGTCCAGTAGAAGACAATCAGGAACATGATGACCGCGGGCAGTCCCACGCGGCCGGTGACGGCGGCCCAGCCAACCAGGACGGGCATCGCGCCGGCCGCGCCGCCGATCACGATGTTCTGCGGCGTGTGCCGCTTCATGCCGAGCGTGTAGACGAAGACGTAGAAGACGTTGGCGGCCAGGGCAAGCGAGGCGGCCAGCACGTTGACCGTCAGCGCAAGGAACACGAACGACGCCACGCCCAGCGCAACGCCGAACGCCAGGGCGCGCCGAGGATCCACCCGGTGCGCCGGCAGTGGCCGTCGCCGGGTGCGACGCATCAGCTCGTCGATGTCGCGATCGATGTAGCAGTTGATGGCGTTGGCGCTGCCCGCGGCCAGAGTGCCGCCGAACAGCGTGGCCAGCACCAACGCGGTCGACGGCCATCCCTCCGCCGCAAGGATCATTGCGGGGACCGTCGTGATCAACAGCAGCACGATGATCCTCGGCTTCGTCAGGGCGAGGTACGCGCCGGCGTGTTCGAGCCACGCGGGCCGGGCGCGGGGCTCCGGGGGGGCGGGGGGCGCGGCCACCTCGGCTTCGGTCAGCGCCGGCGCCGTGGCCAGGGCGACGCCGCCCGAGCCGCCCGCGATGGGGGCCCGGGCCATCCCCGGCGGCTCGAGGTCGACGACCGGTTCGTCCCGGCGGGCCGGACGCAGCCGGTACGCGAGCACGGTGGTCGCGACCAGCGCGCCCCAGACGAGGCTCCCGATCGTCTCGTGTGCGACGCGCGACCCGGGCGACAGGTGCGTCCAGATCAGCGCGGCCCCGGCCAGGATCTGCACCACGAACAGGCCCCCCGACAGCAGCGCGAACGTCCGCACGGGCGGACGGTCCCGCTCGCGGCCCCACGCGAGCGCGGTGAGCGCCGCGATGCCGGCGAACACCAGCAGCGCGGCGAAGCGGTGCGCGAACTGGACGGCCGCGAGTGGGATCGAGAAGTCCGGGACGGCACGGCCGCCCATCAGCGGCCAGTCGGAGAACACCAGGCCGGCGTTGCGGCCCCGGACGTACGTGCCGAGGATGATCAGCACGTACGTCGCCAGCGTCACGCCAAGGGCGTGTCCGGCGAACCGACGCTTCGCTCCTTCGGCCCGGTAGCCGCGCAGGTCGACGAACGCGGCGACGGTCGCGAACACCAGGGCCGCGACCAGCAGCATCGCGTTCGCGTAGTGCACCGTGACCAGCACCGGGTTCAGCTCGCTCTTGACGACGGCCGCGCCGAGGCCGGCCTGGACCAGGATCAGGACCATCGCCGCCGTGCCGCCGGCCCGCACTCCGGCTCGGCGGCCGGCGCCGCCGCGGCGCCACGCTTCGATCACCAGCCATGCGATGAGCGCCACCACCAGCGACGTGAGAAACCGGTGCGAGTACTCGATCAGCGCATGCTCGAGCGCACTCCCGTGCTGTCCGAACGGCGGGAACCAGTGGCCGTAGCACTTCGGCCATCCCGGACAGCCGAGCCCCGATCCCGTCGCGCGCACGGCGCCGCCGACGGCAACCAGAGCGAACGTGGCCGCGGTCGTCACCGCGCTGAGGATGCGTAGGCGCTTCACACCGTGTCCTTCGGGACGTGGAGGGGACGAACCGCCGGCAAGTCTACGGCGTGGCGACGACGCGGGAGGGTCGCATCGTTCATCCCGATCGCGCCGGCTCGGCCTGACCCTCCGCCGGACCGTCGCTCGCGATCGGGCCGGCCGTCGATGCGCTCGCGCTGCGTCGCGGATCCGAGCGCGTCGGGAGTGCGGGTCGCGTGGGCAGGACGAGTTCGAACGTCGAGCCCTGTCCGGGCGTGCTTCGCACCCGGACGGAACCGCCGTGCGCCGTGGCGACGGCGTTGACGATCGACAGCCCGAGCCCCAGGCCGCCCCGCTCGCGGCTTCGCCCGGCGTCGGCGCGCGCGAACCGGTCGAAGATCCGGTCGAGGTCCTTCGGATCGATTCCCGGCCCCGAATCGGTGACCGCGACGGCCGCCGTCCCGCCGTTCAACATCACCGACAGCTCGATCGAGTCGGTCGAGAGCGTGTGCTCGACGGCGTTCTCCACCAGGGCGTCCAGGGCGAGGGAGATCCGGTCCGGATCGGCATCGACGGTGGCCGGGTCGGCCCTGCCCAGGACCCACCGTCGTGGGGTCGGCGCCCAGCGGCGGAGGGCCTCCGCCACGAGCGAGTCCAGCTCGACCGGCACCGGGTGGATCGAACCGGCCTGCGTCGACTCCAACAGGAGGAGGCGGTCGGCCAGCCGCTTGAGGCGCAGCAACTCGTCGGTCACCACGCGCGCGTCTTCGGCCACCATGGGGTCCTTGGTGGCGCGCTGGATGAGCTCGGCGTGCCCGAGGGCAACGGTGATCGGCGTGCGAAGCTCGTGGGACGCATCCTGGATGAACTGCTGCTCGCGCTGCAGGAGCCGGTAGTTGGTGTCGGACACCTTCTTCAGCTCCTGCGTGGCCATCAGGCGCCTGCGCGCGTGCCACACCATCGCGAGGAACATCGCCGTCATCAGCGGAACCTCGGTCAGCTCGTCGATCGGCTGGGCGTGCATCAGGTAGTCGGAGAACAGCACGGCGCCGGTGGCGACGACGACGAACACGACGGCGAGCACGGTCGGGCCGGTTCGCCAGACGCGGAACCCGTACAGCAGCGTCAGGCTCACCCAGATGAAGTGGAACGGGACGGTCTCCCAGTCGGCCCACACCCGCATGGCGGCCAGGTTCGCGATGGTGAACGCGATCCAGGCCACGTCCATCCACTGCATGTGCATCGGCCACTCACGGCGATCAGGCCGTGTCAACGCAGTAGCCCTTCCCGCGGTGCGTCGCGATCGTCTGCGTCCCGAGCTTGGCGCGCAGCCGCCCCACGTACACGTCCACGACGTTGGATGCGGGGTCGAAGTGGTAGCCCCACACCGCCGAGAGCAGCCGTTCCTTCGACAGGATCTGCCCGGGGCTTCGCATCAGCTCCTGCAGCAGGAGGAACTCCCGCTCGGCCAGCGGCACGGGGCCCGAGCCCGCGTCGGCGACCCGGCGCACGGGGTCCAGTGTCAGTGCGCCGACGTTCATCTGGGCAGGCGGGCGGCGGGCGCCGCGCAACCGCGCGCGCACGCGGGCCAGCAGCTCGTCGAACGAGAACGGCTTGGCCAGGTAGTCGTCGGCGCCGAGCTCCAGGCTGTCGACCTTCGACTCGGTGTCGGTCAGGCAGGAAAGCACGATCACCGTCTGGCGGGGACGGCGCTCCATGAGCCGGCGGATGACCTCGCGGCCGTCCATGCCCGGCATCAGCAGATCCAGGATCACCAGGTCGTAGGGCCGCGCCAGCGCCGCGGCCAGGCCGGCCTGCCCGTCGTCGGCGACGTCGACCTCGTAGCCCTCGGCGCGCAGTCCGCGCGAGACGAAGTTCAGGATCCGGCGCTCGTCGTCGATGACCAGCACCCGTTCGGCGCCGGTCCCGGCCGACGGCTCCGCGGCCCCCAGTCCCTCCGAGTTCATGAGCGCACCCCGCAGCAGCTTAGGTCGCGCTCCCGGGGGGCAACAAGGGCCGAATGGTCCCCATCCATGACAGTTCTGTCATCCGATGGCAGGACGAACGCGGGGTTCGCGCGCGGGTGGCAGGCGTTGCGGCCTCGGGCTTCGAGCACGATGGCGAACCGCGAGACGCGCAATTCGGTGCGATTGCGACGCGGCGCGTACATGACAGTCCTGTCATCGTGCTTGATTCGCTGCGCCGGCCTCCATAGCATCCGACACGGTTGGTGCGTTGCGACTGGCGAGGTCGCTCGCCCGGACGTCCCGTGCGGGAGGCCTCCGGACACGGAGGGGCTGGATGAGGGCAACGGGTGGGACGAGGCCACGTTCTCGCAAGGCGGCGATGGTCGGCGTCGCCGTCGTATCCGCCGTCATGCTCATGGCCACCGGCTGTTCGAAGGGGCGGACGACGAACACGGCTGCGACGCCGAACCTGATCCAGGTCTTCGTGCAGCAGTTCCGGTATCACGGCATGCCGGCGACCCTGTCGGCCGGATACCACCAGATCGTGTTCAAGAACAACGAGTCGTTCCCGATCACGCACGAGATGATCCCGATCGCGCTGCCGGCGGGCAAGACGGCCGCCGACATCGCGGCCGACGCCAAGGCGAAGGGTCCGGACTCGGAGGACGACTGGCTGCACATCGCAGGGGACTTCGGCTCCGTCGATACGGGCGCCTCGATCGTCGAGACGATGTACCTGCCGCCGGGCAACTACGCGATCGCGTGCTGGCAGACGGGCAAGGCAAACGGCGGCGAGAACGGGCCGACGCACGTCTCGATCGGCATGTACGCGTCGTTCACCGTGACGTAACTCGAAGGAGAGCAGGGGCATGAGGGGCCTTCGGGGGGGACCGTCGTCTCCGCGCCGGGTCGCGGTGATCGCGGCGGCGTTGCTGGTGCCGCTCGCGCTGGCTCCCGGCTGCGCCTACCAGGGCATCGCCCCGACCTCGCAGAAGGTCCACGACCTGTACGTCACGATCTTCGTGCTGGCCGGCGCCGTGTTCACCGGGGTGATCCTGTGGCTGCTGTTCTCGCTCGTGGCGTTTCGCCGGCGAAAGGGCGATGAGGGCCAGCCGCCCCAGCGGGAGGGGCGCGCCCCGATCGTGGTCGGATTCTTCCTCATCGGGCTGGCCATCGTGTCCCTGCTGTTCCCGTTCGGAGAGCGGGTCCTGGCGTCCGTCGACGCGGTGAACCCGAATCCCCAGGTGAACATCCGCATGGAGGGGTTCCAGTGGGAATGGACCGCCTACTACCAGGGCGAGGGCCTGGTCGTGACCGGCAAGACGCTGAAGCAGCCCCTGGTGTTCGACGTGCCGGTCGACGAGCCGATCAAGATGACGCTGGTGTCGCGTGACGTCATGCACGAGTTCTTCGTGCCGGCGCTGCTGTTCATGCGAAACGCCATCCCGGGGCACCCGAACGTGTTCACGTTCACGCCCACCCAGCTCGGGACGTTCCCCGGCCAGTGCGCGCAGTTCTGCGGGCTGTGGCATTCGCGGATGTCATTCGTGATGCGGGTCGTCTCGCCGATCGACTACCAGGCGTGGGTGAAGGCGGAGAAGGAGGCCGTCTTGAAGGTCACCTGCCCCGCCCATCCCGGGAACGTCACGATCACCGCGAAGAACATCTCCTGGAACACCAACTGCCTGTCGATCGTGGCGGGACAGCCCACCACCATCACCGTGGTGAACGACGACGCCGGCATCAACCACAACTTCGCGATCTTCGACAGCCCCGACCGACATCAGAAGTTCTTCCAGACCGGACAGTTCGCGGGTGTGGCGAGCCATACCGATCAGCTGCCGACGCTCCCACCGGGGCACTACTACTTCCAATGTCAGGTGCATGGGCCCGCCATGTCGGGCGTGTTCATCGTCAATCCCGCGTGACGAAGGCGAGGCGAACCACATGGCGGTAACCGAAGTCCGAGAGGAGGCGATGGCCCCGTCCCCGCGCGGCGGCCGCATCCTCGAATGGCTCACGACCACCGATCACAAGAAGATCGGGATCATGTACCTGGTCAACTCCTTCATCTTCTTCGCCGTCGGCGGCATCCTCGCGCTGCTGATGCGAACGCAGCTGGCGCAGCCGGACAACACCTTCCTGTCGGCGCACGCCTACAACGAGGTGTTCACGATCCACGGCACGATCATGATCTTCCTGGTGATCTTCCCGTTCCTGGCCGGGTTCGGGAACTACATCGTGCCCCTGCAGATCGGCGCGCTGGACATGGCGTTTCCGCGTGTGAACGCGCTGTCGTTCTGGCTGCTGCCGGTCGGCGGGCTCACGATCCTGTCGGGGTTCTTCGTCCCCGGGGGCGCCGCCGCGGCCGGATGGACCGCCTACGTGCCCCTGTCGACCCAGGGGGGCACCGGGCAGGACCTGTGGATCCTGGGTCTGATGGTCGTCGGGACGGCCTCGATCCTGGGCGCGATCAACTTCATCGTCACGATCCTTCGGATGCGGGCGCCGGGGCTCACGATGATGCGGCTGCCGGCGTTCACGTGGGCGACGCTCTCGACGTCGTTGCTGGTGGTGCTCGCCACGCCCGTCGTGACCGCAGCGCTCGTCATGCTGCTATCCGACCGCCGGTTCGGCACCACGTTCTTCGATCCGGCGCACGGTGGAAGCGTCGGGTACTACCTCAACACGTTCTGGTTCTTCGGTCACCCCGAGGTCTACATGCTGATCCTGGGGGCCTGGGGGATCGTCTCGGAGATCATCCCGGTGTTCGCCGGCAAGCCTCTGTACGGCTACAAGGGCCTGGTGCTGGCGTTCCTGCTCGTGACCGCCCTGTCGTTCACCGTGTGGGCGCACCACATGTTCACGACGGGGCTGATCACCAACCTGTCGTTCTTCTCCGCCACGACCGAGATGATCTCGGTCCCGACCGGGGTGCTGTTCTTCGTCTGGCTGGGGACGCTGTGGAAAGGCAAGATCCGCTTCGAAGTGCCGATGCTGTTCGCGCTCGGCTTCATCGCGATGTTCCTGATCGGCGGGATCGACGGCGTCTGGATGGCGTCGCCGGCGATGGACTACGCGATCCACGACACGTTCTGGGTGGTGGCGCACATCCACTACGTGCTGTTCGGCGGCACGATCTTCGGCGTGTTCGCCGGCATCTACTTCTGGTTCCCGAAGATGAGCGGCATCTACCTGGGAGACCGGCTCGGCAAGTGGCACTTCTGGCTGATGCTGATCGGGTTCAACCTGACGTTCTTTCCCATGCACATCCTGGGGATCCGCGGGATGCCGCGAAGGATCGCGCTGTACGGCCCGACCCGTGGGTGGACGTTCCTGAACCAGCTGTCGACGCTCGGCTCGTACCTGATCGCGATCTCGATCATCGTGTTCCTGGTCAACCTGTTCCTCTCCGTGCGCAAGCGCCGGCGCGCCGGCGACGACCCGTGGCAGGCGAACACACTGGAGTGGGCGACGACCTCGCCGCCCCCGGCGTACAACTTCGACCGCCTGCCGCCGGTCCGCTCCAACCGCCCCGTCTACGACGCGCGGATGAAGGCCACGGCGGCGGCCGACGGCGCCACGGGAGGCGGATCGTGAGCGCGCGGGCCGTCGACCGGGCCGAGTTCGACGCGCGGGCCGTCCGGGGCACGAGCTCGTCCGTCATGGCAATGGTGCTGTTCGTCGCCTCCGAGACGATGTTCTTCATCGCGTTCTTCGGCATCTATGCCGCCGTGTACTCGCAGCAGCCGGCGTGGCCGCCGCTGAAGATCCCGCTGCCGGACATGGGGCTGCCGACCGCCGGGGTGATCGTGATGGCGGTATCGGTGATCCCGATGGCGCTGGTGGTGCGCTCGGTTCGAACGCGCGGCGGCGCCGGGGTGACGAAGTGGCTGGTGGCCACCCTGGTGCTCGGCGTGGCCTTCTGCGTGCTCCAGATCGCCGGATACTCGAGCCTGGGCTTCGGCATCAACGACGGCATCTACGCGTCGTTGTTCTATCTGATGAACGGCCTGGGGCTCGCGCACGTCATCGGGGGCGTGGTGTTCCTGGTCATGGTCTCCCAGCAGGCCGCCGCCGGCGAACTGGCGCTGCGCCGCGATCCCGCCGAGGCCCTCGCGGTCTACTGGCTCTTCGTCGTGGCCCTGACGATCGCGCTCTACGTGGCGTTCTTCGCGGCGGTGTCGTGATGAGGGTCTTCGCGCGGATCGGGCTGCTGTTCGGCGGCGCGTTCGCCATCGACGCGGTCATCTACTGGTACCTGCAGAAGGAGCAGCAGACCACCGTGCTGCTGGCGATGACGGCGGCGAGCTTCGCCTACCTGGGCCTGTACGCGCTGCTGGCGGTCCGCAAGGCCGGTCGCGAGGCCGAGGTCGTCGAGCAGGAAGAGCCGCACGTCGGACCGACGATCTGGCCGGCCGTGTTCGCCCTGTCGGCCGTCGGCATCGTGCTGGGGGTCCTGGTGGCCCCGTGGCTGCTGGCCGTCGGCGGCCTCCTGTTCGTGGCGGCGGCGGTAGGCTGGATCACGGACACGCGCCGGCAGTGGCGGCACGTCGATCACGACGAGCCGGCCGGGCACGGCGCGGAGGTCCACGGCTGATGGCCGGAGGGCGCGGGATGACGCGTTCGTACGATCGGTGCGTGCGGTGCGGCCGCGGGGTGCCGTGGGGCCAGTCGGCCTGCCGCGAATGCAACCCGGGTGGCCTGCCGAGCCCCAGCCCCTCGCAGTACCACGCGACGGTGTTCCTGGCCGTGCTGGCCGTGATGGCCATCATGGCGGTCCTGGTGCTGCTCCGCTGAATCGTGCGGCGTCCGGCCGGATCGCGACTTCGGCGGGGGCTCCAACTTCGAGGCGCTGTCCTATATTGCTGCGGTGAAAGTCATGCCGGTCTCCGATGCGCGGCGCACGTTCCGCGACGCGCGCGTTGCCCACGTCGCAACGGTGTCGGGCG
>DASXAQ010000125.1:0-62474 GCA_036406615.1 Actinomycetota bacterium | reverse complement strand
TCCCGTGCGGCTCGGCTCGCGGACGACGCCGCCCGAGCAGTTCGAACGGCTGCGGGCCCGCGCGGAAGAGCTGAAGGCCGGCGCGGCGCGGTAACCGCGCGATGTCCATGCCCGGGGTCTCCGGCAACGGCCACCGGCCAGTCCCGGGGCGGCGTCGCCGACGCAGTCGCCGGTCGGTGATCGCCGTCATCGCCGGGCTCGTGTTCGTGGGAGTCGTCGTCGTGTCGATCGGCTATCTCGGCGACCGCGGGTGGGTCCGCATCGGGGCCACGGCCGACCTGGCGCGTGCGCGCGTCGTGTACGTCACCAACCTGCACCTGTTCGTCGTCACGAACGGGTCGCACCCGGTCGCGGTGGCCGATCGAAGCCCGCGCGCCGCGTCGCGGGTGCTGTTCTGCCCGACATCCGGGTACTTCGAGGATCGGTCGGGTTCCACATTCGACCGGTTCGGTGTGTTCGTCTCGGGTCCCGCCTCCGCGAGCCTGGCGCGGATCGGGATCCGGATCCGCAACGCGAGCGTCGACGTGAACCCCGACCAACGCTCGCCGGGCCCGGCGGTGGGGTCCGCCACGCCGGCGAGGCCGTGGGGTGCGGCCTGCGATCCCTCGGCGCCCGAGGGCCCTCAGGGGTTCCTGCAGACCTGAGCGCGCTCAGTCCTCGGCCGTCACCGTGCGCAGGGCCTCCAACGCGACGTCGCGCTCCTCGTCGGTCAGGGTGCGCAGCGGCGCGCGGACGTCCGGCCCGACGGGCACGCCCCGCGCGCCCAGGATCGCCTTCATCGACGCCTGGAACGGGATGGCGCCGAGCCGTTCGCGCAGCAGGGTCACCTTCAGGTGCGACTGTGGACTGCCGCGCACCAGGCCGGCGACGATCTCGGGGAAGGCGGTCGCGAGCCCGGACACGGTGCCGGCGGCCCCGTGCTCGAGGCCTTCCGGCACGAGCGGCTCGGACCCGATGAACACGTCGAGCCCCAGCGACAGATAGGGCCGCACGGCGTCGAATGGTGTGTCGGAGACCTTCAGCCCCGACAGGTTCGGCGCGTCGTCGCGAAGCCGCTCGACCGTCTCGGGCGCCACCGCGTATCCGCTGCGCGCCGAGAACTCGTAGATGTAGAACGGCAGCGGGGAGCACGCGCTCGCCGCGCTCCGGAAGTGTTCTCGCACCTCGTCCGGATCGAACGCGTAGTACGGCGGCGCGATGACGGCGACCGCGTCGGCGCCGGCCTCCGCGGCGTGCCCGGCGAGCGCCGCCGTGTCCCTCGTGGTCTGGGCGCCGCAGTGCGCGGCGACGGCGAAGCCTTCCGGCCTCGCGTCCAGAAACCGTTCGACGGCCCGGCGGCGTTCGGCGAGGGACAGCATCACGCCCTCGCCGGTGGTGCCGAGGGCCAGGATGCCGTCCAGTCCGCCGTCCGCCAGGAACCGCACGAGCGGCTCGAATGCCGCTTCGTCCAGGGAATCGCCGCCGTCGCGCAGGGGCGTCACCGCGGCGGCGAGGGCTCCCGTCAGCATGCCCGCCACTGTAGTGGGCCGGCTTGTTCGATGGACGGGCCTACAGGGTCGGCTGGTCGCGCGGCACGAAGGGGCGGTCGGGGCGGAACGGGTTGGCCGCGGGGTCGGCCTTGCCGGTCATCAGGTCGATCAGGCGGGCGCCGCCGGCGGGGCTCTCCATGATGCCGTGGCCGCCGTACGCCGTGTTCAGCCACAGGCCCTCGACCGTCGTGGCGCCGATCACGGGCAGGTGGTCCGGCGTCACCACGTATTGCCCCGCCTGCAGCAGCCAGTGGGCGGCGCCCTCATCCCACACGTCGCGCCAGAACGGCACCGTCCGGGCCGCGGCGACCGGGCTGTCGGGATCGAGCAGGCGGAACGCGAACGCGCTGTCGGTGGGAACCTCCTCCATCGGCGGGCTCGGCGGCGTCGCGGGGTCGGTGTGCAGCAGCCACGCGCCCGCAAGAGCCGGACGCCAGTGCGCGCCGGTGTCGTCGTCGATCGTCATCGGCGCGTCGGCCGGCACCTGGGGGACGTTCGGCATGATGAGCTTCTGCCGCAGGATGCACTCGACCGGCAGATCGACCCCGGCGGTGGCCGCCAGCGCCCGGCTGAACGGGCCGCCGGCGATCACGGCCGCGCCGGCCGCGATCCGCCCCCGTTCGGTCCGAACGGCCGTCACGCGCCCGCCCTCGATGTCGAAGCCGGTGGCGCGGCAGTTGACCACGACCGTCCCGCCCGACCCCTCGGCCAGCCCGTAGGTGAGCTGCTTCGTGTCGAGGAATCCGTCGCCGGCGCGCCAACGCGCCTGCACGACGTTCGGCCCGACGAACGGAAACCGCTGACGCGCCTCGTCGCCCGGCAGGACCTCGATGTCGGTCTGTCCCCATTCCTGCTGCCGCGCAACCAGTTCGCGCTGCCGGTCGGCGCCGGCCTCGTCGGTGGTGAGCCACAGGTATCCGGCCTGACGCACGCCGAGGTCATATCGGACCTGCCCGGTGATCTCGGCGAAGTTCAGGAACAGCTCCGCCGACTCGCGCACCAGGTCCCATTCGTCGCGGTCGTCGAACTGGAGGCGGAACGCACCGGCGGCCGCCGGCGTCGTCAGGGTGCAGATCGCCGCGCGCGCTTCGACGATGACGGGGCGAAGGCCGGCGCGGGCGGCGTGGAACGCGGTGGCCGCGCCGGCGACGCCGCCGCCCACGACGACCACGTCCGCCGTCGCCGGCGGCTGTTCGACGGGCTCCATCAGTGGCTCAGCGGCCCTCGCGCTGGAACTGCGCTTCCTCGGTGGATCCCCTCAGCGCGAGGGTGGATGCCTCGTCGCCGGCGACCGCCTGGGCCACCAGGTCGAAGTACCCGGTGCCGACCTCGCGCTGGTGCCGCGTCGCGGAGTAGCCCAGGGCCTCCATGTCGAACTCGCGCTCCTGCAGGCGGACGTAGGCGGGCATCCCCTCGTTCGCGTACCCGTGCGCCAGGTCGAACATGCCGGCGTTCAGCTGATGGAAGCCGGCAAGGGTGATGAACTGGAACGCGTACCCCAACGCGCCGAGCTCCGGCTGGAAGGCCGCGATCGCCTCGTCGTCGAGCTTGCGCTTCCAGTTGAACGACGGAGAGCAGTTGTACGCCAGCAACTTTCCGGGATGCACGGCATGAACCGCTTCGGCGAACGCCCGCGCCTCGTCCAGATCCGGCGTGGAGGTTTCGAACCACAGCAGGTCGGCGTACGGCGCGTAGGCGATCCCCCGCGCGATCGCCGCCTCGATGCCCGGGCGCACGACGAGGTAGCCCTCGGCCGTCCGCTCGCCGGTCGCGAACTCGCGGTCCCGCTCGTCCACGTCGCTCGTGAGCAGCGTCGCCGACAGCGCATCGGTGCGAGCGACCAGGACCGTGGGGACGCCGGCCACGTCGGCCGCCAGCCGGGCCGCCGACAGCGTTCGCACGAACTGGGAGCTCGGGACCAGGACCTTGCCGCCCAGGTGGCCGCATTTCTTCTCGGAGGCCAGTTGGTCCTCGAAGTGCACGCCGCCGGCGCCGGCTTCGATCATCGCCTTCATCAGCTCGAACGCGTTCAGCGGGCCGCCGAAGCCCGCTTCGGCGTCGGCCACGATGGGCGCCATCCACTCGGTGGACGCGTTGCCTTCCGCCCAGTGGATCTGGTCGGCGCGGCGCATCGCGTTGTTCAGGCGGCGCACCAGCGCTGGGACGCTGTTCGCGGGATACAGGCTCTGGTCCGGGTACACGTGCTCGGCCAGGTTCGCGTCGGCGGCCACCTGCCACCCCGACAGGTAGATGGCCTTCAGGCCGGCCTTGACCATCTCGACCGCCTGACCCCCGGTGAGCGCCCCCAGCGCGGGGACGTAAGCCTCGTCGTGCAGGAGCCCCCACAGGCGCTCTGAGCCGCGCCGCGCCAGGGTCGCCTCCACGGGGAACGAACCCCGCAGGCGAACCACGTCGTCGGCGGTGTACGTGCGCTCCACGCCCGTCCATCGCGCGGCGGTCGCCCACTCCCGCCGAAGCGCGTCGGCCTGCTCGCGCGCCCGAGTCTCCCATTTCGGATCGGTCATTCGTCGCTCCTCTCGCGTTTCGATCCCGGTAGCGTCCTAGTCGATCAGCTCGTACGCCGGCAGCGTCAGAAACTCCACGAACGGGTCGCCGAGCGCCACGTCCTCGAACACCGACCGCGCGTCCTCGAACCGGCCCTTGGCGAACTCGTCGTCGCCGGCCGCTGCACGGATCGCTGCCAGCTCCTCGTCCAGCACCGCCCGCACCCGTTCGCGGTCGATCGTTCGACCATCGTCCGTGGCCGCGGCGAGGTGGACCCACTGCCACACCTGGGAGCGCGAGATCTCGGCCGTTGCGGCGTCCTCCATCAGGTTGTCGATCGCCGCCGCGCCGACCCCGCGCAGCCACGAGGCCAGGTACCGGACCCCGACGTTCACGTTCGCGCGCAGCCCGGCGTCGGTGATCTCGGCGCCGTCGACGTGGACGTCAAGGAGCTGCGCTTCGGACACGTTCACGTCGTCGCGCGCCCGCTCCAGCTGGTTCGGCCGGTCGCCGAGCGCCGCGTCGAATACGTCCCGGGCCGTCGGCACCAGGTCGGGGTGGGCGACCCACGTGCCGTCGAAGCCCTGTCCCGACTCGCGCAGCTTGTCGTCGCGCACCTTCTCGAGCGCGGCGGCCGTCACCTCCGGGTCGCGGCGGTTCGGGATGAACGCGGCCATGCCGCCGATCGCGTGCGCGCCGCGCCGGTGGCAGGTTCGAACCAGAAGCTCCGTGTAGGCATACATGAACGGCACGTCCATGGTCACCTTCCCGCGGTCGGGCAGCAGGAACTCCGGCCGCGAGCGGAACTTCTTGATCGCGCTGAAGATGTAGTCCCACCGGCCGGCGTTCAGCCCCGACGCGTGCTCGCCGAGCGCGTGCAGGATCTCGTCCATCTCGAACGCGGCCAGGATCGTTTCGATCAGCACGGTCGCGCGCACCGACCCCCGTGAGACACCGAGCTCGTCCTCGGCGAATGCGAACACCTCGTGCCACAACGCCGCCTCGTGCCGGCTCTCGAGCTTGGGCAGGTACAGATAGGGGCCGCTGCCCCGCTCCAGCAGCTCTCTCGCGTTATGGAAGGCGTACAGGCCGAAGTCGAACAGGCTGGCGGAGACGGCCTCGTCGCCGACGCGGGCGTGCCGCTCGGGCAGGTGCCACCCGCGCGGCCGGACCAGCAGCGTGGCCGTGCGATCGTGCAGCGCGTACTGCTTGCCGTTGACGTCGGTGAGCTCGATCGTGCGCCGGACGGCGTCGATCAGGTTCGCCTGCCCCTCGACGACGTTGGACCACGTCGGCGCGTTCGCGTCCTCGAAGTCGGCCATGAACACGCTCGCGCCGGAGTTCAGGGCATTGATCATCATCTTGCGTTCGACCGGCCCGGTGATCTCGACGCGACGGTCGCGCAGGTCGGCGGGGGCGGGGGGAACGGTCCACGCGCCGGCGCGCTTCGATGCCGTCGCCGCCGGAAAGGACGGCATCTCACCGGCGTCCAGCGCCGCCTGCCGTTGCCTGCGAGCCGACAGGAGTTCGCGCCGGCGTGGATCGAACTCGCGATGCAGCGCGGCGACGAACGCCAGCGCGTCGGGGGTCAGGACGTCGGCCGCACGGCCCTCGACCTGGGCGTCGATCCGGACCTGCGGTTTCGTGTCCACGTCCCGCCTTCCTCCGGGCTTCTTCCTGCCCGCGCGCGGAGAAACGAAACGACCCCCCGCCGAGGGCGAAGGGCCGGTCGCCGGGTGCCGAGTGTGCCCGGTTCGTCCCGTTGCCGTCAAGGCGCCGTGCCGGCGCCCAGAGCCGCTTCGATGTCGTCGAGGTGCTCGCCGCGGTGGCCGGCGCGCAGGGCGTTGACGATGCTGCCGGGATCCGCCGGGTACATGCGCTCCGCGGGGATCGAGGCGACGCGCGCGTCGGTCTCCTCCGCGATGCGAACGGCCAGCTCGGCCAGCTCGCGCGGCTCGATCGCGTGGATCAGTCGCCGATAGGAGTCATTGATCCAGTCGACCTCTTCGGGTTCGTCGTCCGAGGCGGTGAACGCGTCGCCGCGCTCCAGCTTGCCGGCCAGAAACAGCACGCGCTCGTCCCAGAACGCGATGTGGCCGAGCACGCCGGCCACCGTCCAGTGCGGGTTCACCTGGCGGCGAAGCGCGTCGTCGTCGAGGCGCGCCACCAGGGCGCGCATCCGTTCCAACTCGCGCGCGTTGGGTTCGAGGTACGGCTGATCCACGGCAGGCCTCCCGTTGGATGGGCGTCGATCCGGATGCTATCGCGGGGCGGTGACGTGCCCCGGGCCGCTGCTAGCCTCGGCCTTCGGTATGTCGGTGCGCGGTCCCGTTCGGATCCTCATCGCCGGCGGCGGGCAGGTCGGCCTGTTCGTCGCGCTCGGCCTGCGGCGGCTTCGCTCGGACGAGGCCGAGGTCACGCTCGTCAACCCCGAGAGCTACATGGTCTACCAGTCGTTCCTGCCCGAGGCGGCCGGGGGCAACATCGAGCCGCGCCACGTGGTCGTCCCCCTTCGCACGGTGCTCAAGCGGGCGCGCCTGATCACCGGGCGTCTGGCCGGGATCGATCACGAGCGGCGAACGGCGACGGTTCGTCCGAACCCGGGCGGCGCGTACGACCTGCCCTACGACGTGCTGGTCCTGGCGCTGGGATCCGTGTCGCGAACGCTGCCGATCCCGGGCCTGGCCGCCCGGGCCATCGGCTTCAAGACCGTCGAGGAGGCCATCTACCTCCGAAACAAGGTCATCGACCGCATGGACCTGGCCGAGTCCACCGACGACGACGACGTGCGGGCGCGCGCGCTGTCGTTCGTGTTCGTCGGCGGCGGATACGCCGGCGTCGAGGCGCTGGCGGAGCTCGAGGACCTGGCGCGGGACGCGACCCGCTACTACCGCTCGGTCTCGCGCGAGCAGATGCGCTGGGTGCTGGTCGAGGCCGCGCCGCGCATCCTGCCGGAGATCGATCGAAGCCTGGGGGCGTACGCGACCGAGCTGCTTCGCCGCCGGGGCATCCAGGTGCACCTCGAGACGCGGCTGGAGTCGGCGCAGGACGGCGTCGTGCGGCTGTCCAACGGGGAGTCGTTCGAAGCCGACACGATCGTGTGGACGGCCGGGGTTCGGGCGCACCCGTTGCTCGCCCAGCTCGGGATCCCGCTGGACGCCAGCGGTCGCGTCGAGACCGACGCGTTCCTGCGGGCGACGAGCGCGCAGGACGTGTGGGCGGCGGGAGACTGCGCGGCCATCCCCGATGCCGCCTCCGGCGGCACGTACCCGCCGACCGCGCAGCACGCCCTGCGCGAGGCGCGGCAACTGTCGCGCAACGTCGTGGCCACGATCCGGGGAGGCAGTCCGGAGCCGTTTCGCTACCGCTCGCTCGGCTCGATCGCCTCGCTCGGGCGCTACAAGGGCGTGGCCAGGGTCCTTGGCGTGCGCCTCCGCGGGTTCCCGGCGTGGTTCGTGCACCGCTCGTACCACCTGCTGCGCATTCCGACGTTCAACCGGAAGGTTCGCGTGGTGATGGACTGGACCGTCGCGCTGTTCTTCCCGCGCGACGTGGCGCAGCTGGGTTCATTGCAGCATCCCCGCGACCCGTTCGAGGATGCGGCCTCGGGCGAGGGCTAGCCCGCGATCAGGTGCGGCGCTTCGCCTCGACGGCCGCGGCGAGCGCGGCGGAGCTTCGTTCGATGTCGGCCAGCTCGTGCCCGCCGGTGAGCTCCTCGACGGCCCACGCCGTGAGGTCGCGGATGGAGATGATGCCGGCCAGGGCCCCGCGGTCCACGACGGGCAGGTGCCGGATGCGACGCTCGCCCATCAGGCGGGCGGCCTCGGCCAGGTCGGCGCGGCGGTCGACGGTGGCCAGGTCGGTCGTCATGCGGTCGCCCACGCGCGTGGCGGCCGGGTCCAGCCCGTCGGCCACCAGGTTCACCACGTCGCGCTCGGTGACGATGCCCACCGGCCGCTCGCCGTCGACGACCAGGACCGAGGAGATCTTGTACTCGTGCATCGTGGTTGCGGCCTCGGTGAACGTCACGTCGGCGGACACGGTCTTCACGTCGCGGTGCATGATGTCGCCTGCCTGCATGGATGGCTCCCTTCCGCGAGGTCGGACGGAACCATCACAGCCTAGCGTCGGGGCGGTTCAGCCGCCCACGGCCGAACGTCCCGACCCACCCGGCTGCGCCTGCGGACCTCGATCGCCGCCGGGCTCGGACCTTCGCCGCCAGCGCGCTCAGACCTTTGCGGCCAGCCAGAGCCACCCGACGCCGGCCGCGGCGGATGCGGCGGCCAGCCGCCAGTCCGCGAGCGAGCTCCACAACAGGGTGACCGAGTCCAGCGCGAACGCGGCCACGACGGCCAGGTAGGTGACCGTGGCCGCCGGGTCGAGCACCGCCGGACCGATGACGGCCGCCAGGCCGAGCGCGCCCATCGAGAACGAGGCCGTCGACAGCACCTTCGCGGCCGCGATGCCGGGCTCGCCCGTGCGCGCGGCGCGTGCGAGCGCGCGCACCGTGGCGGCGCTCGCGAGCGGCCCCATCACCGCCGCCGCGACGAACCCTCCGGCCAGGTGGCCGGCGCCCGCCAGCCGCGACCCGCCCTCGGTCAGCAGGGCGGCGCCGCCCACCGTCAGGACGAGCCCGCCGGCCGCCAGCGCCCACGCCGGCATGCGAAGCCCGCGCGTCGCCTCCTGACGCAGCCGTTCGGCGCCGATCTCCGCAGCGCGTTCGCCTCGCATCAGCCACGCTGCCAGGACGAACGCGACGAGCAGCAGGGCGCCGGCCGTGCGACTCACGACGTCGGAGCGTATGGCGAAGCCGGCCACCAACAACACCGCCGCCGGATACACGATCGTGCCCGGCTCCGGCTCGCCGAGGCCGGTGCCGATCGACACGATCGCGGCCATTCCGAAGCAGAGCAGGAACGCGGCCGAGCCGAGCGCCGCCGGGGCCGACGCGAGCGCATCGCCGCGGGCCGCCAGGTACGCGGCCAGCACGGCGGGCCCCAGGTTGGACCCCAGAAGCAGCGCCCCCACGAACGGCGGGGGCGCGCCACGCAGCGACGACAATCCGGCGATCCCGCGCGAGGCGCCGCTGGCGCCGGCGAATATCGCGGCGGCGCCCAGCAGGAGCAGGACGACCGCGAGCGCCACCGGGGGTCCCTAGTGGTCGCTGGCGCCGCTGAAGTTGAACGAAGCGATCTTGAGGGCGGGCACGACCGAGGCGGCGAAGAAGAACTCGCCGGCGACCATCCGGTCCCGTCCCACCATCTGGACGTCCGACAGCGCCTTCAGGATCGACTGCGTGTAGCGAAGGTTCTTGACCGGGTGGGCGATGGCCCCGTCCTCGATGAGCCACGTGCCGTCGCGCGTCATCCCGGTGATCACCGTCTCGATCGGATGCACGATGTTCGAGTAGTGGAAGCGCGTGACCAGCAGGCCGCGCTTCGTGGCCGCGATCATGTCCTGCAACGACGCGTCGCCGGCCTGCACGACGAGGTTGAGCGGGAACGGCCCTTCGGGATTGGGCGGCGGCAACGCGTGGCCGGTCGACTCCGTGCCGCTCTGCTTCGCGCTTCGCCGATCCTGCACTCCCTGGACGAAGACGCCGCGCTCGATGAGCGGCGTGCGCTGCTTCGGCGTCCCCTCGAAGTCGAACGCGAGCCCGAGCGACTCCGGGTCCAGCGCGTCGTCGACCACGGTGATCGACTCCGCGGCGACGCGTTCTCCGGCGCGGCCGGAGAACGGCGAGCGGCCCTCGGTGATCGAGCGCCCGCCGAACCCGACATAGGCGAGGAAGCCCATCAACGTAGAGACGGCCAGCGGCGCCAGCACCACCTCGTACGCCCCGGGCGCCACGTCGTGCGGGTTCTGGCTGTCGTGGGCGCCCCGGAACGCCTCGCCCCCGATGCGTTCGGCGTCGATCTCCCCGACGCGACCGGCGCTCTGCTCGGCCGTGCCGGCGCCGCCCTCGCCGCCGGACACGACCGTGGTCACGCTGGCCTGCGTGTACGGCTGGTAGCAGAACTGCCCCTCGGAGTTCGCGATGGCGATCTCGAGCGCGGCCGTCTCGAACGCTCCGGCGGCGCGGAACCCGGCTCCGACCTGCCCGACCAGGGTGGCGACGCCGTCGGCGCGATCCTGTGGCGTCGTGTTCGCCGTCGCCTCGTCGTACGAATCCTTTGGCGGGATCTCCGCCTTCGGCGCCAGGCCGGGGAACAGGGGATCCGGGCCCGCGACCCTGGCCATCTCCAGCGCGCTGGCCGCCGCACGGCGCGCGCCGTCCTTTGAGAAGTCGTTCGTCGAAGCCACGCCGACGCGCGAGTCGGTCACGACCCGAACGCGGATGCCCGTGTCCTCGCGCCACGTGCTCTGGTGGATCGACGACGAGGCGAACCGCGTGAGGCCGCCCCACTCGTGCATCAGCAGCACCTCGACGCCGTCGGCGCCGGCCACGTCGAGCGCCGCGTCGGCGATCTTGCGGACGTCGTCGGGTCCGATCAGCCCGGCCACCTCAGCGAACCCCCACCTGGACGCCGCGGAAGCGAGCGGGCGGGGCGGCGTGACCAACCCGGGCGGTCTGGCCGGGCTGGCCCTTGCCGCAGTTGGGCGTGCCCCAGACCGTCCACTCCTCGCGGCCGCCGACGGCATCCGCGGAGCCCCAGAACTCGGTGGTGATCCCGGTGTAGTTGGGGTTTCGATACAGCTCGGCCAGCTTCCCGTCCTTGATCCGCCACGCGATCTCGCAGCCGAACTGGAAGTTGACGCGCTTGTCGTCGATCGACCACGACTGGTTCGTGTTCATGTAGATGCCGTCCTTCGTGTCGCCGATGATCTCGGCGAGCGTCCCGCCGCCCGGCGCCGGCTCGAGGTTGATGTTCGTCATCCGGATCAGCGGCAGGTTCTGCCAGCCGTCGGCACGCATCGCGCCCGACGACGTCAGGCCGAGCACCGAGGCCGTGTCGCGGCCCGAGATGAAGTTCTGGAATACGCCGCCATCGATGACGGTCGTGCGCTGGGCCGGCACGCCCTCGTCGTCGTAGCCGAACGAGCCCAGGCCGCCCGCAAGCGTCGCGTCGGCGACCACGGTGATCTGGTCGCTGCCGTAGCGGAGCTTCCCGCGGTCGTCCGGGGTCAGGAACGACGTGCCCGCATAGGCCTCCTCCATGCCGAAGACGCGGTCGAGCTCCACGGGATGCCCGATCGACTCGTGCATCTGCAGGATCACCTGCGACGAGTCCAGCACGAGCGTGGTGACCTCGCTCGGACAGTCCTTCGCGGTGAGCAGCTCGACGGCCTCGGTGGCGATGCGCTCGGCCTCCTCGGTGAGCGACATGCGGCGGATGTGCTCGTAGCCGGCGGCCAGGATGTGTCCCCGGAACGAATTGGGGAACGAACGCCGCTGCATCTCGCCGTCGGCGATGGCCGTCACCTCCAGCCCGCCGCCGGAGTTCACGATCGTCTGCTCGATCGCCGCGCCCTCGCTGGAGGCGAAGAACGTCCGTCGACGGTAGAAATCGAGCATCGTCTCGGCGAACGCGACGCCCGGCACCTCCTGGGCGCGGCGGCTGGCCTCCATCAACAGGGCCACCTTCTCGTCCAGCGCGACGGTGAAGGGATCCTCCTGAACGGGCGTCGACCACTCGGCCTGGACGGGCGCCACGTCCGCAAGCCGCACGGGCTCCATGGGCAGGCGAGCGGCTGCACGAGCGATCTCCACCGCGAGCGAGGCCGTGCGCTCGATCTCGGCTTCCTCGACCCGGGCCGTGGCCGCAAAGCCCCAGTAGCCGTCGACCAGCACGCGGATCCCCACGCCCTCGGACAGCGAGCGGTCGATCCCCTCCATCTCCTGGTTCTTGACCGTGAGGGACTCGGATTCCTCCGAGACGAACCGGGCATCCGCGTACCCGGCGCCCGAGCGCCGGGCGGCCGCCACCGCCTGCTGCACGACCTCGAGCATGGACGGAACCTCCTGCCCTTCGGGGGAGAAGCCGAAGCCGGGGAAGCCTACCGCAGGGAACTTTCCCCGACCACGCGAGGCTCAGCTGCTCGAGGGCAGGGACAGCACGTAGACGTTGTCGTCGTCGGACCCGACGTACACGTTGCCGTTGGCAACGGCCGGGGACGAGAAGATGGGCCCGCCGGTCCGCACCTTCAGCAGGGCGGTGCACCGCGACGCGCCGCAGCCTTCGGCAGGGAAGGCCAGGATGCGGCCGTCGGTCGACCCCACGAACACGACGCCGTTGGCCACCGCGGGCGACGACGCGACGAACGCCCCGGCCGGCGCGTGCCACAGTTCGTGGCATACGAGCTTGCCGCAGCCGCTCGCGTCGTACGCGTAGACCCGGCCGTCGTACGAGGCCGCGTACACGACGCCGTCGGCCACCGCGGGCGACGACGTGATGATCCCGCCCGTCGACGCCGACCATTGCCGCCGGCAGACGACCTTCGGCGCGCACCCGCCCTCCGCGAACGCGTAGAGGCGATGGTCGTACGAGCCGACGTACACCATCCCGTCGGCGACGGCCGGCGACGACTGCACGAACCCGCCGGTGCGCCCCCGCCACACTTCGTCGCAGTGCGCCTTGCCGCACCCCGAGGCGGAGAACGCGTGCAGGCCCGAGTCGAACGAACCGATGAACACCGTGCCGTCGGCGACGGCCGGAGAGGACTGTTCGATGTTGCCGTACGTGCTGCCGCTCCACACGGGCAGGCAGCGATCGGCGCCGCACCCGGCGGCATCGTACGCATACAGCCGCCCGTCGCCCGAGCCGATGAAGACGAGCCCTCCCGCCACCGTGGGGGACGACTCGATCGCGTCGAACGTCTTGGCTCGCCACAGCGGCTCGCACGTCGCCTGTCCGCATCCGTCCGCGGGGAACGCGTACAGGTGGCCGTCCTGCGATCCGACGTAGACGACGCCGTCGTCCACGGCTGGTGACGACGAGACGATCCCGTGCGCGTCCGCTGTCCACAGCGGGGCGCACGTCGAGGCCCCGCACCCGTTGGCCGGGAACGCGTACAGCAGGCCGTCCGACGAGCCCACGTACATGACCCCGTCGGCGACCGCGGGCGAGGACGTCACGTAGCCGCCGGTCGTCGCCGTCCAGGCGATGGTCATCGTCCCGACGTTGCCGGGAGTGATCTGGGTCTCGTTCGAATCGAAGCCGGTGTGGCTGTTGTCGCCACGGAACACGGGCCACGCGTCGGTGGCGGCGGCCTGCGCCGGCGAAACGGAAGTCGCGACGATCGCCCCGCAGGAGGCGAGCGCTCCGGCGATCAGGAAGAAGGAGCGAAGGCGTCGGCTCACAGCCGGTCGACGGTAGACCGGTGGATGTTGGAGCGTCAATGGGTGGCGGCTGCGAGTGCCACAAAACCCACACTTGCACTAGGCCGAAGGTCCCATCGCCTCCCCGGAGGGCGTAGGCCGCGCATGCTCGCCCGCGCGGTCGCGGCGGGCTAGCCTGTGGGCCCCTCATGTCCGCGTCGCCGCCGCCGCTGATCCGTGCCCACGCCATCTCGAAATGGTTCGGGCACAAGGCCGTGCTCGAGCGCGCCTCGTTGTCGGTCGCCGCGGGCGAGACGGTCGCGCTGGTTGGGGAGAACGGCGCCGGCAAGACGACGCTGCTGCGCGTGAGCGCCGGACTGATCGAATCCGACCGCGGCGAGGTCTCCGCCGCCGGGCGCATCGGCTACTGCCCGCAGGAGCCGGGCGTCCTCGACCTGCTCACGGCCGACGAGCACCTGGCGTTCTTCGGGACCGGCATGGACATCCCCAGGCCGCGGGCCCTCCGCGAAGGCCGGGCGCTGCTGGAGGAGTTCGGCTTCCCGCTGGACGAGCGCACGGTCGCGCGCGACCTGTCCGGCGGGACGCGGCAGAAGCTGAACCTGGCGCTGGCGCTGCTCGGCGATCCGCCGATCCTGCTGCTGGACGAGCCGTACCAGGGGTTCGACCTCGGGACCTACGTCAACTTCTGGGACCACGTGGATCGGTGGCGGGGCCGCGGGAAGGCGATCGTCATCGTGACGCACATGCTGGCCGAGCTCTCGCGCGTCGACCGGGTGATCGAGCTGAAGGTCCACCCGTCCCGCGCGGTCCAGCCCCACGGCACGGGCGGCGGCTGATGGACGCGCGCAAGCGGTTCGCGCGGCTGATCATGGTCGCGGAGATGCAGGGCCGCGACCTACTGCGGCGGCGCCTGGCGCTGATCCTGCTGATCGTCCTGCCGCTGGCGTTCTACGCGGCGCTCACGACCTCGGATCGGCACCAGGCGGTGATCCCCGGCGGCATCGCCATCGCGTTCGCCGTCGGCGGCGCGTCGATCTTCTCGGTGCTCTCGTCCCGGCAGGCCGATCAGCGCCTCGTGCTGGCCGGCTTCGGGCCCTGGGAGCTGGTGGCGGGCCGGCTGATGTTCCTGGAGGTGCTCGGGCTCCCGGTGGCCGGCGCGTCGGCGGCGGTGATGGCGGCGGTGTCCTCACCGGAGCACCCGTGGATGCTGGGACTTGCCGTGTGGCTGGTCGCGTTCATCGCGGTGCCGTTCGGGTTGACGATCGGGACCTTGGTGCCCCAGGAGCTCGAGGCGACGCTCGTGCTGATCGGCGTCGTCGGCATCCAGCTGAGCTTGAGCGGCAACGCCGTGGTCGCACGGGTGTTGCCGTTCTGGGGCGCGCGCCGGCTGATCGACGTCGCGCTCGGTGGGTCCTTTTCGATCCCGCGGCTGATCCTTGCCTGCATGGCGTACGCGGCGTTGCTGTTCGCGCTGTCGCTGATCCTGATGACCGGCCGGCTTCGCGTGCGCCGGCCGGTGCCCATGCCCGGGGTGCCCTGGGGCAGCGCCTAGGATCGAACGAGCACAGACGTCGCTCGAATCCGAGCGCGAACGTCGCTCGAATCCGAGCGTAAACAGGGGAGGCGATGAACCATGGGCATGCTGGACGGCAAGGTCGCGGCGATCACCGGCGCCGGCCGGGGGATCGGACGCGGCGAGGCGCTGCTGTTCGCCCGCGAGGGCGCGAGCGTCGTCGTCAACGACGTGGGGGCCGAATGGGACGGCACCGGGGCCGACGAGCGGCCGGCGTCCCTGGTCGTCGACGAGATCGTCGCTGCCGGCGGGCAGGCGGCAGCTCACCACGAGGACATCAGCGAGGAGGCGGGCGCGGCTTCGCTGATCGCCACGGCGCAGGAGCGCTTCGGCCGGCTGGACGTGCTCGTGAACAACGCGGGGATCCTTCGCGACCGCATGGTCTTCAACATGGACGTGGCCGACTGGGACGCCGTGATCAAGGTCCACCTGCGCGGGCACTTCCTGACCACGCGCGCCGCGTGCGCGCACTGGCGCGAGCGCGCCAAAGCCGGCGAGTCGGTGAGCGGGCGCATCGTCAACACGTCCTCGACGTCGGGGATCCTCGGCATGGCCGGCCAGTCGAACTACGGGGCCGCCAAGGCCGGCATCGCGGCGCTCACCCAGATCGTGGCGATGGAGATGGCGCGGTACGGGGTCACGGCGAACGCGATCGCGCCGGGGGCGCGCACGCGGATGACCGAGAACACGTTCGGCGCGCTGACCGTGCAGGAGGGGCAGTTCGACGCGCTGGCGCCGGAGAACGTCGCGCCGATGGTCGCGTACCTGGCGAGCGACGCGGCGGCGCACATCACCGGGCAGGTGTTCGGCGTCACGGGCGGGCTCGTGCAGCTGTACCAGGGATGGACGCCGGTCGCGCAGATCGAGAAGGCCGATCGGTGGGAGCCGGCCGAGCTGGCCGGCCGGGTCGCTGAGCTGTTCGCCGACCGCCCGACCGCGTACTCGCCGGAGCGCTCGGCCCTCCGCCAGCTCGCGGGCCTGGGCGGCGCCGAGGGGACATCCGACTAGACCGCACGTAACAGTCGGCGCGCTTCGCGCCGATATCAACCTGCGTGCACGAGCGCGCGAGCTGGGACAACCTGGGGAAGTCGCTGGCCGGCGGCGCGGCCTGCCTGGTGCTCGGCTGGTTCGCGTTCGTCCGCGGCGTGAACGTGCCGCTGCTGTGGATGGTCGATCTCGGGTTCCACGAGCTCGGCCACCTGCTCACGCGCTGGGCGCCCGAGGTGGTCATGGCGATGATGGGCTCGATCACCCAGGTGCTCGTGCCGGTGGGCCTCGGCGTCTACTTCCTGTGGTGGCGCCGCGACGTGCTGGGCGGCGCGCTGTGCCTGGCCTGGGCCTCAACGTCCGCGCAGAATGCGAGCGTCTACATCGCCGACGCGCCGTATCAGCGCCTGCAGCTGATCGGCGGCTTCCACGACTGGGCGTTCGTGCTGGGCCCGGAACACCTCAACATGCTGGACCGCGCGGCCCTCATCGCGGCGTGCGTCAAGGGGTTCGGCGTCGTGCTGTGGCTGGCCGCGTTCGCGTTGTGTTGTGCCGGGCCGTGGGTGGAACCGAAGTGGCGTCGCCAGCGCGGGACGGACATCGCGTTCGAGTCGCCGGTCTTCGACGCGAACCGGGCCGGTCGATTCGTCGGCTAGCATCTCCGGCCAGCGCATGCTGGCTGCGGCCGCCCTCGAACACCTTCCGCCCGCCGCCCGAGTGCTTCTCGCGGCGACCGCGATCGCGCTGTTCGTCGTCGACGCGGGAATCGGCTGGCTCGTCGGCGACCGCACGGCGGGACCCTGGCAGAGCTCGTCGCGCGACCGAGGCAGCTACCAGGTGGTCGCCGTCGGAACGGTCGGCGGCTTCCTGCTCGGTTTTGCCGCGCTCCGAGGCGTGCCGGACCTGCACTGGCTCGGCAACGTGTGGATCTGGGTGATCGGCGGCCTTCTGGTGGCGTGGTGCGGGGTCGCGCTGCGCGGATGGGCCATCGCGACGCTCGGCCAGTCGTTTCGTCGCGTGGTGACGGTGACGGCCGGCCAGCAGGTCGTCACGCGCGGCCCGTATCGCTTCGTTCGCCACCCGTCGTACACGGGGCTGCTGCTCGCGTTCCTGGGGTTCGGGCTGGCCGTGGACAATCCGCTGGCGCTGCTCGGGCTCGTCGTGCCGGCGACCGCGGCGCTGCTGTACCGCATCCGCGTCGAGGAGGCGGCCCTGGAGGCCGAACTCGGCGAACCGTACCGGGACTTCGAACGCGGCCGGGCGAGGCTGGTCCCGCACGTCTGGTGACGCCGCAAGGCCGGCGGCTGGCGCTACGAGCCTGCGTTTGCCCAGGTCAGAGCCTGTCGTACCCCGCCCGTAGCGTTCTCGGCGACGGCCGGCACATCGGTCCGGCCCGGAACCGGGAGGCAGCGCGATGACCTCGATCGCCGTGGCGGTGGCGGCGCTGATGGTCGGGCTGGCGGCCGGGATCGCCGTGGCCGCCCGCCGATCGAGCGCCCGGCCACCCGACCCGTCCGCCGCCGTCGATGTCGAGGTCCGCGGCCGGCTCGACGCGCAGCTCGGCGAACTCCGCCGGCTGGCCGACGCCGAGGCACGGCGCGATCTGGGGGACGATCGCGTGCGCGCCGAAGTCGCGTCGATGCGCGAGGCGCTTCAGCAGATGACCGTGCGCGAGCAGGAACGGCGCGCGCGGGAGGAACAGGGGTGGGAGACGCTGCACCGCGTCTCGGCCGTGCTGGCCGGGGGGCAGGCGTCCGGCCGAGCCGGCGAGAACGTGCTGCGCGAGGCGCTGGCGACGCTGCCGCCGTCGATGGTGGTCACCGACTTCCGCGTCAACGGCAAGGTCGTCGAGTTCGGCCTGGTCCTACCCGACGGGCGCCGGCTTCCGGTCGACTCGAAGTGGACGGCCGACCGCGAGCTGCGCGCGCTCGACGCCTGCGACGACCCGGCCGAGCGCGACCGGCTGACGCGCACGGTCGAGCGGGCCGTTGCCGATCGCGCGCGCGAGGTGTCGGCTTACCGAGACCCGTCCGTCACCGCTCCGGTCGGCGTGGCCGCCATTCCGGACGGCGCGTACGCGGTCCTTCGCCGCGCGCACGCCGACGCCTACCGGCACGGCGTGATCGTGGTGCCGTATTCGATGGCGCTGCCGGTCCTGCTGTTCCTGTACGGGATCGTCGCGCGGTTCGGCGGCGCCGCCGACCTGGAGGCGTGCCTGGGCGACCTGATCGGCGTGCTGGACGCGGTGGAGGCGACGCTGGAGAACAAGGTGGCGCGCGCGGCGACGATGCTCGCCAACGGGGCGGAGGAGCTGCGCGGGCAGGTGGGCAAGGCGCGCGGGATGCTGGCGCGCGCCGGGTCGGATCCCGTCGGCGCGGGGCTGGCCGATGGCGACGAGCCGGCCTTGCACGAGCGCGCCGGCACGGGAGCGCTCGAGCTCCTTCGATAGAGGGGGCGGGCTATGCTCGGGTGGTGCAACCCTCCGCGAGCTTCGGGGAGACGCTCGCTCGGGCCGGCTTCCAGGCGGACGAGACGCGAACGCTTCGCGGAGCGCGCTCCTACTCGGCGAGCCCGAACCGTTACCTCACCTACACCGTGCACGCGTTCGAGGACGGGACGGCGCTGTTCTCGTTCGAGTTCGCGATCGGCGAGTACCTCGAGACGAAGGGCATCCAGATCGGATCGGACGAAGCATTGAACCAGTTCGCCTATCCGCGCGAGGACATGCGCGGGCCGCAGGACGCTGCGTGGCTGACCGGCGCGATCGACCGCGCCGAGGCGCTGCTTGCCGACGTACGCCTGGATCGGCCCGAGTGATGGGCTCGAACGCGCGGGGGTCATCGGCCGGCGACGCGGGCGAGCTCGTCGCCGCGTACTGGGCGGCGGCGGAGGCCAGGGACTGGGACGCGTTCGGGGCGCTCGTGGCCGAGGACGTCGTATACCAGTCCCCGCCGTCGCGGGAGCGCGTTCGGGGACGCGATGCCTACGTGCGGTTCAACCGGGAGGGGTTCCCGGGCGAGTGGCACGTGGACGTGCAACGGATCGTCGGCGAGGGCCGGCACGCGGCCAGTTGGATCACGTTCACGTCGCCCGACGGCGCCCAACCGGGCCTGTGCTTCTTCGAGGTGAACGACGAGGGCCTGATCGAACGCATCACCGACTTCTGGCCGGATCCGTACGAGCCCCCGGCGAACCGGTCTCATCTGGTCGAACGGTTCTGATCGCCCTCCGTCGCGGGTTGTGCCGAACGGCCATCGCTGCCACCTGAACCGGCACGCCAAGCAGCAGCGCCCCAACGGCTGCCGCCGTTACCCCGATCCACGCGTGGTTGTCCGCGAAGTCGAACGGGTGCCCGGCGACGTGAACCTCCGCGAGGCGGATCGCGTACAGCACGATCCGAACCGGTAGCAGCGAAAGCAGTCCCGCCAGGCTCACGACGAACTCCCGCGTGACCACGATCGAGGTGTCGCCCCACAGGATCCGGTAGGCGAGCACGCCCCAGATCGCCCCGATCGTGGCCGCGAGCACCACCGGCCATCGCCCGTTCAACGTTCGCGCCACGGTACCTGTCTAACACGCCGCGACGAAAGGGCGCGCGTGGTGTCGTTCGCCGGTGCGTGGGCTACCCTGAGCGTCATGGCTTTCGAGCGGGCGACGGTGCTGTTCGCGCACCCCGACGACGCCGAGTTCGGCCTGGCCGGCACGGTCGCGAAATGGGCTCGCGAGGGCACGGTCGTCGAGTACGTCTGCGTGACCGACGGCTCTGCCGGATCCAACGAGCCGGGCGCCGATCGCGACGAGCTCGCGAAGGTCCGCGAGGCAGAGCAGCGCGCGGCGGCCAAGGTGCTCGGCGTGTCGAATGTCGCGTTCCTCGGCTGGCGCGACGGCATGGTCGAGGTCTCGCTGGACCTCCGTCGCGCGATCACCCGTGAGGTGCGCCGGTTCCGCCCGGACGTGTTCGTCATCCCGGACCCGGCCCGGCTGTGGGACGAGGAGCGCGGCTACATCAACCACCCGGACCACCGCGCCGTCGGCATGGCCGGGCTGGCGGTGGTGAACCCCGACGCGCCCACCCGGCCGCAGTTCCCCGAGCTGCTCGACGAGGGCTTCGAGCCCTATGAGATCCCGAACCTGTGGATGCCCGTCTGGTCCGATGGCGCCGGCGAGGTCGTTGACATCTCCGAGACCATCGAGACGAAGGTCGAGGCCCTGCGTTGCCACAAGAGCCAGATCCACGACTGGCCGGTCGACGAGTGGATCCGCGAGCGCGCCGAGCAGCGGGGCAAGGAGCACGGCATGGCCTTCGCGGAGTCCTTCCGGACCTTCAGGCTGAAGGACGAATGACCGATTCCCAACGTGATGGTTGATCCCATGCCAGACGACGACCCCATCGACGAGCCGAGCGACCCGGAGGACGCTGAGCCCCCGAAGCCGCTGGAGCCCCAGGAACGCGAGAACGTCGAAGCCGACCTGGAGGACCTGTCCTCCATGCGTTCGGTCTTCGAGGCGCAGGGCGCCAAGGGCGTCGTCATCAACTGCACCGACTGCGGCGAGAACCACTTCTACGGCTGGGAGCTCCTGCACGACAGCCTCGAGCACATGCTGAAGACGGGCGAGCCGCGGATGCACGAGCCGGCGTACGCGCCGAAAGAGGACGACTACGTCGTCTGGGACTACGGGAAGGGCTACGTCGACGCGCTGGCCGACGCCGGCCTCGACCCCGAGGCGCGCTTCGACGTCCGGTTCTGTCCCTGGTGCAAGGCGCCGTGCGACTCGTCGTTCGCATACTGCCCCGCCTGCGGACGGGCGCTGGCGCCGGCGCGGCTGTTCGCCGAGCTGCTCGAGCGGGGGATGCCGGAGAAGCAGATCCGCGCGCTGCTCGTGCGCGTGGGGTTCGAACCCTTCGGCTAGGCCGAAGCCGTTCCCGCCGGGGTCTCCAGCACGCAGTCCTCGGGAAGCTTGTCGGGGCGCAATCCCTTGAACGACGGCGCGCGAAGCTTGCCGGCGCCGGTGATCTGCAGGAACTCGACCTCGCACACGAGCTCGGGCCGGGTCCATCGCGCGCCCTTCGACCGGGTCAACTGGGGGTCGTCGATCGCCGGCGCATCCGCGGCGACCTCATCCAGCCGCGCCATCAGCTGGGCGAGCGTCTGGTCGGTGAAGCCGGTTCCCACCTGCCCGATCCACATCAGCTTGCCGTCGCGGTAGGCGCCGACCAGCAGCGCGCCGAACGTCGAACCGCGCCCGCCCTGTCCCGGCGTCCAGCCGAGGATCACGCAGTCCTGGCGGTTGAGGATCTTGATCTTTCGCCAGTCGCTCGTCCGGCGCCCCGGCAGGTACCGGCTGGAGGTCTTCTTCGCGATGATCCCCTCCAGGCGCTGCGCCTTCGCGGCCTCGAAGAAGGCCACGCCCGACTCGGGCACGGTGACGACGAAGTTCATGCGCTTGCCCTCGATCACGGTTTCGTGCAGGCGCGCCTGCCGCTCCGACAGCGACCGGCCGCAGAGGTCGGCGCCGTCGAGCCACAGCAGGTCGAAGGCGAACAGGTCGACCGGGATCCGTTTCGATATCCGCTCGATCTCTTTGGGCGCCACCAGGTTCATGCGCTGCTGGAGGCGCTCGAAGGACGGGACGCCGGTCTCGTCGGCGGCGACGATCTCGCCGTCGACGACCGCGTTCACGGCCACGATCCGGCGTTCGAGGTGCTGGAGCTCGGGATAGCTCGCCGTCTGGTCGCGTCCCGTCCGCGAGATGAGCCGGATCGTCTGCCCGTCCAGGTACACCAGCGTGCGGATGCCGTCGAGCTTCGGCTCGAACTGCCACCCCTCGGCGTCGAACGGCTGATGCCCACCCTCGGCCAGCATCGGGTGCAGCAGCGGCGGCGCCTCGGGCGCGGGCTGGTCCGAGTCCTTCGAGAGAAAGACGAGCCAGCCCTGCTGGGTCTTCACCAGGTGGTACTCGCCGGTGTGACGATGCCCGTGGAGCCGGACGCTGACCTTCTTGTCGGTCCACTCGAGCAGGTCGTACGTGCCGTTGTCCCAGATGCGAACCTCCCCGGCGCCGTAGTGCCCCTCCGGGATCGTGCCGGCGAAGCCGCCGTACTCCATCGGGTGGTCCTCCGTCTGCACGGCCAGGTGGCGCTCGCCCGTCGCCCACGGCAGCCCCTTCGGCACCGCCCACGACACCAGCACCCCGTCGCGCTCGAGCCGGAAGTCGTGATGCAGGCGCGTGGCGTCGTGCCACTGGATGACGAACGAGTTGCCCTCCGCCGACGGGCCCCCGCCCTCCGGCTCCGGCGTCCCGGTGTCGCCGAACGCGCGCTTGGTCAGGTACTCGCCGAGCTTCGGGTCTTTCGACCGCGCGATGGCGTCCTCGCTCTTCGCGCGAGCCCGATCGCTATCGCCCGCATCGCGCTCCACGCCAAGCACTTCCAGCGCGCGCGAGATGTCCTGCGGCGCGTCCAGCACGGGCCGGAACGGGTCGCCCACGCTCGCGATGCGGTTCCAGATGGTGCTGATCGTGAAGTCGGTCGGCCGGATGTCGCCGGCCTCGACCTCCTCCCACGTGACCGGCGTGGACACGGGCGCGCCCGGCTCCGGACGCATCGAGAACGCGGCCGAGATGTTCGCTCCGATCCGATTCATGTTGTGGTCGACGAACACCTTGCCGGTGCGCTTCCTCACCTCCCACTCCATGGTCACGCGGTCGGGGTCGGCTCGCCGCAGCAGGTAGCCCACTTTGCCGACCAGGTCGCGGGTCTCCTCGTACGTGTGCCCGAGCGGGATCGGCACGTAGATCTGCATGCCGGTGGCGCCGGAGGTCTTCGGGTATGCCGTGAGCCCGAGCTGCTCACACGACACCTTGACGAGCTGCGCGACGGCCAGAACCTCGGGGTAGGACGCCGGCTCGAAGGGGTCCAGGTCGAAGAACAGGTAGTCCGGCTGCTCGATCGTCGGGCAGCGCGAGTGGAGCGGATGGAATTCGATACACGCGAGGTTCGCCATGAACACCAGGCCGGCCGTGTCCTCGACCATCAGGTAGTTGATGACCTCGTGCTTGACCGGTCCCCAGCGCGAATCGGGCCCCGACGTCGGCACCGCGCAGCGCCCCATCCAATCGGGCGTGTGGGACGGCGCCTCCTTCTCGTAGAAGAAGGACCCCCCCATGCCGTTCGGCATCCGCTTCATGGTGAGCGGCCGCTCGTGCAGGTAGGGCAGGATGTGCGGCGCGACGTTGTAGTAGTACGCGATCAGGTCGCCCTTGGTGTATCCCTCCTGCGGCCAGAAGATCTTCGTGAGGTTCGACAGGCGGAGCTCGCGCCCGTCGGACTCCATCCACCAGTGCTCGCCCTTCTTCTCGACGGGCAGTGGGGTGGGGAACTCGACGGTGAAGGCGGCCCCCGGTCGCTTGCGAGCGGGCATCGCAGGCCATCGTAGCGGGGTGACCTGCATCCGCTCCCGCTGCGCGGGTCGCCACTGTTTCCGCAGTACAATGGCCGTTCCCCGGCCGGGCAACCTCTCGGCCGGTGCGTTTCTCGGAGGTGATCACATGCCCAGAACGATGTGGAAGGGGGCCATAACGTTCGGCCTCGTGTCGATCCCTGTTCGCGTGTTCCCCGCGACCGAGGAGAAGACGCTCCACTTCAACCAGTTGCACGACAAGGACATGGGCCGCATCAAGTACCAACGCGTGTGCGCGGTCGACGGCGAAGAGGTGCCGTACGAGCACATCGTTAAGGGCTACGAGTACGAGAAGGACAAGTACGTGGTGATGACCGACGAGGACTTCGACGCCGTCCCCGTCGAGTCCAGCCGTTCGATCGACATCGTGCAGTTCGTCGACCTCGAGGACATCGATCCCGTCTACTACAAGAAGGCCTACTACCTGGTGCCCGAGGAGATGGGCATCAAGGCGTACACGCTGCTACGCGACGCCCTGGCGGAGACCGGCCGCGTGGGCATCGCGAAGGTCTCGTTCCGCGACAAGGAGCACCTGGCGACGCTTCGGTTCCGCGACGACGTCTTCATGCTCGAGACGATGTACTGGCCGGACGAGATCCGCGCGTCCGACTCCGACGAGCTCGAGAAGGCCGACAAGGTCAAGCCCCGGCCCCAGGAGCTCCAGATGGCGCGAAGCCTGATCGACAACCTCTCGGGCGAGTTCGACCCGGCGGCGTATACCGACCAGTACCGCGAGGCGCTGCTGGGCATCGTGGAGAAGAAGGTCGCCGGCGAGGAGATCGAGGTCCTGCCCGAAGCCGAGCCGACCAAGGTCGTCGACCTGATGGAGGCGCTGAAGGCCTCGGTCGAGGCGACCAAGCAGAAGGCGGCCGCGCCGAAGAAGACCGCCACGCGCACCGCGAAGTCCCGCACCGCGACCGCCGCCCGCCGCAAGAAAGCCGCCTCCTAGCCCGGGATGAAGCTCATCCTGGCCGTGGTCAAGCCGCACCGGCTGGACGAGGTCAAGGACGCGCTCCGCGAGGCGGGGGTGACCGGGCTCACGGTGGTCGAGGCGCAGGGCTTCGGCCGCCAGCGCGGGCACACCGAGATCTATCGCGGCGCCGAGTACCAGGTGGACTTCGTCCCGAAGGTGCAGCTGGAGGTCGTGGTGGACGACGACCAGGTGCGCCCGGTCGTGGACGTGATCCTGTCGAGCGCGCGAACGGGCAAGATCGGCGACGGCAAGGTGTTCGTGCTGCCGGTGGAGGAGGCGCACCGGATCCGAACGGGAGAGATGGGGCCGGACGCACTCTGAGGCGCCCTATGGAACCTGAGTCCCGACGCATTCCCCCAGCCGACGCCCTGCGCGACGGGCTGGCTGCCCTGGCGCTCGAGGTGCCCAGGATGGGCGACGGCGGGGCGGCCGCGCGGCGCCGCTCCGACCTGGTGGATGGGGCGCTGCGGCGGCTGTTCGCGCGTTACGCCCATCCGTCCGGCGGTCCCGGAGCGGGGCGGCTGGCGCTGGTGGCGCTCGGCGGATACGGCCGGCGAGAGCTCGCGCCCGGCTCCGACGTCGACCTGATGATCCTGCACCTGGATCGCGACCGGGAGCTGGCGGAACAAGCGGCCGCCGCCGTCCTGTATCCGCTGTGGGATCTGGGCGTCGGGACCGGCCACGCGATGCGCACGCCCGACGAGTGCCGTATGGAGGCCGCCGCGGATCTCCGCACGCTCACCGCGCTGCTGGACGCGCGCCTGCTGGGCGGCCCGCGGACGCTTCTCGACGACACGCTCTCCGCGGTCCGGGCGCCGCTGCATTCGCGGCCGGTGGAGTTCGTGGCCGCGCTCGCCCGGTCGCGTGAGGAGCGAGGGGCCGCCTTCGGCCTGCTGTCGCACTCACTGGCCCCGGACCTGAAGGAGGCGCTCGGGGGCCTGCGCGACATCCACCTGCTGGGTTGGCTTGCGAGCGGGCTGCTCGATGGCGACGACGATCCGGAGGCCGGCACGGTCCCCGGCGTGCCCGAGGAGCCCGAGGCGCCCGTCGTGCTTCGATTCCCCGAAGGGCCGGCGGCGCTGGAGGCGGCCGACCTTTTGCGCCCGAGCGAGGCGGTCGCCGTCGAATCGGCATGGGAGGCATTGGTGTCCGTGCGCCGGGCCCTCCACATGGCCACGGGGACCGGGTCGAACGTCCTGGCGCAGGACGAACAGGCGGCCGTGGCCGACCTGCTGGGGATCGAGGCCGAGCCGGCATGGGAGCCGCGGGACGCGCTGCTTCGCGACGTGCTCCGTTGGGGCCGGCGAGTCGACGTCGCGGTGACGGACGCGCTGGTGCGCGCCGAGGCGGCGGCCCGGGGCCGGCCGCTGTCCGCCGTGGCGTTGCTGCCGGAGCGGCCGTTCCCCGACGGCGCGATGGAGACGTTCGCGGCCGCTGCCGAACAGGGACTGTCTCCGGACCCGGCGGCCCTCGACCACTTCGAGGATGGCGCAGGTGCCGCGTCCGGGGCCGAGCCGTCGCCGTGGTCGGACGCGATGCGGGCCGCGTTCGTTCGCGCCCTGTCCGCCGGGGACCCCGGATCGCGCGCCCTGGAGGCGGCCGACGCCGTCGGGCTGCTCGAGGCGGCGCTGCCGATGTGGCGGGACGTCGCCGGGCGCGCCCAGCGGGATCCGTACCACCGGTTCCCGGTCGACGTGCACCTGCTGACGGCTGCGGCGGCTGCGGCGCGGCTGGCCTCCCCCGGCGCGAACGCCATCGACGCGGAAACGCCCGAAGCGCTGGCCGCCACCAGGATCGGCGATCCGACGGCACTGCTGCTCGGCGCCTTCCTGCACGACGCGGGCAAGGTGGGTCGCGGCTCGCACGTCGCGCATGGCGAACGGCTCGCGGAGGCTGCCCTGGACCGGATGGGCGTGCGGGGTTCGTCCCGCGACGACGTCGCGTTCCTGGTGCGGGAGCACCTGCTGCTCGCCGAGGCCGCCACCCGGCGCAACATCGACGACGAGGACCTGGTGCTGCGCGTGGCCGCCCGGGTCGGCGACGAGCGCCGGCTCGCCATGCTCTGGCTGCTGACGCTCGCCGACGCCGAGGCCACGGGGCCGGCCGCCTCGTCGCCATGGCGGCTCGGCTTGGTCCGGGATCTGATGGTTCGCGTTGGCCGGGCGATCGAACGCGGGCTGGTGGACGCCGAGCGGACCTCCCGGCTCGAGGCCGCCGTCGCCGCGACGCGCGCCGAGCTGCTCGCCTCGGGCGCCACGCCGGACGACGCGGCCGCATTCCTGGACGCGATCCCGAGCGGCTACCTCCTGTCCGATCCGTCCGCACATGCGGCGGCGGACCTGCCGCTCCTGGTGCCGCTCCCGCACGCGGGAGAGGTCCGCGTCGCCGGGCCGGCCCCGGGGCGATCGGAGGGCGCGTACCGGCTGTCGGTCGGCACGCGCGATCGGCCGGGTCTGCTTGCCACGGTCGCCGGCGCGTTCACCCTGTCCGGGTTGTCGATCCTTGCGGCGCAGGCGTTCACGACGACGGACGGCGTCGCGCTGGACGTCTTCGACGTGCGGGGGGCGTTCGAGGTGCAGGTCGAACCGGATCGGTGGGACCGCTTCCGCGCCACGTTGTCCGAGGCCGTGGCCGGCGACCTGGATCTGGCCGAACGCGTCCGTTCGCTCCGGGGGCACTACCCCGCGCCGCCGGAGATCCCGGTGACCGTTCAGGTGGACGCCGACTCGTCGGACTTCTACTCGATCGTCGAGGTGGGCGCGACCGACCGCCTGGGGCTGCTGTTCGACCTGGCGTCGGCATTCGCCCAGCAGGAGGTCGACGTGCACGTGGCGAAGGTGGCCACGTACGGCCCGCGCGTGGTGGACGTGTTCTACGTGACCGATCTCGTAGGTCGAAAGCTGGAGGCGGCCGGCTCCGACGTCCTCGTCGCCGCCCTCACGACCGCGGCGCTCGCGTAGCCCTCACGTCGCGCCGTTGCCCACCAGCTCCGTCAGCCGCTGCGCGTACTGGGGGCCCGCGGCGCCCTCTTCGTGCTTCACGAAGCAGAAGACGTCGGTTCCGCGGTCCAGCGCCCCGCGGATGCGCCCGCTCCACGCGACCAGGTCCTCTTCCTGATACTCGTCGCGCCGCAGGCGCAGGTAGACGAACGCACCGGAGTCCAGGTCGGGCGACTCGTACGGCTGCTCGTCGGTCTCGGCCAGGCACCAGGCGGCGCCGCGTTCGAGCAGCAGCGGCTTGGCTTCGGCCCACGACTCGTGGCGGAACTCGAACGCCGCCTTGAGCTCGGGGGGCAGCGCCGCAAGGAATCCCTCGAGTCGCTCGCGGTCGAACTTCAGCGACGGCGGGCACTGGAACAGCACCGGGCCCAGGCGGTCGCCGAGCGGGCGCACACGCTCCAGGAAGTAGGGCAGCGCGTCGCCGGGCTCGGCCAGGCGCAGCGTGTGGGTGATGCGCTGGTGGGCCTTGACGACGAAGACGAACCCCTCGGGCGTGGTCTCGCGCCACGTTAGCAGCGTCTTCTCGGCGGGGTGGCGGCGGAACGTGTAGTTGATCTCGACCGAGCGGAACCGGCTCGCGTAGTAGGAGAGCATCTCGCGGTCCTTCAGGCCCTCCGGGTAGAAGGCTCCGTGCTTCCACTCGGGGAACGCGAAGCCCGACGTGCCGACGTAGAACGCTCCCATGGCCGTCGATTCTGCCATCCGCACGGCCGAGTGGATAATCGCTGCATGAGTCCCGCTCGCCAGGACGTGGAGGCCGGCGCCGCCGAGACGACGATCGCGGTCGGCGGCCGGACGGTGTCTGGCCTGGTCGTGCACGCGACGTCCGCGGTTGCCCTGTGCGCCATCGCGCACGGGGCCGGCAACGACATGCGCCACCCCTTCTTCCAGGGCATCGCGCAGGGCCTGGCCGGGGGCGGGGTGTCGTCGCTGCGCTTCAACTTCCCGTACATGGAGGAAGGGCGCCGCGCGCCCGACCGGCCGGCGCTGTTGATGGAGACCTGGCGCGCAGCGCTCGGGGAGGCCGCCCGGCAGGCGAAGCGGCGTCCGCTGGTCGCCTCGGGCAAGTCCCTGGGCGGGCGCATGGCGTCGCTCGTGGCCGCCGAGGACGGCGATGCGTTCGCCGCGCGGGCCCTGGTGTTCTTCGGCTATCCGCTGCACGCGCCCGGCAAGCCAGACCAGGCGCGCGACCAGCAGCTGCCCTCGATCACGGTGCCCATGCTGTTCCTGCAGGGCACCGCCGACCCGCTGGCGCGCTTCGACCTCATGCGGGCGCTGACCGAACGCCTCGGCTCGCGCGCGACGCTTCGCCCGGTCGAGGGCGGCGACCACTCGTTCCGTGTGCGCGGCGCGAAGCGCCCGGACGACGAGATCGGGCGTGACCTGGGCGCGACGGCCGCGGACTGGATCGCCCAGGCGGTGGGCTGAGATGCCGCGACGACACCGCCGGGCGCCCGAGGCCGAGCCGCGTCCGATCTCTCAGGGGGTCCGGTCGCTCTCGGCGCCGGAGTGGGCCGTCGCGGGCGGCGCGACGGTGCGCGTCGTGACCGGCCAGAAGACGTATCTGTGCCCCGGCTGCATGCACGACGTGCGGGCCGGCGTCTCGCACCTGGTGGTGGTCGAACAGGACGACGTCGAGGGGCGCCGCCACTGGCACACAGAGTGCTGGCGCCGCGAGCTTCGCCGCCGCGGCGTCGCCAGCTGAGGGCGCGTACAAACGATTGCGCAGACGGGCTCAGAGCATCGCGAGCTGCGTGCCCTGCTCGGCCGTGGCCACGGGCGCCGCCCCTTCGTCGTGGTGGCCCCAGCTTCGGATCGAGCGGGACTCCTTCGGCATCCGGCCGCCGACGGTGCCGACGCCGAACCGGCGGGCGAGCTCGTGGACCCGTCCGGAGATCTCCTGCTGGTACGCCTTCGGCGCGTAGCTGCCGCGCGCGTACAGGCGTTCGTACTTCCGCACCAGCCCCGGCTCGTGTTCGCGCAGCCACGCGAAGAACCATTCGCGCGCCCCCGGGCGAAGATGCAGCACGATCGGCAGCACGTGGCGCGCGCCCGCGTCCGCGATCGCCTTGACCGTCGTCGACAACTGCGCCGGCGAGTCGCTCAAGAACGGGAGGATGGGCGCCATGAGGACGCCGCAGCCGATCCCGGAGTCATTCAACCGCGCGCACACCTCGAGCCGCTTCTGCGGGCTCGGCGTGCCCGGCTCGACCACCCGCCACAGCTCGCGGTCGACGGAACCGACGGACACGTCGGTCGCGACGTGCGTGACCTCCGCGGCCTCGGCCAGCAGATCGAGGTCGCGAAGGATCAGCGAGCCCTTCGTCAGGATCGAGAACGGGTTCGCCGCGTCGCGCAGCGCCGACAGGATCCCGCGCATCAGGTGGTAGCGACCTTCGGCCCGCTGGTAGCAGTCGACGTTGGTGCCCATCGCGATGTGCTCGCCGCGCCACGTCCGCGCGGCCAGCTCGCGGCGCAACACGTCCTCGGCGTTGACCTTGACGATCACCTTTGAGTTGAAGTCCTGTCCTGCATCCAGGTCCAGGTATTCGTGCGTCCGCCGGGCGAAGCAGTACACGCACGCGTGCGTGCAGCCGCGGTACGGGTTGATCGTCCAGCGAAACGGCATGCGCGACTCGGGCGGCACGCGATTGATGATCGATTTCGCCGTAACCTCGAAGAAGGTGATGCCGCGAAACTCCGGCGTGTCGAACGTCCGCGCGACGGCTCCCTGGCGAAACAGGGGGGCCGTGAGCCCGGCCCCCGGCGGCTCGTCCTCGGTGAGTTGCAGGTTGTCCCAGCGCATGGGCTTCCTCGCCTCGTTGCAGCAGGTCGAGACCCCAGGATAGAACATATGTTCGATCAGACGCAACCCCCCGAAACTCCCGAGCCGGCACGGGCGGCGGCCGGGGCGAAGGCCATCCTCCTGTACGACGAACGCTGCGGCGTCTGCCGCGCGGCCGTGCGCGCGGCCACCCGCTGGTCGGGCGCCGGGGTGTTCGAGCCCGTCGGGATCCGAACCCCGGTGGCGGCGTCGCTCGTCCCGAACGAGGACGAGGCGACGCGGCTGGAGGCCTTCCATCTGATCGTCGACGGGCAGCATCGAAAGGGTGCCGACGCGCTCCCGGCCCTGTTCGACCGCTTGCCCGGCCTCGGGTTTCTCGCGTGGGTGCTGCGGCGATGGCCGCCCGCCGCGGCGATCGCGGCGAGCGCGTATCGCTGGGTCTGCGCGCACCGGCCGGCCATCTCGCGCGTGCTTCCCCGTTCCTGGCAGCGCCCCCTGGCGCCATCGGGTGGCGGCTATCATGGGCGGCCCCGCGGCGACGACGACGAGGCCGCCGCCTGACCCGAGCCGGGAACGAAGGGAACCGATGGACGTTCGAGCCGTGGTTCGTCAGGGCGCCGACGGCCGGTGGACGGGGATCGCCGACCCGCCGGTGTCGGCGCGCGCGACCGCAGCCACGCCGGAACGGTGCGTCGCGGCGCTACGGCGAGCCGTCGAACGCAGCGCGTCCATCCCGAAGCACGAATCGCTCACGCTCATCGCCGAGACCGTCCCGCGACTGGCGGGCGTCGCGGAAGCCGCCGAGATCATGGGATGGGACAAGCGGCGCGTCGTCACCTACATCGATCGCGGCAGCTTCCCCGAGCCGGCGCAGACGCTGGCGTCCGGCCGCGTGTGGCTGCGGTCCGACGTCGAGGCATACGCGACGGCGTGGCGCGCGCGGCGCCAACGCCGGGCGCGCCACGCCCGCTAGCCCGCATGCCCGTCCGCCTGCTGCTCGTTCGTCACGGACGCGTGGACTTTGGCGCGACCGAGTTCCTGGACACGCCGCGCGGCCGGCAGTGGGATCCGCCGCTGGACGACAAGGGCCGCGATCAGGCGGACAAGCTCGCCGCCAGGCTCGCGGCGACCGCGCGGCCCGACGCGGTCTTCGTCTCCCCGTTTCGTCGTGCGTTGCAGACCCTCGAACCGTTCACGGCGCTCACCGGCATCCGCGGCGAGGCCGTCGACGACTTCGGCGAGGTGTTCGTCGGCGAATGGGAGGGCGTGCCGTTCGAGGACCTGATCGCCGAGCACGGGGACCTGGTGCGGGAACGGGTCGACGCCGGCGCGGCGCTGCACACGCTGGCGCCCGGCGCGGAGTCCGGCGACGAGCTTCGGGCCCGGGTCGTCCCGGCCGTGGAATCGCGGCTGCCACGCACCGAGAAGGACGCCACGGTCCTGATCGTCACCCACGGCGGGGTCATCAACGCGTACCTCGGCCACCTGATGGGGCTGCCGCAGGACATGTTCTTCCTTCCCGACAACTCGTCGATCAACCGCGTCGACGTGGACGGCGACGCGCACGGCATTCGATTCCTGAACGACGTCGCGCACCTGTGGTACCCGACCCTGTGGAGCGGTGGGACCGTAGAATCGGATCGCCCGGCCGGCCCGGGCAGCCCCGACGAGGGATCGGATCTCGAGGAGGATCGACCATGAGCGTCACGTACCTCACCGACGAATGGGCATCGGCGGCCCAGGAGGCCCTGAACGCCAACGAAGGGTTCCGCGCGGCCGTCGGATCGAACGTGGCCACGCTGCAGCAGGTCATCACCACCGACGACGGCGACAAGAGGTACTTCTTCAAGCTCGTGGACGGGCGCGCGGAGGTCGGCATGGGCGACGCCGAGAATCCCGACGCGACCGTCTCCCAGGACTACGCGACGGCGGTGGCGATCCAGAAGAACGAGCTGTCGCCCGTGGCCGCGTACATGAGCGGCAAGCTGCGCGTCACCGGCGACCTCATGAAGCTGATGACGATGCAGGGCGTGCTGATGCAGATGCCCGACGCCCTCAAGGACCTCGAGGTCGAGTACTGATTCGAAGGATCAGAACGCGCCGGGCGCCGGCAGGACGATGAACGTGGCGCTGGCGCGGGCCAGCAGGCGGCCCTGCTGGTCCAGCACCTCGCCCTCCCCGTAGCCCATCCGCTGGCCGACGTGCAGCGAGCGGCCGAGCCCGACCAGGCGCGCGCCCTCGCCCTTCGACAGGAAGTGCACGTTCAGCTGCGCGGTTCGGTGCGTGAGCCCCGGCCGCAGCCCCGTGCGCACGGCCAGGCCGATCGCGGTATCGGCGAGCGTGCCGATGATGCCGCCGTGCACGATCCCCTGCGGGTTGAAGTGGTGCGGCTCGAGCGTCAGCGCGATCTCGCAGCTGCCCTGTTCCAAACTCACGAGCTCCAGCCCGACCCACTGACGGAACGCGGAGTTGCGCACGCGCTCGCGCAGGGCCTCCAGGTGGCGTTCGTCGAGCCCCGGTCCTCCGGCGTCGCTCACCGGCGGAGTCTACCCCCCGCCGTGGCCGCGCCGGGCTCAACTGCGTGCGTGGCCGGTCAACGCAGCCGGCGGTAGCGGCGGATCAGCGCGTTCGTGGACGAGTCGTGCCCGAGCGACGGCTCGCCTTCGGACTCCAGCTCCGGCACGATCCGTCCCGCGAGCGCCTTGCCGAGCTCGACCCCCCACTGGTCGAACGAGTCGATGTTCCAGATGGTCCCCATCGTGAACACGCGGTGCTCGTACAGCGCGACCAGCTCGCCGAGCACCCGAGGCGAGAGCTCCGGCGCCAGGATGACCGAGGTCGGCCGGCTCCCCGGGAAGACCCGGGCCGGCACCTGCGCCGCCGGCACGCCTTCCGCCTCGACCTCCTCGCGCGTCCTGCCGAAGGCCAGCGCCTCAGCCTGCGCGAACAGGTTCGCCATGAGCAGGTCGTGGTGGCTGCCGACGGCGTGGCTCGGCTTCGCGAACCCGATCAGGTCGCACGGGATCAGCTTCGTGCCCTGGTGGAGCAGCTGGAAGTACGCATGCTGGCCGTTCGTGCCGTGCGTGCCCCACACGACGGGCCCGGTCTGATAGTCGACCGGGCTGCCCCGGAGGTCGACCGACTTCCCGTTCGACTCCATGTCGAGCTGTTGGAGGTAGGCGGTGAGCTGGCGCAGGTGCTGGCTGTAGGGGATCACGGCGTGGCTCTGCGCGCCGAGGAAGTTGCCGTACCAGACGCCGAGCAGCCCCGTCAGCACCGGGAGGTTGCGGTCGAACGGCGCCTCGCGGAAGTGTTCGTCGATCGCGCGGAAGCCGTCGAGCATCTCGCGGAACCGCTCGGGGCCGACGGACACCATCAGCGAGAGTCCGATCGCGGAGTCCATCGAGTACCGGCCGCCGACCCAATCCCAGAACTCGAACATGTTCGACCGATCGATCCCGAACGCCGACACTTCGGCCGCGTTCGTCGACACCGCGACGAAGTGGCGAGCCACGGCGCGTTCGTCGCCGAGCGCCGCCACCAGCCACTCGCGGGCGCTGCGCGCGTTCGTCAGCGTCTCGAGCGTCGTGAACGTCTTGGACGACACGATGAACAGCGTCTCGTCCGCGTCCAGGTCGTGCGTGGCCTCCCAGATGTCCGTGCCGTCCACGTTGGAGACGAACCGGAACGTCATGGTGCGCTCGGAGAAGTCCTGCAGCGCCTCGTACGCCATGGCGGGTCCGAGGTCCGAGCCGCCGATGCCGATGTTCACGACGTTGCGGATCGGCCGGTCGGTGAAGCCCCTCCACGCGCCGCCGCGCACGCGGTCCGCGAACGACGCCATTCGATCCAGCACGGCGTGGACCTGGGGCACGACGTTGGTTCCGTCCACGCGGATGACGTCGTCCGCCGGGGCACGCAGGGCCACGTGGAGCACCGCGCGGTCCTCGGTCGCGTTGACGTGCTCGCCGGCGAACATCGCGTCGATCCGCTGTCGAAGCGACGCGCGCTCGGCCAGGGCGAGCAGCAGTCGCATCGTCTCGTCGGTGACGAGGTGTTTCGAGTAGTCCAGGTACAGGTCCGCGGCTTCGACCGCCATGGACGTGCCGCGCTCGGCGTGGTGCGCGAACAGATCGCGCAGCCCAACGCCCGCCATCGACGCCGCGTGCGCGGACAGCGCGCGCCACTCGGGGGTCTGGTCGATTCGCGTCGCCGGCGTGTCCATGGGAGGCGCCGCGAGGCTACACGTCCCCGGCCGATCGGGCGGCGGCGCGGATCGCCGCCGCGGCGGCGCGCCGGTCGGCGTGATCGAAGATGCCGGTGCCACTGACCAGGACGTCGGCGCCGGCGGCGGCGACCAGCGGCGCCGAATCCACCTTCACGCCGCCGTCCACCTGGATGCGGTAGCGCAGGCCCCGCTCCCGCCGGATGTGGTCGGCCGCCTCGACCTTGGCCAGCTGCTCGGACTGGAACGCCTGCCCACCGAACCCGGCGCGGATCGTCATGACCAGCAGCAGGTCCAGCCGCTCGTCCAGGTAGGGTTCGACGGCCCCGAAGGGCGTGGGTCCGTCCACGACCACCCCGGCCTTCATGCCGAGCGAACGGATGCGTTCGAGCAGGGCGTCGGTGCCGCCGGTCTCGACGTGGACCGTGCAGCCGTCCGCGCCGCCTTCGGCCAACGGTTCCAGCCATCGCCCCGGGTCCGTCACCATCAGGTGGCAGTCCAGGAACCGGTCGGTGTGCCGGCGCAGCGACGCCACGACCGGCGGGCCGATCGTCAGGTTGGGGACGAAGTGGCCGTCCATGAGGTCGACGTGGACCCAGTCCGCCTCCGGCCCCACCGAGGCGATCTCGTCGGCCAGGCGCCCGTAGTCCGCGGCCAGGATGGAGGGCGCGATCAGCAGGCCTCGCCCCTCCGCCGCGGTCGCGCGATCCTGGGCGTCGGTCACGGGCGGGAGCGTAACGAATGCCCCGCCCGGCCGACTAGTGTGCAGCCAGCGCACGCCGACGCGAGGAGGAGGGGGTCGTGGCCGACATCACCGTGTACGGGGCCAGCTGGTGCCCGGACTGCCGACGCGCCAAGCGGTTCCTGGCCGATCAGCGGGTGGCGTTCGAATGGCACGACATCGAACAGGAGCCCGAGACGCTGTCGATCGTGCAGGAGCGCAACGGCGGCAACAACGTCATCCCGACGATCCTGTTCGCGGACGGTTCGCACCTGTCCGAGCCGACGAACGAGGAGCTTGCGGACAAGCTCGGGCTCCAGCGCTCGGCCATGATGCACGTCTACGACCTGGTCATCGTGGGTGGCGGTCCGGCCGGGCTCACCACGGCGATCTACGCGGCGCGCGAAAACCTCCAAACGCTGATCGTCGACAGCAAGGGCCTGGGCGGGCAGGCCGGCGTGACCGAGCGCCTGGACAACTACCCCGGGTTCCCCGAAGGCATCGGCGGCGCGGAGCTCGCGGACCGGATCGTGCAGCAGGCCAACCGATACGGCGTGGAGATGCTGCAGGCGGTGTCGGTGCGCTCGGTCAAGGGCGAGGGCGACCAGATCGACGTCGAGACGGCCACCGGCGACCATTACCACGGCCACGCGGCGCTGATCGCGACCGGGTCGTCGTATCGGCGCACGGGCGTCGAGGGCGAGGACGATCTCATCGGTGCCGGCATCCACTTCTGCGCCACGTGCGACGGCCCGTTCTACAAGGGGTCGAAGCAGTTGCTGGTGCTCGGCGGCGGCAACAGCGGGCTCGAGGAGGGGCTGTTCCTGACGCAGTTCACCGACCTGGTCACGATCGTGCAGCGCGGCGAGTCCCTGAGCGCGAACAAGCTGCTGCAGGACAAGGTCCGGATGCACGCGAAGATGGAGGTGCTCACCAACCACGCGGTCACGGCCTTCCACCGCAAGGACGACGACAGCGGCAAGCTCGGGGCGGTGGTGCTCGAGGACCGGGCGACCGGCGAGTCGAAGGAGCTGCATCCGGCGGGCTGCTTCGTGTTCATCGGACTGGACCCCAACACCGGCTTCCTGGCGGGCACGGTGGAGCTGGATCCCCGCGGGTTCGTCGCCACCGACGACCGCTTCATGACGAACGTGCCGGGCGTGTTCGCCGCCGGCGACGTGCGCGCCGGGTCGACCAAGCAGCTGGCCTCGGCCGTCGGCGAGGGCGCGGCAGCGGCGATCGCCATCCGCACGTACCTCGAACGCCAGCTCGCGGACGAGGGGGTGGCGTAGGCCGTGGACCCGAAGGAGATCTTCGAGCTGATCGTGAAAGCCGACGAGCGGCTGAAGTACGCGACCGGCGACAAGGCCGAGCTGCGCGTTCGCCAGGCCAAAGATCTCCTGGCGCAGGCGATCCGGGAGGCGCGGGCGATCGGGAACCAGGGCCTGGTGGACCAGGCGCAGCGGCGGCTGGCCGACCTGGACGCCCCCGCTCCGGACGGATCGGACGGGCAGCCGTGACCCGGCGCCCGACGCCGCTCGACCCCACCCCCGAGCCGCCACCGGAGGAGGACGGCGACGATGCGAAGGGCTACCCGCCCGAGCTCGGCGCCGGCGCGCTGGCCATCCTGGAGGGCCGGACGTTCATGTACTCCGACGCGCTCGGCGACGTGCCGGCCGGATCCATCGGCGGGCTGCTGCACGACGACACGCGGTTCGTCTCGCGATGGGAGCTGTCGGTCAACGGCCGGCCGCTGTCGCTGCTCAAGTCCCGGGTCGTGGACTTCTACTCGGCGGCGTTCTTCCTGACGAACAACGAGATGCCGGGCCTGCGGGCCAACAGCCTGTCGGTGCGCCGCTTCCGGTTCGTCGGCGGCGGCGTCCACGAACAGATCGCCCTGTACAACTCCACCGTCGATCCGGTCCGGCTCTCGGTGCGGCTGGACGTCGGCGCGGACTTCGCCGACCTGTTCGAGGTCAAGAGCCGCGTACGGGACCGCAGCCAGTCCATCGACGTCGAACACGACCCCGACGAGCACATCCTGCACTTCCACTACGAGCGCGATCGGTTCCTGGCCGAGACCAACGTGTCGGTGTCCCGCGCGGGCGTCTTCGAGCTGATCGAAGCCGTGCACGAGGTCGAGCCGGCCCCGCCGAGCATCCAGGACGACGCCTTCGTCTGGCAGGTCGAGCTACCGTCGCGCCACACGCTGCTCGCGATGGTGCGCGTCGGAGTTCGCCTGAACGACACGACGTACGAACCGATGCACCGCGAGTTCGGTGAGGAGCAGGAGCACGCGGAGGGCGCGCTCACCCGGTGGCTGCAGGAGGTGCCGCGCTTCCAGTCTGACAGCCGGCCGCTCGTCGACGCGTTCGACCGCTCGGTGATGGATCTCGGGGCCCTCCGGATCAGCGGCACGCTCGAGGGACACGACTACGTGCTGCCGGCCGCGGGGCTGCCCTGGTTCATGACGCTGTTCGGCCGCGACACGCTGATCACGGCGTACCAGACCATGTGGGTCGGGCCGGAGCTCACACGTGGCGCGCTGCACCTGCTGGGGTCGCTGCAGGGCACGAAGGTCGACGACTTCCGCGACGAGGAACCCGGCCGGATCCTGCACGAGGTGCGCGACGGCGAGCTGACCGTGTTGGGGGAGAAGCCGCACAGCCCGTACTACGGGACGTCCGACGCGACGCCGCTGTACCTGATCCTGCTGTCCGAGTACTGGCGCCACTCGGGCGACGACGCGTTCGTCATGGAGCGGTGGGACAAGGTGACCGCGGCGCTCGAGTGGATCGACCGGTACGGCGACCGCGACGGCGACGGGTTCGTCGAATACCAGACGCGGTCATCGCAGGGCCTCGGCAACCAGTGCTGGAAGGACTCGTGGGACGGGATCCAGTACGCGGACGGCCGGATCCCGTACCTGCCGATCGCGACGGCGGAGCTGCAGGGCTACGTCCACGACGCGAAGCTGCGGTGCGCCGAGCTCGCCGAACGACTCCGGGGCGATGACCTGCTGGCCGACCGGCTGCGCCGGGAGGCGGAGGAGCTGTTCGAGCGCTTCAACCGCGCGTTCTGGTCGAGGGAGCGCGGCGGCTACTACGTGGTCGGGCTGGACGGCGACAAGCGCCAGATCGACTCGATGACCTCGAACATGGGCCACCTGCTGTGGTCGGGGATCGTGCCCGAGGACCGCGCCCGGGTGGTCGCCGATCACCTCATGTCCGACGACCTGTTCTCGGGGTGGGGCGTGCGCACCATGTCGCGCGTCGACCTCGGATACAACCCGATCGGGTACCACGTCGGGACGGTGTGGCCACACGACAACTCGCTCATCGCCATGGGGCTGGCGCGGTACGGGTTCCGCGACGAAGCGAACCGAATCGTGACGGCCATGCTGGAGGCCTCGTCGTTCACCGACGCGCGGCTACCCGAGGCCTTCGCAGGATTCGACCGGAGCCTGGGACGGTTCCCGGTCCCGTACCCCACGGCATGCTCGCCGCAGGCATGGGCGACCGGCGCCACGTTCGCCTTCCTCAAGGTGATGCTCGGCCTGGAATCGCGCAACGGCGAGGTTCGCATCGACCCGCATGTCCCCACGGAGATCGGCCGCGTGTACGTGCACGGCATGCACGCGTTCGGCACGCACTGGGACGTGGAGGCGGTCGGCACCAACGGGCACGTGCGGCTCACGCACTGACGCGAAGCGGCGACGCTGAGCGGCTCAGGGGGGCGCCACCCCGCCGGCGCTGAATGCCAGCGGGACTACGCAGGGACGATCGGCGTGAGCTCGGCGATGTCGCAGGCGCCGCGCCAGCGTTCGATCGACTCCTCCGGCGGCCCGACGCGCGAGCGGCGGCGGTCCACCAGCAGCTTGGCGGCCTCCTCCCACTCGTCGCCCTCGAGCGCCCGCGCGGACGCGCGGAAACGCTCGAGCGAGGTGTCCCGGCCCTTCCGGCGGGTCACGATGATCAGCTCGTTCGAACCCGGGACGCCCGGCAGCGTCTGCTCTGCCGCCGAGCGCTCGCGGCTGGACAGCACGTAGATCTTGCCGCCCTTGTAGGCGAACCACGCGGGCGCCAGGTTGCCGCGCGTGAAGCGCGGGCCGTCCTTCTTCGCGCTGCCGTCGTCGCCGGCGTCGACCCCGACCCAGATGACGTCGGACCGCTTGAGCCCGTCCTCGTACGGCTGCGGCAGCTTCGCCGGCGTGGCCTGCAGCGCCACCTGGAACTCCGCCTGGGCCACGACGTCGCCGTCGAGCCGGAACGACGCGAGGTAGCCGCCGGTTTCGGTGAACGTGGCGTCCTCGACCAGCGTCTCGATCGGCGTCAGGTCCATGGCGCCGACCATGAATCGCGCGGCGGGTCCCACGCGGTGCGCGACCTCGCCGGACGGCGCGATCAGCTCCACCTCCTCGGAGACGTAGCCGGTCGGCGCCTTCCAGGTGCGAAGCACGAAGAACGGAAGCGCGCGCAGGCCGAGCCCCAATGTGTAGACGACGCCGTTCGCCAGTTCGCCTTCGGCGGCGCGCTGGCGCGAGTCCAACACGTTGGCGAAGATCAGCTCACCCTGCGGCATGCGGGCAGGATACTAGGCCATCCTCGACAGCCAGAGGGTCGGTTCCTCCAGCTCTGGCATCGACGGCAGCGACTCGGCCGACCCCCACATCCGCGACAGCGTCGCCTCGTCGGTGTCGCTCGCCACGCGTTCGCAGAACGCCGCGCCGAGCCGGTACTGCTCGAGCTTCATCTCCAGGCCGAGCAGGCGCTCCAGCGCCTGGTCGGCCGGGCGGCCCTCGTGGTAACGGCGCATCGCCTCCTTGATCCGGCTGAACGACGGGAGCATGCGCCCTCCGACGCCTTCCACCACGTGGTCGGCGTAGCCCTCCGCGGCCGACAGGAACGCCTGCACGCGCGCCACGCGCAGCCGCTGTTCGCCGGTCGCGGCCTCACCGAACAGGTTGCCGAGACCGTCGAACGCGTCCGACAGCGCCTCGGGGTTGGACACGTCGAGGCCTTCCATGCGCTGCTGCAGGCCGGACAGGTCGACGTCGGCGTGTTCGACGAGGTCGCGCACCAGCGACAGGAAGTGCTCGCGCGCCCACGGCCGGGCGAATTCGAACCGGTGTGCCACCTCGTGCACGGCGACGTAGGCGCGAAACTCCTTCGTCGGCAGCTCCCACTCGTGTTCGAACGCGGCGATGTTCGGCACGACGAAGTACATGGCCCCGTCGGGCCGGGGAACCGCAAGGTCGAACTGCCCGAGCACCCGCTGCCCGAGGGCGCCGAGGGCGGTTCCGACCTGCACGCCCATCAGCAGCGGGCCGATGCTGCCCATCATCTGGCGCAGGAACGCTTCCTGGTCCGGCCCTTCTTCGCCCGGCGGGCTGTCCATCCCGGGGAGGCTCGGCGACGCGGACGGGGGTTGGAAGCCGAACCCGCCGCCCGGCTCCGGGCCGGCCGCTCCCGACAGCTGCCCGAGCGCCGCCGCCAGCTTCGACGCGATCGGGTCGATCATGTCGCGCAGCCCGCGGATGTTGGCTTCGATCCACTGCGCGCGCCGGAACGCCTGGACCTCCGCGAGGTCGCCGGGCATCGGCAGCAGGGTGAAGTCGGCCACCGCGAGCTCGGCCGCTCGCACGGTTTCGGCGAGTCCCTTGCGATCGTCCTCGGCCGGGGGAGGGTCCTCGGCGCCCATCGTGGCGGTGGCGATGCCCACCTGCCGCGCCAGCTCCCAGTTCACCGGTCCGCTGCCGGACATCAGCACACGCTGGATCTCGCGGAACAGCGGGACCTCGCTGAACATGTCCCCGAACGGGGAGGATGGATCGCCCGGATCCCGGTCGCTCACATCGGCCATTCTAGGAGCGGACCCGCGAACGGGGGGTTGCGATCCCGCGATGAACCGCGGGGGTACGATCCCGAACGTGGCCCACACGGGCGATGGGTCCTCGGCTCCGCCGCCGCGCCCCGACCTCGCGGGAACGCGGCCGCAGGATCGCGTCGTCCCGGCGCTGCCCGACCCGACGTGGAAGCCGATCGACATCCTGCCCGTGCTGTTGATGCCGATCGGCGCGGCCTCCGTTCTGCTGGAGTTCGCCGTGCAGGTGACCCGGTTGCGCGGCGCGCTCATCAACACGGTGAGCGAGCTGGTCTTCGAGCTGTTCCTCGCCGGGTCGGTGCTGGTCTGGCTGCGCTGGATCCGGCCGGGTCCGATCGAGGCGCTCGGGATCCGATCCACCCGTCCGGCGGGGGACCTGTTCCTCGGGATCCTGATCGGCCTTGGCATGCTCGTGGTGGCGGTGGTCGTCTCGGAGCTCGTCCAGCAGGTGGTGTCGTTGGTGATCGGACACGAGCCACGCCTGCCCCAGCGCGTGCCGGCGTCCATCCGCGGCCCATGGCTCATTCCCCTGTTCTTCACGCTGGTGCTGATCGGGCCGGCCGCCGAGGAGATCCTGTTTCGTGGCTTCGTCTTTCGCGGCGTGCGCCAGCGGTTCGCCTTCTGGCCGGCGGCGCTGATCTCGGCGGCCTGCTTCTCGCTCGCCCACGTCACGTTCCTGTCGCTGCCGTACACGTTCACCGACGGGCTGATCCTGGCCGGCGTCTTCGAGCGGCGCCGCTCGCTGGTCGCGTCGTTCGCGGCACACGCCACGAACAACCTGGTCGTGTTCCTGCTGCTGGTGGGGGCGCGCCACTAGGTCCTGCCTCCCTCGGGGCCGTCGCTAGAATCGAGTCCGTGCGCAACGATCTGCTCGTTCGCCTGACCGACGCCCCTCTGGACCCGGCGGAAGCTCTGGCATTCGTGGCCGGCGATGCCGCCGGCGCGACGGTGCTGTTCTCGGGAACCGTTCGCAACCACTCCGACCACGGAGAGGTGACCGGCCTGGAGTACGAGGCCTGGCAGGAGCAGGCGACGGCACGGCTGTGCGCGATCGGCGAGGAGATCCTGTCGACGTGGCCGGCGTGCCGCGTCGCCATCCTGCACCGCACGGGGACGCTGGGCGTCGGGGAGATCTCGGTTCTGGTCTGCTGTTCGGCGCCGCATCGGGCCGAAGCATTCGACGCGGCGCGCCACGGCATCGAGCGGATCAAGCAGGACGTGCCGATCTGGAAGAAGGAAGCCCTCACGGCGGGCGACGCGCACTGGGTCATGGGCTCGTGAGCGCCCGCGACCTCGCGATCGATCTCGGCACGGCCAACACGCTCGTGTTCCAACCGGGCCGCGGCATCGTGTTCGACGAGCCGAGCCTGGTGGCGGTCGAGATTCGAACCGGCGACGTGCTGGCCGTCGGCCGGCAGGCCGCCGACCTGGTCGCCTCGGGCGCCGGCAACGTCACGACGGTGCGCCCGCTTCGTCGCGGCGTCATCACCGACTTCGCCGTCACCGAGCGGATGATCCGCATGATCCTGCACCGCATCGGCGTTGGGCGGTTCCCTCGGCCCCGGGCCCTGGTGTGCGTGCCGTCCGCGATCACCAACGTCGAACGCCGGGCGGTCGAGGAGGCGGTGGCCGACGCCGGCGCGCGCTCGGTGACGCTGGTGGAGGAACCGCTCGCCGCCGCGATCGGCGCGGGCCTGCCCATCCAGGAGCCGATCGGCAACCTGGTGGTGGACGTCGGCGGCGGGACCACCGAGGTCGGCGTCGTGGCGATGGGCGGTTTGGTCGCCGGAACGTCGATCCAGGTCGGCGGGTTCGACCTGGACGCGGCGATCCAGCGGCACCTTCGTCGCGCGTACGGCGTCGGGGTCGGCGACGCGACCGCCGAGCGCATCAAGATCGAAGTCGGGTCCGCGTATCCCGCGGCCGACGTGCGCCGCGCGATCGTGCGTGGCCGCGAGGTGTCCAACGGCGTGCCGAAGGAGATCGAGGTGACGCCCGAGGAGATCCGCGAGGCCCTGGCCGACCGGGTCCAGGCGATCGTGGAGACGACGAAGAACTGCCTGGCAGAGAGCCCGCCGGAGCTCGCGCACGACGTGCTGGAGCGAGGGATCTTCCTGACCGGCGGGGGCGGCATGCTGAAGGGGCTGGAGATGCGCCTGTCGCAGGAGTGCGAGGTCCCCGTGCACCTGACCGAGCAGCCGCTGCGGACGGTGGCGCTGGGCGCGGGCCGCCTGCTCGAGTACCTGCCCGACTATCGGTCCGCGTTCGTCGCGGCGCGTCGGTGGGCCTGAGGCGGCGCATGGGCGGACGATCCACCGGCACGGAAGGCACGGCGTGACGTTCTCGATCGTGGCGTTCGATCCGGTCCGTGGCGACTGGGGCGTGGCCGTCGCGTCGAAGTTCCCGGCCGTCGGGGCGGTGGTGCCGTGGGCGCGCGCGGGCGTCGGCGCGATCGCAACGCAGTCGTTCGCGAACGTCGACTACGGGCCGCACGGCCTGGACCTGATGGCGGGCGGAATGTCCGCCCTCGAAGCGCTCGATGCGCTGGTGACGGCCGACCACGGCCGGGCCCAGCGCCAGGCGGGCGCCGTCGACGCGCAGGGGCGGGCGGCCACCTTCACCGGAGACGAGTGCGTGGCCTGGGCCGGCGGCACGACCGGCGAGGGCTTCGCGTGCCAGGGCAACATCCTGGTCGGCCCCGAGGTCGTGGACGCGATGGCCGCGGCGTACGCGGGGACGGACGGCGACCTGGTCGACCGGCTCATGGCCGCCCTCGAGGCCGGCGACGCCGCGGGGGGCGACCGCCGCGGCCGCCAGTCCGCCGCCGTGCTCGTCGTACGCGAACACGGCGGATATGCGGGCCGGGGCGACCGGTACATCGACCTTCGGGTCGACGACCACCCCGAAGCGGTTCGTGAGCTGCGGCGCGTGTTTACGGTCTTCGACCAGGAGTTCCTGATCCGCGACGACGCGCCCGTCGAACCAACCGAGACGTTGATCCGTGAGCTGCAGGGGTGCCTGATCGCGACCGGCCACTACCGCGGCGAGCCGACCGGCACGCTGGACGACGCGACGAAGGTCGCGATCGAGGACTTCGCGGCACGGTTCAACCTGGAGAACAAGGTGAACTGGAACACCGGCGAGCTGTACGAGTCGGTGGTGCGGGAAATCCGCGAGGTCGCGGCCGCGCAGGAGCCGACCGGGTGACGTACGGGATGGACGGACCCGAGACGAATACGACCCAGCTGCCGCCGGCCCCGGGCGACGAACCGGCCGGAGCCGGCGGGTCGGACCCCGAGCCGCCGCGCCCCGACGAGGACCCCGAGCGGCCCTCGCCCGCGTTCAGCCGGCGCTCGTATGCGATCGTGCCGGTGGCGGTGCTGGTGTTCGCGCTGCTGATCGTCAAGCTGCCGTACTTCGTGTTCGCCCCGGGCTCGGCGACCGACGTCGAGCCGCTGATCAAGGTGAGCGGCGCGCCGACGTACCAGTCGGAGGGCCACCTGCTCCTCACCGATGTCGCCTTCTTCCAACCGGACGCCTTCTCCGCCTTGTGGGGGTGGCTGTCGCCGTCGCAGGCCGTGGTCCCGCAGAGCGACTACCTGGCTCCCGGGCAGGGCCAGGCGCAGTTCATCCAGCAGGGCTTCCAGGAGATGGACACCAGCAAGATCGACGCCGCGTACGTCGCGCTGCGCGCGGTCGCCGGCTATCCGCAGGAGCGGGGACCCGGGCTGATGGTGGAGGCGGTGGGCAACGGCGTGCCCGCGGAGGGGAAGATCCGCACCGGGGAGGTGATCCTGGCCGTGAACGGCACCCCGGTGAACGACGAGGCGACGCTGTCGCACCTGATCCGCAGCGCCGGGTACGGCGCGACGCTCACGTTCCGGCTGAAGGACGGCGCGAAGACCCGAACCGTGGCGGTCACGACCGCGCACATCCGGGGCGTCCCGTATCCCGCCGTCGGCATCAACACCGTGCCCAACTTTCCCTTCTCGATCCAGATCAACAGCAGCGGCATCGGCGGCCCATCGGCCGGGCTGATGTGGACGCTGGGGCTCATCGACGTGCTCACGCCCGGTGACCTGACGGGCGGCGAGAAGATCGCCGGCACCGGCACGATCGACACCACCGGCCAGGTGGGGGCGATCGGCGGCGTTGAGCAGAAGGTGGTGGCGGCCGAGCGCGCCGGTGCGAAGGTGTTCTTCGTCCCGGTGGACAACGCGAACGCGGCGAAATCGGTGGCCGGCAACGGGATCGCGATCGTTCCCGTCACGACCTACCGGGATGCGCTTGCGTACCTGCGCGCCCACGGCGGGCGATACTGAGGGGCGTGAAGTACCCTTGACGGCCATGTCGGTCGGGTTCCCCACGGGAGGGGTGTAGGTGGCCACCACGACGGGCCGGAGGCGCCGGCGCTGGCTCCTCATCGCCATCGCGGCGGTCATCCTGCTGCTGGTGATCCTCGGGGCCCTGTCGGGCCTCTACGTGGACCTGCTGTGGTTCCGCGAGGTGCATTTCTCCAGCGTCTTCTGGACGATCTTCTGGTCGAAGCTGACGCTGGGGGCGATCTTCGGCATCGCGTTCTTCGTGCTGCTGCTGGCCAACCTGCTGATCGCGCGCCGGCTCACGCCGCGCTTCCGGGTGTTCTCTCCGGAGCAGGAGGCGGTCGAACGCTACCGCGCCGCCATCGAGCCGTACGCGAACATCATCCTGCCGCTGTTCGCCGCCGTGATCGCGCTGTTCGTCGGGATCGCCGTGAGCGGCCAGTGGCAGACGTTCCTGCTGTGGCGCTCCGCCGGCGGCGTGCACTTCCCGGCCGGACACCTCGACCCCGTCTTCCATCGCGACCCGACGTACTACATCTTCACCCTCCCGTTCCAGCAGTTCGTCCAGGGGTGGCTGTTCGACGCGCTCGTCGCCGTCACGGTCCTGACGGCCATCGCGCACTACCTGAACGGCGGCATCCGCGTGCAGGCGGCCGGCGAACGAGTGACGCCACAGGTCAAGGCGCACCTGTCGGTCCTGCTCGGGCTCATCGTGCTCGTGAAGGCGTGGGGGTATTACCTGGGCAAGTTCAACCTGCTGGTCTCCTCGCGCGGCGGGTTCACCGGCGCCGACTTCACCGACGTGCACGCGCAACTGCCGGCGCTGCGCCTGCTGGTGTTCATCGCCATCGCCTGCGCGATCCTGTTCCTGGTCAACATCCGATTCCGCGGGTGGGCGCTGCCCGTGATCGGCATCGGCCTGCTGGCCATCGTGTCGATCGTCGTCGGCGGCATCGTGCCGGGGATCGTCCAGCGGTTCCAGGTGCAGCCGCAGCTGTTCCAGAAGGAGCGGCCGTACATCGTCGACAACATCGCCGCGACGCGGTACGCGTTCGGCCTGTCGAACATCGAACCGGTCACCACGACCCCGACCAGCGACATCACGGCCGATCAGGTGGCGAGCAACCTCGGGACCGTTCAGAACATCCGGCTGTGGAGCCCGAGCATCCTGCGCCAGACGTACGACTCGCTGCAGCGCATCCAGCCGTACTACGAGTTCTCCGACGTCGACGTGGACCGCTACCTCGTCCAGTCCAACGGGAAGTACAACCAGCGGGTCGTCATGTTGTCGGCTCGCGAGGTCAGCCAGATCGGCATCCCGGGCAACCAGACCTGGCAGAACACCCACCTGGTCTACACCCACGGGTACGGGGTCGTCGCGAGCGTGGCGAACGCCGTGACGTCCGACGGCGCGCCCCAGTTCCTGCTCCAGAACATCCCGGTCCAGCAGGGGGCGGGAAGTACGTTCCCCGCTCCGAGCGGCACGGGCGCCCAGGTCTACTACTGCGAGCAGGCCTGCACCGAGCAGCCGTACGTGGTGGTCAACACGAAGCAGAAGGAGCTCAACTACCAGGATCCGACGAGCCAGCAGACGAACCAGACGCAGTACGCCGGACAGGGCGGCATCCCCGTCGGCAGCTTCTGGCGCCGGCTGGTGTTCGCCTACCGGTACCGCGACTTCAACCTGCTGATCTCCAAGCTGATCGACTCGGACAGCAGGATCATGATCAACCGCGACATCCGCACGCGGATCAGCAAGGCCGCCCCATTCCTCAAGTACGACGGCGACCCCTACGCGGCCGTCGTGAATGGTCGGCTCGTGTACATCCAGGACGCGTACACCAGCACGTCCCTGTACCCGTACTCCCAGCGGCAGAGCCTGGGGGCCGCGACCAACGGCGTGCTCTCGGGCACGACGAACTACATGCGCAACTCCGTGAAGGCCATCGTGGACGCGTACAACGGGACCGTCACGTTCTACGTGGTGGATCCGTCCGATCCGCTGATCCAGGTGTGGGAGAAGGCGTTCCCGCACCTGTTCACCACCGCGATACCGCCGACCATCGTGCGTTCGCACTTCCGGTATCCCGAGGGCCTGTTCCAGACGCAGGCGACGGTGTTCGGCACCTATCACGTCACCGACCCCCAGACGTTCTTCCAGAAGGGCCGTCAGTGGAACGTTCCGGGCCAGCTCTCCACCACGCCGAGCGGAGCCGGCGCACCGATCGGCAACATGCAGCCGTACTACGTGCTGCTGAAGCTGCCCGATCAGACGTCGCCGAAGGAGCAGTTCGTGTTGTTCGTGCCGTTCACGCCGCCGAGCCGAGGCAACATGGTCGCCTACATGGCGGCCGGCTCCGATGGCTACGGGTTCCCGGGTCAGCAGTACGGAAAGCTCGCCGTGTACCAGTTCCCCAGCGGCGAGAACATCGACGGCCCGCAGCAGGTTCGAAACTTCATCAACCAGGACCCGAACGTGTCCTCGCAGCTGACCCTGCTGAGCCAGCACGGATCGAACGTGCTGTTCGGGGACCTGCTGATCGTGCCGATCGAGGACGGGTTCCTGTACGTGCAGCCGATCTTCGTCATCTCCTCGAGCGCCAACCCGATCCCGCAGCTGAAACGCGTGGTCGTGGTGCACGGCGGCAACGTCACGATCGGCACGTCGCTCCAGGACGCCCTGGACACGTCGTTCGGCATCACGCCGCCGCCGACGTCGCCGGGGCAGCCGCCGCCGACCCAGCCGGGGAACGCCACCGTCCAGCAGCTCCTCGCACAGGCCGTGCAGCACTTCCAGGCCGCCGACGCCGCCCTGAAGAACGGCGACCTGGCCACCTACCAGTCCGAGATCAGGCAGGGCGAGGCCCTGGTGCAGGAGGCGCAGTCGCTCGCCGCCAGGCAGCGTGGCGGCGTCACGGCCTCGCCGACGCCGACCCCGTCCGCATCCCCGAGCGGCTGAGGCCGAAGACCGGGACGGCCGCGCCGTGAGCGAGCCGGGTCCCGCGCGCATGGGCGGGCGGGTCGCGCTGGTGACGGGCGCCGGCAGTCCCACCGGCATCGGCTTCGCCGCCGCCCGGCTCCTGGGCGAACGCGGCGCCGCGGTCGCCGTCGTGTCCACGACCGAACGGATCCACGACCGCGCCGCAGAGCTTGCAGGGTCCGGCGCGAACGCGGCCGGCTACGTGGCCGACCTGCGGGATCTCGCGCAGGCGACAAGGCTCGCAGAGTCCGTCTCGGAGCGCTTCGGGCGAATCGACATCCTGGTGAACAACGCCGGGATGGTCGCGATCGGCGGCGAACAGACCGCCAAGCGCTTCGTCGAGCTCGACGAGGCGAGCTGGGACGCCGACATCGCCACGACGCTCCGCACCGCGTTCGCGATGACGCGGGCGGTGCTGCCGGGCATGGTGTCGCGCGGCTACGGGCGCATCGTCATGGTCTCGTCCGTGACCGGCCCGCTGGTGACCAACGTGGAGAGCGCCGGCTACGGCGCCGCGAAGGCGGGCATGGACGGGCTGATGCGCGGCGTCGCCCTGGAGGCGGCTCGCCATGGTGTGACCGTTAACTCGGTCGCCCCCGGGTGGATCGAAACCGGCTCCTCCCTGCCGGAGGAGCTCGTTGCCGGGCGGCACACGCCGGTCGGGCGCCCCGGCCGGCCCGCGGAGGTGGCGGAGGCGATCGCGTTCCTGGCCTCCGAGGAGGCCGGCTACATCACGGGCCAGGTCCTCGTGGTGGACGGCGGCAACACCATCCAGGAGTACAAGGGCCCGCCCGGCGACTGGTACTGACGCGGGCGCGGAGTACGTTCGGGCTCGAACACAATCCGGCGCCGAATTCGTTCGTGATTTGACGAAATCCGCGGACCCGGTCAATGCTTGGCCCGTGGCGCCGATGGGCCAGGTGGGGGGGGTCGGTCGGGGACGGAACCGCAAGCGGGTCCTCACGCTGCTGCGCGTCCAGGGCCCACTCACGCAGGCCGAGCTCGCCCGGCTGAGCGGACTCTCGCGGTCCACCGTCTCCACGATCGTCGGCGAACTGCAGACCACCGACTCGGTGAGCGTGGTGGAAGGCGCCGGGTCCCGCCGCCGGCGACGGGTCGGCCGGCCCGGTTCGCTGGTCGCCCTCAACCCGCGCGTCGGCGCGTTCCTGGGCATCGACGTCGAGCACGAGGCGCTGACGGTGCTGCTCGCCGATGCGGCGCACAACGTTCTGGCGGAGGCCCGGCAAACGCTGGCGCGCGAACACGACGCGGCGTCGGTCATGCGCCAGATCGCCCGGCTGGTCGATGAGATGGCGCACGAGACCGGCACCGACCGTCAGCGCATCGCCGGCGCGGGCGTCGGCCTGGCCGGCCCGATCAACCACGACACGGGACGCATCCATCCCTCGAGCGGCGCGAAGAGCTGGCGGCTCGTGGATGTGCCGAACGAATTGAGCCGGCTGCTGAAGCTGCCGGTCTACCTGGACAACGACGCGAACCTCGGCGCGCTGGCCGAGATGACGTGGGGAGCGGGGCGCGGGGCGACGGAGGTCGCCTACGTGAAGGCCGACGTGGGCGTCGGCGCGGGCCTGGTCGTCGACGGTCGCCTGTATCGTGGCGGCGCGGGCGTGGCCGGCGAGATCGGGCATCTGACGATCGACGAGAACGGCCCGTTCTGCCGGTGCGGCAACCGCGGTTGCCTGGAGCGCTTCGTCGGCGTCAATGCGCTGCTCGAACAGATGCGCTACCGGTTCGGCGAGGAGCTCACGTTCGACGAGCTGCTGAGCTTGGCCGCCGAAGGAGATCGTGTGTGCCGCCGGGCCATCGCCGACGCGGGCCGGTTGCTCGGGACGCAGATCGCCAACCTCTGCAGCCTGTTCAACCCAAGTCTGGTGATCATGGCGGGCGCGCTGTCGCGGGCGGGCGACCTCCTGCTCGACCCGCTGCGCGCCGCCATCGCGCGTGGGGCGGTGCCCGAGGCGGCCGCGACCGCGACGGTGGTGGCGGCCGAGCTCGGCGAGCGCGCGACGTCGCTGGGGGCGGTGGCCCTGGCGATGCGCCAAGCCGGAACGCTCGGGCTGGAGGACGAGGTTCTACCCGGCTCGGGCAACGAGGAGATGGAAGCGACGGCCGGCGCCGCCGGCGTGGGGGGTTCGGCGCGAGGTGAATTGGGAAGGAGGGCGCAGGGCTGAGCCTCGGGCCGGTGGCCCCTGGCATCGAACGTGGGACCGAGGGAGGAGGTCTTCATGAAGGCAGTGCGCAGGTCGCTGGCCGCGGCGGGGGCCGTGCTGCTGTTCGGCGCGGTGCTGGGCGCGTGCAGCAACTCGTCGAACAGCGGGACGTCGGCCAGCAGCTCCGCGTCGGTCGCGATTCCGCAGATCAACGCCGGCGACTTCACCGCCGACTTCTCGTTGATGGCGCAGCTGAAGGGCCTGGCGTCGCAGGGCAAGGGGATGGTCGGCGTGCTGCTGCCCGACACGACCACGTCGACGCGCTACGTGCAATACGACGCGCCGTTCCTGGCCAAGGCATTCGAGGCGGCAGGGCTCAGCTCGGATCAGTACAAGATCGACAACGCGCAGGGCAGCGCGGCGACGATGCAGACGCAGGCCGAAGCCGACATCAATGCCGGTGCGTCCGTGCTGCTGGTGGACCCGCTCGACCCGGGCAGCGGCGCGGCCATTGAGTCCAAGGCCGAGTCGGCCGGCGTCAAGGTCATCGACTACGACCGCCTGGTCACCGGCGGCCCTGCCGACCGCTACTACGTGAGCTTCAACAACGTGCAGGTCGGCAAGCTCATCGGCGACGGCGAGGTCAGCTGCATCACGTCGTGGAACGTGAGCAAGCCGAACATCCTGGTCATGGACGGCGACCCGTCGGACAACAACGCGAAGCTGTTCGCCCAGGGGTACAACGGCGTGCTCCAACCCAAGTTCGACGACGGCTCGTACGTGAAGGTCGGCGAGCCGGCCGGCACGTGGACGCCCTCGGTCGCGGCCACCACGTTCGAGCAGCAGTTGACGGCGCACCCGAACATCAACGCGGTGGTGACGCCGAACGACGACAACGCGAACGCGGTCATCGCCGTGCTCCAGAGGAACAAGATCCCGGCCAAGACGTTCCCCACGACCGGGCAGGACGCGGCCACGACCGGCCTGCAGAACATCCTGAAGGGGTACCAGTGCGGCACGGTGTACAAGCCGATCTACGCTGAGGCGCAGGCGGCCGCCGCCCTCGCGCTGTTCCTGCGGGCGGGCGAGACGCCGCCGTCGACGCTGGTCAACTCGACCACGCAGGACACGGTGATCAACAAGGCGATCAAGTCGGTGTACACGACCCCGGTCTGGGTCACGACCGACAACATGGCCAGCACCGTGGTCAAGGACTCCGCCACCACCGGCATCGGGCCGACGGCGGCCGACCTGTGCACGGGCTCCCTGCAGAGCGCCTGCACGGCGGCGGGGATAAGCTAGGCGAGCCATTCGGCGACCCGGCCGCATCGCGCGTGCGGCCGGGTCTCCGTTCGACACAGGAGAGGATCGCCACGAGCAGCGTGATCGCCGACACCGGTGGTGGCCCCGCCGACGTGCCGGCCGGCGACGGGTCCGAACCGCTGCTCCGGCTCCGTGGCGTCAGCAAGAACTTCGGTCCCGTTCGCGCGCTGTCCGACGTGGACCTCGACGTCCCCGCGGGCCAGGTGACCGCGCTGGCGGGCGACAACGGCGCGGGCAAGTCGGTGCTGATCAAGTGCATCTCGGGAATCCACGCGCCCGACGGCGGGCAGATGTGGTGGGACGGCCGGCCGGTGCACGTGCGCACCCCCAGGGACGCCGCCGCGCTTGGCATCGCGACCGTGTATCAGGACCTGGCGCTGTGCGACAACCTGGACATCGTGCAGAACATGTTCCTGGGCCGCGAGCGCGTCCACGGGATCTCGCTGAACGAGGAGTCGATGGAGACGTCGGCGAAGGAGACGCTTGCGAGCCTGCGGGTGACCACCGTGCGTTCGATCCGCCAGCCGGTGGCGTCGCTGTCGGGAGGACAGCGGCAGTCGGTCGCCATCGCCAAGGCGGTGCTCTGGAACTCGAAGCTCGTGATCATGGACGAGCCCACGGCGGCACTTGGCGTCGCGCAGACCGGGATGGTCCTGGAGCTCGTGCGGCGCCTGGCCGATCAGGGCTACGCCGTGCTGGTCGTGTCCCACAACATGAACGACGTCTTCGACGTCGCCGACCGGATCGCCGTGCTGCACCTGGGGCGCATGGTCGCGGTCCGTCCCGTCGCCCAGCTCGACCGGCAGATCGTCGTCGACCTGATGACGACGGGCGCCTCCACGCGGAGCGCCCCCGGCGAGGGCGCGCGGGAGTAGGCCATGGCCAAGGTCGACGAGCCCGCAGCCGCGCCCGAGGTCGAACCCGCCGAGGGCTCGCAGGTCGATGCCGCCATCCCGGCGGAGCTCGTCTCGCACTCGGTCGGCGAGTACCTCCACGCATCCTGGGCGCGGATCAAGGGCGGCGAGACCGGCGTCCTGCCGGTGGTCGGCGGTCTGCTGCTGGTCTCGATCCTGTTCCAGGCACTCAACAGTCACTTCCTGACGGCGGGCAACCTCGTCAACCTGCTGGTCCAGGCCGCCGTGTTCAGCCTGCTGGCCATGGGCGAGGTGTTCGCGCTGCTGCTGGGCGAGATCGACCTGTCGATCGGGTTCGTGAGCGGCCTGGGCGGGGTCGTGATGGCCGAACTGGCCAAGCCCACGGTCGGATGGCCGTGGTGGGCCGCCATCGCGATCGCGTTGCTGATGACCGCGGCGATCGGCGTGCTCCAGGGGACCCTGATCACCCGCATCGGGCTCCCGTCGTTCGTCGTCACCCTGGCCGGGCTGCTGTTCTGGCAGGGCGTGATGCTGAAGATCCTTGGCGACGGCGGCTCGATCCTGATCCAGAGCAGCATCATCAACGACATCGCCGGCGGCAACCTCAGCCGGGTCGCCGGTTGGGTGGTGATGCTGGTGATCGTCGGTCTGTTCGCCGCCTTCACCTGGCGCCGGGACGCTCGCCGGCGCGACGCGGGCCTGGTGGCGCCACCGCCGCCGCTGACGCTGGCCAAGATCGTTGGAGTGCTGGCGTTCGGCGTGGCGATCGTGCTGTTGTGCAATGCCGATCGCGGCATCCTGGAGCCCGTGTACGGCGTGCCGTGGGTCGTGCTGCTGGTGTTCGGCGTACTCGCGCTCTGGACGTTCGTGCTCGGCCGGACGCGGTACGGCCGCTACGTGTACGCGATCGGCGGCAACGCCGAGGCCGCGCGCCGCGCCGGCGTCAACCTCGCCCGGATCCGCACGATCGCCTTCATGCTCACGTCGTTCACCGCCGGGATCGCGGGGGTCGTGTACGCCTCGCGCCTGCAGTCGATCTCGACCGCGCTGGACGGCGGGACCCTGGTGCTGTACGCGGTGGCCGCGGCCGTCATCGGCGGCACCAGCCTGTTCGGCGGCCGCGGCAAGCCCCTGCACGGCGTGCTCGGAGGCATCGTGATCGCGGCGATCGACAACGGCATGGGGTTGCTGGGGTTCAGCGCCGCGTCGAAGTACATGGTCACCGCCCTCGTGCTGCTCGCGGCCGTGACGATCGACGCCCTCGCGCGGCGCAACCGGCCCGCCGGAACCTGACCCAGCCTCCGCGGGCGCATACTGGAGCGCGGTGAACGTCTCGGCCATCTCGGCGCGCTCGGCGCTCGGCAAGGCCGTGCGCTGGCCCCTTCGCCTCATTCCACCGAGCGCCGTCGTTCCCGTCCTGCAGGGTCCGCTGCGCGGCGCGCGCTGGATCGTCGGCTCCAGCAACCACGGCTGCTGGCTGGGCACCTACGAACACGACAAGCAGCGGGCGTTCGCGCGCCTGCTCCGACCGGGGGACGTGCTGTACGACGTTGGGGCGCACGTCGGCTTCTACACGCTGCTCGGCGCGCGAACCGTCGGGCCAAAGGGCCGGGTCGTGGCGTTCGAGCCGTTCCCGCGCAACCTGGCGTTCCTGCGGCGCCACCTGCGGTTGAACCGGGTGGCCAACGCGACGGTCGTCGCCGCAGCGGTCGGCGACGCCGCCGGCACCGCCGCGTTCAGCGAGGGGCCCGGCGCCGACCGGCCCACGACGGCCGTGGCCGCCAGCTCCATGGGACGCCTCGACCCCGGCGGGCCGCATGCGGTCCCCGTCGTTCGCCTGGACGAGGTGGTCGACCGAGGCGACGTCCCTGCGCCCACGGCCCTGAAGATCGACGTGGAGGGCGGCGAGGTCGGCGTGCTGGCCGGCGCCGAACGTCTGCTCGAACGCCGGCATCCGACGATCTTCCTGGCGACGCATGGTCAAGCGTTGCACCGGGAATGCTGCGAGCGCCTCGATGCCGCCGGCTACGAGCTGGCCCCCATCGGCGGCAGGTCGCTCGAGGATTCGGACGAGCTGCTGGCTACGTGAGGATGTTGACCGCGCGGGCGATGACCAGGATGCCGACGATCAACGAGATCGCCTCCTCGGCCATCATCATGAGCTTCGCCCACGGCTTGATCGGCGAGACATCGGTCGGGCTGAACGCCATCGACGTGCTGAACGACAGGTGCAGGTAGTCGACGAACGTCGGCGACCAGCCCTCGCGGACGTGCTCGGGGTTGTCCATCTCCGGGAAGACGAATGCCGGCGACGACGTGCCCCCGCGAGCTCGCGCCGCCGCGCCGCCGCGGTCCAGGTCCCAGTACCAGAGGGCGAACGCGATGACGTTCGTCAGCCAAATGACCGCGCCGCAGGCGAGCAGCACGCGCGCCTTCTGCGTGAACGGTTCGGCGTAGATGATGCTGATCACCAGCCGAACGGCCGAGCCGCCGTTAACGACGGTGATGACTCCGATGAGCGTGCCGGTCAGCACGCGCAGCCACGTCTTCTCACGGTCGATGCGGCCGGGATCGCCGATGATCAGCGCGGCGACCAGCACGACGAGCACCACCAGATACAGGCCGCGGGCGTCCTTCAGCCGCAGCTGAGGCGGAAGCGTGATTCGGAGCACGCCGGTGGCCAGGACCGCCACGGCCATCGGCCAGCGGCGCTCGCCCCGCGCCTTGCGCCCGGCTTCCATGGACGAACGATACCGGGCGCGGATCAGGTTCCCGCGTCGGCCTGGGGACCGCTCGAGCGCACCCGAAGGCCCGTCCGGAGGATCTCCACGCTGAGGGCCAGGATCCACAGGGGGAACAGCACCTCGAACCACGCCGTGAAGCCCACGCCGAACAGCAGCACCACCGCGGCGGCGTAGCCCAGGAACCCGAGCCACCGCGGCACGAGCCCCGTGCGGAGCGAGATCGTCACCGACACGATGGTGAACACGGCCGCCATCCGCATCGCGTACAGGTTCAGCAGCAGCGATGTCACCCGCCGCGCCAGGGCGAGCGTGTCGGGGCCTGGGGTGTCGGACGCACGGGCCGTGGCCTCCGCGAGCAGCCCGCCGGCGAAGGCAGCGGCGACGAACAGCATGGCGACGAACAGCAGGCCGCTGCCCAGGAACACCGTGGCGAAGAACCGATCCTCCCGGTCGCCGATCCGGTCGCGGACCACCCCGATGAACCACAGGAAGGCGATGCCGGCGAACGGCACCAGGTAGAGCGCCACCGCGACGGCGGTGCGTCGTCGCGAATCGCTCAGCCACGATCCCAGGCTTCCCTCGTTAGAGGGCACGGAGAGCTTGAGCAGCACGAGGCACGCGATCAGCAGGACGGAGAACACGATGCCGGCAACGGCCGCCGCGCGGGGCGTGCGAAGGGGGCTCGATTCGCGCAGGCCCGGGCGTTCGGCAGGACCGTTGGCCACCTCAGGTCGCCGGTCCCTCAGCGAAGGGCCATGGACATGCTCGTCATCGAGGTGTCCACGTGCAGGCCCGGCGCCAGCGCCGGGAGGAACAGCACGGCGACGGCCAGCGCGATGAACGCGACCCCGGCGACGCGGGCCAGCTGCGGCCCGTACCGCCAGAGCTTCTCCAACGCGATGATGGCCGCTAGGGCCGCCATGACGGCGATGTTCATCACGCCGACCGCCACCAGCACCACCATCAGGCCCCAGCAGCACCCCACGCAGAACAGCCCGTGATGCATGCCGACCCGAAGGTCCTTCGTCGGGCCGCGGTACCCGCCGTAGTGCAGCAGCTGGCCGATAGGTGAGCGGCAGTGCCGCAGGCACATCTCCTTCAGCGGCGTGAGCTGGGAGACGGCGGCCAGGGCGAAGACCCCCGCGCCCAGCCAGCGCGCCCACGACGGATGGTCGGTCACGGCGTTGCCGACCACGTCCAGCGCGACGAACGCGAGCACGCCGTACGCGGCCCACGCGATGAGGTATCCCGCGACGAACGAGGTCATCCTGCCGGCGCGGGCCGCGCCCGAGGAGCGCCCCTGGATCGACTTCGTCCACAGGATCGCGACGGGGGCGACCGACGGGAACATCATCGCGGCCATCATCACGACCCAGACCGCGAGAAACGCCACCAGGGACAGGCCCATGGTGCCCGTCCCCATGTCCATCCCGTTGGCCTGGCGGATGGTCACGACCCAGGCGATCGCCGCGAGCGCGAGCAGCACGGCCCACCCGAAGACCGTGACCCGGACGTCCGCACGCCCCGGGCCGGAGGCCTCGAGCGAGCTCACCGGCTCAGCCTTCGTACTTGAAGTCGCCGGAGAAGCTGTTCGTCCCTGAGAACTCCACGTCCCAGTGGCCGTGGTAGGAGATGTCGCCGGCCCTGCCCTGCCGGACCGGCTGCGGGATGACGCCGAGGGAGGGGTTTTCGATGATCCCCGGGTTCGAGCCGTCCATCCCCGTGAGCTGTTCGGCGCTCATCTGCAGCACGCCATCGACGCTCGCGTTCGCCTTGCCGCCCCCCTGGCTGTAGCTGATCTTTGCCGGCGCCACGCCGGCGACCTCGCCGATGAGCGGGCCGAGGGCGGCCAGGTGTCCGCCGGCCTGGCCGGAGAAGATCGCGCCCATCGCGTCCGCCTGCTCGGCGCTGGCGCGGTCGTCCAGGTACAGCGCCACCTGCCATCCGCCGTCGGTCATCTGCTTGGGGGAGTGGACGGCCAGGACCGCGTTCAGCCCGGCCAGATCCACCCCGTCCTTCGAGCCCTCGGCGACGTGCCAGGCCAACATGACGTCGCAGGTGTCCTGCGTCGCGGGGCCGAGCCAGATGCAGTTGCAGCTCACGTCGCAGGTGCACGTCTCGAAGTAGTCCCCCTGAACCGAGAAGGCCATCCCAGTACCTCCTTCGTCCGACTGGGGCAACCGTACGGGGTAAGGGAGTGCGGCGCAAGCCCGCGTCCCGGGGCGGGCTAGAGTGCCTGGCATGGCGGCGTCCCGGGGGAAGGCGACGAAGCGCCTGCAGGTCACTACCCGTGCCGCGTGGCGGCGGTGGCTCGAACGCAACCACGACACCGCGACCGAGGTCTGGCTCGTGTACCAGCGCAAGAGCACCGGGAAGGCTCGCGTGTCCTACAACGACGCGGTCGAGGAGGCGCTGTGTTTCGGGTGGATCGACAGCACGCAAAAGCGCGTCGACGACGAGCGATTCGCTCAACGCTTCACTCCCAGGCGCCGAGTCGGTGGGCTGTCGGAGATGAACAAGCAGCGGGCGCGCCGCCTGGTCGCCGAGGGCAAGATGACGCCGGCGGGTCTGGCCGTCCTCGGGGATGCGCTCGAAGAGCGACCGATGAAGATCTCGCCGGACGTGCGCCGGGCACTGAAGGCCGACCCCGACGCGTGGCGGAACTTCGAAGCGTTCCCCGAGGGCTACCGGCGGATCCGTGTCGCGTACATCGAAGGAGCCCGAAAGCGTCCCGAGGAGTTCCGGCGCCGGCTTTCGAACTTCGTGCGGATGACGGCGAAGAACAGGCGCATCGGCTACGTGCCGGAGTTCAGGTAAGCGGCCTCGGACTGAGGACGCCGAGTTGCGAGGTTGCTACTCCCACCGGAATTGGTTGACCGCCGCGAAGGTGAGCCCGGCGGTCCACGCGATCATCACCAGCAGGTCGCGCCACGACGGGAAGTTGCCCGCGATCGAGGTCTGCATCGCGTCGACGGCCGCACCCAACGGCGTGAGGTGGGACACCAGGCGCAGCGGCGTGGCCATCAGCTGGACGGGGAACCACAGGCCGGCCAGGAAGGCCATCGGATAGAACAGCGCGCCGCCGATCGCGCCGGCGGCTCGGGCGGTCCTGGCGATCGCCGCGATCAGGATGCCGAGCGCGAACATGGCCGCCGCTCCCAGGACCAGCGACAGGAGAAAGCCCGGGATGTCGCGCGGGAAGTGCGACCCGAACGCCAGCGTGCCGATGACCACGATCAGGAACATCGCGACGCCGAGCAGCCCCAGATTGATGACCACCTGCGCCCCCAGCACCCACGTCGGGGGGATCGGCGTCGTCTCCATCTGCTTGAGGATCCGGCTCTCGCGGTACGTCGCCAGGGGGATCGGCAACGACACGAGCGCAAGCAGCGACATCGACACGGCGATCAGGATCGGCAGGTAGGCCTCGAAGACGGTGAGGCCCCCCAGCGCCGCCGGCGTCTCCGAGAACGAAGGCAGGCTGCCGAAGATCACCAGCAGCAGGACCGGCAGCCCGACGCCCCAGATCAGCCCCACCGGGGTCCGGCGGGTCAGTCGCCACTCCGTCCCGACGAGCGTCCGCCACGATCCCTTCGGCAGGCTGCCCCTGCGAGGCCGGGAACGGAGGCTCGTCGCCAGGTTCGCCCCACGGCGCTCGCGCACGGACACGGAGCCGTCCCGCTGACCGGCCGTAACCGTGGCCGTGGCCGGCTGGTCCTCATGGATCTCGCGTCCGGTCAGGGACAGGAACGCGTCCTCGAGCGTGCCCGATTCGAGGCGCACGTCGTCCGCGGTCACTCCTTGCCTGTCGAGGGTCAGGATCACCGCGTTCACCAGGTTGCCCGAGCCGGACACCACGACGCGCGACCCGTCGTGTTCGACGTTCGAGACCTCGGGCAGCCCGGCGAGCACCGCGTCATCGAAGGGAGCCGATGGCCGAAAGCGCACCTGCTTGCCGTGGGTTCCCTGGTCGGCGAGGCGCTCGGGCGTGTCCAGCGCGATGACGTCCCCGTGGTCGATGAGCGCCACGCGGTCGCACAGCCGTTCTGCTTCGTCCATGTAATGCGTGACCAACACGATCGTGACCCCGCGATCCCGGATCTCCTCGACGAGTTGCCACGCGCTGTGCCTGGCGGACGGATCCAGCCCGGTCGTCAGCTCGTCCAGCACGGCGATCTTCGGGCGTCCGATCAGGGCCAGCACCACCGCCAGGCGCTGTTTCTGGCCGCCCGACAGCGCGCTGTAGTAGTCGTTTCGCTTGGAGGACAGGTCGAGCGCGTCGAGCAGGTGCGCGGGATCCTCGGAGTCCTCGTAGAACGAGGCGTACAGCGCCACCGCCTCCTTCACGCGCAGCTTGGCTTGAAGCGCGCTTTCCTGCAGCTGCACGCCGACCCGTCGCCGCAGCTCGGCCTTTCCCGTCTGTGGGTCGAGACCCAGCACGCGGATCGTCCCCGCGTCCGGGACCCGAAGCCCGACCATGGTCTCGACCGTCGTGGTCTTGCCCGCGCCGTTCGGGCCGAGCAAGCCGAAGATCTCGCCGTCCTCGACCGAGAACGTGATGTCGCGAACGGCGACGGTCTCCCCGTACTCCTTGCGAAGGTGTTCGATCTCGATGATGCCCATGCCGTCAGCCGTCCGGCGCCACCTCACTCATCGCCACGCTGCCCGGCTGCCGGGCCGGGATGCGCCGCGTGAAGAACAGCGCCACCACCGCGATGAGCGCGAGCAGGGCAAGGGCCGTCCGCAGCCCGTCAACCCGGGCCTGCTCGTTCACGTCCACGATGGCCTGTGTTGTCTTCTCGTCCACGCCGGCCTTGTCCAACGCCTGCTCGAGGTCGTTGTCGGAGATGAACGGGACGCCGCTGGCCAGTTGCACGTTCGCCTGCGACGAGACCTCGGGCGGAACGGCCGGGTTGTGCGTGATCCCGGACAGGAAGGAGGCCGTCAGCGCGGCGATCAGCACCGAGCCGGCCAGCGCGGTTCCGAGCGACGCGCCGAACTGCGAGGCGGTGTTCTGAAGCCCCCCGACCTCGGGGCTCTGATCGTCGGGCACGGCCGAGACCGTGACGGCCCCGAGCTGCGACGCCAGCGCCCCGAACCCCAGCCCGATCACCAGCAACGGGACGGTCACGATGCCGGCCGTTGCCCTCACGTCCATGAAGCCGATGAGCAGCAGGATGCCTGCCAACGCGGCGATGAACCCCAATCCCACGACGCGCCGTGGTGAGGCCGCCGGGAAGAACCTCGGGACGCCGGCCGCCGCGAGCAGCATCGTCACCGACAGGGGCGTGATCCGAAGCCCCGTTTCGATGGCCGAGAGCCCGAGCGCGACCGACAGGAACAACGGCATCACGAAGAACAGACCCATCATGACGATGAACTGGAACAGGAACATCAGCAGGCCACCGGTCAGCTGGCGGTTCCTCAGCATCTCCGGTTTGACAAGCGGATCGGCGCCGGCCGCCTCCAGCCGCCGCGCGTGCGTCCCGAACAGGCGAAGCGACACCAGGCCGGCCACGATGAGCCAGAACACCGGCGACATGCCGAGCCACGACGGGCCGCTCTCCGCGGGCAGGAACCAGTTCCACTCGCCGGACTTCAGCACGGCGAAGACCAGGAGTCCCATGCCCACCGCCCACAGCACCGATCCGAGCGCGTCCAGATGGGGCCGCTCCTGTACCGGCGCGTCCGCCATGCGTCGGGCGAACAGGAAGATCCCCGCACCGATGAGAACTTCGCCAGCGAACACCCACCGCCACGAGGCGTAGGTGGTCGCCAGGCCGCCGATGAGCGGTCCGACGGCGATCGCGATGGCGCCGGCGGCCCCGACCAGTCCGTAGGCGCGAGGGCGGCCCCTGGGTGGGAAGTTGCCAGCGACGAGCGCGACGATCGCCGGCATGATGAGCGCCGCACCGACCCCCTCGAGGAACGACCAGCCGAAGATGAGCACGCCGAGCGTCGGCGACAGGGCCGTCGTCAGCGAACCGGCGCAGTAGATGACGAGCCCGATCACGAAGGCCCGCTTGCGGCCGATGATCGAGCCGATCTTGCCTCCGGTGACCATCAGCATCGCCATGATGAGCGTGTAGAGCACGATCGCGGTCTGGATGCCCGTGACGGTCGTGCCGAGATCCTTCGCCACGGTGGCGATCGAGACGTTCATGACCGAGCTGTCGAGCGCCATGAGGAACTGGCCGGCACACAGGGTGAGCAGGACGATGCCCGCTCCGCGGGCGGACTGGGTGCCTTCCGAGGATTGCGTCACGCGACAGACTGTAACGCGGTCAGCCGAGGACCATCCCCTCCGCCGACCCCGACTGCTGGGGATCGGGTAAACGAACCATGCGAAACGAGGTCGCCAGGCCGATGAGGGCGGCCACGATCGGCACGAACAACGCGACCTGCAGCGCGCGATGGCTGGCCTGCGTGTTGATGCGCAGGATCTCGTTCTTCGTCGCCTCGGGCTGGCCGGCCAGCTGCTTGTCGAGCTGGGTGGTGCTCACGACCTCGGCGTCGTGCTCGAGCGCCGTGGCGACCTGCTGCTGCTCGGATGGCGACAGGATCGTGCTCTGCTTCGACAGGTTCGTGAAGGAGAACGACAGCGTCATGAGCAGGATTGCGCCGGCGAACGCGAGCCCGAACGACAGGCCGAACGAGCCGCCGGCCGAGTTCACGCCGGCGGCCTCGCTGACGCGTTCCTCCGAGATCGGAGCCAAGGTGTAGTTGTTCAACTGCGAGACGAGCAGTCCCAGGCCCGAACCGGCGATCAGCAAGGGCAGCACCAGCCACCAGCCGGACGACGCCCGGGGCACGATCGGCACGATGATCACCATCCCCACGGCCAGTAGGAAGAACCCCGCCCGGATGATGGCGGCCGGCCGTCGCCGTCCGCCTCGCTTGCCCGCCAGCAGGGCGACCGCGAACATGCTGAGGGACAGCGGGGCGATGGAGAGTCCCGCAAGCATGGCGTTGTACTCCAGGACGATCTGCAGGTAGATGGGGAGGGCGATCATCGTGCCGCCCAGAGCGATCTGTTGCAGCAACTGTCCCGTCGCGCCGAATCGAAACAGCTTTGCTTTGAACAGATCTGGGTCCAGCAGCGTGGGCTTGCCGGCGCGCTTGCGACGCACGAGCCACCA
>DASXAQ010000124.1:0-18845 GCA_036406615.1 Actinomycetota bacterium | reverse complement strand
CGTCCAGGTCGGTCGTGAGGATGGTGGCCGCGGCCTTCGTGCGCCGGTGGACGCGGAGCAGCTCGCGCACGTGCCCGACCGTCACGAGCGGGTCGTCCCCGGACATCACCAGGACGTCGTCGGCGCCGGCGACCGCTCGCTCGGCGGCCGCGACCGCGTGACCGGTTCCGAGCGGCTCGCCCTGGTCGACGAACACCGGCGACGGCTTCATGCCGAACCCACGGACGGCATCGTCGACGGCCTCGCGGCCGTGGGCCACGACCACCGCGACGGTCGCGGGGCGGGCGCCGGCGGCAGCGCGCAGCACGTGCCAGATGGACGGACGGCCACACACCGGATGCAGCACCTTCGGCGTGGCCGACTTCATGCGCTTGCCCTTGCCCGCGGCCAGCACGACCACGGCCACCGAGCGGGTGGCCCTCGGGCTGGGTCGTGAGGTGGATCGGCGTGGGGCGGCGCGTGGCACGGGACTCGTCCTCTTCTCTCGGTGCCCGGTCGTCCCGGGTTTCTCTCGGTGCCCGGGCGTCCCGGTGACGCGCGACGGCACCCGCCGCCACGCGTCTGCGATTGTCCCAAAAGCCGGCGCAGCCCGACGCCCCACGCGTGCCCCTGGCGTCCGGGCGCGCGGAGCCGGGCGCGATATCGTGGCTCCGCCCGCACCGCGGGTGGGCCCTAGTCCAATCGGCAGTGACGCCGGGTTTTGGTCCCGGAGATCCGCGTTCGAGTCGCGGGGGCCCAGCGAGTCAGCGAGCGCGGCTCACGCGCCGGCTTTCGGCGTCCACGAGCCGGCCGTGACGACGGGCCGGCCCGACATCCCGGCAAGCTCCGCGGCCACGGATTCGTCCAGACGGCCTCCCTCGGCGAAGAAGGCGGCGACGCTCGGTCCGCTCCCGCACATGATGGCGGCACCCGCTCCACGTTCCAGAAGTCGGTCGCGAACCCGGCGGATCACCGGATGGCGTTTCATGACGGGAGCCTCCAGGTCATTGCGCGCCCCGGACCGCAACGCTTCGAGCCAAGCGCCCCCGCCCTCGCCGGCGGTCAGCGTTGCGAGCGAGGGTTGGGGGTCCGGCCCGGTCTCTCCACCATCGTCATCCCACCACCCGAAGGCGTCCGCGGTGGACACGGCGAAGTCGAACATGACGACCGCGCACGAAAACCCGGGGAGCGGCACGGCCTCGACGTGCTCGCCGCGTCCCGATGCGAGGGCGGGGCCGTCCGCCAGCAGCGCGGGGACGTCGGACCCGACGCGTGCGCCGATCGCCGACAGCTCGTCCGTCGCGAGGCCGCACCCCCAGAGCTCGTTCAGCGCGCGCAGCGAGGCCGCCGCGTCCGAACTGCCGCCGCCCAGCCCCGCGGCCGCCGGGACCCGCTTGTGCAGACGCACCTCCGCGAACCCGTGGACGCCAGCCGCCTCCGCCAGCTCGCGGGCGGCCCGCAGCACCAGGTTCGAACCGTCGGCCGGGACGGACTGCGTCAGGGCCGGCTCGCCCTCCAGGGAAAGGGAGAGGGAAAGCTCGCGCGCGTCGGCGTCGCGGCCGGCCCGGATCGACACCGTGTCGGCCAGGCCGATGGGTGCGACCAGGGTCTGGAGCTCGTGGTACCCGTCGTCGCGCCGGCCCAGCACGCGGAGGAACAGGTTGACCTTCGCGGGGGCCTCGACATCGACACGGTTCACACCGGCGGCCGGGGCGTGGCTCACGCGCCACCTGTCGCGGAGCCGGGCTGCCCCGCGGCATCGGCCAGACAGGCGAAGGCCTCCAACCCCAGCTCCTCGGGGCGGGTGCCGGCGCCCACTCCGCACGCCTCGAGTGCGGCGCGGGCATCGGCGCTCGCCATCCCGAACCGGAGGAGCGCGTTGCGCACGGTCTTGCGCCGCTGGGCGAACGAGACGCGGATCAGATCCATCAGCGTTCGCTCGTCCGCGCGAACCGGCGGCGGGCGCCGTTCGATCCGCACCAGCACCGAGTCCACGTTCGGTTGCGGCCAGAACACGGTGCGCGCGACGGGCCGCACGACCGACGCGTCGGCGCGGTAGGCGACGCGAAGGCTGACGGCCCCGTACTGCTCGTCGCCGGGCCCGGCCGCCAGGCGCTCGCCGACCTCGCGCTGCACCATCACCAGCATCCGTTGCACGTTCGGCGCCTCCTCCAGCACCCGCATCACGACCGGCGTCGCGACGTTGTACGGAAGGTTCGCGACCATGATCCATGGCTCGACGCCGAGGAGCTCCTTCCAGTCGACGCGGGCCGCGTCTGCCCGGACGACCTCGACGCGATCCGTCGCCCCCACCGCCTCGCGAAGGGCCGCCAGCAGCCGCTCGTCGACCTCGATCGCCAGGACGCGGGCGCCGGTCGCAGCCAGCGCGACCGTGAGCGACCCGAGGCCGGCACCGACCTCCACGACCCGGGAGCCGGGGACGACGCCGGCGAGCTCGACGATGCGTCGCGCCAGCGCGGGCTCGACCAGGAAGTGCTGTCCCAGGGACTTGCGGGGCCGGATGCCGTGCCGGGCCGCGAGGCCCCGAAGCGCGGCCGGCGTCAGCGACGCCGGGCCATCACCACGTGATGCGGACGCTGGCCGTGCCCTGCGAGAGGGGGGCGAGGAGCGAGAAGGCCGGCGAGCAGAGGTCGATGATCTTGTCGGTCCCCGGCGCGAACGGCCCACGGTCGTTGATTACCACAGTGACCGAGTTGCCGTTGTCCAGGTCGGTGACCGTCACGGAGGTGCCGAACGGGAGCGACAAGTGCGCCGCGTGCATGCCCTCGCAGGCGTACCAGGTCGCCGTCCCGATCTCGACCCCGCTCTGCGGGGCCGGCGCTCCCTCGACCAGGAGTTGAGACACGGCAGGGTCGATCTGCCGGCGTGAGATCAGCTCGCGCTTGGCAACCCGGCCGTTGCGGTACGTGACCCGGTAGACGCTCACCTGCCGGCCCGGAACCCCCGCCCGCTGGACGAACGAGGTGCCCGCGACCATGGACTTCGAGTACTGGATGACGGAGGTGAACGGCACGGGCTCGAGCACCGTCTGGACCACCCGGCGGATGCGCACGATCCGGACCTGCCCGCCCTGGGTCGGGCTCTGGGCGGGACCCGGCGCCAGACGGTCGGTGGCGTTGACCCGCAGTCCCAGGACCGCGATGAGATCGCCAACCGTCGGGGCGTTGGTCAGGTAGGCCATCGGCTGCGCGCGGCCGACCTTCATCGTGACGCCGACGACGCGTCCGACGCCGGCGCGCCGGGACTGCGCTGCCCGGCGCGACACGAGCGCCGACGCGTTGTCCGACGACGGCGACGCGATCGGCACCGCCCACACGCCTGCCGGCGCGCGGCTCGGGACGGCTTCGTTCGGCGTCAGCGGTAGCCGGACCAGGCTCACGGTCGAGGTGGACACGCCGGGAAGTGGCTCGGGCATCGGGTTCGGCGTGGGTCCGGGCAGCGGCGGCGAAACCTTCGACTTCAGGATTGGAGTCGCCGACGGCAGGGCGAACGCCGACGAACTCGAGATGCGGATGAGGCCCACGCCGGCGACCGCGGCCACCGCCATGATGCCGATGCGCCTCACCTTCTCCGACATCTGCTCGCCGTTCCTTCGTGTGGCGCAGCGGGGAAGGTGCCGCCCGGCGGCGGGTCTGCGCGAGAACGCCTGGCGACCCTAGCAAAGCCTCAACCTAAGCTGCAAGCTGGTCACCGAACGGGCGTTCGGGGTGGTTCGAGGGCCACACGAAGCCTCTAGCGCATGAGCGGGAAGGCCGCGAGCGCGTTCTCGGTGGTCGCCGCGACCATCTCATGCACGTCGAGACTTCGAACCTCCGCGAGCGCGGCGATCACCGCCATGACGTTTTCGGGCACGTTGGACGATCCGCGCATCGACTGCGGCGGCAGGAACGGGCTGTCGGTCTCGGCGACGATCCGATCGGACGGCAGGGCCGCGACCGCGTCGCGGATGCGCGTCGCGTTCGGGTACGTGACGTTGCCGGCGAACGACACGTGGTAGCCGCGCGCCGCCGCCTCGTGCGCGACGGAGAGATCGCCGGTGAAGCAATGCAGGACGACTCGCTCCGCGCGCTCGGCCTGAAGGTCGGCCAAGGCGTCCTCCCACGCGTCACGGACGTGGACCACGAGGGGCTTGTCGGTTTCGCGCGAGAGCGCCACGTGCGCCCGGAACGCCCGGCGTTGATCCTCGACCGGCGAAAGCCTCCGGTAATAGTCGAGACCCGTCTCGCCGACGCCGACCACGAGCGGGTGAGCCAGCATCTCCTCGATCCTGGCTCCCGCCCCTGCATCGAGATCCGAGGCCGTGTGCGGGTGCATGCCCGCGGTGGCGAACACGCCGCGGAACGACTCGGCCAGGTCCAGGGACCGCTGGCTGGATTCCACGTCGATCCCGACGCACAGGAGCCTGGCCACCCCCTCGCGCCTGGCGGCGGCCACCGCGTCCGCGGCCTGAGCCTCCATCAGGAACAGATGACAGTGCGTGTCGACGGCATGGGGCTGGGGCCGAAGCTCCGTGACGGCATGCGGGTTGACGGCCGCGGCGGTCGCCGGCGCCTCGGGGCTCGGATCGGGCTCGACCGCGTCCGTCGTCTCCACCGGCGGTCGAGGGTTAGGCCTCGAGGCGCGGGAACAGCGGATCCCCGCGCGAGATCTTCGTCCCGGGCGCCAGCTGCCCCCACGCGGCGGCACCCGGCAGCCGCTGGTCTGCCAGGGCCTCACCAATGCCGAGCTGGGTCCACAGTCGCGATGCCGCGCCGGGCATGATCGGCTGCGTCAGCACGGCCATGACGCGAAGGGTCTCGGCGGCCGCGTAGAGGACGCCGGCCAGGCGCTCGCGGCTGGCCTCGTCCTTGGCCAGCGCCCAGGGGGCGGTCTCCACGAGGTACCGGTTCGCCTCGGCCACGATCTCCCACAACGTGGCCAGCGCCTGGGACAGCTCCACACGGGACATGTTCGCGTCGAACCGTGCGGCGACGTCGGCCACCACGGCCGGGAGCGACCGGGCCTCGGCCGTCGGGTCGGCCTGCGGGACGGTGCCCTCGAAGTAGGAGTCCAGCATCGCCAGCACCCGGCTGGCCAGGTTGCCGAGCCCGTTGGCCAGGTCGGCGTTGTGGCGTTCGATCATCGACTCCAGCGAGAAGCTCCCGTCCTGGCCGAACGGGATCTCGCGCATGAAGTAGTACCGGTACGAGTCGGCCCCGACCCGGTCGATCAGGTCGAAGGGATGGATGCCGGTGGCGTTGGACTTCCCCATCTTCTTGCCGCCGACCGTCAGGAACCCGTGGGCCCAGACCTGGCGCGGCGGTTCGATCCCCGCGGCCATCAGCATGGCCGGCCAGTACACGGCGTGCTGGCGAAGGATGTCCTTGCCGATCATGTGGACGTCGGCCGGCCACACCCGCGCGAACGCCTCGGGGTCGCTGCCGTACCCGGCCGCCGTGATGTAGTTCGTGAGCGCGTCGAACCACACGTAGGTGATGTGGGCGGGATCCCAGGGGATCGGGATGCCCCAGTCGAAGGAGGTCCGCGAGATCGAGAAGTCCTGCAGCCCGCCTCGAAGGATCGCCATGACCTCGTTGCGGCGGACGTCGGGCTGGACGGCCAGGGGGTCCGCTTCGTATCGCTCGAGCAGCCGATCGCGGTACGCGGACAGGCGGAAGAAGTAGTTCTCCTCCTTCATGTGCTCGACCGGGCGCTCGTGGATCGGGCACAGGCCGCCCTCCAGAAGGTCGTCCTCTGCGTAGTAGAGCTCGCACGACACGCAGTACAGGCCCTCGTAGATCCCCAGGTAGATGTCCTCGCGGCCGTTGTCGTGGACGGCGTCGAGCAGGGCGGCCACGGCCGCCCGGTGCCGGGGCTCGGTCGTGCGGATGTAATCGTCGTAGGCGATGTCCAGGCGGGCCCAGACGTCGCGCCAGCGGGGCTCCATCTCGTCGACCCACCGGGCGGGAGGGACCCCGGCCGCCTCCGCGGCGCGCTGGAGCTTCAGCCCGTGCTCGTCGGTGCCCGTGAGATGCAGGACCCGCTCTCCCCGAAGCCGGTGGAACCGCGCCACGAAGTCGACCGCCACCGCGTCGTACGCGTGGCCGACGTGCGGCACGTCGTTCGGGTAGTAGATGGGTGAGGTGATGTAGAAGGTGTCCTTCACGGTGCGGCCATTCTAGGGCCGGGCCGCGTCCACCTCGACGGCTCTCGATCGCCGACGGGGCCGCCTCACTCGCTCACTCGCTCGCTCGGTTCAGCAGGTGCTCGTACACCTCGCCGGAGGCCACGCCGGTCCGTGAGGCAGCCTCGCGTGCCGCCGCACGTTTCTTCGCGCCGTCGTCGACGAGTCGGCGAGCGATCTCCACCGCCTCGGGCATCCGATCCTTCCCGCCACCGTCGTCGCGGGCGCCTTCGACCACCAGAACGACCTCGCCCTTCAGCTCGCGCTCGCGCAGGTCTTCCGCGAGCTGAGACAGGCTGCCGCGCAACACCTCCTGATGCAGCTTCGTCAGCTCCCGGGCCACGACGGCGCGACGCTCGCCGAGCGCCGCGGCGGCGTCGGCGAGCGTCGCGGCCACGCGCCGTGGCGATTCGAAGATCACGACGGTGCGAGGATCGCCGGCCAGCGCGGCGAACCGTTCGGCGCGAGCCTTGCCTCCGCGTGGCAGAAATCCCTCGAAGGCGAATCGGTCCGTCGGTAACCCCGAGACCACCAGCGCCGCGATGGCCGAGGAGGGCCCGGGGACGACGTCGACGGGCACCCCGGCGTCGGCACAGGCCGCGACCACCCGGTACCCGGGATCCGAGACGCCCGGCATGCCGGCGTCGGAGATGAGCGCCACGTCGTCGCCGGCACGCAGCCGCTCCAGGAGCTCGGGGACTCTGGCCGCCTCGTTCGCGTCGAACAGCGACACCAGGCGGGCATGTACCCCCAGGTGCTGCAGCAGGCGGCCGGCTCGACGGGTATCCTCCGCCGCCACCAGGTCGACCGAGGCCAGGGTGGCCCTGGCGCGCTCGGACAGATCCTCGAGGTTGCCGATGGGGGTCCCCACCACGAACAGGGTGCCGGTCACGTCTCGATTATGGGGACGCGAAACGGGGGCGGCGGACCAATGGGCCCACCGCCCCCGATTGCGGGGTGCCGTGATCGACGCCGTCAAAAGGCGGTCTTCGCGCCCCCCTGCGGGTGGTCGGAGCGTGCGCCGGCCACCGGGCGGGTGCCCGCGGGGCGGGAACCGCCCGTCGCCGCCAGCCCCGACGTCGGCGCGACCATGAACTCGTTGCACGAGCCGACGACGTTCTGCGAGCAGCTCGCCGCCGTCGCGTTGGCCACAACTGGGAACGCGTTCGACCCGGCGAACGAAGTGGAGATGTAGTCGCCCACCATGTACCCCTGGTTCGTCAGGGGCAGCCAGGTGAGCTTCAGCGGCCCGAGGACCGTGGTGGTCGAGGACCACGTGGCGCCGCCGTTGGTCGACGAGGAGAAGACGACCTCGAGCTGGCACGTCGACGTGTTGCAACTCTTGTTCGTGTACGCGTACGAAGCGACGCCGACGTGAGCCGTCGATCCCGAGGTTCCCGGCTGGACGTCGATGCCCGGGATGAAGAAGTCCATCGGCGACGACGTGGCCGCGAACGGCACGCGCTTGACCGCCGACCAGTGGACGCCGTCGGTCGACGTGCTGAACACGATGTCGTTGGCCGAGCAGCTGCTGCGGAACCGGCAGTCCTGCCACGCGACGTACACGGTGCCCGAGGCGTCGACGGCCGCCGAGGGGAGCGCGTCGGTCCGCAGGTTGCCGGCGACGAAGTGAGTCTGGAGGCTCGAGACTGTATTGGGGCCTGTGTAGCTGGCTCCCCCGTTGGTCGAGACGAACGCCTCCACGGAGCCCTCGAACGCGTCGTCGATCGGCACGACGACGTTGCCGTTCGGCTGCGCCACGGGCTGGCCGCCGATCACGGCCGCGCTCGGCGTGTTCGACATCGTCCAGTGGCGGCCCCCGTCGGTCGAGCGGGCCATCATCAGCACGTTGCCGGCGTTGGCGTTGTCCCACTCGACGTAGCAGTTGCCGTAGAACGGGCTGGACGGGGTCCCGTCGCACGCGATCCAGTCCTTGTCGTAGAAGTCGGCACCGCCGCCTTTGGAGACGGTCACGGGCCGCTGCCACGTCAGGCCGTCGCGCGAGCGGTTGACGATCACGGCCTTGCCGACCGCCGCGCTGTTGATCGCGAGGCCGGAGATCATCCACACGCCGTGCTTCGGGTCGAACGCGACCGAGGGGTCGCTGATGCGCGCCCACGGCCCGGCCGGCGTCGCGAACACCGTCGTCTGCGGCAGGAACCCGTGGGTCCAGGACGACCCGCCGTCGGTCGAGGTCGCCCAGCCCAGATTCGAGGCGCCGCCGTCCTCGAACCGGCCGCTCTGGAAGGTGCTCACGATGGTCGACCCGGACGCGAACGTGTCCGGCTCGACCTGTGTGGCGTGATAGCTGCTGCTGTTGGTGTACGGGTCGGTGCTCACGGTGGTCAACGGGACCGCGGCCAGCGCCTGACCGACCAGCCCGATCGAGAAGACCAGCGCGCCCACCAGGACCGCCGCGCGAGTGGCACTGCGAATCATTCGTGCCGAATCCACTCTTCCCCCTTTCGATGTGGCAACCCGGACAAATCGAGCCCGACGCAGTCTACGCCCCCGGCCGAGCGTTCGTGAACGGCGGTCGCGGCTATCCTCGGGCCTCAATGGCCCAAGCGCCGCCGACCGATCTCCCGCCCGAGGGCTCCGGCATCGCCGTCGAGACCGATCAGGGCTCCGTCCGCGGCACGCGGGCGCAGCGGTTCGCCCGCCGACCCTGGTTCACCCGCTTCTGGGTGCTGATCATCGCGGTCACCGCGCTGGCCGCGGGCCTTCGCCTGTGGCACCTTTCGTCGCCGCACACGTACGTCTTCGACGAGGTGTACTACGCGAAGGACGCCTGCTACGACGCCGGCATCCCGTGGCAGCAGTGCCAGCTGCAGGGACCCGGCGAGCAGACGTTCACGGTGCACCCACCCCTGGGCCGGTGGATCATCGCCGGCGGGGTCGCCGCATTCGGCAACCGGCCGTTCGGTTGGCGGATCGCCTCGGCGATCGCCGGTACGGTGTCGGTCCTGCTGGCGGGCATCCTGGGGTTCCGGCTGTTCGGCAGCGCGCTGTGGGGGGCGGTCTCGGGCCTGCTGCTGGCAACCGAAGGGCTGAACCTGGTTCAGTCGCGCGTGTCGATGCTCGACATCTTCCTGACGGTGTTCGTCGTGGCCGGGTTCCTGTTCCTGGTGCTGGACCGCCAGTGGGCCCAGCGCCGTACGCCGGAGCTCGCGCCGACGGGCCAGTTCGAACCGCTGGCGCTGCCGCCCGACCGCGTGCCGTCGCCGATCGTGCGTCCGTGGCGCATCGCCGCCGGGCTGGCGTTCGGCGCAGCGGTGGCCACCAAATGGTCTGGGGCGCAGGCACTCCTGGCGGCGATCGTGCTCTCGGTCATCTGGGAGCGAGGGCGGCGGGCGCGGGCGGGCATCGACGGCCCGTTCTGGGAAGGCCTGCGGGAGGAGAGCTTCGGGATCTTCGTGTTCCTGGTCCTGGTCCCCATCGCCGTGTACATGGCGTCGTACCTGCGCTGGTGGGTCGACCACGGTTTCGCGCTCTCGGACTGGTGGAGCGTCCAGAAGGGGATGGCCGACTACTCGATCCACCTGCGCGCGACCCACCCGTACGCCTCGGCCGCATGGAAGTGGATCCTGCTGATGCGTCCCGTGGCGTACTACTACCAGTGCGCGAAGACGTGCTCCACGCCGGCGGAGATCATCGCGCTCGGCAACCCGATGATCTTCTGGGGCAGCCTGATCGCACTGCCGTACGCGGCCGTGGCGGGATGGCGGCGACGCGACTGGGTGGCGGGATTCATCATCGCGACGGTCGCGTTCCAGTACCTGCCGTGGTTCCTGGTCGCGCGCACGAGCTTCTTCTTCTACATGGCGCCGATCACGCCGTTCCTGGTGCTGGCCGTCGTATACGGGCTGCGCGATCTGGCCGCTGCGCGCGTCGGGGAGATGTCGCTTGCCTGGGTGGCGGGCGTCCTGGTGGTGCTGTCGGTGGGGATGTTCTTCTTCTTCTGGCCGGTCTACGTCGGCGACCCCATCTCGCATGCGGCGTGGCAGCAGCGCATCTGGTTCGGCTGCAGCGCGGGCCAGCGCTGGTGCTTCTGGAACTGGGTCTAGCGGGCCCGCACCTCCCGGCGCTCGACCGACCCGTCGGCGGTGCCGATCAACACTTCGGTCACCATCTCTGGCGGGAACAGTCCGTGGTCGACCACGCCGGGCGTCGCGGCAAGCCGTGCCGCGAGCTCGCCGGGCTCACCGACCGGCCCCATGTAGTCGGCCAGGACGCCCCCGTCGGGCGTGGGGCCGGCGCCGTCGCGGATGCGGACCTCGCCGAGGGACGACAGCAGGCGCAGGGTCGCCCCCAGCCCGAACGGCATGAGTTCCAGCGGGATCGGCGGACCGATCGCGGCGACCACCTTGTCCGCGGACACGATCACCGCGAACCGCTCAGCCGCCGCGGCCACGATCTTCTCTCGCGTCTGGGCGCCACCGCCGCCCTTCACGAGCCACCCGGCCGGGTCCACCTGGTCCGCGCCGTCCACCGCAAGGTCCAGCCGTTCGATCCGGGCGTCGAACGGTTCGACCGCCAGGCCCAGCGCGCGAGCCTGGCGCTCGGTCGCCTCCGACGTGGCGACGCAGCGCACCGACAGGCCGCGGCGCGCCAGCGCGGGCAGGAACAGCGCGACGGTCGAACCGGTCCCCAGCCCCACGGTCGTCCCGTCCTGCACCAGGTCGGCCGCGGCGGCGGCTGCGGCGCGCTTCTGCAGATCGCGCTCATCGTCGCCGGCCATGCGCGCATGCTATCCGAGCGACCCCGCGAAACCGCTATCCATTCGCTAGGGTGATAACCATGCTCGGCTCGACCCCCTCGCGACGTCAGTTCCTGCATGCGGTCGGCGCGCTCGGCCTCGGCGCGGTCGCGGCGGCGTGCACCAAGGGCTCGACCACCGACAACCCGACCGGGGCGGCCCCGTCCGGGGCGCCCGGCTCGATGAACGCCATGAAGAACGGCGCCACGCAGTTGTCGCTGCTGAGCTCGAACACCAAGGTGAACCCCGGCAAGCAGCGGTTCGGCTTCGACCTGGTCGCGTCCGACGGGTCCCTCATCTCCAGCGGCTCGCCCGAGGTCTGGCTCGCCACGGACCCGGCGGCGAAGGCGCGCGGTCCCTACGCGTCCACCTGGTACGAGTTCACCGGCTACGGGAAGACCGGCGACCACTCTCCCAAGACCGTGATCCCCGGCACGTTCGTCGCCGACATCGACATCCCCGAGACGGGCAACTGGTTCGTGGCGGCCACGATCGAGAGCGGCTCGCACCGTGCGTTCGGCAGCGGCGGGCTCCCGGTCGTGAGCGGCAAGGTGCCGTGCCAGATCGGGGCGAAGGCCACTCCGGTCGCGACGCCGGTGGCCACCACGACGAACGGTCTCGAGGCGATCTGCACGCGGATCCCCGTGTGCCACCTGCACTCGATCTCGCTGGACAAGGCGCTGGCCAACGGCAAGCCGACCGTGATCTCGTTCTCCACCCCGCTCCTGTGTCAGAGCCAGATGTGCGGGCCCGTCCTTGACGAGCTGATCCTGGTGTCGCAGGCGAAGGCCGGCAAGGCGAACTTCGTTCACGTCGAGGAATTCCTGCCGGGGCCGGACCACAAGCCACCGGCCGCGACCCTCGCCAACCAGTCGCCGGGGTTCAAGGCCTGGAAACTGGAAACAGAGCCGTGGACCGTCGTGGTGGACGGCAAGGGGATCATCCGTTGGCACGCGGAGGGCCCCGCGATGGCGCCCGAGATCGAAGCGGCGCTGAACAAGGTCCTGTGATCGCGTGATCGGCGCCGCTCGCGCGGAGCGCGACGCGGGGGTCGAACCCGTCAGGCGCCGGCCGTGGCCGCGCGCGCGTCGCTGCCGCCGGGCCCGTAGCGTTCGAAGATCGTCTCGGCCGGCACCGGCCGGCTGAACAGGAATCCCTGCCCCAGCTCGCAGCCCTCGTCGATCAGGAAGCGCCACTGCTCTTCGGTCTCGATGCCCTCGGCCAGCGCGAGCATGTCGAGGTTGTGCGCGAGCTGGATCATGGCGCGCACCATGCTGCCCGCGTCGCGATCGCTGGGCGTGTCGCGGATGAACGAGCGGTCGATCTTCAGGATGTCCACCGGAAGGTGTTTCAGCCGCGACAGCGACGAGTATCCAGTGCCGAAGTCGTCGATCGCCAGCCGGACGCCCCGGTCGTGCAGGTCGGTGAGCACGCGCTGCGTGCGATCGGGGTCGGTCATGGCAGCCGACTCGGTGAGCTCCACGACCACGCTCTGTGGGGCCACGTGCTCGGACTCCAGCCTCGAAAGGATCCGAAGCGCGATGTCGGACTGCCACACCTGGCGGGGCGACAGGTTGAAGCCGAGCTGGATGTCGAGCCCCTGCCGGCTCCACGCGCGCGACTGCATGCAGAGCTCGGCCAGGACCCAGTCGCCGATGGCTTCGATCAGCCCCATCTCCTCGGCCAGCGGGATGAACTCGCCCGGAGCGATGAGCCCGCCACGCGGATCCTGCCATCGAAGCAGGGACTCCACGCCGATGAGCTCGCCCGTTCCCAGGCTGACGAGCGGCTGGTAGTGCAGGACCCAGTTCTGGCGCTCGACTGCCTTGCGCAGCCGGGTCGCCATCGACAGCTTGCTGACCGAGCCCGCGCCGTCGGTCGAGTAGACCGTGAAGTTCCCCGGCCCCGCCTTCTTGCTCCGGTACATGGCCGCGTCGGCGTTCTTCAGCAGAGCTCCCGCGTCGACGGCGTCGGACGGGTACAGGCTGATCCCGATGCTGGCGGAGACATAGAGCTCCGTGTCGGCCACGACGAACGGGCTACGAAGCGAATCGAACACGCGACTTGCCACCGATTGCGCGGCCAGCAGCGGGGAGTCGGCCGCCTCGCGGGCAGCGGGCTCTCGCAGGCGCTCGAGGTCGGCGAGCAGCAGCAGGAACTCGTCGCCGCCCTGGCGCGCGACGAAGTCCGTTTCCCGCGTCGCCTCCCGCAGGCGGTCCGCCACCGCCTGCAGCAGCTCGTCGCCGGCGGCGTGGCCCAGGCTGTCGTTGACCAGCTTGAAGTCGTCCAGGTCCATGTACAGCACGGCGACCGCCAGGTCGTGGCGTCGTGCGCGGGCGATCGACAGGCCCAGCAGCTCTTCGAACATGACCCGGTTGGGGAGGCCGGTCAGCTTGTCGTGGTACGCGAGGAACGCCAGCTCCTCCTCGGCCCGCTTGCGGTCGGTGATGTCGAGCATCACGCCCTGGACCAGCGCGACCCGGCCGCGTTCGTCCTTGATCGGCACCTCCTCGTCGCGGAACCACAGGACGTGGCCGTCGCTCGCGACCATCCGGTACTCGGAGGTGAACGGCTCACCGATCGCGCGAGCGTGCTGGTACTCGTCCCTGACCCGTGCGACGTCGTCCGGATGCATCATCTCGAACCATCGCTCGTGGTCGGTCAGCCACTCGTCCGGCGTGACCCCGAGCAGCGACTCGATCTGCGGGCTGATGAATATCGGCGTCGACGCGCCGTCGGGGGCGACGCGGCTGGTGTAGGTGATGGCGGGGATCTGTTCGACGACCGCCCGGTGCTTCGCCTCGCCCTCTCGCAGCTTCGAGTTCTGGTCGGCGACGCGCCGGGAGATGCGATGCATCACGGGCAGCAGCAGCAGCCACAAGACGCCAAGCCCCACGGTCAGGACCACGAACACCGTGCGGGTCAGCTGGGCGGCCGCCCCCTGGATGCTGGCGTAGTCCTGGTAGACCTCGACGACGGCCGCGGGGCGGCCCACCTCGTTCACACTCGGCCAGATCGGCACGTACGTCTCGTACAGCCTGTTCGCCAACCCGCGTTCGGAGACGTTCTCCGCATCGGTCAGGTTCGTGATGCCGCTCACCGGCCGGCCGGTGTCGAAGGCGCCCTGGAGGTCGGCGTCCACCGGGAACCTCCGGCCGACCAGGCCGGAGGCGTCCGAGTAGATCACGGTTCCGTCGACCCGCCAGATCTTGACGCGAACGATGGGCCACTGCAGCACCCGCGAGTGGACGAAGTCGTTCATGTCCGCGTACTGCGTCCCCTCCATCGGGGTCAGGAAGACCATCTCGCCGGGATTGATCTCGTCGCGCAGGATGGACGTGGCCACGAACTGCGCGTGGTACCGCGCGGCGAGTTGCTCGCGCACGACGAAGTCGCGCGACACGTACTGCGACAAGCCGACGCCGATCCCGACGAACAGCACCAGGCTTGCGATCGCGAAGGGGAGGATCAGGCGGGGGCGGCGCGTGGCCGCGCCCGGCGGCGCCACACGGCCTCGATTACGGAGCTTGCCTGCCAACCGCCCTCTCCCCGCGTACCCGACGTCGTCGTCAGGACTATCGGCCGCACGGAAATGGGGCTGAAGCCGAGCTACGCGCCGGGAGGCGGCGGAGCCACGTGCCAGTCGGGGAACTCGTTCAGGGAGCCGTCCATGGACAGCCGCTCGGGATCGGTCCCGTCCGAGTCCATCACCCACAGCTGGAAGCTGATCCCGCCCGGACGGTCCGAGGCGAAGACCATCTGGGTGCCGTCGGGCGACCAGCCGGGGTCCAGATCGGAGCCCGGGTTGTTCGAAATATCGGTGGCGTTGTGCCCGGACGCGCTGATCGTCCAGACGTCGTAGTTGCCCGTCCGGTCAGACGAGAACGCGACGGTCGAGCCGTCGGGCGACCACCGCGGCTCGAAGTCGTCCGCGGACTTGTGGGTCAGCTGCTGCACGTTCGACCCGTCGGCGTTCATGGTGTAGATGTCGAAGTTGCCGCCACGGTTGGAGTCGAACACGATCTGGGTGCCGTCAGGCGACCAGGACGGCAGCTCGTCGGTATTCAGGTTGTGCGTGAGTTGCGTGATGTCGCTGCCGTCGGCGTTCATCGTGTAGATGTCGAAGTTGCCCGAGCGCGTGCTCTCGAACACGATCTGGCTGCCGTCGGGCGACCACGATGGGAAGGCGTCGGTCACGACCTTGTGCGTCAGCTGCTGCACGTTCGACCCGTCGGCGTTCATCGTGAACACGTTGAGGTCGCCGGTCCGGTTGCTGGTGAACGCGATCTGCGTGCCGTCCGGGGACCACTTCGGCGCGACGTTGTGGAACCCCGGCGTGTCCGTCAGCTGCGTCACATCGGTTCCGTCGGAGTTCATCGTGTAGATCTCGAAGCTGGTCAGGGAACGGTCGGAGTCGAACGCGATCACGCCGAGCGGCGTCGTCGGGTTGTCCACGACGTTGAAGACGACCTTCGAGCGGCCGTCGCCGGTGAACGCGAACATCTTCGAGGCGTCGTCGGTGACACCGATGCCGTCGTCATACAACACCGGTGCCTGGGACTGGAACAGAGGAATCGTCCGGATCGGCGAGTCGGTGCCCGTGGGAAAGACCGCGGCGGAGGTGTCGCCACCCCGATCGGAGCGACCGACGATCACGAAGCCGTCGTCGGCCGTCGGGGCCACCGCAACCGCCCAGTCCCCCGTCGTGTAGTCGCCGTCGTCTCCCAGGTTCGACGTCCACAGCGACTCGGCGTGATCGCTCCCCCCCGCCAGCAACAGGTACTTTCCGTCGGCCGTGACGCGGAAGCCGGCCGCCCCGTCCTCGCCGCCCACCTGGAGCGACTTGACCAGCCTTGGAGCCTGGCCTCTGACCTTCCACTTCCAGATCCTGGGCGGCTGCGACGCGCGGTCGGCGCCATACAGGATCGGGTCGTCCTGGTCCGCCGTGAGCCGCACGGGCTCATTCGGAAAGCCCGGCCCGCGGAACTCCCGGTCGGCGCCCGTATCGGGGTTCAGCCGGCCGAGGCCGGCGACGTTTGCGTGCTCGCCGCCGCAGGAGAAGGAGAACCACAACGCGCCGCCCGTCATCGCAAGGCTTCCCGGACAGCCGGCGTTCTGGCTCAGCGGGAACCGGTCCACCTCCTGCAGCGAGGTCGTGTCGATGGCGGAGATGGCGTTGGCCCGCAGCAGCGACACGTAGACGATCCCCCGGCCCGGGCTCAGCCACAGGCCGGCCGCGCCCGGCTCGTTCCGGATGGTCGCCGCGACGCTCCCGTCGTAGTTGAGGACCAGGACCGAGGAGCCGGCCCGCCCGCCGGTGACGAAGACGTGCTGGTGGGCATCGTCCACCACGGTGTCGGTGAACCCCTTGATGGGCAGCGCCACGCCGGGCGCCTGGGCCGCGCCGAGCACGGGCGGCCCCGTCAGCGCCACCATGGCGACGAGGGCGGGAGGAACCAGCCAGCGAAGGCAGCGCACGCTACCCCTTTCTCAGGATCACCGGCCGGGGACGGGGACAGGCCGGGGATATCCGAATCGCGAAAAATGTGCCTCGGCTGTCGTGTGAAGTCAAGTCGAACCTTGGGCGGTCGTTCGCCGCCGTTCGGGGGTTGTCTGGATGCGGGCCAATGATCCCACACCCGGGGAACGACCCCGCCCCGACCTGCCGCGGCCGAACGTTGGGCCTTCGTGACGTTCCTCGGCAGCGCGATCGCCACCCCTTGCCGGAGCAACCCCGGCAAACCGGACCGGCGCTCCGCCCGTACTACGGGCGCTCACGTCCGAATCCGGGCCGGAACAGGGGGGATGTGCCGATGGGATCCAGGCTCCTGGGCCGCGCGCGACCATTGGTCGCCGCGGCGCTTGCCGTGGCGTCGCTGACACTCGTGCCCGGGACCGGGGCCGACGCGGCAAGCGGCCGCGCGGCTCGACCCGGTGACTCCATCTGGTCCGCTGTCCCGAGCCCCAGCCCCGGCCGGGGCGTGTTCAACGCGTTCCTGACATCCGCGTCGGCGGTCTCACCCGACGACGCGTGGGCGGTGGGCATCCGCACGACGGAATCCGCCAAGGATCAGACGCTCGCACTGCACTGGGACGGGTCGGCATGGAGTGCCGTCCCCTCGCCCAACCGGTCGGGCAAGAACAACGACCTGAACGGCGTGGCCGCGATCGCGACCGACGACGTCTGGGCCGTCGGACAGGTGGCGTTGCGGAACAACACCGAAGCCAGAACGCTTGCGCTGCACTGGGATGGAACATCGTGGAGCCCGGTGCCAACGCCGAACCCCGCCACCGCGTTCGGTTCGTACAACACGCTGCTCTCGGTGTCGGCGATCGCCTCCGACGACGTGTGGGCAGCGGGGTGGAGTTCGAACCCCGATCTCAACACCATCCAGATGCTGTTCGAACACTGGGACGGACATCGCTGGAGTCTGGCCCAGTCTCCGACGCCGCTCGGTTCGTTCCAGTTCGCCAACGGCGTGTTCGCGATTGCTTCGGACGACGTCTGGGCGGTCGGCGACGACCAGACCCATTCGCCGTCGGCGTCGCTGTCCGCACACTGGGACGGCCAGAAGTGGACGATCGTGCCGACGCCCCGCTTCGGCGGCGGCGAGGAGGCGCTGCACGCGGTCGTGGCATCCGGGCCCGACGACGTGTGGGCCGTTGGTGACGACCTGCCGGGCGGAAGCGTTGTGGGCGCGTCCCCGGTGGCCATGCACTGGACCGGCAGCGGCTGGAAGCTCGCCTCGGTGCCGAGCCCCGGCCCCGGCGGGGCACGGCTGTTCGGTGCGGCCGTTCTCGGCTCGGGCGACGTGTGGGCCGTGGGCGAGCAGGCCGACCGGCGCACGGGCGAGCAATTCACCTTCACCGAGCAGTGGAACGGCTCGGCCTGGTCGATCGTGGACAGCCCGAACGTGGGCCACCAGAACACGCTGCTCGGCCCCACCGCGATCGCGCCGTCGACGGTCTGGGCGGTCGGCGCACACGAGCCGACGACCGGTTGTTGCCTCCGGACCCTGGTGCTGCAGACGGATCAGGGCTAGCGAGCGTTCACGTCCGCTCGACCCGTGAGGACGCCTCGACCACGGCGCCGGTCCAGGCTGGCCCGGTCCTTCGCGTCATGGCCCGCGCCGGGGCGCCGAGCGGTGCAGCGGCCGAGGCGTCGCCCACCCAGTTCGGCAGCTCGTTCACGTCGCCGGCCGACGTGATCTCCGTCGTACCCGAGCCGTCCGGCGCGATCGTGTAGATCTGGAAGGTGCCGGTGCGGTCCGAGTCGAACGCCAACTGGGTCCCGTCGGGCGACCACGTCGGGTCGAGGTTGTCGGAGGGATCGGCGGTGACCTGGGCGGCGCCCTTGGCGTTGGTGCCGATCGTCCAGATCTGGTAGCCGGCCGAGCGGGTGGACACGAAGGCGAAGGTCGCGCCGTCAGGGGACCACCGTGGCTCGAAGTCGGCGGCGGCGTTCTTGGTGATCTGCACCACGTGGGAGCCGTCGGCGTGGATCGTGTACAGGTCGTAGCTGCCGCCCCGGTTGGAGTCAAAGGCGATCAACGAGCCGTCCGGCGACCAGGTGGGCAGCTCATCGGTCTGGGGCTTCTTGGTCAGCTGCACCACCCCGGTGCCGTCGGCGTTCATGCTGTAGACGTCGTAGTTGCCGGAGCGCGTGGACTCGAAGGCGATCTTGGTGCCGTCGGGCGACCACGCGGGGAACGCGTCGAAGGCCGACTTGTGGGTGAGCTGGTCAAGTCCGGTTCCGTCGGCGTTCATGACCCAGATGTCGAAGTTGCCCGAGCGACCGCTGGAGAAAGCGATCTTGGTGCCGTCGGGCGACCACGCCGCCGAGGCGTCATCCGCGGCGTTGTTCGTCAGGTCGGTCACCCCCGAGCCGTCCGGGTTCATGGCATAGACGTCGTAGTTGCCCGA
>DASXAQ010000123.1:0-3072 GCA_036406615.1 Actinomycetota bacterium | reverse complement strand
GCCCAGGACGTACGCGCGTTTGCGCCCGATGAGGTCGCCGGTCTTGCTGCCGATCAGGATGAAGGCGGCGGAGACGAGGGCCTCCAACGCGATCGCCGACTGCACGCCGCTCACGGTGGTGTGCAGATCGTGCACCACCGCCGAGATGGAGACGTTCATCACCGACGTGTCCACGACCAGCACGAACATCGCCATGGCGAGCAGGATCGCCAGCCGCCGATCCCCGATCGCCGGCGCGGTGTTCTCGGATGCGGCCTCGCGACTCACGCGGCGTCACCCCCCGCGGCAGTATGGCAGCTACGCCATCTCGAACCTCGCTCATCCTCACATCAACCACGAGCCAACGAAACGCCAACACGCTCCCTTCATGCTTCCCGGCACAGGCACCGTCGCCTGGGAGGGGAGGAGTCGAGATGCGAAGGAAGCTCGGAGATCTGCACATCACCTGCTCACAGAACTTCGATGAGCGGAACGTGTGCGTGGGGATCTTCCGGTTCGCCGGCAAGGGCCAGATCACCGTCGATGCCGAGCCCGTGTTTCCGAACCCGGTCACCGGAGTGGTGACGGGAGGCTCGGGCGCCTTCTTCGGCGCGGGGGGTCAGGCCGACATCGTGCCCCAGGCGGACGGGGCGACGCTCATCACGTTCCACCTGGATTCCTGACGCCGCAACGGCGCCCACGAAGCTCGGCCCCGGCTCGCGCGATGCGGGCCGGGGCCGACGTTCAAGCTGTATGCAACGTGGTCGTCACGCCTCGTAGGGCTTGAGCTGTGCGATCACCTGGTCGGGCGTGACCTCCATGTTGTGGGTCGCCTTCGCGTGCGCCTGCACGACCGGCACGAGCACCTCCTCGGTGCCGCGGGCGTAGAAGCCGCACTCGCAGGTCACTTCCTTGACCATGTTCCACACCCCCTTTCGCGGGCGATACTAGGAGCCGCTGGTTGGCGAAACCTTGGAGTGTGGTTGGACGACGCCGTCCATCCCTTGCGCATCTACCTGGCGGGCCACGTCGCGCTGGAGCGCGGTGGTGTGCTCGTTTCCGAGCGCCGGATGCCGAGTCGCCAGGGGCGGCTCGCCTTCGCCCTGCTGGTGGCCGAGCGCGCGACCGCGCTCTCGAAGGATCAGATCGCGGACGTGCTGTGGAACGGCTCGTCTCCTGGTGGATGGGAGGTCGCCCTCCGCGCCATCGTCAGCAAGCTCCGGAGAACGATCAACGACGCGGGCCTGGGCGACGCTGTCGCGATCGAGGGGGCCTACGGCTGCTACCAGCTGCGGCTTCCCGCGGACGCGTGGGTCGATCTGGAGGCGGCCGGCAGTGCGATCCACGACGCCGAAAACGAGCTTCGCGCCGGCAATCTTGCGGCCGCCAACGGCGAGGCGTTGGTCGCCGCCGCGATCAGCAGGCGCCCGTTCCTGGCGGGGGAGGACGGGCGGTGGGTCGAGCAATATCGAGCGAAGCTTCGGGACATTCGCCTCCGGGCCCTGATGTGTCGCGCCCGGGTGGCGCTGGCCAACGGCGACGCCGTCTCGGCCGCGACGGACGCCGAACTGGCGATCGAGCTCGAGCCCTACCATGAGCCGGCGTATGCGCTGCTGATGCGCGCACGCGCGTCGGCCGGCAACGACGCCGGAGCGATGAAGACCTACGAGCGGCTGCGCGAGCGCCTGGCCGACGAACTGGGAACAAGTCCGTCCCCTGCGACCGAAGCCGTCTACCTTTCGATCCTGCGCCGGGATGGCGTTGCGGGCTGAATCGCATCGGACGATCTGCGGAACGGTTTTGGTGCCGTGCGGGGCGTGGTCGCTCGGGGACCGGGCTCCGCGCACCATCCGGTCTTCTCACGAGAGCAGGGGTTCGTACGAGGGTCGGGTGAACGGCCAGGTGGGGCCGGTGAGCCAGTCGGCGACGGCTCGTCGCAGACTTTGATCGTGGCCGGCCTCGGATTCGCGCACCCATGACAGAACGTGGGCGTCGTGGACGCCGTCGTCCGCGGGGTAGACGTAGACGCACCCCACGACGTCGTCGCTCGCGTCCAGCACCGTGTAGGTGAACCCGGCCCGCGTGCGGAAGTCGCGGGCATGCCGCTCGAGATCGCCCCGGTTCTCCCCGAGCGTCATTGGTCTGGGCCACCGCCCATCCGGATATCCGGGCGAACGCCGGATGTGGTCCATGCTCGACGTCCAGGCGGCGTAGTCGCGCTCGTTGTGCTCTGGCCCCAGAGGCTCCAGGCGGAACGCACCGACCGTCAGATGCGTGGGCGGGTCGAAGTCAGCCGGTACGAACGCACCGGGCTCGCTCATGATCGAACGGCGCCGTCGGGCCAGGCGACGACGCAGACCTTGTTGCCGGCACGGTCCGCCAGGATCCAGAACTCGGGTGCCTCGGAGTCGTCCACGATCCGACCACCGGCGGCGAGGGCGGCCGCCAGTCGTTCCTCGACGTGTTCGCGGGCGAGGGAGACATCCACGTGCATGGCGTGTCGGAGCGGCTTGGCCGGATCGAGCTCCTGCAGCCAAACTGTCGACCCGTGGCCGAGCGGATCGGCCGCGTTGTCCTCCGCCCTGGGGTGGTAGCCGAGCACCGCGCGCCAGAAGCCCACGTCGACCGCGTCCGGCTTCGCCGCGATCGCGAACTGCACCTCCTGCGCGGCGCTCCGGTCCGCAACCACGTCCCTGGAGCGGGCCACCGACGAGGCCGCCCGGGCCAGCTGAATATGCATCGGTTCCAGGTGAAGCACACCGCACGCGAACCGCACCGTCAGACGATCGGCCCCGAGGGTCATCAGCGCCCCCGAACCCTCCAGACCGGGTACGTTGGCGACCGCCTCGGCCAGCTCGGCACCCTCGCGCAGCGACCCGACCCGGAAGACCGCCGCCGCACCGCCGTGCAGCACCACCCAGTCCTCGACGCCTTCGGCGAGCAGGAAGTCCATCCAACCCTGTTCACTCACCCGTCGCACCCTCCGCGCGGATGGTAGCCGAACACCTCAGAGCCGAGCGATGTGGCTCCGGGACCGCCTTTCTGGTACTTCTACCGCTTCATCGGCAGAGGAACGGACGATGCGGCTGGCTC
>DASXAQ010000122.1:0-12856 GCA_036406615.1 Actinomycetota bacterium | reverse complement strand
CGCGGGCGCGCCTGACGATCGAAGCCGCCAACGCGAACGTCGCCGGGATGCAGCAGCAGCTCTACTTCGAGCGCGAGGCGTCCCAGCCGCCGGCCGAGCTGACCGTCATCTACACGCCCAACCTGCCCGCCCCGGACTATCCCGACGAGCGCCTGATCGCCGTCGACCTCGAGGCCGGCGTGACCCGCGTCTTCAACTCGGACTACTTCGGCGAGTCGAAGAAGGGCGGCCTTCGGATGTGGAACAAGATCGTGTACGACCGCGGCGGCCTGGCCCTGCACGCCGGCTGCAAGTCGATCCCGGCCGGCAGCGAGGAGAAGGTCTTCCTGATCATCGGGCTGTCCGGGACCGGCAAGACGACCACGACGTTCACCACGCAGAACGAGTCGCTCCCCGTGCAGGACGACTTCGTCGCGCTGATGCCCGGCGGCCAGGTCTACGCCACCGAGGACGGGTGTTTCGCCAAGACGTTCTCGCTCGACCCCGACTTCGAGCCCAACATCTACAACGCCGTGGTCAAGCCGACGTCGTACCTGGAGAACGTGTACCAGGACGAGCAGCGCCGGGTGGACTTCTTCAACGAGCACTACACGAAGAACGGCCGCGCCGTGTTCTCGCTGCACGACCTCGCCAGGTCGAAGGACGCCCGCGACCTCTCGCGCGTCGACTACCTGCTGATCCTGAACTGGAACGAGAACATCGTCCCCGCCGTGGCGCACCTCACGCAGGAGCAGGCGGCCGCGTACTTCATGCTCGGCGAGACCACGGGCACCAGCGCCGGCGGCAAGGCCGAGGAGGGGAAGTTCCTGCGCGTCCCGGGCACGAACCCGTTCTTCCCGCTGCGCAACGGGCAGCAGGGCAACCGCTTCCTCGAGTTGCTGGACACGCACCCGATCGAGGTCTACCTGATGAACACCGGGCGCGTGGGCGGCAAGGCCGACGACGAGCGGTCGAAGAAGATCAAGATCCCGCACTCGTCCGCGGTCGTGAAGGCCATCGCCGAGCAGTCGATCAAGTGGTCGGGCGACGACGACTTCGGGTACGAGGTGGCCGAGGAGGTGCCCGGCATCGACGACCCCGAGCTGCTCCAGCCCCGCCGCCTCTACGAGCGGCAGGGCCGCATGGACGAGTACCAGGCGTTCATCGAACGGTTCCGTTCGGAGCGCGCGGAGACGCTGGCGAAGTACCCCGAGCTGAGCGAGGGCATCGTCCGGGCCGTCTCGTAGGCTCGGGCGCGGTTCAGTGCGGGCGGGTACGCTAGCGCGGACCGTCGCCTCGCCCTCCGGGAGGATCGCCATGCCCGCCAAGCGCACGTCGAAGCGCTCCGTCCCATCGAAACCCGCGCCGCCGAAGCCGATCGCGCCTTACCTGGCGGTCGGCCTGTCGACCGTGGTGTACGGGGTCGGCGAGCGTAAGCACATCCGGCGCAACCTGGCCACCGTCGAGGACGCCATCCACGCGGCGTTCGGCGTCATCAGCATCAACATGCCGATCAGGCTCGTCGCGCTGGCCGAGGGCGCGCTGACCGGATTCACCGACGAGGCGTTCGACGTGCCGCACGTGACCGCGGCGCGCGAGCTGTTCATCGACGTCCCCGGCGAGGAGACCGAACTGCTGGGCGCCCTCGCGAAGCACTACCAGACGTATCTCGTCGTCCAGTGCAAGGCGCGCTGGCCGGAGGTCATGCCCGACCGGTACTTCAACACGCTGTTCGTGATCTCGCCTCGCGGGAGGGTCGTGCACAAGGCCGCGAAGAACCACCTGTGGTGCCGCGAGCGCTCGTGCACCCCCCACGACGTCTACGACCGGTGGGTCGAGCTGTTCGGCGACGGGATCGACGCGTTCTACCCGGTCCTGCGCACGCCAGACATCGGCAACCTCGGCACGATCTGCTGCAGTGACGGCGAGTACCCGGAGGCCGTGCGGGCGCTGGCGTTCAACGGCGCCGAGGTCGTGTACCGGCCGAGCGAGGCGGTCCCGATGACGAACGTCGGCTACCCGGGCGGCGGCACGTGGATGCTGCAGAACCGCGCGCACGCGCACTTCAACAACGTGTACGTCGTGGCGCCGAACGTCGGGCCGGTGTTCCTGCACCCCGGCATGCGCCACCCGATCGACATCGGCGGCGGCCAGTCGCACATCGTGGACTACATGGGCAACGTAGTGTCGTACAGCACGTCGGGCTACAACACGTTCGTCACCGGAACGATCGACGTCGAGGCGCTGCGGCAGTTCCGCGTGATGAACCTGAACTCGAACTGGATGAAGGACCTGCGCACCGAGGTCTTCCGGCGCATGTACGACCAGCCCATCCACCCGGCCAACCTGTGGCTCGAACAGGACCCCAAGCGCCACGCGGACGTCGACAAGGTGTACCGGGCGAACATCCGCCGGCTGCTGGACCGCGGCACGTACACGGCGCCGGCCGTGGCCCACAAGGGGGCGAAGTACTTCCCGATGGGCGACGGCTCGCGGACCGGCGACGAGGAATGGTCCGAGACCAAGGCCCTGTGGTCGGACTGGGGCGAGGAGTAGTGCTCGACGGGCAGGTGGCCGTCGTCACGGGCGGCGCCCGGGGCATCGGATTCGCGACGGCGCGGCGGCTGGCGGCGGACGGGGCCCGGGTGGTGCTGTTCGATCTGGACGGCGAGGCGGCGGAGAAGGCGGCGGTCACGCTGTCGGGCGAGGGGATGGATGCCGTGGCCCGGCAGGTCGATGTGTCGGATGAGCACGACGTCGGCAACGCGGTCCAGGTCGTGCTGTCGACCCACGAACGCATCGACATCCTGGTCAACAACGCCGGCATCTACCCGCACACGCCGTTCCCGCAGCTCACGTTCGACGAGTGGCGCCGCGTGCTGTCGACGAACCTGGACAGCGTCTACCTGTGCTGCCATGGGGTGTACGGGCACATGGTCGAACGCGGGTACGGACGGATCGTGAACGTCTCGTCGGCGACGTTCTTCATCGGGTACCCCGAGATGTCGGCGTACATCGCGAGCAAGGGCGGGATCGTCGGGTTCACGCGCGCGCTGGCGGCCGAGGCCGGACCGCACGGCATCACGGTCAACTGCGTGACCCCCGGGCTGATCGAGACCGAGGGCTCGGCGGTCGAGGACCCGGCCGGCGAGCTGTTCGAGGAGATCGTCGGGGGCCAAGCGGTCAAGCGGCGGGGACAGCCGGAGGACATCGCGGAGGTGATCGCGTACCTGGTGAGCCCGGACGCGTCGTTCATCACCGGCCAAACTGTGAACGTCGACGGTGGCCACCGGTTCCACTGACCTGTTTCGGGAGGCAGGCGTGACCAACGGGTACGACGTGATCGTGGTCGGCAGCGGCCACAACGGCTTGACCGCGGCGTGCTACCTGGCGAAGGCCGGCAAGCGCGTCCTGGTGCTCGAGGCGCGCGACGTGGCCGGCGGAGGGTGCGCCACGAAAGAGGTTGCGGCGCCGGGCTTTCGGCACAACTTCCATTCGAACTTCCACGGGATCATCCACATGGGTCCCGTGTACGAGGACCTGGAGCTTCGTCGCTACGGCGCCGAGTACGTGTGGCCCGACAACCAGTTCGCGCACGTGTTCCCCGACGGCCGGGCGCTGGTGCTGTCGCGGAGCGTCGAGCGGACGGCCGAGAACGTCGCGCGGTTCTCGAAGCGGGACGCCGACACGTTCCGCGACCTCGCGCACGTGTACCGCGAGGTGCTGGAGCAGGGGATGATCCCGGCGATGTTCTCGCCGCCCGGACCGCCGTCCGGCGACCTGGCGCCATTGGAAGGGTCGACCGAGGGGCTTGGGCTGATCCGACAGTTCCTGTCCGCGCCGAACCACGTGGCGCGGTCGCTGTTCGAGTCGCCCGAGGTGCAGACGTGGCTCGGGTTCTGGGTCGCGCAGCTCGCCGGCACCGGCGACGTGTTCGGCCTTGGCGCGAACTACCCGATCATGCTGGCCGGGTCGCTGGAGCCGTACGGGTGGGCGATCTGCGTTGGGGGATCCAACAAGCTGGCGCAGGCGATGGTTCGGTTCCTGGAGGCGCACGGCGGCGAGGTTCGTCTGAACTCGCCGGTGCGGCGGATCGTCATGGGCGAGGGCGTGGCGCGGGAGGTCGAACTCGACGATGGATCCCGCGTGCCGGTCGACGGGGTGCTCCTGTCGAACCTGGACCCGCGGCACACGTTCCTGGAGCTGGTCGACGAGGCGGACCTGCCCGCGTCGTTCGTCCCCGCCGTGAAGCGGTGGCGGTACGACGTGATGTCGATGTTCTGCGTGTACCTGGCGCTGTCGGCGCCGGTTCGGTGGAAGGCGGCCGCGGACGATCCGGAGGTCGAACGCTGCTTCGCGGTGTCGCTGTGCGAGTCGCTGGACGTGCTGGACGACAACGCGAGCGACTGCCGGCTGGGCGTGCCGCCGCGGCGGCCGGGGCTGTTCACCGTGCACCCGTCGCTGTTCGAGCCCTCGCTCGCGCCCGAGGGCGCGGAGGCGTGCTTCGTCGAGCAGATCGCGCCGTGGGACCTGCGCGAGGGCGGGCCGGCGGCGTGGGAGACGGAGAAGCTCGCGTATGCGGAGGTCGTGCTGGATCGATGGCGGCCGTACCTGGCGTCGGGGCTGGAGCCGTCAGCCATCGTGGGGCGGTACATCTCGAGTCCCATCGACATCGAGCGCATGATGCCGTCGATGAAGCACGGCGACTGGAACCATGGCGAGATGTCCCAGGACCAGCTGGGGATCTTCCGGCCGTTCCACGAGTACCCGCCGTACCGGACGGCGTTCGAGAACGTGTACCTGTGCGGAGCGTCGACGCACCCGGGCGGCTCGATCGGTGGCGCGTGCGGGTACAACGCCGCGACGGTGATCGCCGACGATCTCGGGATCGAACGATGGTGGCGCGGCCCGATGAACGCCCTCGCCGCTGGTTAGGCGACGAGTAGCTGAAACAGACTGTGCCGCAATGCGTTTCGGTCTTCATGCTGACTGGACGGAGGCGAATGTGCGCGTTCCTTGATTGTCGTACCCGGGTGTTAGCGTTCGTGCATGAGTTCGATCCGATCAGCCGTTGAGGACCTCTGCTCACGGGAAGTCGACGGGCTGTCGGACGCCGGCCTCGAGGAAGAGTTCGACGAGTTCACCTGGGCTTGCCGGGCGATGCAGGCCCACTGGCTGAAGCTGCTGGCCAAGATCGACGATCGACACGCCTTCAGCCGGGACGGGTTCTGGTCCGCGGCGTCGTGGCTTGCGGTGCACGCGCGCGAGTCCCACGCGGCATCGACCGAGCAGGTCAAGACGGCTTGTGCCCTGGAGGACATGCCGGTGGTTCGCGATGCCTACGGCGAGGGCGAGATCTCTGCCTCGGCGGTCCGGGTCCTCACCACTGCCCACGACACCCACCCCGAGCTGTTCGCCGAGGCCGAGCCGATGCTGGTGGAGGCGGCCAAAGCCCTGATGCCGCGTGAGTTCGCCTACGCCGTCAGGTATTGGCGCCAGGCGGCCGATGCCGCACGAGCCGAGCGCGCAGCCGACGAGCGGCACGACCAGCGGCGGCTGTCGGTGTCGGCCACAGCCTTCGGGATGGTCCGGGTCGACGGGGACCTGGATCCGGAGACCGGACAGAGCCTGATCACGGCGCTTCGGGCGGTCGTGGACGCGGAGGTCCGTGCGGGAGGCGCCGTGGGCCCTCGGACTCCGGGGCAGCGCCGGGCCGATGCGCTCGGGGAGATCTGCCGGCAGTGGCTTGACCGCAAGGACCGTCCCGCCGTGGCGGGAGAGCGCCCGCATGTCACCTTGACCGTGGGACTGGACGCGCTTCGCGGCCATGCGGTGAGCAACGGTGATGCAACCGGGTCGCCCGAGCCCTGTGCGCTGCAGGACGCCGGCCCGGTGACGCCCGGGGTGGCGCGGCGCATCGCCTGTGACGCGTCGATCTCGCGCATCGTCATGGGGCCGCGCTCGGAGCCGCTCGACGTCGGGAGGAGGACGGCGGTGGTGCCGGCGGGGCTTCGAAGGGCCGTGGCGGCCCGCGATCGCCAGTGCCGGTTCCCGTCGTGCGACCGACCGGAGGCATGGTGCGATGCCCACCACGTGGTGCACTGGGCCGACGGCGGCGTCACTGCGCTTGGCAACCTCGTGCTGCTGTGCAGGCGCCATCACCGGATGGTCCACGGAACGAGTGGGTTCCGGCTATCAATGGAGAACGGCGAGCCGGTGTTTCGACGACCCGACGGTTCGGTCCTTGATGATCGGGCGCCTCCGCGGCTCTGATCGCCGTGGGTGCCGGCAACGTCAGTCGGCGGAGAGCGACTCCTGGCGGCGGGCGTCCTCGAGCACGGTGCCACCGTTCCACGACACGCCGACGCTGCGGTAGTAGCCGCCGATGATCTCGCGCGGCCGGATGGCGGCCAGCTCTTCGGTGGGCGAATCGAACAGCGTGACCTCTGCGTCACCGGTCCACGCGGGCGACAGCTCGGCGTCGTAGCCGCGCATGGTCACGATCTCGTCCATGGAAGGCGCAGCGCCTTCCTCGATCGAGGGCAGCAGCCGGCTGTGCACCATCGGCAGCGCGTTCACGAAGCCGTTCGTCTCCGACGGCCCCGACAGCGTCAGGCGCGCCTCGATCAGCCGGCGGTCCCCCGCCGCCAGCGTGGCGCCGAACCGCGCGCCGGGGCGAAGCCGCGGCCCGGCCCTGCCGACCGTCACGGGCCGCGTCAGGTGCACCGACCCCATCTTCTTTGGATACCCCTGGTGCCAGCCGCGGGCGAGCGCGAAATCGCGATCCACCCAGATGTACACGCAGCGCGAGTAGGTCTCGCCCCGGTACGTGCAGCGCACGACGACGAAGCACTCCTTGTACTGCGAGCGCACGGGGTCCAGCAGCTCCTCGAACGAGTCCGAGCACGACTGCCAGTCGGCGAAGATCACCGCGACGGCGCCCGGGTCCTCGGCGGCCGGCTCGATCGGGTCCGGGAGCAGCGCGGCGATCGCCGCGGGGTCGGTACGGTACTCGACCGTCAGGAGGTCGCCGGAGTAGTGCCACGGCGGCGCCGGGACGATCGTCGCCCGGCCTTCCGGCGACCGCGGGGGCATGAAGCCCTTCAACTCCGCCATGGCTGCATACTACCGGCGTGGAGACGCGACGAATCCTGCTGGACGGCCAGGTCACAACCGTCGTGCCCGACGGCACCGACCTGGTCGCGGGCGACGGCCGGAGGGTTGCCGCGGACCAGGCCGTCCACCTCCCGCCGTGCGAGCCGACCAAGATCATCTGCGTCCACCTCAACTACAAGAGCCGCGTCGACGAGTTCATCGCGACGCTGGGCCCCGCCCCCACCTACTTCCACAAGCCGATCTCCTCGCTGAACGCCCACGGCGGTGCGGTGCTTCGCCCGGAGCGCTGCCGGTTCCTCAACTACGAGGGCGAGATCGCCATCGTGATCGGCCGGCCAACGCGCAACGTCTCCCCCGACGACGCCGGCGACGTCATCGCGGGCTACACGATCGCCAACGACTACGGCCTGCACGACTTCCGCGACACGGACGCCGGTTCGATGCTGCGCGTCAAGGGCTCGGACACGCTCTGCCCCCTGGGGCCCGGCCTGGTCGACGACTGGGACTTCCACGGCAAGCGCATCCGGACCATCGTCAACGGCGAGGTGCGCCAGGACGGCACCACCGACGAGATGGTGTGGGACATGCACTACCTGGTCGCCGATATCGCCCGCACGATCACGCTGCTTCCCGGCGACGTCATCCTGTCCGGCACGCCGGCGAACTCGCGGCCGGTGCAGCCGGGCGACGTCGTCTCGGTGGAGGTCGAAGGCCTCGGCACCCTGACCAACCACATCGTCGCGGGCACGGAGCCGATCCGACAGGACGTGGGCGCGCAACCGTCCGACTCAGAAGAGGTCGTCTCGACCGCGATGGGGGGCGACTGGGAGTTCCGGGGCGTGCGGAAGCCCCGATAGCTACCCGTCCAGGAACCGGTCGAACAGCGCCGCGGCGCGCGCCCGCGACCCATCGGACCTGGCGCGGATGTCCGCCAGCAGCTCGTCCGCGTCGAACCCGTACCGCTGCGGCGCCTCCACGTCCTTGCCCAGCCACATCCGGACGATGTCCTCGCGCACCTCAGGGTGGAAATGGACCAGCAGGTGGCGGCCGAACGCGTACGCCTGCGGACCGGCGTCGGTCGTGGCCAGCACGCGCGCGCCGGGCGGCGGCGTGAACGTGTCGCCGTGCCACATGAACCACGGCCCCGGCGGAACCACGTCCGGCGCATCGGTTCGAACCTCGTGGAACCCGACCTCCGCCACGTCGCCCTTGCGCACCTCCCCGCCCATGGCCTTCGCGAACGCCTGCGCCCCGAAGCACACGCCGAACACCGGAACGTCTCGCTCGACCGCGAGGCGGAGCAGTCCGAGTTCGTCCTCGATCCAGCCGGCCACCTCCGGCCCGTACACCGACCACGGCGAGCCCATCGGGATGACGGCGTCGAACGCCTCGGGGGCCGGCAGCGGTCCGTCCTCCGCCGGCACGTGACCCACCAGTTCGAACCCGCGTTCCTCTGCCCGCTCCCCGATCAGGCCAGGCAGCGACAGGCGGTCGTGCATCACGACCAGGGCCCGCATCCCTCAGCCCTCGTCGACGAACGGGGCCAGGAATGCCGTCGTCCCCCCGTCCAGGTTGAGAGCCGAGCCGGTCGCGAACGCGGCCCCGGCCAAATAGACGATGGCCTCGGCCACCTCGTCCGCGGTCGCCATGCGCCCCAGGGGGATGCGACGCTCGAGCTCGCGGCGCGCGACGTCGGGGTCTTCGAGCGCGGCCAGGTCACGGTCGACCATCGGCGTGTCGACCGCGCCGGGGCACACGGCGTTGACGCGAACCGACGGCCCGAGCTCGGCGGCCAGCGCCTTGGTCAGCGCCACGACGCCGCCCTTCGACGCGCAGTACGCGACGAATGCCGCCTCGCCGAGGAACGCCGACTCCGACGCCACGTTCACGATCGACCCCCCGCCGGCCGCATGCATCCGAAGCCCGAACGCGCGGCAGACGTGGAAGCAGCCGGACAGGTTCACATCGATGACCTCGCGCCACAGCTCGGGCGTGATCTCGGGCAGCGGCCTCGGCTTGGAGATCCCGGCGCTGTGCACCAGGACGTCGACGCCGTCCATTCGCTCCCACGCCTCGGCCGCCATCGCCTCGACGGCGCCGGGGTCGGTCACGTCGCACGGCAGCGCGAACGCGTCCTCGCCGAGCTCCCCCGCCAGGGACTCCAGCCGGTCGCGCCGCCTCGCCATCAGGGCGACGCGAGCTCCGTCGTCCGCGAACCGGCGCGCGGCCGCCTCCCCGATCCCCGAGGACGCGCCCGTCACGACGACCGTCGTCACGGGGTGTCGATGCAGCCGTCGAACTCCAGGAGCGGGTTCACGACCGTCTTGTTGCCGACGCGGATCATCAACGGACCCATGATCGCGGTCGCGCCGTCGGCCGTGTAGCACCCGTTCGCCTTCGCGTTCACCTCGTACCCGAACAGCGGCTGCAGCGTCCCCGGCAGCGCCATCAGGCACGTCCAGTCGTCCCCTGGCCCCTTGCCCGGACCGACCTGTCCGCCCCGCGTGCACGTCGTCGTGAGCCGAAGCGACGTGCCGGCGGGCAGCACGTGTCCGTTGATCGCGACCGGGCGGCCGATCATCTCGCGCTTGTGCTGTGCCAGGTTGAGGAACGTGGCGGTCACCGACTTCTGCAACGACGCCGACGTGACCGGGCTGGGCCGGAAGCTTGCCGCGCCGAGCACGACGACCGCCGCCACCGAGACGACGCCGACGCGGACCCTCAGGTTCTGGTTCGCCTGCCGGGAGGCCGGCGCCGAGCCCGCGAAGTCTCTTCGTCGAAGCAGCCACCAGCCCCCGCCGAGGCACGCCGCGGCGTAGCCGATCGACACGAGCGTGCCCTGCACGAACGGCCATGCGTCGGACGGCGAGATCAGCAGCGCGTGCCACGCTTCGAACGGCGTCGTGAGCAGGAGCGTGCGAAACCCCAGCACGGCCAGCAACTCCATCAGGAGCCCCACGACGATCGTGCCGAGGACTCCCATGATGCTGCTTCGGGTCGCGATCGACAGGAGCACCCCGAGGCAGGTGAACGCCAGGACCGGCGGGATCGTCGTGGCCCACGACTCCAGGACCAAGCCGAGCCAGCTGCCCCCCTCCACCAGGCGGCCGGACAGGTCCACCATCGGCTGCGAGCCCACGAGCAGCAGGCCCGAGACGATGCTGCTCACCGTGAGCAGGACCAGCACCGCGAGCGCGTAGGTGGCCGCCGCCAGGGTCTTCCCGACGAACACGTCGCCGCGCCGGCATGGCCGGATCAGGACGGTGTCCCAGGTCCCGTACCGGTCCTCGGAGGAGAAGATGTCCCCCGCCACCACGGCGATCAGGACCAGGAACCCGACCTCGCCGGCGAACGTCAGCATGACCATCGGGAGCGCGAACCCGGAGGTGTGCAGCCACCGGCCGTACAGGGAGTCGTCCGGCAGCGTCGTCTGCGTCTTCATGATGGCGATGAACACGAGCGGACCGAGCAGGCAGACCCCCAGGGCGATGCGGGCCAGGATCTGGGATCGCAGCTTCTTGAGCTCGACGCGGTAGACGGCCCACGCACCGACGCGGGGGCGCCTCGCGACCGATGGCTGAGCGACTTCCTCGACGGCGCTCATCGCTGCTCTCCTCCGGCGTCATCGCCACCGTCGCCGGTGTCGTGTTCTCCGCTGGCCGACTCCGGCGGCCCCGTCAGCTCGAAGAACATCGACTCGATGGGGTGCATCGCGAGCTCCAGCCGCTGCACGGCCACGCCCTCGCGACCGAGCGCGATGACGAACGCGTCGAGCTGTTCCTTGTCGGCCCGAATCGTCAGCCCGCCCCTCGGGTCCTTCGTGACCATGACCGTTCGTTCCGCGTCGACGACGGCCAGCGCCCGATCGTCGTCGCTCGTCCACATCCGGTGCGCGGGCGCGGGCGCTTCGGCCCGCAGCCGGTCCATGGTGCCGTCCCACACGACCGTTCCCGAGCGCATGATCGTGATCGAGTCGCACACGTGCTCCAGCTCGCTCACGTTGTGGCTGCTGAGCAGGATCGTCACCCCTTCGCCGGAGAGCCGCCGCAGCAGGTCCACGACGTCACGCGCTCCGCCGGGGTCGAGTCCGATCGACGGTTCGTCCAGCAGCAAGACCTGGGGAACGCGCAGCAGCGACGCGGCCAGTCCCAGGCGCTGGCGCATCCCCGACGAGTACTCGCCGACCTTCTGGCCGCCGCGTTCGGAGAGCGACATCATCGCCAGGACCTCGCCGATGCGGTCGCGGCTCACGCCGCCCTCCAGGTCGGAGATCAGTTCGAGATTACGGCGCCCCGAGAGGTACGGATAGAAAGAGGGGAACTCGACGAAGCCGCCGATCAGTCCGGGCGTCGCGGTCGCGCGTCCATCGACCCGCTTGCCCGCCAGTCGCATCGAGCCCTTGTCGGGCTGAACGAGCCCGAACAGCATTCGAAGCAGGGTGGTCTTCCCGGCGCCGTTCGGTCCGAGCAGCCCTCGGATCTCGCCGGCGTCCACGCGGACGTCCACCCCGTCGACGGCGCGGATCTCCCCGTAGTGGCGGACGAGGCCCTTCACCTCGATGGCGGCGTTCCTGGTGGGCGTCGTCACGGCGTTTCTCCTCGACGGGCCGGTGATCCGGGCCCCGAATGTTAGCCGCTCGTCACGGCGGCGCCATCAGGCGACCGACGACCGGGAACGCTCCCACGCGGCGGCGCGCTCTTCCTCCGAGCCCGCAGCGTGCAGCGCGTCGATGAGATCGGCGATCCCGGGGCTCATGACCGCGATCACGTGCGCGCCCGTCCGCGTCGAGAACGTGTGCACGGTCCCCCGGGGGACCATGACGTGGTGGCCGGGCTCGACTCGCCGCCGGTCGTCGCCCACGAGGACCTCGAGATCGCCCCCGAGACAGACGAACGCCTCCTCGCCCTCGTGATGCACGTGGGGCGGCGCCTGATCGCCCTCGTAGGGATCGAGCCGCCATTCGCGGATCACGAAGTCCTCCACGCGGGCCATGCTAGCCGAGGTCCGCGAGGGGCTCTTCGGCCGGGCACTCCAGCCGGATTAGGCTTGCCCTCCCGAACGTGGACTACGCCGACCGCCATCCCCACATCGCCAGGCTGCGGCTGGGCTCGATCCTGTCCGGCGCGGTTCGCCTGTACCGCGTGGCTCCGGGGCGCGTCGCCGGCGCCTCGCTGGTCGTCCTGCTTCCGCTCGTCTTCGTGAGTGAGGGCCTGCACGAGCTGGAGGCGTCGCTGCCGCACGGATTCTCACACGAGCCCGTGTTCCTGTTCGCGATCCTGCCGTCGGTCTCCGAACTGCTGGCGTTGCTCGGGCTCGTGGTGCTGGGCGGCGTGATGGACGAACTGGTGGGGGCGACGATCCGCGGCACGGAGCAGCCGTCGATCGCGTCGGCGGCGCGGTCGCTGCCGCTCGGCCGGCTGGTCGCCGCCGACCTGGTGGTCGCGGTGCTGATCGGACTTGCCGCGGCGCTCGGCGCGCTTCCGGGCCTGGTGCTGGCGGCGCTCATCGGGATCGTCGGGCCGGTCGTCAACATCGAACGGCGAGGGCCGGTGAAGGCCGTCCGGCGTTCGATCCGGCTGACCTGGCCGCACCTGGTCCTCGCGATGTGCATCGTCGTCCCTGCCGTCGTCGTGGAGGGAGTCGTGCACGTCGTCCTCATTCGGATCTGGGACGCCCTGGGGCTGGCGGGCGAGATCGCCGTCGAAGTTCCGCTCATCGTGACGGTCGGGGCGATGATCGTGCTCGCCGAGGTCGTGCTCGC
>DASXAQ010000121.1:0-17773 GCA_036406615.1 Actinomycetota bacterium | reverse complement strand
CACGTAGTGATGCTCGAACTCACCCCGCTCAGTGCCGCCGCCGGGATCGTGGTCCCTCGTACCGGCTCCGTTTCATCGCCCCTGGACACCGGCGTCGTGCTCGTGGTGATGCTGGCGTTCCTGGTCGCGATCTCCCTGATGTTCGCCTGGGCGATGCGCAGCCGGGACGGCGGTTCCTCGGGCGGCGGCTGGTGGTGGCGACGACGGGAGAGTCCCGACCAGCCCACTCCCCCACCGCTGCCGTCGGGATCGCGGTTCACGCCTCGCGCCGAGCGGTGGCGTCGGCGCGGATCGCGGTCGTTGACGTGGGTGGCGCACGCGGCGCTGCCGCGAGCACCGGTCCGGCCGCACTCGCGTCCGGTACCCACGCCGGCTCGCTAGCGGGCCGGCTCCGCCGACGTCCCACGGACGACTTCCGCAGAAACGGGCGTCGCGGCAGCGTAGGCTGTTCGCGTGATCCAGGTGTTGGCGCTGGCCCCGGGGACGCTCCTCACGATCGGGATCATCGTGGCCTTCGGATTCGCGGCGTACGCGGTCTACTACGTCTTCATCCGCAAGGATTAAGGAGCCGGCCGAGAGGTCGGCCGCGCGCTCACGGGGAGTCCTGCAGGACCTCCCAGTCCTCGATGTCGATCCAGGCGTCCTCGCCGGCGGACAGCAGCACCGTCACGAACGCGGCCTTCTCGGCCATGAGGCCGGCCACCAGCGTGGACCCGTCTCCCGCGCGTCCGACGCCCAGCCACAGCTCCGCGTCGTCCACCTTGTGAAGCGTCTCCACGAGCATGCGCACCGGCGGCTCTCCTCTCGCCTGAACTATCGGGAGGGCGGGGCGGCGGCGGGATCGGCCAAAGGTCGAATTGCGCTCTCCGTCCAAAGGTCCGGTGCCGGGCCACCCAAGCCGATACCAATAGATGTGCGCAGTCCTCAGGCTTCAGTCTGGTACGCTGGGTTCACGGACGGCAGGGTGTCGTCCCGTGAGGTTTCGCTTCCGGTTCCTCCCTTGCAAGGCGGTCTCGGCCAGTCGCAACCTCCCCCGAGTCGCCGCGGCCGCGATGGCCGCAAGGAGTCGAACCGATGAACCACCCCTCGTTTGCCGACCTCGGCGTGTCCGCCCCGGTCGTGAACGCCTTGTCCGCGTCCGGCATCGAGATGCCGTTCGAGGTGCAGTCGAAGGTCGTCCCCGACGGGATCGCCGGGCACGACGTGCTGGTGAAGTCCCCAACCGGATCCGGCAAGACCATGGCGTTCGCGCTGCCGATCGCCGAACGCCTTGACACGAAGGACCGCACGCCGGCGGCCCTCGTCCTGGTCCCCACGCGCGAGCTCGCCGTGCAGGTGGCCGAGGACCTCGGCCTCGTCGCGGCGGGCGCGGGGCTTCGAACCGCCGCCGCGTACGGCGGGATCGCCATCTCGTCCCAGGCAAAGGCCGTGGAGCGTGCGCACGTCCTCATCGCCACGCCCGGGCGCCTGGACGACCTCGCGAAGCGTGGCGCGGTGCGTTTGGACCACATCAAGATCCTGGTGCTGGACGAAGCCGACCGCATGCTGGACATGGGGTTCCGTCCGCAGGTCGCGCGCATCGTGCGGCGGTTGCCGCAGCGGCGCCAGACGATGTTCTTCTCCGCCACGCTCGACGGCGAGGTCGCCGAGCTGGCGAAGGCCTACACACACAACCCGCGCCGCCACGAGGTCCACGTGGAGACGCCCGTCGTCGAGGACGCCGAGCATCGCTTCCACGCGGTGAGCGCCGGGGGCAAGGTCGATGCGGTCGTGAAGCTGCTGGAGGGCGAGCGCGGACTGACGCTGATCTTCGTTCGCACCAAGCGCGGCGTGGAGCGGCTGGCCGACAAGCTCAAGGCCCGGGGCATTCGCGTCGTCGCGATGCACGGAGACATGCAGCAGTCGGCCCGCGAACGGGCGCTGGCGCGGTTCGAGTCGGGGAAGGTGGATACGCTGGTCGCCACCGACGTCGCCGCGCGCGGCCTGGACCTCGAACACATCACGCACGTGATCAACTTCGATCCCCCCAACGATCACAAGGACTACGTGCACCGGGTGGGCCGCACCGCGCGCGCCGGGCGCTCGGGCATCGGCATCACGCTGGTGCAGCCCGAGCAGGAGGCGGACGTGAGCCGCATCGCCTCCCGTCTTCGGCTTCAGGACGAGTACAGCGAATCCGGCATGCGGGTCGCCGCTCCGACGGTCGTCTACCGGTCCACCCGTGGACGCAAGTCGATGCTGTACCGGCCGCCTCGTCGGCGCGCCTGAGGCGCCTCGTCGGCGCGCCCTGGGCGCGACGTCGGCGCGCCTGATCCACCGGGTATGCTGAGCCGACGGACGAAAGGGTGACGCCATGGCCACGAAGGATCGCGGCAGCAACAAGTCCACGAAGAAGGCCGCCGCCCACACGTTGAAGCAGAAGCGGCAGGCGAAGAAGGAGAAGAACGCCCGGAAGAACGCCGGAACCGGCGCCGGGTACTGAATCGCCGCCCCGCTCGGGGCGATGGGATACTTCGGCCGATGGAGGTCGCCGACTTCCTTCGACGCCATCCGCCGTTTGATTCGCTGGACGACGGGACCCTGCGTCACGTCGCCTCGGCCGCGCGGCGCGAATCGTACCCGGCCGGGACGATCATCCTTCGCCAGAGCGGCGAGCCGGCCACGGTGCTGTACGTCGTCGCCTCCGGCTCGGTGGAGCTCCTCGACGGCGACCAGCTGCTCGATCTGCTGAGCGAAGGCGAGCTGTTCGGGCAGTTCTCGCTGTTCTCCGGGTCGGTTCCGAACATCACGGTGCGGGCCGCCGAGGACACCGAGTGCTACCTGGTTCCGCACCACCTGGCAGAGGAGGTCCTTGGCACCTCCGCCGGCCTCGCGTTCGTGACGGCCAGCGCTCGGCGTCGGATGGCCCGCGGCGCCGAGGCGCGCGAGCTTCGCGTGGGCATCGGGCCGGAGGCGGTCGACGCCGGGTCGTTGGTGTCCAGGGCGCCCGTCACCTGCCCGCCGACGGCCACCGTCGGCGAGGCCGCCGTGCTCATGTCGCGCGAGCACGTATCTGCCGTGGTGATCCCCCTCCGTGACGAATGGGGCATCGTCACAGACCGCGACCTTCGCTCGCGCGTGCTCGCCGCGGCCCGGCCTGCGGACACCCCCGTCTCCGAGGTGATGTCGCATCCGGCGCTGACCGTCCCGGCCGACACGATGGCCGCGGAGGTCCTGCTGTCGATGCTGGACGCGGACGTGCACCATTTCCCCGTGCTCGACCCGAACGGGCGCCTGTTGGGCGTGCTGACCGACAGCGACCTGATGGGTATCGAGCGCAACTCGCCGTTCACGGTGCGCCGGCAGATCGATCGGGCCGCCGAAGAGGCCGCCGTGGTGGAGGCGGCGCGGCGGATCCCCGAGGCCGTCTGCTGGCTGGTGGACTCGGGCAGCGACCCCGTCGACGTGGGGCACATCGTCGGCGTCACGATCGACGCGCTGACGCGGCGGTTCATCCAGCTCGCCATCGACCGGCAGGGTCCGCCGCCGGTTCCCTGGGCATGGCTCGCGCTCGGCAGCGCCGCCCGTCACGAGCAGGCGCTGCTCACGGACCAGGACCACGCGCTGGCGTTCGATCCCGGTGAGCGGGCCGCGGAGGAGGTCGATCCGTACTTCGAGAAGCTCGCAAGGTCCGTGACCGACGGGCTCGAGGCCGCCGGTATCCCGCGGTGCCGGGGCGGCGCCATGGCGGAGAACCCGCCGCTCCGCCGTTCCGTCGACGGCTGGACCACCGCGCTGCGTGGGTGGATGGCCGATCCGGGCCTCGAGGGCAGCATCCTGTCGTCCATCGTGTTCGACTACCGCCGCGCGGCCGGGCCGCTGGAGGTGGACGCCGCCATGGACCGGGTCATCCGAACGGCGCCGGCGAACCCGATCTTCATGCGCCACCTGTCGCGCCGGGCGCTCGACGAGAAACCGCCGACCGGCTTCTTCCGCGACCTGGTCGTGCGGAGCAAGGGCGAACACGCGGGGACGCTCGACATCAAGCACGGCGGCATCGTCCTCATCGGCAACCTGGCCCGCGCCTACGCGGTCGGCAGCGGCATCGTCGAGCGCCAGACGCTTCGCCGGCTCCGCGCGGCCGCCGAGGCCGGGCGCATCACGAACGACGAACGGCAGAGCCTGGAGGAGGCCTTCCGCCTGCTGTGGGCGGTGCGGCTGGACCACCAGGTGCGCTGCGTGCGGGAGGGCCGGCCGCCCGACGACTTCGTGGATCCGAAGACGCTCGGACCGCTGACGCGCGGCGGGCTCAAGGACGCCTTTCGGATCATCGCCGCGCAGCAGCGCGTCCTGGCGGCCGACCTGGGCGTCAACCTTCGATGATCCGTGCCGGCTCGGGCCAGCCGCCGGGCCCGGCGCGTTCGCTTCGCCGCCGCGGGTGGAAACAGGCACCGTTCGCGGCCCTGGACTTCGAATCGACCGGCCTGGACTTCGAACGCGACTCGATCGTGTCCTACGGCGTCGTACCGGTCGACGGAGGCCGGATCGTGGTCGGCGGGGCGAGCTACCAGGAGGTCGCCCCCGACGTCGCACCGTCTCGCCGGTCGATCACCGTCCACGAGCTTCGGCCGGCCGACCTGGCCGGCGCGCCGCCCGTTGCGGAGGCGCTCGGTCCGCTGGGCCGCGCGCTCGAGGGACGGTTCCTGTTGACGTGGTCGGCCGGCGTCGAGGTCTCATTCCTCTCGGGGCTGTTCGGCGGCGCGCGGCGTTCCTGGTACCGCCGCACGGTGGACGTGATGCGCCTGGCGATGGCGTTGGAACGCTCGGAGCCGTACCGGCAGGCGACCGGCGACTTCCGCCTGGCCGCCGTCGCGGCCCGGTACGGCGTCCCGGCCGACGACCCGCACCACGCGCTGGGCGACGCGCTCATGACGGCCGGCCTGTTCCTGGTGCTGGCCACGAAGCTGGAGGCGCGCGGCTACCGGACGGTGCGGCACCTCCTGCGCCAGACCGTCCCGCCGCGACGCCGGCCGGGGACCGGGTTCGCCGGGGCGTGAGCGCGGGTAAGGACATAGGCTATGGGCAAAGGCCGTCGCGCCCCCCCGACGGGCGGACGAGCCGTGTTGCCCAGAGACGGATCCAGCGAACCGTGAGAGAGGAGCCGGCATGACGTTCCAGACCGATCTCGAAGCCATCCGCGAACGCGCGCGCAGCCACATGCTTGACGGCCCGGTGACCCAGGACTACCGCGCGAACCGCGACCAGGTCATCGACGTGCTGAACGACGTCGTGGCCACCGAGATCGTCTGCGTGCTGCGCTACAAGCGACATCAGTTCACGGCCGCCGGCCTGTTCGCCCAGCCCGTCGCGGAGGAGTTCCGGCAGCACGCCGCCGAGGAGCAGGCGCACATGGAGATGGCGGCCCAGCGGATCGTGCAGTTGGGCGGCGAGCCGGACCTCGACCCGAGCGGGCTTCCCGAACGCAGCCACACACAGTACGTCCCCGGCACGACGCTGGTCGACATGATCAAGGAGGACCTGGTGGCCGAGCGGATCGTCATCCAGACGTACCTGGAGATGATCCGCTGGATCGGCGACACCGACCCCACGACGCGCCGCGTCCTCGAGCAGATCCTGGAGCAGGAGGAGGAGCACGCCGACGAACTGCGCGACCTGCTCACCCAGCTCGATCCGAACCTGCCCGGTGTGCTCGTCATCGACGACTCGAAGGACCCCAGCGAGACGTCTTCGTAGCGATCGGCCGGTCCTCGGCGAGACGTCCCGCTCGTCGAACAGCCGTCGACGCATGACGGTGCGGTAGCATCGGCGCTGGCACGCGCCGGTAGCTCAGGGGACAGAGCGGCTGCCTTCTAAGCAGCGGGTCGCAGGTTCGAATCCTGCCCGGCGCACGTCGGACGCGGCTCGCGCGCGCTACGCGCCCATCCCTGGGCGGACGTACTCGAAGTGCATCCCGTCGGGCACGACCCAGCGTCCGCCCCACGTGAAGCCGTATCGCTCGAAGATCCGCACGATCCGCGGGTCCTGGTGTGGGGTCGCGCCGAACGGGTTCTGTGAGGCGTTGATGTCCAGGGCGATCCCCCACGCGTGGTGGGAGATTCCGCCGGTCGGGTCGGTCGGGCGCAGGAGGCGGGGCGCGTAGCACCCCGCGTAGTCCTTCGGATCGATCAGGTGCGCAAGGCCTTCGCGGACGATCTCGTTCAGCGCCCCGCGCAGCTGCTGCATGATCGCCCGGTTGCACGTGATCTCTCCCAGGATCGGCACGGTGGTCGTGACCAGGTGCCGGGTCGACCACGCGCGGTCGACCGTCAGCCAGCCGCCGGCGGCGTGGGGACGGGCGGCGAACTCGCCGAACAGCTCCTTGATCACGACCGGCGGCAACACCGCGTCGCCCTGGCGCAGGTACGGCGTCTCGCCCGACGCCCTGACTTGCAGCGGCACGCCCTTCGGCAACAGCCCCCGCAGTCGAGCGGTCAGGCGAACCCGCGAGGCGCCGGCGGTGGGATCGATCAGCAGGTAGCGCGGGCGCGTGACGCCGATGCGGCGCGCGGTCGCGAGCGAGACGAAGACCTCGGCCGCACCGATCTCCGTGTCCGGGACGACGCCCGCGACGCGGATCCGGGTGTGTCCGAACCACAACACGCCGCCGGGCCCCAGCCGACGGAGCTTGGCCGACGACGCGCCGAGGACCGCGGAGCCGCGCGCCAGGTCGGGCAGGAACGCGCGATCGGCCGGCGGCAGGAACGGCGCGAACGACGCGAGGCGCGCGGCCGCGACGTCCAGCGGGATGGCCATGCCGGCCGGCGGCCGGTCCACGACGGCGCCGCCGACCGACAGGGACCGGGTCATCCACGCGGTCCCGCCGACCACCTCGGTCATCCGATCCACGCCCCGCAGGCGAGCCACCTTCGACGCGTAGCCCGCGGGGAGCTCGCCCGGCGTCCACGCCAGCAGCCGCGTCGCGTGGACCGGCTGGACGTTGGACGCGACCGGCGACGGCGAGGGCGACCGCGAGGTCGCCGGCGACGGGACGCCCGCCGGGCGTCCCTGTCCTTGCGCCACGAAGCCCGCCACGCCTCCGACCGCCAGCCCGACGACCAGCCCCAGCGTGACGGCGGCGATCCGGCGTCCGCGCACGGCCGCGCTCACCCGCCGCCGCCCGTTCGCATCGACGCGGCGATCCGCACGAGGTCGTTCAGTCCGAAACCGGGCCCGTTCAGCGACCGGTACACGCCGCCCTGCACCCACTCCAGCAGGTGGAGATCGGGGCTCCACCGCGCGGTCGCTCCGCCGACGCGGACGGTCTCCACCCCGACGCCCATCGGCGGCGGCAGCGATTGGCCCGACGCCTCGTACAGCTGCAGACCGACGCCGTCGAGCTCGGCCGCCGCGCGCCGGTACACGATCGTGACGCCGTGCACGGCCGGCGTGCGCACGATCTGCGCCGCCGCCGCCGCGTAACCGGCGGGGAGCGACACCGGCAGCTGCACGTCGAACGGCATCCGCCCGGCGGCGGCGGCCGGCGTCAGCCCGTCCACCACGACGCCTCCCGCCCACCGATGCACGAACCACGCGGCCGGCGCGGCCCGCCCGGGCAACGGCAGCGAGGCCGCGATCCGAAGCAATGCCGCGCGGGGCAGGTTCGTGGCCACGACGAGCTCGCCCGCCCGCGTGTGCAGCGCGATCCGCCGCGGCTGTCCCGCCGACGCCGGCTCGTAGTACCCGACCGATCCCGTCGTCGGCGCCATCTGCTGTGCGAACTCCCCCACGCCGAACAGGCGGTGCTGGTGCCACCCTGTCACGCGCGTCACGGTCATCCAGGCCAGTCCCCGCGAGTACGCGGCGATCGTCTCGCGGTACGGCCGTTGCGCCGTGCGCGCGAAGAGGCCGGCGCGCTCGAGCGTCAGCCCCTCGGTGTCGGCCGGCAGCGGCCCGCCGGCGCGCGAGGCGGGCAGGTCGCGGAACCCTTCGCGCGACACGGCCGCCCCTTTCGACGTCCGGATCGCGAACGCGTTGGCCGGCGGGGCCAGTGTCGACAGCACGCCACGCACTTGGGCGAAGAAGATCGGGCGGCCCGGACGCTCGCGGGGCAATCCGGCCTGCGCGGCCCACAGCTGGCGTTCGGAGCCGGCTGCCGGCCGGACCTCGTACCGGAGCGGGAACCACGTCCGATCGTCGAGCCACAGCAGGACCCGGTCCTGCGGGAAGAACGGCCGCCACGATCCGAGGAACTGCAGGTACTGGAACAGGGGCGCGGCATCCTGGTACGCCATGGAGACCTCGACGGCCGGCCGCCCGGCCACGGTCCCCACGCCCTCGACGGCGACCCGGTCCTGGGCCGCCAGCACCGTCATCGGCACGATCACGTCGCTCGGCATCATGGTCGCGGCGTCGAACGGCGGCCGGCCGGAGACGATGCGCGTGACCGGCCGCGCGACCGCGCAGGCCGCAAGGCTCGACGGCGGACACGGGTCGGGGCCGGTCGCCTGCCACTCCCGCCCGTTCGTCACCAGCGACAGGTCGTTGCGCGGCCACCGGCCCGGCGGGTACCGCGTGGTGTCGCGCACCGTCACCCGGAAGTCCTCCGGCGCGCGGAACGACACCGACGCGACGAACGTTCGAAGCGGGACCCGGGCCGTCCAGTCGCGTTCGGTCACGACGAATGTCGCCCGGTAGCCCTGCAACGTGCGGGCCGCCTGCACCAGGTGGGATGGGATGTCGGACGCCAGTGCGGCCGGCCCGGGTCCGCCGGCCGGCCCGAGCCCGCGCGCCACCACGAATCCGGCGATCACCCCGACGGCCGCGGCAACCGCGACGGCGCTTCGCCACCCCGTGCGGCCGTTCTGCTGCCTTCGGGCCCCCCGATGAGGTCGCAGGCGCGGCGGAACCTGTTCCCGAACCGCGGCCATGATCGACGGAACCAGGTCCGGCACCGACGGGGCGACCCCGACGCGGACGCGCTCGCGCACCCGCCACGCCCCCGACGAGAAGGCTCGACACCGGGGACAGTCGCGAACGTGCTCGTCGACGTCGGCCGCCGGCCGTAGCGATTCGTCCATCGCGATCGACAGGGCGAGCTCCGCGGCCTCACATCTCATCGGCCGTCTCCTCATGCTCGGTCAGTTCCCGAACCAGCGCGGCGCGCGCGCGATGCATCCGGCTCTTCAGCGTCCCGGTCTTCACGCCGAGGATCGCCGAGGCCTCCTGGTACGAGTGGCCCAGCACCTCGATCACGACGAACGGCTCCCGGAGCTCGCGAGGCAGCGCTGCCACCGCCTGGCCGATGCGCAGCCGTTCGTCCGCCAGCGCCGAGACCGAGACGGCCGTCGGCGGCTCTGCCGTGCGGGCCAGCAGGCGCTCTTCCCGCCGGCCGCGCCGGTGGGCGTCCATGGCACAGTTGTGCACGATGCGCAGCAGCCAGCTGGTGAACTTCCATTGGCCGCGGAAGCTCGCGAGCGACCGGAACGCGCGGACGAACGCCTCCTGCGTGACGTCGTCGGCCGTCGCGCGGTTGCCGGTCAGGTGATAGGCGAGCCGCCAGGCCGACGCCTGGCAGTCCCGGACAAGCGACTCGAACGCGCCGAGGTCCCCGGCCTGCGCACGGCGTACCGTCTCCGGGTCCGGCTCTCGCACTCGCCCCCCTCGCGGTTCGGCCACGTCCCGGCCCCGCCCACGGGCATTCTTCCATCGTCGAGAGCAGGACGGTTTTCAGGCCCTCCGGGTTCGCGCCGATCGCTCCAAGCCCCCGCGGCCCCCCGCGCGGCCGACGGGCAGAGCTGGGTGGTCAGCCGCGTTCGAAGTAGCGGGTCAGCTCCCAGTCCGTCACGGCCGTGTTGTCGAAGATGACCTGCTCCTGGCGCGCAGTGTTCAGCAGGTGCTCGAACACGAAGTCGCCGAACGCCTCGCGGGCGACCTCGCTGGACTCGAACGTGTCGACGGCCTCGTGCAGCGAATGCGGGACGCGCGGAACGTCGGTCGCCTCGTACGCGTTGCCGTGGAACATCTCGGGCGCTTCCACCTTGTGCTGGATCCCGTGCAGTCCGGCCGCGATCGTGGCCGCGAAGGCCAGGTACGGGTTCGCGTCGGCGCCGGGGATCCGGCTCTCCACCCGGTTGCCCTTGCCCTGGCCGACGACGCGAAAGCCGCAGGTGCGGTTGTCGTGGCTCCACACGATCGCCGTGGGCGCCCAGGATCCGAGCTGGTAGCGCTTGTACGAGTTCACGAACGGCGCGAACATCCACGCCATCTCGCGCGCCGTCGACATCAGCCCGCCAAGGTAGTGGTTGAACGTCTCCGACATGTGATGCGGCGCATCCCCGTCCCACATCAGCGACTCCGTGCCGTCCTCACTCCACATGCTCGAATGCACGTGGCAGGAAGACCCGGCCTCCTGCATCGTCCATTTCGCCATGAACGTGGCCGCCGCGCCGGACAGCGACGCGATCTCTTTCACGCCGTGCTTGTAGATGGCGTGGTTGTCGGCCGCCTCCAGCGCTTCGGCGTAGGTGATGTTGATCTCCTGCTGGCCCTTGCCGAACTCGCCCTTGGAGAACTCGACGGGGATGTTGGCGCCGAGCATGTCGTTGCGGATCTTGCGGACGATCCATTCGTCCTTCGTGGTCTGGAGCATGTGGTAGTCCATGATGTACGTGGACGACGGCCGCGCGTCGCGGTACCCGCGCTCCGCCAGCTGCTCGAAGGAGTCGCGGAACAGGTAGAACTCCAGCTCCGACCCCAGCTTGGGGACCAGCCCCGCCTCGGCGGCGCGTTCGATCTGGCGCTTGAGGATCTGGCGCGGGGCCACCTCGACCGGCTCGCCGGTCTCCTCGTCGGCGACGTCGCAGATCACCATCGCGGTCTTCTCCAGCCACGGGACCACCCGAAGCGTGGACAGGTCCGGGATCATGCGGAAGTCGCCGTAGCCGGTCTCCCAGCTCGCGTACCGGTAGCCGGGCAGCGGCTCCATCTCCATGTCCACCGCCAGCAGGTACAGGCACGCATGCAACCCCTCGTCGCCGAGGATCTCCTCGAGGAAGAAGCTCGGAACGACGCGCTTGCCCATGAACCGGCCCTGGAGGTCGGTGAACATGCACAGGACGGTGTCGATCTCCCCGGCGTGGGACATCTGCTCCAGCTGCTTCGCGTCCAGGTTCCCCGCCATCGTTGCTTCTCCTCCTCAGGAAACGAGCGCGGCGGCCCCGTGAAGGGCCGCCGCGCTCCCGAATCCTCCGGCGTGACTCGGCCTACCTAGTCCGCCGGCGGCCCCGATCCCGGCGCCGTCGGCGCGGAGGGCGACGTCTCCGGAAGCACCACCGTCTGCCCGCTCGCCGACCCGCCGGCCAGGATGGCCTCCTGCTCCTCCTTCGAGGTCTGGTACCCCTCTTGCCCGGGAACCCCCTGCTCGCCCTGCGTCAGCGCGAACTCCTCCTCGGGCGACAGCACCAGACGCTTGCGCCCGGCGATCGCGAAGTACAGCACGCCAAGCAGGTAGTAGATGGCGACGCCGTACACCCCCTTGCGATACCCCGAGTTCAGGAAGCACGCGATGAACGCGACCGCCGCGAGGCCGCCCGCGATGACCGCTCCGGGCACCCCCCACCGGCTTCGGTACGGACGGTCGATGTTCGGCAGATTCCGACGAAGCATCACGAAGGACAGCATCTGCAGCATGTAGGAGATGACCGCCGCGAACACCGCCATGTTCAGCAGCGCGGCGACGATGCCCGCGCCCAGCGACTTCTGCTGCAGGACGAAGACCACCACGGCGACCGCGTAGCCGACCACCGCGCCCGCGATCAGCGCGACGTGAGGGGTCTTGCGGCTGCCGTGCGTCCTGGACAGCCATGGCGGGAAGTAGCCGGCCCGCGACAGCGAGTACGTGTTGCGGCCGTACGCGAAGATGATCGTGAAGAAGCTCGCGACGAGCCCGATCATGAACAGGATGCCGAGCACGTACGCGGTCTTGCCGGTCGACCCGAAGATCACCTTGAAGCCGTCCAGCAGCGGGAACCCCGACTGGCCGAACAGGAACGATCCGCCGGGCAGCGCCGGGTTGAAGATCAGCGTCAGGACCGCCGCGATCAGCAGCGTGTGCATCGCGAGGACGGCGCCCCGCGGGACGTCCTTCCGGGGATCCATCGACTCCTCGGCCGCCAGCGGCACCTCTTCGATCGCGAGGAAGAACCAGATCGCGAACGGCAGGGACTTGAAGATCCCGCTGATGCCGAACGGGAGCAGCGGGCCCCCGCCGCCCGGGATCGCGGTCCCTTCCTTCGAGATGTTGTTCCACGCGGAGAAGTCGAGCTTGCCCGAGAAGATCGCCGCGAGGAAGAAGAACAGCAGGACCGCGATGGAGGACACCGTGATGAAGACGGTGAACCGCATCGTGGCCTCGATGCCGACGATGTTGATCCCGACGAAGATCACGTAGAACACGAGCCACCAGAACGGCAGGCTGTTCCACCATGCCGCGCCGACCACGTTGCCGGCCGCGTCGAAGTGCCCGCCGGCGTTGAAGAGTCCAACGATGATCTGCTGCCACAGCAGCCCCATCGCGCCGACGACCACGGCGGGCGTGATGACGTACTCCATGTTCTCGGCCAGCCCGGTGAGGAAGCCGCCCCACGGGCCCATCGCCGAACGCGCGAAGGAGTAGGCGCCGCCCGTGTGCGGGAGGGCCGGCGACATCTCCGCGATGGAGTACACGAGTCCGTAGTACATGACCGCCATGAGCACGCCGGCGATCAGGAGCCCGTACCATCCGCCGGTGCCCAGGCCGAAGTTCCAGCCGTAGTACTCGCCCGAGATGACGGCGCCGACGCCGAGCGCCCACAGCGACCACATACCCGCGTGGCGACGGAGCCGTCGGCTCTCGAAGTAGTCCTGCCCCACCTCGCGGTAGGTGACCGAACCGACCCTGCGTTCCTCAGCCAAGGCCCACCCCCTCCTGCCTCCCACCGGCCGGTTCGAAGCCGGTGTCCCACGCGGATTTGTCTGACGCCGCGCTTCGCGGCAAATGCTAGGCGGGGCGCCCGGACGGAGTCAAGACGGCAGAAGTCGCAGGTTCGGCCCTGGCGAGGAGCCGCTCAGGAACGGTGGCGTGCCCGCAGCAGGGGGGCGGCGGCGAGCGCCGTTCCAAGGACGAACGCCAAGCCGGCGACCGGTCCGAAGTGCTCCGCCACGGTTGAGCACGGCAGGCCAGCACCCAGGGCGGCCGGCGGCACCCACCAGCGAAGCCGCCCACCGAAGACCCAGACCGCCAGCAGCAACAGGCCCGCCCACAGGATCGGCGTGGGGTCCCAGGATCCGGGCCGTGCCAGGCCCGACCAGGCGGCGGCGACGATGGCGCCCACGCCCGCCAAGATACCCCCGCCGGTGCGGCTTGGGGCCGGCGGTTGACGCCACGAGTTGTCTGACAAATACTGCCTGACATGCGACGGGGGGGCCACCGGGTCGGGCGCGGGCGAACGAGGCTGCGCTCCAGTTCGGTCCACGACGAGCTGTCGCAGCGCATCGGCGAAGGGCGCCTGCCGGCCGGCACCCGGCTGCCGTCGGAGCCCGACTTGGCGGCCGAGCTCGGCGTCTCGCGTGCGACCCTCCGCGAGGCGTTGCGCGCGTTGGAGACCGAAGGCCTGCTCCGGCGCATGCAGGGATCGGGAACGTTCGTTGCTGACCATGTTCGCGTGCGCAACAGCCTGGACCTGAACTTCGGCGTGACCGACGCGATCCGCGCCGCCGGGATGAACGCCGGCACCGAGGGCGGCCGGCACTGGATCGAGCCGACGCCGACCGGCGAGGCCGAGCGGCTTGGGCTGGATCCCGGCCAGGACGTGGCGGTGATCGAGCGTGTGCGGACGGCCGACGCGAAGCCCGTCGTGCTGTCGCGAGACATCCTTCCCTACGAGCTGGTCCGCCCGCATCCTGAGCTGCTGGACGAGATGCTGCAGCGCTCCATCTACGAGATCCTCGAGCGGGACCTGGGGATCGTGATCCACCACGGGATCGCGAACTTTCGTCCGGTTCACGCCGACGGCGCCGTGGCCGGCCACCTGGGCATCGCCCGCGGCGAGCTGATCCTGTATCTGTCGCAGGTGGACTACGCCGAGGACGGCGCCCCGGTGCTCTCCTCGCACGAGTACCACCTGGCCGACGCGTTCGACTACTCCGTGGTTCGGCGCGGGCCGGGAAGGAGGCTGACGTGACGACGAACGTGGGCAAGGCGATGCGGATGAAGCGCGTGATCGACGGCGCGGGCGTCTCGGTGATCTGCGCCCTGGACCACGGCATGACCTCCCCGCAGTTCCTGGAGCCGCTGTCGGCCATCGCCGACCGCACGGCCGAGACGGTGGCCGGCGGCGCCAACGTGATCATGATGTCGAAGGGGATGATTCGCGCTGCGGCGCCGGCGTTTTCGCCCACAACCTCGCTCGCGCTGCTCCTCTCGGCCTCGGCAACCCCGGACGAGGGCCGGCCGCAGGTGGTTCAGATCGCTCAGGTCGAGGAGGCGCTCACGCTCGGCGCCGACGCGGTGGTGCTCTTCACCGCGCTGGGCGGCCAGACCGAGCCCGACATGATCCGGACCCTGGCGGAGGTCGGCGGCGAGTGCGCCGTGCTCGGCATGCCGTTCATCGCCGAGGCGGAGTTCCCCACCACGTACGCGTCGGTGGAGGCGCTGAAGGAGCAGTACGGCTTCGAATACCTGCGTCGCAACGTCCGGCTGTGCGTGGAACTCGGGGCGGACATCGTGAAGACGAACTGGCCGGGCGACCAGGATTCGTTCGCGAAGCTCGTCGACGCGACCAGCGGCATCCCCATGGTCCTGGCCGGCGGGTCGCGGCTGGAGGACGACGAGCTGCTGCGGCGGATGGAACAGGCCGTCGCCGCGGGCGCCATCGGGTGCTCCGTCGGGCGCAACATCTTCATGCACCGATCCCCCGAGGCGATCACCCGCGCGCTGTCGCGCGTCATCCGGGAACGCTGGAGCGCGGACAAGGCCCTGGAGGCGCTGAAGGAGGAGGCACCCTGACCCGGTAGGATCACGTCAGCCGGGGACGACACCAGCGGCGCGACCGAGGGGAGGCAGCCGTGACGCGAGCGTACATCCTCATTCAGACCGAGGTCGGGGCCGCCAGCGCCAGCGTCGCCGCGGCCATCGGCGACCTGAAGGGCGTCTCCCACTCCGACAACGTCACCGGCCCGTACGACGTCATCGTGGAAGCCGACGCGACCGACCTGGACCACCTCAACCGCGACGTGCTGCAGCCGATCCAGGCCGTGCCCGGCGTGACGCGCACGCTCACCTGTCCCGTCGTCAACATCTAGCTCGCGCGACCCCGCTCCACCTTCCCGCGCTTCTGGCCGAACGACCTATTGCGCGGGCCCGCGCATCCATGCTGTCTTGGGACCGACATGCCCACGTGGCGAGAGCGCCGACGCAGGGACCCCGAGGGACCGGGCGACTGGACGAGGCCGGACGACGAACCCGAGGACGAGCGGCTCGCGCAGCTCCGCGCGCACCTGGCCGTCTGTCATTGTTCGCTGGTCGGCGCCTGGACCGCGCTGATCGACGAGGTGGAGCAGCTTCGGTCGCAGCCGCCCGAGACGCCGGCCGTCGAGGCGGAGCCGGAAGCCGAGGCCGAGCCGGAGGAAACCGAGGTCGTCGTGGTGCTGAACGAGCCGGCTCCCCAGGACGACTCGGTTCCGGAGGTGGCGCTGGAGATGGAGCCGCCTGCCCACGCTGCGGCTGCCCCACGTGACGTGTCCGTTCAGGGACCCGCTCCGACGTTCGAAGCGCGCCTGCTGAACGCGGACTCGACCGTCACGTCCGAGGGACGGGCGCAGGCGAGCGTGTGGCTGGAGGCCAACGGCCTCCCGCTGCACGGCCACGGCGTCGCCGAGACGGGCGGCGGCGGCCGCCACGTGGCGGTGGCTCGTGCGACGGTCGACGCGCTTCGCGCGGTCGTGGGCTCGCCCACGACGCTGGAGTCCCTCACGCTGAGCGCCCACCCCCAGCGGCTGGACGCGGTCGGGCTCGTCGTGACGCTCGCCGCCGGCGAGCGGCGGCTGGCCGGCGCGGCCACCGCCCCGCCCGACGCCGAGGATCGCGCTGCGGCGCTCGCCGTCATCCGCGCGCTCGCCCCCGAGCTCTCCCGAACCGACGCCGCGACGACCGGCAGCGAAGCACCCCTGCCGGCCTGAGGTACCGCGGCCGGCGCCTGGCGCGTCAGTCCTGCGAGAAGAAGACGTTCTTCACTTCCGTGTACAGGTTGACCGCGTGCATGCCCATCTCCCGCCCCATGCCGCTTCGCTTGTAGCCGCCGAAGGGCGCTTCGGTGTGCACGCTGTGGCTGGAGTTCACGCTGATGGTGCCGGTGCGGATGGCCTTGGCGACGCGGATCGCCCGGCCCAGGTCGCGGGTCCACACCGACCCGGACAGCCCGTACTCGTTGTCGTTGGCCATGCGGACCGCCTCGTCCTCCGAGTCGAACGGCATGATGCACGCGACCGGGCCAAAGATTTCCTCGCGCGCGACGCGCATCCCGTTGTCGACGTCGGCCAGCACCACCGGACGCAGGTAGTTGCCGTCGGCGCCGCCCTCGACGTCGGGGATGTCGCCGCCGGCGACGCGCCTGGCGCCCTCCTTCTCACCGATCTCCAGGTAGTCGAGCGACGTCTGCCGCTGTCCGGGTGAGATCAGCGGGCCGACCTCCGTCGCGTCGTCAAGCGGCTGACCGACCGCCAGCGCCGCCGATCGGGCGGCCATGCGCTCCACGACCTCGTCGTAGACCGGGCGCTCGACCATCACGCGCGACCGTGCGCAGCAGTCCTGCCCCGCGTTGCCGAACACGGCCCAGACCGAACGCTCGACCGCCGTGTCCAGATCGGCGTCGGCGAACACGAGGTTCGCGGACTTCCCGCCGAGCTCGAGCGACACGCGGGTGATGTTCGCCCCGCACTGCGCCATGATCTGTCCGCCGATCTCGCTGGAGCCGGTGAAGGAGACCTTCGACACGAGCGGGTTGGCGACCAGCGCCTCGCCCGCGATGGAGCCCGGACCGGGCAGCACCGAGATCGCGTCCTCCGGAAGGCCGCATTCGATCAGGATCTCGGCCAGCGCCAGGATCGACAGCGGCGTGTAGGACGCGGGCTTCACGACCACGGTGTTGCCACACGCGAGCGCCGGCCCGAGCTTCCACGTCGCGATCACCAGCGGGAAGTTCCACGGCGTGATCAGCGCGCACACGCCCACGGGCTCGCGCAGCGTGACGTTCAGGCCGTTGTCCTGCACGGGGATCGTCTCGCCGAAGATCTTGTTCGCGACGCCGCCCCAGTACTCCAGCACCCCGGCCACGAGGAGGATCTCCTCGCGCGCGTCGCGGATCGGCTTGCCGGCGTTACGGGACTCGAGCGTGGCCAGCTCCTCCAGGCGCGAACGGACCTTCACCGCCGCCTTCAGCAGGACACGTCCACGCTTGGTCGCCGACGTTCGGGGCCACTTGCCTTCCTCGAACCCGCGGTGCGCGGTCTGGACGGCGCGTGCCGCGTCCTCGGCCGTCGCCCTGGCGACCTCGGCCAGCTCCCCGCCGGTCCCCGGCTCCTGGACGGTGAACGTGGCTTCGTCGGAGGACGGTTCGCGCTTGCCGCCGATGATCAGCAGTTCCGTGGCCATGGATGGCTCCTCTCCCTGGTCGCCATGGGGGCGGCCGGCCGCGACCGGCCACACTCGGCCGATGATAGCCTCGCGGCCTTCGGCGCCGCGCGCTCGACCTCGGCGGCG
>DASXAQ010000120.1:0-1610 GCA_036406615.1 Actinomycetota bacterium | reverse complement strand
GTCGAGCCGTGCCAGGCGGTCGATCCGCGCGAGCGGGTCGTGCGGCAGGGGCAGCGTCTCCTCCACGCCGTCGACGAACGCGTTCCAGCCCCGCTCGGCGATGGCGTCGCGCTCGGCGATGGTGCCCGTCCGGCGCTCGTCCCCGACGTACCACGCCGCGACCTCCGTCCCTCCGCCGATCTCGACCTCCAGGCCGGCCCGCACCAGCTCGGACCACGTGTGTGGCTGGTGCCAGTGCACCCACCCGCCGCCGAGCTCGATGTCGAGCCCCTCCCAGGGCGCGGTCCACGTGCGGCCGCCCAGGCGGTCGCGGGCCTCGAGAAGGAGCGTCCGGGCGCCGCGGAGCGCGGCCTCGCGCGCAGCGGTGACGCCCGCGAACCCTCCTCCCACGACCACCACGTCGAGCACGCTTCTCAGCCTCCATCAGTCGCCTGACTGATGAGTCAGTCAGGAGGATGCGAGTATACCGAACCCCGCCCGCGAAGCCGCTTGACACGCGTTGTCCGCAGGTGGATACTCGCGCCGGCAACGGGTCCTGGAGGGGGGACTTGGGGGGATGGGCCGAAGGGCTGTCTTCGCGCCGCGAGCTTCTCGTACGCGGCGGCGCCCTGGTGGCTGCGGCCGGCCTGCCGCGCTTGATCGGCGCCGCCGAGGCGGCCGCGGCGCCCGCCGCGCGTGACCCGTCGATCGTCGGCAGCTACGGCGGACTGGTCATCCCGGCGTCCGGCGCGTACTTCGGGGCCGACGACACGACTCGCGGCTTCACGACCGCGAAGGGCATCGAGACGCAGCTTCACCGCCGCATGGCGATCCGCAACCGCCGCTACGGCTGGCTGGCGACGTGCCCGAGCGCCGCCAGCCGCGCCGACGCGGCCCTGACCGGGCCGCGGGTCGTCCCGATGGTGTCGTTCGGGCAGCCGTCCACGTTCCCCGTGAAGACCACGGGTTGGAAGGGGAAGGGCGATACCACCACGACCGCATTCGGGACCGGCATCGACCGGATCGCGAACGGCGAGTTCGACGGCTACTGGTCGGGGGTCGCCTCGGCCCTCCTCGCCCTCCAGGTGCCCGTGCTGCTGCGGCTCTGGCAGGAGCCGAACGGGATGCACAACCCCTACTACGCGGCCTGGCAGGGCGGCGTCGGCACCGGCGGCGAGGACGCGTTCATCGCGGCGTGGCGCCACGTGAAGTCCGTGTTCCGCGCAGCGGGTGCGACGATCGACGCGGGCGGCAATTGCATCTTCGTGTTCTGCGCCCAGCGCCGGTCGACGGCCAGCACCTGGCAGGTCTACTGGCCCGGCGACGACGTCGTCGACTTCTCGGGCGTCGACCTCTACCGCGACACGTTCGTCGACGCCGCCGAGAACGCGGGCAAGAACTGGGACACCTACACGTGGGCCGTCGATCACCACAAGCCGTACATCGTCTGTGAGAGCGGGTTCGTCAACAAGCAGAAGATCACGACGGCGGCGGGCAAGTTCGACAAGGACGGCTCGGTGACCGGGCACAGCCTGATCACGGACACCCGTAGGACGGTGATCCAGCGCCCGCAGTGCGTCGCCTACTGCGTGTGGAACAACATCGGCCCGAACGGCAACAACTTCATCGAT
>DASXAQ010000119.1:0-18069 GCA_036406615.1 Actinomycetota bacterium | reverse complement strand
ACCGCCCATCTCGTGCCCGTTCGCACCTTTCCGGCCCCTTTCGGCGAGACCCACGAGCATATACCCGTCCCTTCCGCACGAAGCCGCAGCCCCGCGTGGCTTGCAAAGAGGCGCGGCGCAGGCCCCGGAGTTGCGTGGGGCCTGCGCCGCGTGGTTGGACCTGCCCGGCGAGGGGATGTATCAGATGGAGCCGGTACCCGAGCAGATCTCACCGGTTGACAGGTTCTTCGCCTGGGCCTGGATCTTGTCCGTGCCCGGCTGGTTGTCGGCGAGCACGCGGACCTCGAAGGAGCCGCTCGGCGCCTCCGTCGTGGCCTGTCCCTTGAAGAACATCACGCCGTTGTCGCGCATGCGGACACCCCAGGTGTCGCCGACGACGTTCTGGTCGACCTCGAACTCGACCTCGATGCGGCCGTCCTCGGGACTGAGCTTGAGCTTCCAGTCCGACGTGCCCGAGCACGAGCCGCTCGTTTCGTGGCCCCCGCCGTGACTCGCGAACGCGGCGGGCGCAACCGACAGCACGGCCAGGGCGAGCGTGCTCGCCAGCCCAAGCCTGAGCGCCTTCATCATGATGACCTCCCCTTTCCCCGTCCCCTCGGACGAGCTTGCCTTGGTCTACGGGAGGGCTACCGGCGGGGTCGGCGCCCGCGAACCAAGATCGACCCAGGCATCGGTAAGGAAACGGAAGGTGGCCGTCGCGGGCGTCCCCACCCGCACGTGGGCGCCTACCTTCGTCGTGATGAACGACGCGAACCCGCAGATGGCGGCACCGGATAGGCTCTTGGACACCATGGCGCGACGGCGCATCCTGGTGGTGGAGGACGAGGCCTCGATCTCCGAGCCGCTCGCGGCCGCCCTGGAGCGCGAGGGGTACGCGACCACCGTCGCGGAGACCGCCGGCGACGCGCTCGAGCGCTTCCGCGAGACCCAGCCGGACCTGGTGCTGTTGGACGTCATGCTGCCCGACGGAGACGGGCGCGACGTCCTGCGCCAGATCCGGGGCATGTCCCGAACCCCCGTGCTGATGGTCACGGCGCGAGGTGAGGAGATGGACACGGTCGTCGGGCTGGAGCTCGGCGCCGACGACTACATCATCAAGCCGTTTCGCTCCGCGGAGCTGCTGGCGAGGATCCGGGCCGTGCTGCGTCGTTCGTCGACGGCCTCCGCGCCCTCGGAACCCGTGCTGCACGTCGGCGACATCGACATGAACCTGGACACCCGCACGGCCAGCCGAGCCGGCGAGCCCCTCGAGCTGACCCTGAAGGAGTTCGACCTGCTGCGCATGCTGCTGGAAGGGGCCGGCCGGGTCGTGACGCGCACCGACCTCATGGACGAGGTCTGGGAGCCGAACTGGTTCGGGTCCACCAAGACGCTGGACGTGCACGTGAGCTCGTTGCGAAAGAAGCTGGGAGACGACCCCGCCGAGCCGCGCTACATCCGAACGGTGCGCGGCGTCGGCTTTCGCTTCTCGTCCCCCGAGGAGCTGGCCGGCTCCGCCGGCTGAGCCGTGAGCCTCCGCGCACGCCTGGTCCTGGCGGCGGCCTACCTGCTCGTCGTCGTCGTCATCGCGCTGGAGTTCCCCCTCGCGGTCAACATCGAACGCCGCGCGCAGAGCGAGTTCCGCTCGACGGTGCTGGGGTACGCGGGCGTGACGGCCTCGCAGATCGCCGACCAGGTGGGACGCATCACGCAGGCCGAAGCGGCCGGCGGGTCCGGTTCGGACCAGGATCGCGCGTCGGTCGACCGCGTCGTGAGCGCGTACGCGACGCAGAGCGGCGCGCGCGTCGTCGTCGTCGATGCCTCCGGCAGGGTGATCTCCGACAGCACCGGCGAGGCGGCCCCGGGCACGCTGTACGAGACGCCGGAGCGCCCGGAGTTCCAGCAGGCGATCTCCACCGGCCAGCCGTCGTTCGACGTGCGGCCGAGCGAGACGCTGGGCCAGGACCTGCTGGTCGTGGTCGTTCCGATCATGGACGGGAGCACCGTCGTCGGCGCCGTTCGCTTCTCCGCGCCGCTCGGCACGATCACGCACCGGGTGCACGTCGCCTGGATCGGCCTGGTGCTCATCGGCCTGGCGGTGATCGCGGCCGGCCTGGCCCTGGCATGGGTGCTGGCCACGTCGCTCGCGAAGCCGGTGCATCGCCTGGAGCACACGGCCGAGGAATTCGGCAGCGGGAACCTGCGGGCGCGCGCCTCCCCCGACGGGCCCGCCGAAGTCGCCGCGCTCGCGACGTCGTTCAACCGCATGGCCGACGCCGTCGGCTCGAGCATCGAGTCCCAGCGCGACTTCGTGGCCAACGCGTCCCATCAGCTGCGTACACCGCTGACCGGCATGCGCCTGCGGCTGGAAGCGATCGAACAGGAGGGCGGCCCCGCGGCGGAGGACGCCCGCAAGGCGCTGGCCGAGGTCGACCGCCTGTCAGCGCTGGTGGACGACCTGCTGGAGCTCACGCGCGCGTCGCTCGCGGCGACCACCGGAGCCGCCGTGGACCTGTCCCGCGTGGCCGCCGACGCCGTCGAACGATGGTGGACGCAGGCCGGCGAGGCGGGCGTCGAACTGCGGCTTGACGCCGGAACGCGCCGAACCGTGCTCGCCGACGCGAAAGACCTGGGCCAGGTGCTCGACAACCTGCTGGAGAACGCCATCAAGTACTCGCCGGGCGGCTCGCGCGTGGTCGTGCGCACGCTGGACGAGTCGGCGCACGTCGTGCTCACCGTGGCCGACGACGGCCCGGGCATCCCGGAGGCCGAGCGCGAGCGGCTGTTCGAACGGTTCTTCCGAGGGTCCACCGGGCGGCGCGGCGGCCCGGGGACGGGGCTCGGGCTTGCCATCGTGGAGGAGCTGGTGACGCGCTGGGGCGGCACCGTGCGGCTGGCGCCAAGCGCGCCGGGGGCCGGCGCCACGTTCGAGGTGTCGTTCCCGGCCCTGGGTTCGGCCGCCTCTGCGCCGAACGCGCCAAGAGATACGGGCGCCGACGGACGGCAAACGTCGGAACGCCCGGCTCCCGTGCCGGCGCCTACCGATTCTTAACCGAGGGACGACCGAATGCTTCCGCGCGGGGCTGGTACGGTCCGAACATGAGTGGAAGAGCCCGGATCGTCGCGCTCGCGGCCGCCGCCGTGCTGCTGCCGGCCGGCATGATGCTCGCGACGTACGCGATCAGCGCCCCGTCGCTCGGCGCCGCGACCATTCCCGTGGTCAGCGTCGAGTCCCAGGGAACGTCGCCTTCGCCGAAGGCGACGGCCACCGCGACGCCGCGCCCGAAAGCCACCCCGTCCGCCAGCCCGTCGGCGGACGACCACGGCGGGTCCGGCAACTCCGGTGGGTCCGGCGGCGGCGCCGACGACAAGGGCGGGTCGTCGGGTGGTTCGGGCTCGACGCCGGGCGGCTCGGGAGACTCTGGCGGGTCGGGCAGCTCGGGCGGATCCGGCGGCGGCGGGCACGGCGGAGGCGGCGACGACTAGCCTCGCGCGTGTCCGGCGCCCAGCTGCCGGCACGAAAGACATCATCTAACCCAAGCCTTACCGGAGCCTCACCGCGAGCAGGGCGTCTCCTGAAACCCCCCCTCCTATCGTCGTTGGTGTTCGGTTCGACAGGCGACCCGACGGAGGGAGGAAGCGATGACCAAGGTGTGGAAGCGGGTTCTAGTCGGGGGCGTGGGCGCGCTCACGCTCGCGACGGCGGGCGGCGTGGCGGCCGCGAGCTCCGGCAGCGGCTCGGCAACGCCCCAGGACGGCAGGACCACGCGTCCGGCGGCCGTGCGGGTTGCCGACGACCGTGGCCGCGAGGGGGAGGCGCGCGGGCGCGAGGTCGAGGCGCGTGGGCGAGTCGCCGAGGGGGAGAACGAGGCGGCCCGCGAGGCAGCCGACGAGGCCGCCGAAGCCATCCTGGGCGACGACCACGGCCGGAACCATGGCAGGGATGACCACGGGCGCAACCGTGGCGCCGACGACCACGGCCGCAACCGTGGCGCGGACGACCACGGCCGCGATGGACACGACGACGGCCCGGGCCACGACCGCAACGACGGCTGACGAATCGCGCCGCTGCCCAGCGGCTGGGACGAACGAAACGGGGACCCCATGATGGGGTCCCCGTTTCGCGTCCGGTAGGGTTTCGCGCCGTGAGCGACCGCAGGCCGGGGCAGGAGATCGACGAGCTCCTGGCGCGCATGGACGCGATCGGGGCCGCTCTGGACCCCGGCGATGCGCGCCGGCACTTCCACTCGGTGTACACGCGCACCACCCGAGCCGTCGCCGACGAGCTCGCGACGCGCGCGCTCGGCGGGTTCCTGGACGCGGACTGGGTCGAGCGCTGGGACGTCGCCTTCGCCGGCCTGTACCTGGACGCGCTCGCGGCATGGGACCGGCGCCAGGCGCCCGGACCGTGGTCGGTGGCGTTCACCGCCGCGCGAGAACAGCCGGACCTGGCCCCCCTGCGGCACGTCCTGTTCGGCATCAACGCCCACGTGAACTACGACCTCCCGCAGGCGCTCCTGCGGGTGATCGCCGACGAGGAGTTCGACGACACCGCGGTGGTCGCGCGGCGGGCGAAGGACCACGAGCACATCGACGTCGTCCTCGCTGCCCGTGTGACGGCCGAGGACCGGTCGCTGGAGGGGTCGCGAACGTTCGTCGACCGCCTGCTGACGCCGTTCAACCGCGCCGGCACGAGGCGGTTCCTGAAGGAGGCCAGGCAGAAGGTGTGGCGAAACGCCTCGGCGCTGTCGAAGGCGCGGCGCGACGGCGAGGAGGCCTACCGCACGCGCCTGCGCGAGCTCGAAGGCCTGTGCGCCGACCGGGTCCGCGACCTGACCGCGCCCGGCCAGGTGATCCTGAAGCTCGCGCGCAAGGGCTTCGGCGTCGTGCTGTCGGGAGCCTGACCCGGCCCGCGGTTCAGATCCGCGGGAACTCGACGGTCGGGATCGGCTCGCCCGCCGCGTCGGCGGCCTCGATGCGGTCCGCGTCCCCAAGGGCGGCCAGCGACAGCCGGGACGTGTCCACGCCGAGGTGCGGGCTGGGGTAGCGCTGGACGCGGCCGCCGCCGCGGCGCAGCAGCGTGAACGCGCCGTGCGGGTTGCCACGGAGCAGGTGCGTGTATCCGGCCCCCAGCTGCGAGAGCCCCTTGAAGAACTCGGCGTCGGGTGTCGTCTTCGCCTGCTTCCAGCACGTCTCCCAGGCCTCATGCGCCGGGAAGAACCGCTGGGCGTCGAAGTGCTCGATGCCAAGGCGATGGTTCTCCTGCAGGCTCAGGTTGTCGTAGTCCTCGAGGCGCAGCGTGTTCTCGCCGTCCCACGGCTGCGGCCGGCCGAGCTCGTCGCGCGGGCGTCTCGGCTTCGGCGGAGCGTCCGGGTTGCGCGGGCGATTGGGCTTGGCCGCAGGGGTCCGCTCCGGCATGTCGCGCTAGCCCCGAGAGACGCCGCTCGGCCGGAATCCGCGCGCGAGCGCGACGACGCCGGCGACCACGCAGCCGAGCCCGATCCAGGCCCAGACGGAGTCGTTCGTCATGAAGCTGCCCTTGATGACGCCAACGCCCTGGAAGATCCACACCGCCCCGACGGCGACCAGCAGGATCCCCGCGATCAGCAGCGCCCACCGCACGTACATCAGCGTACCGTCGCCCGTCCGATCGCGCGGCCGGCCCGGGTAGCCTTGGCGTCGAGATGGTGGACGAATCCTCCAGCGCGCGCGAATCGGGGACGGCCGGCACGTCGCCGGCCGAGGCGATCCACGACCGTCCGACCGCGCGGATCGTGCTGATCGCGCCGGACGACCGCGTCCTGCTCTTCCACTGGTTCGAGCCGTCCGAGGGTATCCACGTGTGGTTCACGCCCGGTGGCGGCGTGCAGCCCGGCGAGACGTACGAGGACGCGGCGCGGCGCGAGCTCCGCGAGGAGACCGGCGTGGAGGCGGAGCTGGGTCCGTGGATCTGGACCCGCGAACACCTGTTGACCCTGCGCGGGGTCACCGAGCGACTCCTCGAACGGTTCTTCGTCGTGCACGCGCCGTCGAACGCCGTGGACACGTCGGGGTTCGACGAGTTCGAGGCCTCCGCCATCAGCGGCCATCGGTGGCTGTCGGTTCGGGAGATCGCGGCGTGGCCCGACCTCGTCGCGCCGCGCCGGCTGGCGGACCTGTTGCCGCCGATCCTTCGCGGCGAGTATCCCGACCCGCCGATCGACGCCGGGGTATAGACCGGGCGGCGTTCGATCGATCATCGACAGGACCCGGCTCGTACCGGTGCCTACCGCCGGCGCGACTCCTTCGAGAGCCACGGCGGCTCCCAACCCCGGTCGGCGTTCTCCACCACCGCGGCGGGCGGCACGATCTCGTCGATCGCATCGAGCGTCTCCTCGCCGAGCCGCACGTCGGCGCCGGCCAGCAGCTCGTTCAGCTGCTCCATGGTCCGCGGGCCGATGATGGCCGCCGTCACCGCCGGGTGCGCCAGCACGAAGGCGATCGCCATGTGCGTCATCGACAGGCCGGCCTTGTCGGCCACGACCTGCAGGTCGTCCACCATCTCGAGCTTGCGCTGGTTGCCGGGACGCGTGAAGTCGAACCGCGCCGAGACACCGATCCGATCGCGGAAACGCACCGCGCGCGAGTCGGCTTCGGGCTCGGTGCCGCGGCGGTACTTCCCGGTCAGCCAGCCGCCGGCCAGTGGGCTCCACGCGATCACGCCCATCCGGTAGCGCTGCGCCACCGGGAGGACGCCATCCTCGATGCCCCGCGCGAAGATCGAGTACGGCGGCTGTTCGCAGACGAAGCGCCCGAGCCCCAGCCGCTGCGACGTCCACTGCGCCTCGACCATCTGCCACCCCGGGAACGTCGAGGAGCCGAACGCGACGATCTTGCCCTGGCGCTGCAGGTCGGTCAGCGCCGACAGCGTCTCTTCGATGTCGGTGTTCGCCTCGGGCCGGTGGATCTGGTACAGGTCGATGCGGTCGGTGTCCAGGCGCCGCAGCGACGCTTCCACCGCGCGCGTGATCCACAGGCGCGAGTTACCGCGTTCGTTGCGGCCGGGTCCCATCTCGCCGTGCACCTTCGTGGCCAGCACGACCTGGTCGCGCCGGCCCTTGAGCGCCCGCCCCACGATCTCCTCGGACGTGCCGGCCGAATACACGTCCGCCGTGTCCACCATGTTGATCCCGCCGTCGAGGGCCGCGTGGACCATGCGCACGCAGTCGTCGGGATCGGGATTGCCCATCGGGCCGAACATCATCGCGCCGAGCACGAGCGAGCTGACGCTCACGCCGGTACCGCCGAGGTTTCGATATTCCATGGGTTCCATCATCCGCCAAGGCGCATCGAACGACGAACCGAGCGATTCCCGGCCGAAATTTCACGCCCGAGCTCGTGGTTGGCGTTCTCCAGACATGGAAGTGGCGATCGTGTTGACGGCGGTCTGGGCGGCCCTGGGAGCCGCGGCCGCGCTGTGGGGCGCCGACTCGCGCGACGGGCGGGACTGGCGGCCGATTCGGCCGGTGCGCTGACGGGGTCGGATCGCCTCGCGGCTACGTGCCGCGGTGGCGGCCGACCACGATGCGGCTGACCGCGATCTCGCCCTTCGTGCTGCGGACGTCCGAGTAGCCCTGGCGGCGAAGGACGGTGCCGACCTCGCGCGCGCGGTCGGGGCTCACCTCGACCAGGAGCCAGCCCCCCTCGGCGAGCCAGCCGTGGCCCTCGGTCGCCACGCGCGTGAGCAGCCCGGTGCCGGCCTCGGAGAAGTCGGTGAGCGACTCCTTCGGCTCGTGCGCGCGGATCTCGTGCGGCAGGTCGCGAAGCTCGGACTTCGGCACGTACGGCGGGTGGACGGTGATCACGTCGACACGGCCCAGCAGGCCCTTCGGCAGCGGCGCGAACAGGTCGCCGCGCAGGAACGTCGCGTTTCGAAGGCCGAGCGCCTTCGCGCTCTTGCGGGCGAGCTCCACCGGCTTGGCCGAGATGTCGACGCCGTACACGCTGGCCTTGCGAACGGACCGCGCGACCGCGAGGGCGACCGGACCGACGCCGGTGGCCGCGTCCAGGTGCACGGGATCGCGCCGGCCGCGAAGCCGTTGGATCGCGCCGTCGGCCAGGTCCTCGCTGGACTCGCGCGGGATGAACGCGCCGCGGGTCACGTACAGCATCATGCCCTTGAACTCGGTCCGCCCCGTGAGGTACGCGCCCGGCACGCCGCTCACGCGCCGGTCGAGCAGGCGGTGGAACCGGCGCGCCTGGGCCGCGGAGACCTCGTCGTCCTCGTACGGAAGCTCGCCGAGGACGAACTCCAGCAGCTCCTCCGCGTCGAAACGCTCCTTGCCGGCGTGGGGGTGCTCGATGTACGGGGACCGCTTCAGGCGACGTTCGGCATCGTCGAGGAGCTCACCGGCAAGGGGCACGGCCGCACATCATAGCGACCCCGCGGTGGGGATCGAAGCGGCCGCAGACCTACAATCGTCCCGCGATGACGCCGCAGAAGCCCAAGCTCCGAAAGGTCGAGGAGGCCGAGCCCTCGCCGGTGCGCCGGATGTCGCTCACCGCCGACCGGATCCTGGTGAGCGTCCCCGACGAGAGCGAGCGCAAGTCGAAGGCCGGGCTGCTGATCCCCGCGACGGCCGCGACCCCGGTGCGCCGATGCGTGTGGTCGAACGTGATCCTGGTCGGGCCCGGGGCGCGGGGCGTCAAAGCCGGCGACCGGGTCCTGTTCATCCCGCAGACCGGGCTGGAGGTTGAGTGGGAGGGCGACACGTACCTACTGCTCCGCGAGCGGGACATCCAGGCCATCGCCTCGGATCGGACGGATTCGCAGTCGGGCCAGTACCTCTAGGCCCGACGGCATGATCGTCCCCGTGCGCCCCCAACCGTCGACGTCCGGCGCTTCATGACGTCCGCGCAAGGAGTTCCCGTGCTCGTCACCGGAGCGACGGGCCGAGTTGGGCGCGCCGTCGTCGACCTCCTGGTGGAGGGGGGCGTGTCGGTCCGCACCCTCACGCGTGGCTCCGAGGCCGACGCCGCGCTGCCGGCCAACGTCGAGGTCGTCACCGGCGACCTCACCGAGCCCGCATCGCTCGAGCCCGCGCTGGACGGCGTCGACGTCGTCTTCCTCGTGTGGACCGCCGCGCCGACGACGGCTCCGGCTGTCGTCGAGCGCCTCGCGGCGAGTGCTCGGCGGGTCGTCTTCCTGTCTGCCCCGCACAAGACCCCGCACCCGTTCTTCCAGCAACCGAATCCGATGGCGGAGCTCTACGCCGGCATCGAGCGGCGCATCGAAGACGCCGGGCTCGAATGGACGATCATCCGGCCGGGGATGTTCGCGTCCAACGCGTTGTTCTGGTGGGCGCCCACGATCCGCGGCGGCGGCGTGATCCGCTGGCCCTACGCCGGCGCCGAGACGGCCCCGGTCGACGACCGCGACGTGGCCGCCGTCGTGGCCGGGACCCTGTATGGGGAAGGACATGTCGGAGGCGACTACGTCCTCACGGGCCCCGAGTCGCTGAGCCAGGCGGAGCAGGTGAGCATCATCGGGGAGGTCCTGGGCCGCCGGGTCACGTTCGAGGAGCTCACGCCGGACGAATTTCGAACCGAGACCGAGGGAACCTGGCCGCCGGAGGCCAGGGACATGCTGCTCGCGGCGTGGGGCGCAACGATGGGGCGGCCGGCGTACGTCACCACGACGGTGTCCGACATCCTGGGATCGCCTACGCGAACCTTCCGCCGGTGGGTCGCCGATCACGCCGCCGCGTTCACGGAAGGTGCGGTCCCGGACGAAGGCTGAGGCCGGGCAGCGGTCGCCTACTCGGCGTTCAGCCCCATGCGGAACACGTGGCGGCCGTCCTCATCGGTCAGCTCGACCTCGTCGATCCCGCGTTCGAGCAGGTCGGGCCAGGTCTCGCCGATCCAGGACTCGGCCGCGTCGCGATCGGGGAACCGTTCGGAGATCCCGAGCTCGGCCCCCGCGTCGCTCAGGTAGCGCCACGCATACATTCAGCCGCGCATCCTAGCGCGTTCGTTCACGTGGTCAACCCGGCGGCTCGCGTCGCCCCGGTCAGCGCACGAGGCGATCGAGGCGGCGGTCGCTCAGGCGGCGGCCGCCCGTCTGGCAGTCGGGGCAGTACGTCACCTCGTGCGACCCGTACGACACGCGCCGCAGCTCCGCACCGCAGACCGGGCACGGCGTCCCCGACTTCCCGTGCACGGTGAAGTGGTCGCCGAGCTTCGTCGGCAGGCCGCCCGTGCGTTCGCGTTCGACCTGCAGCGCCTCCGACAGGATCGAGTACACGGCATCCAGGAACCGTTCGCGCTCCTGCGCGTCGAGCGATCCCAGCGAGCGGTACGGCGACAGCTTCGCGCGATGCAGGATGTCGTCCGAGTACCCGCGCCCGATCCCCGCCACGCGGCGCTGGTCGCGAAGCAGCGAATGCAGCCGCGACCCGTCGGCGCCCTCGCGAACGAACGACGCGAAGTCCTCCGAGAACGGCTCCGGACCGAGCTTGGCCAGCGGTCCGTAGTCGCCCGGCGCCATGACCCACCAGCCCGCCTTTCGTTCGGTGCCGAACTCCTTCACCAGGACCGGCGGCACGGGCTCGCCGCCGTCGCGTTCGAACCGGAACCGGACGATGCCGAACTTCGGGCGCGGCGACACCTTGCCGGTTTCGACGTCGACGCGGCCGCCCTGCGACAGGTGCACGAGCAGGCGCGGCGATTCCGTTTCGAACTCCAGCACCAGGAACTTCCCGCGCCGTCCGACCGTGGACAGCGCCACGCCCCCCAGCGACTCGGGCGCAGGCGCGTACGTCTTCAACGACGAGAACGAGAGGGGATCCGCGCGCACGTAGCGCGCACCGGACAGCAGCACGTCGAGCCGTTCCGCCAGCGCCTGCACCTCGGGAAGTTCTGGCATGCTGCGAGTCTAGGTCGAACGACGTCGGCTAAAGCGTGCGGGAGCGGGGGCCGAAACGCGAACCATGAGGCATCGCATCCTCTCCTTCCTCGTGGCGGCCGGCGTGATCGCTGCCGTCCTGATCCCGGCGGAGGCGGCATTCGCCTTCACCGACGTCCCCAACACCTACTGGGACTACGACGCCATCACGTACGTGGCCACGACCAACCACTGGATGCAGGACTACGGCACCAGCGTCTTCAACCCGACCACGCTCGAGACACGCGAGCTCGTCGCCAGCGCCCTCGTGAAGGCGTACGCGCCGGGCGAGCCGACCGACCCGGACATCACGTTCCCGGACCTGCCGAACACCGACCCGTACTACCCGTACGCGAACGTCGCCGTGAAGCTCGGCTGGATCGCGCCCGCGGGCAACGGCGACTTCAACCCGGATCTCACGATGCACGTCGAGGTGTTCGACAAGGCCATCGTGCTGGCGATGGGACTGACCGCGCCGGTTGCCGGATTGCAGCACATCACCGACGAGAGCGGCTACGTCTATCCCGTCCCGGAGTACTTCCCCTACGAACAGGTCGCGCGCACGCTCGAGCTGCACTTCAACCACCCGACCGGCTCCGAGACGATGGACCTGCTGCCGACGAAGGCGATCCGCCGCGACGAGGTCGCGTACTCCCTGTGGATGGCCAAGACCGACCCTTCGTGGCTGATCGACGAGACCAGCCACTTCGACGACGTGACGCTTCCGACGCTCAACGTTGGCGTGCCGCTGCAGGAGGAGAAGCGACAGCTCACGACCACGGCGTTCGCCTACGTCGGGTACCCGTACGTGTACGCGGGCGAGTGGGACAAGAAGACGGGCTCCGGATACTGCTGCGGCGCACAGCCAATCGGTGGATTCGACTGCTCCGGCTACGTGTGGTGGCTGCTCAAGAAGTACGAGGGCGGGTACAACGCGGCGTCCGTGCGCGGCTACGCGGGCTGGAGCCTGCCGGAGCGCACGAGCACCGACATGGCGAAGAACACCGGGTCGCACATCTCCTTCGGCAGCCTGCGCATCGGCGACATCATGATGATCGCCGACAACGGTGGTTCAACCTGGCAGGACGTCGATCACGTCGGCGTGTACCTCGGCAACGACTGGATGATCCACTCCACGGGCAGCGAGGACGGACCGACGCTCGAATGGGTCGGCGACGGCTGGTACCACGACATGTTCGTGTGGGGACGCCGGATCGCGAGCTGATCGCGAAGCCAGTCGATCGACGCGTTGTTTCCCGCACGCCCGCGTCAGGGCGTGCCGATCACCCGTTCCACCGCGCGCAGCAGATCGCCCATGCGAAATGGACGGCGAAGCTCGGCGTCCACCGGCACGAGCATCAGCTTGCCCGTCTCGCCCTTGCCCGCCATGAACACGATCACCTTGGTCGCGGACAGGGACTCGTCCGCGCGGACGTCGCGCAGCACGTCCCACCCGTCCTCCTGCGGCAGCTCCGCGTCGAGGATCAGCAGGTCGTACCGCCGGTCACGGAGCGCCGCGAGGCCCGAGGCGCCGGTGTCGGCCTCGTCGACGTCGTACCCCGCGAGCTGCAGCCGGAGCACGGGCTGACGCAGGTGCTCCGGGCGGTTGTCGATGAACAGGATCCGTTTTTTCGACACGGCGCTCCAGTATGGACTTCCGCACGCGACGTGGGCGTTCGTACCTCTGCGTTCGACCTGCGAACGGCCGCCTCGACGGATGAAGTTGACATCCCTGGACGGCACCCGGTAAGGTCAGTCCCCGAGCTGCTCATGCAGCTCGTTTTCTTATGTTGAGCGTGAACGGAAAGGCCCGCACGCGGGTCGCGCGGCTGCTGGCCACCGCGCTGCTCGCGACATCCATCGCAATCGTTTCGGCGACCGCGACCTCGGCGGCACCCTCCAAGGCGGACCTTGACGCGGCGAAAGCCAAGCTCGCCGCGCTCGACCAGCAGATGTCCGCGCTCGACGAGCAGTACAACCAGGCCCAGATCAAGCTGCACCAGACCGAAGCGGCGCTCGCGCAGGCCCAATCCGACATGGAGACCGCGCGCTCCCAGGTCAATGCGCTGCGCGCGCAGCTGTCCGCGCAGGCAGCGCAGGCGTACGAATCGCAGGGCTCCGCGATCTCGGTCGTGCTGGGATCGACGTCGTTCTCGCAGCTGTCGGACCGCGTCGAGTTCCTGCAGTCGATCGCGCAACAGAACGTCGACACCGCGACGAAGGCCGCGGTCGCCGAGGAACAGTTCCGCCAGGCGTCGCAGGCGCTCGCGTCCATGGTGCACCAGCGCAAGTCCGACATCGCCTCCCTGAACGCCAAGCGAGCGCAGTTGCAGGCCGGCGCGGCGCAGACCCAGCAGCTCATCTCCACCATCCAGGCGTCGCTCAAGCGCCAGGCCGCCGCAGCCGCGATCGCGGCCGCCGCGCAGCCGCCGGGCGGTGGATGGGACGGCAACGGCTCGGTCCTGCCGCCGAGCGGCGGCGCCGCCACGGCGGTCGCCGCGGCCAAGTCCGTCCTGGGCGTCCCCTACGTGTACGGCGCGGCCGACCCGAACGTCGGGTTCGACTGCTCGGGCCTCACCATGTGGTCGTGGGCGCAGGCCGGCGTGTACCTGCCGCACTCGGCCCAGGGCCAGTACGACGTCACGCCGCACGTCGCCCGCTCGGACGTGCAGCCCGGCGACCTGCTGTTCATGTACCACCCCATCAGCCACGTGAGCATGTACATCGGCGGTGGGATGGAGGTCGCGGCGCACACGACCGGCACGGTCGTGATGATCGACCCGGTGCCGTGGGGCAGCGTGGTCGGCATCGGCCGCCCGTAACCCCTCGCCGGCTCTTCCTTCGAACCACCTCTGCAGGCCCCGGCTTCGCCGTTCGCCCGTCCGCTATCGTTGAGCGCGTGCTGCAGCTGGACCACGTGATCCTCGGCGTCGGGGACGTGGACCGCGCCGGGGAGGAACTGCGGCAGCGCTACGGGCTGGGGTCGGTCGCCGGCGGCCGGCACGAAGCCTGGGGAACCGGCAATCGCATCGTCCCGCTCGGTTCGGCGTACCTGGAGGTCATGGCCGTGGTCGATCCCGCCGTGGCCCGCGGGACCGAGTTCGGGCGCAACCTGTCCGCCGCGGTGGCCGGCGGCGACCGGTTCGTCGGCTGGAGCCTTCGCACCGACGACCTCGCGGCGGTCGCCGAACGGCTCGGCCTGCCGATGGAAGAAGGCGGCCGGGTCCGTCCCGACGGCCAGACCGTGCGGTGGCGGCTGGCCGGGCGAAACGCCGCAACCCCGGACGCGTGGCTGCCGTTCTTCATCGCGTGGGACATCCCGCCCGACGCGCACCCGGGGCGGACGGAGACCGAGCATCCGGCCGGTCCCAGCGGGATCTCGTGGGTCGAGGTCGCCGGCGACGAGGCCAGGCTGAAGGAGTGGCTGGGCGGCGCCGACCTGCCGGTTCGCATCCTGGACGACGAACCGTGGGGCGTTCGCGCGGTGGGCATCGCCACGACAGACGGCGAGGTGGTCGTGCGAGCGGATGCGACCGCGTGACCGCGGCCGCCGCGCCCTCGTTGGACGATGTTCGCGCCGCCGCCGAGCGCATCGCCGGCTCCGCCATCCGCACCCCGCTGGTGCGCCTTGGCCTGGACGGCGCGCCGGCCGAGATCTACCTGAAGCTCGAATGCCTGCAGCCGATCGGTTCGTTCAAGATCCGCGGCGCCGCCAGCGCGATGAGCCTGGCCGGCGACGCACTGCGCGCGGGCGTCTACACGGCCAGCGCCGGCAATATGGCGCAGGGCGTCGCGTGGGAGGCGCGCCGACGAAGCGTTCCCTGCACGGTGGTCGTACCCGACACGGCGCCGCAGACGAAGCTCGCGGCCATCGAACGGCTGGGCGCGCAGATCGTCGAGCGCTCCTTCGACGAGTGGTGGGACGTCATCGCGACCCACCGGTTCGAGGCGCTGTCCGACCGCGTGTTCGTGCATCCCGTGAGCGACCCGGCGGTGATGGCCGGCAACGGCACGATCGGGCTGGAGATCGTGGAGGACCTTCCGGAGGTCGACGCCGTCGTCGTGCCCTACGGCGGCGGCGGGCTGTCCACCGGCATCGCGTCGGCGGTGAAGGCCCTTCGTCCCCAGGCGAAAGTGTTCGCCAGCGAGTCGGAGACATCGGCGCCGTTCGCGGCGGCGCTGGCGGCCGGCCTTCCGGTCGAGGCGCCGTACACGCCGAGCTTCGTCGACGGGATCGGCAGCCGGCGCGTGCTGGACGAGATGTGGCCGGTCGTGTCGAGCCTGCTGGACGGGTCGCTGGTGGCGTCGCTGAAGGACACGGCCGGCGCCGTGGCGCTGACGGCCGAACGCAACCGCGTGATCGCGGAAGGTGCCGCCGGCACGGCGGTGGCTGCGGCGCTGAGCGGCCAAGCAGGTACCGGCACTGTCGTGTGCGTGGTGTCGGGCGGCAACATCGACGCGTCGAAGCTCTCGACGATCCTGGCCGGCGGCGTCCCCTAGTCAGCCTTCAGCGGCTGGACGATCTCGGTTCGAAGCGCGTCGACGTCCTCGGTGTCGGCCATCGCGACGACGTACACCTCCCACGGCGCGCCGCCGGCCTCCTCACCGGAGCTCTTCATCCATTCCTCGATGGCCATGTACGCGCCGTGGATCGCCTGGTACGAACCGCGGTGCTCCACAACGGCCGCGCGGCATTCGGGCAGCTCGTCCGAGACGATCCGCTGGTCGTCCGGCGCGACCGGCTCGCCCGTGTGGATGGAGGAGATCGGGAACCCGACCTCCATGTCGACGAAGTCCGGCCGGAACTCGAAGTACCGGGCGAACGGCGGCCCATCGGGAAGGATCCCCTTCTCGCCAAGGTAGCCCATCACCTCGGGCAGGATCGAAGCGAACTGTTCGCCGATCGTGTCCTGGGTCGCGGTCGTACGGATCCCGACGACCTCCTGCTGGTCCAGCTGACGGACGGTGACGTCGTAGTCCATGCTCGCCCTCCCGGCGTTCGCCTCTCGTCGTTCGGCCTGAACCTGGACGCACACAATGACACAGGGCCCCCGTTGCCGGGGGCCCTGCGTTCGTTCCTGGTCCGGTGATGCGGTGTTCGCTGCGAGGGACTAGAAGTCCATGTCCCCGCCGCCCATGCCGCCGCCCGGCATCGGCGGCGCCGCCTTCTCGGGCTTCTCGGCCACGAGGGCCTCGGTCGTCAGGAACAGGGCCGCGATCGACGCCGCGTTCTGCAGCGCCGAGCGCGTGACCTTCGCGGCGTCCACGACGCCGGTCTTGAACATGTCCACGTACTCGCCGGAGGCCGCATTCAGGCCCCAGCCCGGGTCGAGCGTGCGGACCTTCTCGACCACGACGCCGCCCTCGAGGCCGGCGTTGACCGCGATCTGCTTCAGCGGCTCCTCGAGCGCGCGGCGCACGATGTTCGCGCCGGTCGCCTCGTCGCCTTCCAAGTCCAGCTTCTGCAGCCCGGATTGCGCCGTCAGCAGCGCGACGCCGCCGCCGGGGACGATGCCTTCCTCGACGGCCGCCTTCGTGGTCTGCACCGCGTCCTCGATGCGGTGCTTCTTCTCCTTCAGCTCGACCTCGGTGGCCGCGCCGACCTTGATCACCGCGACGCCGCCGGACAGCTTCGCCAGCCGCTCCTGCAGCTTCTCGCGGTCGTAGTCGGAGTCGGTCTTCTCGATCTCGGACTTGATCTGGTTGATGCGGCCCTTGATCTCGTCCTCGCTGCCACCCCCCTCGACGATGGTCGTCTCGTCCTTGGTGATGACCACCTTGCGGGCCGAGCCCAGCAGGTCAAGGGTCGCGTTCTCGAGCTTCAGCCCGACCTCTTCGGAGATCACCTGGCCACCCGTCAGGATCGCCATGTCCTGCAGCATCGCCTTGCGGCGGTCGCCGAACCCGGGCGCCTTGACGGCCACGGACTTGAACGTGCCGCGGATCTTGTTCACGACGAGCGTGGAGAGCGCCTCGCCCTCGACGTCCTCGGAGATGATGACCAGCGGCTTGCCCGTCTGCATGATCTTCTCGAGCACCGGCAGCAGGTCCTTCACGGCCGAGATCTTCGAGTTCGCGTACATCAGGTACGGCTCCTCGAGCACGGCTTCCATGCGCTCGGGATCGGTGATGAAGTACGCCGAGATGTAGCCCTTGTCGAAGCGCATGCCCTCGACGAGCTCCAGCTCCATGCCGAAGGTGTTGGACTCCTCGACGGTGATCACGCCGTCCTTGCCGACCTTGTCCATGGCCTCGGCGATCTGCTCGCCGATCTCGTCGTCGGCCGCGGAGATGGCCGCGACGTGCGCGATCTCTTCCTTGGCCTCCGTCTCCTTGGCCTGGTTCTTGATGGCCTCGACGGCCGAGTCGACGGCGATCTCGATGCCGCGCTTCAAGCCCATCGGGTTGGCGCCGGCCGCGACGTTGCGCAGGCCCTCGTGCACCATCGCCTGCGCGAGGACCGTGGCCGTCGTCGTGCCGTCGCCGGCGACGTCATCGGTCTTCTTGGCGACTTCCTTGACGAGCTCGGCCCCGATCTTCTCCTCGGGGTCCTCCAGCTCGATCTCCTTGGCGATGGACACGCCGTCGTTGGTGATCGTCGGCGCGCCCCACTTCTTCTCCAGGACCACGTTGCGGCCCTTGGGTCCGAGGGTGATCTTGACCGCGTTGGCTACCTGGTCAAGGCCCCGCTCGAGGGAACGCCGCGCGTCCTCGTCGAACGCGATCAGCTTCGGTGCCATCCCGCCTCCTTTGCGAATCCCTGGCTACGACTGCTAGCACTCTAGCAGCGAGAGTGCTAACGCGCAGTATACGGACCCCGCCCCAGATCGGTCAACGCCTTTCCCCCCCCCTGGGACCGACCCACCGCCCCACGTTCTCTCTGGTCTTTCACGGTCTGGGAACGAGCCCTACGAAGGCGCGGCCACGGCGCGCGACTCGGGCTCCAGTGTGGACACCGATCCACAGCCGACCTTGTTCCCCCTCAGCTCGCGCTCGCCGTCGTAAGGCCGGCCTCATACCGATCCCTGGGGGTCCCATTCTTCGTGGTCGTCCGACCCACCGGATGCGGGCCCAACGGCCCCTTCGACCTCCCGCGTCGTGAACCAATCTGTGTCGGACACCGAGGAGGAGGACGCGATGATGATGCCGGCTCTGGCGGCCGCGGCGGT
>DASXAQ010000118.1:0-17449 GCA_036406615.1 Actinomycetota bacterium | reverse complement strand
GCCACCCCCGCCCGACCCCGCGCCGAGCGAGCCCTCCCCGCCGCTCCGCGCGCCATCGCCATCCGGGAACGAGCCCGCGTCGATCGCGAAGCCGTGGTTGTGGCTCGTGATCTCGACGTGGCCCGTGTCCAGGTCCTTCACCGGCTGGTTCACGCCGCGGTGCCCGAACCGCAGCTTGTACGACGCGCCGCCGAGGGCCAGCCCGAGCAGCTGGTGGCCCAGGCAGATGCCGAAGACCGGGATGGAGCCGAGCAGCTCTCGGACGGTGGTGATGCCGTACGTCGTGGCCGCGGGGTCGCCCGGGCCGTTGGAGAGGAAGACGCCGTCGAAGCCTCCGGCCAGCACGTCGGCGGCGGAGGTGGCGGCCGGGAGAATCGTTGCCTCGCAGCCATTGCGGGCGAGCAGGCGAAGGATGTTGCGCTTGATGCCGAAGTCGAGTGCCGCCACGCGGTAGGTCCGCCCTTCCGCGGGAAGCGCCGGGCCGACCACGGCGGATGCTTCGTAGGTGCGGCCGGTCGAGACCTCCGACGCCAGGTCGGCACCCTGCATCCCGGGCACGCCCCGCACCCGCTCGCACATCGACGCCGGGTCCAGGTCGAGCGTCGAGAGCCCCGCCCGCATCGCCCCGCGCTCGCGGAGGTGCAAGGTCAGCCGTCGCGTGTCGACCCCCTCCAGTCCGATCACGCCCGCGACGCGCAGGTAGTCGTCGAGCGACCCCTGGGCGCGCCACGACGAGGTGCGCCGGCTGGCCTCGCGAACCACGAAGCCGGCGACCTGGACCCCCGGCGACTCCACGTCGTCGGCGTTGACGCCGTAGTTCCCCTGATGGGGCGAGGTCATCGCCACGATCTGCCGGCGGTACGACGGGTCGGTGAGCACCTCCTGGTATCCGCACATGGAGGTGTTGAACACGGCCTCCCCGAACGCATCGCCTTCGGCGCCGAACGCGTCGCCCCGGAACACGGTCCCGTCCTCCAGCACCAGCAGGGCGTCGCGCGTCGCCCTCATGCCTGCGGCTCGCCCGCTCGCACGGTGAAGGCCCCGCGCAACATCGTGTACCGGACGGCGCCGCGAAGCGCGCGGCCCGTGAACGCCGAGTTCGTCGCCATCGACCGCACCGGTCGCTCCCCGACCACCCACTCGGCCGCCGGGTCGAACGCGACCAGGTTCGCCGGCCGGCCGGGAGCCACCGGCCCGCCGTGCTCGCCCAGGCCCAGGATGGCGGCAGGCCGCACGGACAGCCGATCCACCGCGGCCGCCAGGTCGATGACGCCGGGCTCGACCAGGTGGGTCAGGATCGCCGCGAGGGCGGTCTCGAGCCCGGTCGTGCCGGCGGGCGCCTGGTCGAACTCCCGCTGCTTCTCCTCCGGCGCGTGCGGCGCGTGGTCGGTCGCGACCGCGTCGATCGCCCCCGACGCGAGCCCCGCGCGCAGCGCGTCGCGGTGCTCCACCGGGCGAAGGGGCGGGTTGATCCGGAAGTTCGTGTCGAATCCGACCAGGTCCTCGTCGAGCAGGACGAGGTGGTGCGGCGTCACGTCGGCTGTGACCCGCACACCGGCGGCCTTCGCGGCCGCGATCAGCTCGACCGACCTGGACGAGGAGACGTGCGTCACGTGAAGCCGCCCCCCGGTCAGCCGGGCCAGGGCGAGGTCGCGCGCCACCACGATCTCCTCCGCCTCCGCCGGCGCCCCCGCGAGCCCGAGCAGCGCCGAGTAGTGGCCCTCGTGTGCCTGCCAGCCGCGCGTGAGCTCCTCGTCCTGCGCGTGCTGGCAGATGATCGCGTCGAACGCCTTGGCGTACTCCAACGCCAGCCGCATCACGCGCGAGGACCCCACGCAGTTGCCATCGTCGGTGAACAGCCGGACGCCGCCCTCGACCATCTCCCCGATGTCCGCGAGCGTCTCCCCGCGCTGCCCGCGTGTGATGGCCCCGGCCGGGACCACGTCGCAGAGCCCCGCCTTGTCGGCCAGGGTTCGAACCTCGGACACGACCGCGGCGTTGTCCGTCACCGGGTCGGTGTTCGGCATCGCGCACACGGCCGTGTACCCGCCGGCGGCCGCGGCCCGGCTTCCGGTCTCGATCGTCTCCTTGTGTTCGAATCCGGGCTCGCGTAGGTGCGCGTGGAGGTCGACGAGCCCGGGCGCCAGCACCAGGCCGTCCTCCTCGACGACCTCCGCCCCCGATGCAGCCAGTCCGGACCCGACGTCGGCGATCGTCTCGTCGCGCACCAGCACATCGGTCACGCCGTCGTGGCCGGAGGCCGGGTCGACGAGGCGGACCGCGCGGAACAGCACCCCGTCAGGCATCGCGCGCCCCCGTCTCGCCGGCGACCGCCGGCCGCGACCCGTCCCCGCCCAGGATCAGGTACAGCAGCGACATGCGCACCGCGATGCCGTTGGCGACCTGGTCCGTGATCACGGCCCGGGGCAGATCGGCGACGTCCGATGCGATCTCGACGCCCCGGTTCATCGGTCCCGGGTGCATGACGAGCGCGTGCTCGGGCAGCATCTCGACGCGATCGCGCGACAGCCCGAACAGGCGGGAGTACTCGCGAACGCTCGGGAAGAACTGCGCGCCCTGCCGCTCCTGCTGGACGCGGAGCATGTAGCAGACGTCGAGCTTCGGCAGCACCGCCTCCAGGTCGTACGAGAGCGCCGCGCCCCACCCTTCGGCCTCGGGCGGCAGCAGCGTCGGGGGGCCGGCGAGCGTGACCCCCGCGCCCATCTTCGGCAGGGCCAGCGTCAGCGAGCGCGCCACGCGCGAGTGCCGCACGTCGCCGACGATCCCCACGTGAAGACCGTCGAGCGTCGGGAAGTGCTCGCGGATCGTGAACAGGTCCAGCAGCGCCTGGGTCGGGTGCTCGTGCGTCCCGTCCCCCGCGTTGACGACGCTGGCCGTGACCCACTTCGACAGCGTCGCCGGCGCGCCGGACGAGGAGTGCCGGATGACGATCGCGTCGGCGCCCATCGCCTGCATCGTGAGCGCCGTGTCCTTCAGGCTCTCCCCCTTCGACACCGACGATCCGCCCGTCGAGAAGTTGAGGACGTCGGCCGACAGCCGCTTGGCCGCAAGTTCGAACGAGAACCGCGTGCGCGTGGAGTTCTCGTAGAACAGGTTCACGATCGTTCGCCCACGAAGCGCGGGCACCTTCTTGATGACGCGCGTGCCGACCTCGCGGAAGCTCTCGGCCGTGTCCAGGATGCGTTCGACGTCGTCCCGCGACAGCTGGTCGATGGACAGCAGATGCTTGATCACGCGCCTCCCCCCTTGCGCGCCGAGGCCGGCGCGGCAATCACCACGGCGTCCTCGCCCCCGTCCACCTCACGGAGCAGGACACGCACGTCGTCGTCCTTGCGGGTCGGCACGTTCTTGCCGACGTAGTCGGGCCGGATCGGAAGCTCCCGGTGCCCGCGGTCCACCAGGACCGCAAGCTGGATGGATCCCGGCCGCCCGAAGTCGATCAGCGCGTCGAGCGCGGACCGGATGGTTCGTCCGGTGAACAGCACGTCGTCGACCAGGACGACGGCCTTGCCGCCGATGTCGAACGGGATCTTCGTCTCGTGGACCTCGGGAACATCGGCGCGCAGCCCGATGTCGTCGCGGTAGAAGGTGATGTCGAGCACGCCCACCGGGACGGACGTGCCCTCGATGCGCGCGATCTCGCCGGCCAGCCGCCGTGCGAGGTCGTCGCCGCGGGCCGCGATGCCAACCAGGGCCAGCCCTCCGGCGCCGCGGTTGCGCTCGAGGATCTCGTGGGCGATGCGGGCCACCGCCCGGCGGATCTCCGACGCCTCCAGCAGGCGCGCATCGGCGGCGGGCGCCGTCACGACGGGATTCCCGGGGGGGATACGGTGCTCCGCGATCGCGCCGGAGCGTGCGCGTGCAGCATCTTCCGTGCTCCCTTCCCGGCCTCACGGGACCGGACTTAAAGGGGAAGTGCCTTCGCACGACAGGATAGCCGCGGCCGGCGGACGCGGCAAGGATCGCACGAAGGATGGCACATCGGCGGAGTGCGCCTGCCGCTACCCTTTCGGGCCGTGGAGGTCACGCAGCGCGTGGTGGGGTGCGTGCTCGGCCTGGCCCTGGGCGACGCGCTCGGCGCGCCGTTCGAGTTCGTGCGGGGGCCCGAGATCCCCGATCCGCTGCCCGCATTCGAGCGGCCGTGGATGGGGCTGCCGCCGGGGTCCACCACCGACGACACGGCCATGGCCAGGAACCTCGTGCGCTCGCTGGTCGAGCGCGACGGTTTCGACGCGGCCGACCTGGTGGCTCGCCACCTGGCGTGGTTTCGGTCCGGCCCTCCCGACGTCGGTTCGATGACGGCCCGGGTGCTGCAGCGTGCCTCCGAAGGCATGCCCGCCGAGGTCGCGGCCGAGGCCATCTGGCGGCTGCGCGGGCCCGAGGTCTCGGCCGGCAACGGCTCCGTGATGTACTGCGCGCCCCTGGGGGCCGCCTACGCCGCCCGCCCGGACGCGCTGCCGCGCCTGGCGCCCAGGCTCAGTAGGATCACGCACTACGACGGCCGCTGCGGGACCGCGGTGCTGGCCGTGACGCTGGCCGTGGCCGCCCTGGTTCGCGGCGACGAACCCGTCGCGGCCGCGAGGGCCGCGCTCCGCGCGGTGATCGACGCGCCGGGTGGCGAGGAACTCGAGTTCCTGACCGAGGCGGTCGGCGTCTCGCGCCGCGTCGACGGCCCGGAACAGGGCTTCTGCCTGTACGCCGCGGCCGCCGGGCTCCAGGCGCTGGTGCGCGATGAGGACTTCGAGACGTCGCTCCGCGGGGTCGTGGCGCTGGGCGGCGACACCGACACGAACGCAGCCGTGGCGGGCGCGCTGATCGGGACGCGGGTCGGATCGGAAGGACTTCCGCCGGCGTGGCTCGGCCGGCTGGCCGACCGCGACGCGATCGCGGAGGAGGCCGCCGGCCTCGCACCGCTCGCGCGGCGGACCGACGCGGACTGATTCAGGCGGGGTTGCTGCCGCCGTCCTGCACCGGCGCGCTCAGCCCGGGCCCGATGCCCGCGAGGACGAAGTATTCCTCGGCCTGCGACTCGCGGATGAAGTCGTCGCCGAGTACGGTGCGCATCCCCTCGACCTGGCTCTCGTGCGCCTCGACGGCCTTCACCTTGAGCTCGAGGATGTCTGGGGGCAGCGCGAACAGCAGGCCGAGTTGGTCGCGGGGCGTGACGGGCGGCGTGCCGGGCTCCATGAAGACGTTGAACTGGTTCATGCGTGGCACGAAGCGTTCGGCCCAGTCGGGCGTCTGGGTCGCGTAGTAGAGCCGTGCCTCGGGTCCGGCGGCCTCGCGGAACGCCTGGGTGGTCCACGACGAAACGGCCTTGTGGTCGGGGTGTCCCGTCATGCCGTCCGGCCCGAACGTGAAGACCGAGTCCGGCGCGACGTCTCGGATGAACGCTCGCGCCCTCGCGATGCCCTCGGCCGGGGCGACCCCGGCGAGCGTGCCGTCGTGGTAGTCGAGCCAGTGATGCTCCCGGACGCCGAGCGCGGCGAGGCTTCGCATCATCTCCTGCTCCCGGACGGCGCCCATGGTCTCGGGGGGCCACTTCTCCTCGTCCATCGACCCCTCCTCGCCCCGGGTGGCCGTCACGCACACGACCCGGCTCCCCTCGGCGACGGAGTGGGCCATCAGGCCGGCCGTCAGATAGGTCTCGTCGTCCGGGTGCGCCCAGATGCCCAGCATCGTCCCCACATGCGTCATCCTGAACCCCCCTCGTTCGATCGCGCGCCGACGCCACCCGGCCACCGGGCACAGCGGACGCCGACGGCCTACACTAGATCGATCACCAGCATCCTGAGGAGCTTGCCATGATCGGCATGATCGGACCAGAGACGATCGTCATCCTCGTGATCGTGGTTCTCATCGTCTTCGGGGCCGCCAGGCTTCCCCAGATCGCCCGCTCGGTCGGTCAGGCCAAGGGCGAGTTCGAGAAGGGCCTCAAGGAAGGCGGCAAGGGAGACAAGGACGCCGCGGACTCGGACAAGACCGAGGCCAAGAAGACGTCCGATGACAGCGGGTCGCCCGGGTCGTAACCGACTCAGCGCTCCATCGTCACCGACTCAGCGCTCCATCGTCGACGGCTCGTCCGCCCCGAGCGTCCGCGCGACCCGCCCGAGCACGCCGTTCACGAACCGGCCCGAATCCGCCGTCGACAGCTCGTTCGCCGCGGCGACCGCCTCCGAGACGGCCACCGCGGGCGCCAGGCCGGTTCGCATCTCGTACACCGCCACCCGAAGGATCGCCCGGTCCACCGCCACCATTCGGGCGACGGTCCATTCCTCCGCAGACTCGCCGAGGAGCCGATCGATGTCGCGCATGCCGGCCTCGACACCGGCCACGATATCGGCGGCGTAGTCGGGCACGGCGTGGCCGGCGGCCCGCCATTCCGCCATCGCCTGCGAGGGCGTGCAGTCGCGGATGTCGGACTGGTACAGCACGTCGATCGCGGCCCGCCGCGCGATGCGCCGTCGCCGGTGGCCCGTCGCCGCGCCGGCCGGCCGTGGCGTGGCCGCGGGACCTTCCCCGGCGGACATCGCGCCTACTTCTCCCGAGTGAGGTACTCGCCGGTGCGCGTGTCGACCTTCAGCCGGTCTCCCGCCTCGACGAACAGCGGCACCTGCACCACCAGTCCGGTCTCGAGCGTCGCCGGCTTCAGCGCCCCGCTGACCCGGTCCCCTTTCACGCCGGGGTCGGTCTGCGAGACGGCCAGGACGACGGCGGCCGGAAGCTCCACGCCGATGGCGTTGCCCTCGTGCAGGGCGACCGTGGCCGTGCTGCCCTCGGTCAGGAACCCCGCCGCGTCGCCCACGACCGCGGCGGGGACGTGGTGCTGTTCGTAGGACGCGGTGTCCATGACGACGAACGCGTCGCCGTCGCGGTACAGGTACTGCATCTCGTGGCGCTCGACGATGGCCAGCCCGACGTCCACGCCGGCGTTGAACGTTCGATCCACCACGGCCCCGCTCTTGAGGTTTCGAAGCTTCGTCCGGACGAACGCCCCGCCCTTGCCGGGCTTGACGTGCTGGAACTCGATGACCTGGAAGAGCACCCCATCGAGGTCGAGCGTCATCCCGCGCTTGAAGTCGTTCGTCGACACGCTCACAGGACGATCAGCTCCTTGGGAGCCTGCGGGATCGTCCGGCACCCCTGCGTCGTGACCTCCACCATGTCCTCGATGCGGACCCCGCCGACGCCCTCGAGGTAGATCCCGGGCTCCACCGTGACCACCGCTCCGGCCGGCAGCACATCCGTGCCCTCGCGCCGCAGCGACGGGCCCTCGTGGATCTGCAGCCCCACGCCGTGGCCGAGCGAATGCTTGTACGCGTCGGCGTACCCCGCGTCGCGGATCACCGCGCGCGAGGCCTCGTCGGCGTCCCCGCCGCTCACCCCGGCGCGCACGGCGGCGATCCCGGCCAGCTGCGCCCGAAGCACAACCTGGTACACCTCGCGGAGGCGGTCGGACGGCTCGCCGAAAGCGACCGTCCGCGTCATGTCGGAGTGATAGCCGCCGCACTGCGCCCCGAAGTCCAGCTTCACCACGTCGCCTCGGGCCAGCGTCCGGTCACCGGGATGGTGGTGCGGCTCGGCCGCGTTCGGGCCGAACGCCACGATCGTCTCGAACGCGAGCGCGTCGGCGCCGGCCTGCAGCATGGCCGTGTCCAGACGGAACCCCACCTCCCGCTCGGTCAGGCCCTCGGCCAGCTCGCCGAGGATCGAATCGAAGACCCGGTCGGCGATGCCCTGCGCCGCGTTCAGCGCCGACACCTCCTCGGGATCCTTGACCCACCGAAGCGCCTCGACCGCCCCGCGCGTCGGGAGCAGCTCGAGCTCCGGGCGTTGCAGGTCGGCGTGCTGCTGGTACGTGACGGAGTCGGCCTCGAACGCGACGCGTGAGACGCCGAGGTCCCGACAGGCTGCGGCGAAACGCTCCGGGAACCCGTCGGCATAGATGACGGCGGCCACGCCGGCGACCTCGTGGCTGGACTGCTCCGCATAGCGCCCATCGGTGAAGAACCGGGCGTCGTCGCGCCCCAGCAACAGCTGGGCGTTGGATCCGGTGAACCCGGTCAGGTACCGGACGTTGGGCAGGGCGGTGACCAGCAGCGCGTCCGTGTCCAGGTCCGCCAGCCGCTGCACCATCCGTGCGCGCCGTCCCGCGTGATCCACGAGCGCCGATGATACCGTCCCGGAATTGGAGGCGGGGCGGCCCGTCTCCGGGCCGCCCCGCGGTGAACCTCCTCGCCCGCCTGCCGGGACTGCCGTCCCCGGCGGGTCCGCCCGCTCAGCGACAGAGCGCGAACGGCTGGTCTCCGTACAGCAGCCACGCGCACGACCCGGACATCCGCGTGATGCGGAAGTTGCCGGCGAACTTCGTGCCCGTCGCCGCCGAGTAGCGATGTCCGGCGACCTTCATCTCGGCCTTGCGGACCCCCGCGGAAGTCGTGAACCCGGTCAGGGCGACGTTCATGCCGCCGACCGTCGTGTTCGATCCCGCGCTCGTCGCGATCGAGAGCGTCCCGGTCGAACCGGTCGAGCCCGTGGACCCGGTGGAGCCCGTCGAGCCGGTCGAGCCGGTGGTCGTCGTCGTGTCCGTGCTCGTGCCGCTCGTCACGAACGGCTGGAACGTGCTCAGAGCCTGGAAGGGGTCCCGGCCCGTGAACACCACGGTCTTCGGGGCCTTGTTGCCCTTGCCCGGCGACGGCGAGGGGCTCGGCGTCGCGGAGGAGGTCCCGGGGTTCGTGGCCGGCGGCGCCGCCGTCGGAGCCGAGGAGCCCTTCAGCAGGAAGAAGTACGCCGCGGCGGCCACCACCATGACGCCCCCGACCACCAGGAGCTGGTTGCGTCGAATCTTCAGCCAAGCTGGCATGCCTTCACTCCCTTTAGGACGAGGACGTCGACGAGGACCCGCCCGACGCGGGCGGCGGGCTTGCGGACCCTCCGCTCGTGCCGGCCGTGCCGCTGCCGGTCCCGCTCTGCGCCTCCTGCGAGCCGGGCTGCGACCCGGGGCCGGAGCTGATGTCGGTCGTGTAGAAGTTCGCGCTGATCACGGCCGACAGCGTCGGGGCCGTGAACGGGAACTGGGTGCTGCTGCTCGTGTCGCTCGAGCTCGAGCTGCTGCCCGAGTCGGAGCTCGTGGTCGTCGGCGTCAGCGCGATCTGCAGGACCGCCGACGTGCGGGTCATGTTCTGCACGCGGTACAGGAACTCGTCCGCCGCGAAGAACCCGCCTTGCACCGTGATCTGCAGCGGGATGATGGACACGTTCGGCGACGACGCCGTGGCCGGCTGGCCGGGCGCGATCGTCTGAAGGGTCACCGCCGACTGGTTCGCGGCCTGCTGCAGGTCGCGGATCAGCCCGGGAAGATCGGCCGAGGGCGGGACCTCGACGCCGTACTTCTCGAGCTGCTTGCGCAGCTGGCTGGCCTGCGCCTGGTACCCCTTCAGGGTGTCGAGCTGCGTCTGCAGGCTCTGCTCCTGCGCCTGCGCCTTGGCGACCTTGTCCTGCGTGTCCTTGATCTGACCCGCCTTGGGCAGGATCAGCCCGGCCACCGTCAGGACGATCAGCAGCACGCCGGCGATCGCCACGATGATGGGTCCGCGGCGGTTCATCCCTTGCCTCCCTTCGTGGCGACCTTCGGCGCCAGGTCGATCGTTCCCGAGAACGAGGTGGTGCCGTCAGACTGGAGCTGCGACGAGGAGACCCACGGGTTCTCCCAGCCGTTGACCTCGGCAACGCGCGACAGCCACTGCGCCACCGCGTCGTGCGACGTCGCGGCGCCTTGCACCGTGATGGACCCGATGAGCCCGGTGTCGCTCGCCTCCGGAGCCGTCGTGCCGGCGGTCACCGTGATCTGCGCGGTGATCGACTTGACGTACACGTCGTCCGGGATGACCGAGGAGATGTCGCGCAGCACGCCCGACCACGGCACGACGGCCGCGTTCAGCTGCGTGACGATCTGCTGCTTCTGCTGCGTCTCGGTCGCCAGGGCCGCGTAACGCGAGAGGCCCGAGATCTGCTGCTGCAGCGCGGCGTTCTGCGCCTGCTGCGACGCCAGCTCGTTCTGGGCGCTGGCCAGGCGGCCGCTCTCGATGAAGAACACGGCCACGACCAGCGCGACGGCGCCGGCGACCGCCATGGCCACGAGGACCGTCGTGCGGCGCGTCTTCTGACGCTGGCGGATATCCGACGGAAGAAGGTTGACCTGGGTCATTCGCGGCCTCCGGGAAGGGCAAGACCGACGGCCACGGCCAGCAGCGGCTCCGCCGCTTCCATGGCGTCGGGAGACAGATCGAGCGCGGGGTTCACGCGATGGAACGCTCGGCCGCGAGCCACCTCGGTCGCCAGACGCTCGTCGAGGAGGTTGAACAGGCCGGGCAGCTTGGAGCCGCCGCCCGTGATGAGCACGCGGCCGATCTTTCCGGCGGCCGCCTGCGAGACGTAGAAGTCGAGGGAGGAGCGGATCTCGTCCACGAACGAGGTGGCCCGGGACTGCGCGATCTGGGCCGCCTGCTGGATCTTGTCCGGGTCGTGTGACTCGCCCCGCTTGAGGCGCTCGGCCTCGTCCTCGGAGATACCCATGGAGCGCGCGATGGCCGCGGTCACTTCGCGGCCGCCGGAGGACAGGATGCGGACGAACCGCGGGACGCCGCCGGCGTGCACGCTGATGCTGGTGAGGTCGGCGCCGATGTCGATGACGGCCTCGTCGCCCATCTCCTGGCCGTTCAGGCCCAGCCCGTCGACGCTGCCGACCGAGCGGACGATGGAGAACGGGATGAGGTCGAGGCCGACGGGGTGCAGCTTGGCCGCCTCGGCCGCCTGCACCATCTCGTCCACCATCGACTTCTGCGCCGCCACGAGCAGCAGGCGCACCATGCGGCGGCCCTCCTGCTCGAACTCCGACAGGACCTCGTAGTCGAGGACGGCCTCCTCGACGGCGATCGGGACGTGCTCCTGCACCTGGAACGGCAGGGACGACCGCAGCTCCTTCTCGGGGAGCCACGGCAGCGAGACCTCGCGCACGACGACCCGCTGGTTCCCGACCCCGAGGACGACCTCGCGCTTGCGGAACTTGCCGACGTGCCACAGTTCCTTCAGGGCCGCCGAAACCGCATCGGGGTCGCGAACCTCGCCGTTCGTCACGGCCTCAGGGGGCAGGGGAACCTGTCCCACCCTGACGAGGGTCGGTGGGCCCATCTTCACCTCCGCCGCACGAACGGCGGTGGCCCCGATGTCAACTCCGATCCGCACGCGAGCCATGGTTCTTCCGTCCTTTGGTCGATGGTCCGATGCTCTTAGGCTTCTTCGGTCGTTCGACCCTCGACCTTTACCGTTCTTCCGGACAGGTAGGTGTCGAGGTCGGATTCCCTTACGCGGTAACTCTTTCCGACGCGAAGCGCCCTCAGCCGGCCGCCGTGGATCAGGCGGTAGACCGTCATCGTGGACACGCGAAGCGCGTGCGCGACCTCACGTACGGTCAACAGGGGGATGCGTTCGATCCCTCGCCGGGTTCCCACGATCCGTCTCCTTCGCGCCGCGCGTTCGTACGGTGCATCGGCGCGGACGCGCCCGCGCTGGAGACCGGCCCATCGAAGCGAACCTCCCCGGGAGCGGGCGGGGTTCGGCCCGTGGGGAGGCCGGGCCGGGGGACGCCCGCGGGATGCGGGGGGCGACGAAGGACGCAGCGGCCGTAGGCAGCGGGGAGCGCGGCCGCCGATCGGGCGGAAATCAGCCGAGCAGGCCCGTGTACCAGCCGGCGATCGCGGGCCCCACGAAGGCGGCGGCCCCCGCCCCAGCCGCCAGGAACGGCCCGAACGGGATCGCGTCCTTCCTCCCCCGCCCCATCGCGAGCGAGACCACGCCCCCGATCCCCCCGGCCACGATCCCGAGCCCGGCCGCGACCGCGACGGAGCTCAGCCCGAGCGACCCCAACACCAAACCGATCAGGGCCGCCAGCTTCGCGTCGCCCAGGCCCATGCCCTTCGGGTACACGAACCAGACCACGCCGAGCGCGCCGCCGTAGGCAGCCATGCCGACGACGGCGTCGCGGAACGAGACGGGGGCGCCGACGAGGGACAGCGCCAGGATCGCGGCTCCAAACGCGGCCAGGGACGGGTACACGATCGCGTTCGGGATGGTTCGGGTACGTGCGTCGATCAGGCTGATCGCGAGCAGCACCCCGAGGAACGGGGCGACGAGCGCCGCCTGCCACGCCGACGCGAAGTGCACCGAGGCCGCCACGAACAACGCCGCCGTGGCCGCCTCCGTCAAGGGGTACTCCGAAGAGATGGGCGTGCTGCACGCGCGGCACCGGCCCTTCAGGGCCACGTACGACGCGACGGGGACGTTCTCGAGCAATCCGATCCCGCCGCCGCACGTCGGGCACCGTGAGCGCGGCGACACGATCGACTCGTGACGCGGCACGCGGTGGACCACGACCGTCAGGAACGAGCCCATGGCCAGGCCAAGGACGAGGAAGAGCCCGTCTCGTACGAGTCGCACGGTCGCGTCGGTCATCGTCGGGGAACGCGGGCTCGAGGCCCGGCGGTCGGCGGTTGCACGCGGAACATCGAACCGGTCGAGGCTACCATCGGCGCGGGCGCCGTCCGGGTTGACCCCGGACGGTCAGCGCGTCAGGGCGCGTTGTACGCGTACGCCGGCGGGATCTCGCCCCACGTCACGACCTGCCAGGCGGACTGCACCGGGTCCAGGAAGTGCGGCGGGGACAGGTACTTCAGGCGCTGGTCGTACGTGTAGCTCTTCGCGTAGCCGCTGACGATCTGGCCGCTGCCGTTGAACGTGCCGACCGGGCCGCGGTAGTTCTGCGCGATCGCGCCGACCACGGTCAGCGTGCCGACCGAGTTGCCGCACTGGTAGTTCGGCACGATGAACGAGTGCTGCAGCGACAGGATGGCCGCGTAGATGTCCGGGTCGACGATGCGGCCCGACAGGTTCTGGCAGGAGGAGTTCACCGGGTGGTACACCTGCACGTAGTTGTTCGCGATCAGGCCGAGCAGGTCCGTCCCGCCCGTGCCCCCCGCGTACGTCGTGTCCCCGATGACGTTGATGTTGTGCTCGGAGGCGATCGTCAGCTGCCCGCTGAGGGTGCCGGAGATGAACACGTCGCCGTCGCACCACCCGTAGGGCGTGATGTCGCCGGACACCGGGTAGCCGAGCGGGCTGGTCGCCGGCGGGCAAGCCGAGTAGTTCGGGTCCGTCGAGGTCGCCGGCACGTTCTGGACGTACACGACGCCGTTCGACGGCAGGGACAGGCCCGTGCCCGGACTGCAGCCGGTGTTCGTCGACTTCGTGAGCGGGCTCACGACGTCCATCGTGCCGCCCGAGTTGAACGTGATCTTCGTCGGCCCGGTGTACAGGCATCCGGTGCCACCCGACGACGAGTCGGTGAGCGTCTTGATCGACAGGTCGGTCGGCGGCATCGTGAGCGGCGCGGCGTACCGCGGGTCGCCGGCGTTGGCGAACACGGGGCTCGCGCCGCCGCCGCAGGCGACGTAGCGAGATCCGCTCGCCGGCTGGTAGCTCGTGGACGTGGCCCCGTTGAAGTGCGGGCTGCCGCAGAGCTGGATCGCGTCGTTCGAATGCAGCGGGCCGTTGATCGTGTCCTGGCTGATGAAGAAGATGCTCACGCACTGCGAGTCGCGGCCCGCGTAGTAGTACTTGGCGCACAGGCTCTGCGCCTGGGCGGGCGTGTACGGGTCGCCCTGGGACGTGTCGTACCGGGCGGGGTCCTTCGTCTCGTAGTTCGTGAAGTACAGGTAGTCGATGAAGCTGCGCCGGCGAAGCGTCACCTTGATCGAGCGCGTGGCGTTGCCGACGCGACCGGTCGAAGTCAGCTTCACGGTGCCGTCGACGGCGATCGTCGACGTGTCGGCCGCGTACCGGTACGAGCCGGTCCCGCTGCCGCCCGGCACGGGCGTCCAGGTGGTGAACGCCGTGTTGCCGTCCGAGGGCAGGTTCGTCGCCGAGTACGTCCAGTAGTTGCCGTTCTGGTTCAGTCGGTACAGGTAGTCGTTGATGCCGGCGTTGGCCGCCGCGAGCGCGCCGTTCCAGTTCTGGTCGTGCTTGGAGATCGGCGTCGACATCGACGCGTACGTGAGCGAGACCGTCACCAGCATCAGCACCGCCAGCATGGCCAGCAGTGTGGTGATGAGGGCGAATCCCGCCTCGTCCTGCGCGCGCTTGAACACTTGGGGTCGCTCCTTACGGGCTCGCACTCGGCGTGGGATTGACGGTCAGATACACGTTCGGCAGCGTGACCTCGTTGATCAGCGTCGTCGACGGAACGGCCAGGCTGGTCGACTTGCGGATCTGCAGCGTGATCTGGATCGACTGGACCGCGAGCTGGTTGGTGCCGCTCAGCGGGGTCGGGCTCAGGGCATTCCCGTTCGCGTCGTAATAGGTGAAGATCGGCGTGGTCGAGTTCGCGACGTACTGACCCACGAGCCGGACCGTGGTCGGCCCGTTGTTGTACGTGCAGCTCGTGGTGCACGACCCCGAGTCCGGCGGCGTGCTCTCCTCGATCAGCGCGTTGTCGGTGCTGCGAACGTAGATGTGGATCAGGTTCGGGGTGCCGTTGGGGTTGTTGAGGTTCGCGTAGAAGCGGATCTCCCGCGAGTCGGCGAGCTGGAACGGGTCGGTGCCGGCCGTCAGGGACGTGGCCGTTCGCAGGTCCTTGCTCATGATGTCCATCAACTGGCGCGCCTGGTCCAGGTTCTCCAGCCGGTTCTCGTCGCCCTGGAAGGCGCGCTGCATGGAGACGAAGCCCTGCAGGATGAACCCCAGGACGATCGTGAGCAGCCCGCAGACCACGACGACCTCCACCAGCGTCACGCCGGAATCGGAGCGCAGCCGCTCCCGAAGGCGCATGGCCAGCCTCATTGCACCGTGACGTTCACGGTCGGGACCGTCGGCGGGTTCGTCGCCGAGTTGACGTTCACGGTCGGCCAGCTCCCGCTCACGGTACGGCCCTGGACCTGGACGGTCCACAGCCCGTACGGCGTCGCCGCCGTTAGCGTGCCCGTGGCGTCGGTCTTCGTGTACGTGAGCGTGTCACCGGCAGGGCACTGGTTGTCCGTCGCGTGCTTGAAGAGCACGACCTGGTTCGCCTGCACGACGCCGGACGTGTTCTTCACGACGACCTTCACGCCCGGCATCACGACCGCGGCGGTCGAGTTCCCGCCCGGAGTCATCGCGACCGGCGCGATGCGCTTGGACCCGCCCGGATCCGAGTCGATGCAGTCGCCGGCCCAGGCCTGGTACCCGGACAGGTACGGGAACAGGCTCGACACGGTCTGGGAGGAGCCGCCGGGCCCGTAGGCGTTCGTGCCGTCGGGCAGCAGCGAGGTGTTGGCGACCGTCAGCATGAACGACGGCGGCATGATGCTGCCGGTCGGACCGCTGAAGTTCAGGGTCAGCGAGGACGCCTGACCGTAGACGAACTGCAGCGAGGTGATCGTGCCGGCGGTGACCGTCGCGCTCTGACTCGGATTCGGGTTGCCCTGCCCGTCGACGAACCCACTCGAGTTCATCGTGATCGTGTACGTTCCGGGATCCAGGTAGGCGAAGAACGCGCATCCGTCCGACGCCGTTGCCTGCGTGCTCCCGACGCCGTTCCCGCTGATCGTCACGTTCGCGTCGGCGATCGGCTGGGCGTTGCGGTCGATCACCGTGACGGCGATGTGCCCGGTCGTGGGGTCGTAGGTCCCCACCGGCGGCGTGAGCAGCGTCTCGGAGAGCGGCGCGACGGTCCCCCGCATGTTCGGCCACGTCACCGTCTCCTGCACGTGCAGGTACGCCAGGCCCGAGGCCGTCGTCCCGCCGCTGCAGGGCCCGACCTGCGAGCTCTTCGACTGCCACTCGAGGTCCTGCGTGATCGTGTATGCCGTGCCGTCGACGGTTTGCGTGAGGACGGTCTCGCCCACGGGGAGCGAGGAGAAGTCCTGGGCGGCAGCCTGCTGGACGCTGTCGACCTGCTGCGAGGCCAGGTTCGCGGCGACGCTTCGGCTGCGGTTGTTTCGCGTGAGGTTCAGCGCGGCCACCATCGTGGACACCACCGCGGTGATGAGCACGACGAACACGAGCATCGCGACCAGGATCTCGATGATGGTGAAGCCGCTCTCGCCGGCCGTTGCGCGCCGGAGCCGATTCAGCGTACGCAAGACGTACCTCCTCGAACACGAATATCGGTCTCACGCTCGCGTTTCTTGAGGTCGGCGGTCCGCAACGAGCCGTCGCCGCCGTCGCTTCCCGTGTCGCGCGTCGCGTTCATGTCGGGTCGGTGCACGTGGGTCCTTCGTCGATGGATTCGCAAGCCCTAAGGGTGCACGCGTGAATCCCGCGACACATCGGGCAGGTGGGTAGATCGGGCTCGACCTTGGGCCTCCGCCGCCGTCGGGGGCCCGGCCCGTCGACGGTCCTATGTCCCGGCGGCCGACCCCGCCCCGTGGCCGGCACCGCCCGAGGGGGATGCCGGCCACGGGCGACGTCACCAGCCGCCGGTACAGTCCGTCGCGACCGCCCATGCCGGCGTGGCCGCGCTCATGCACAGCGTCGTGCCCGAGGAGTTCGCCTGATCTGCCATGCCGAAGAACTCGCTCGAGTCGCTGAGCGCGACCAGCAGCAAGCTCTGGCCGCTGGCCTGCACGATCGCCACGGTGTTGATGTTGCTCGCTCCCGTCAGTCCGGCCATGTTGGGCACCCATACGATCGATGGCTCGATGTTGATGGCGGTGCCTCCCGCGCCCGGCGTGAACCCCGTGTAGGAATCCTTGTCCGCGAAATACGTCTTCGCGGCCGCGATCGCGTCCCGGAGAACCGACTGGGCGGCCCGGTCTTCCGCGCGGGTGCGCTGTCCCAGGAACAGTGGGATCACGATGGCGATCAGGATGCCGATGATGAGAACCACCACCAGGAGCTCGATGAGGGTGAACCCTCGCTCGCGCTCCGGCGCCCCCGCGAATCGCTTCTTGAGCCTGCCCATGTCACCTCCTTCCTTCAGGTACGCCGACGCGCCGGTAGCCTGGTGGGCTCCGGCGCGGCGTCATCCCAAGATTCGGCCCCGGGGTAACCCGTCTTGAGAGTGCGAACGTCCCAATTCCCTCACCCGCTCCGCCTACGCCGGAATGACGAGCCGCGGCTCGGACTGTGCGCCGCCCCGCGACCGCGATGAGGGGGAAACGACGAAAGGGGGGAAACGAAGAGGGCGGCCCGTGGGCCGCCCTCTCGCTTGGGTGATTCGTTTAGTGCCTTGGTTTACCAGCCGCCCAGCGACGGGGTGTTCTGCGTCGTCGAGGTCGACAGCGCAGAGTTGCCCGTGCATGCGGTGGATGGCTTCTGGCTTCCGTAGAACGTGCCCGCGCCGGGGGTGCCGGTGGCCACGTCGTAGATCAGGAAGCAGTTGCCCGACACGGCGAAC
>DASXAQ010000117.1:0-28245 GCA_036406615.1 Actinomycetota bacterium | reverse complement strand
GCCCTTGGGCTGAATCGCGACTTCAGCTGCGTGCCGCCGGCGCCCGGGTTCGCCGCCGTGTGTCGGTGGGGCGACTACTCGGGGGCCAGCCCCGATCCCGTTGCGAGCGCGAGCGGCCACATCTGGCTGGCCAACCAGTACAACGTGGCGAGCCAGACGAAGAGCGACGTGGACACGCGCACGTTCATCTGGGAGGCGACGCCCTAGCGGGCCGACCGATCCGAAGGACAGGCGAAGGGCGGCTCGCGCGCGCTGTCCCTTTCGTCGTGCATGGGCTTTCCTCCGTGCCGTCGTTCAGGTCGGGGCGTCCTGCGGTCGAAACCTCCGGTATGGGCCAGCGCGGGGACGCGGCGGGCCCTCCGAAGGCTGACCATCAGGACACGCCCGCGGGGAGCAGCAACCTGAAACGTATCGTCACGACCTCGGTCGCCGCGGCCATGCTCGCGTTCGGCCTGGCCGCCCCGGCGGCCGCCGGAGGCGGAACCACGCCCACGGTGACTCCGCCGACGGTGAAGCGCGTGTGGAATCCGGTGCAGCCGAGCCGCGCACCGGGGCACTTCGCGCGCACGGCGCCGGGGCGGACCATCGCGACGCGCGGGTACCTGCCGATGTTCGAGCGCTCGCGCTCCGCGTCCGCCGGCGCCGGGAGTGGATCGAACGGCGGCCAGCTTGAGCCGGCGGCGCCCTCCGCGCTTCGAAGCTGGGACGGACAGATGGACCTGGGCGCCACGCCGCCGGACACGACCGGCGCCGCGGGCGAACAGAGCTACGTGCAGGCGATCAACCGGCGCTTCGCGATCTACAGCCGCACGGGCACGTTGATGGCGTCGCTCGGCTTCAAGAAGTTCGTGCAGGCCCCGGATTCCTTCAACACCGACCCGCAGGTCGTCTGGGACCCGGCGACGGGCGTCTTCTACTACGCGCTGTTCAACTACAACAACAACTACCTCTACTACGGGTGGAGCCGGACGGGGAACCCCGCGTCGCTCGGATCGTCCGATTGGTGCCACGAGGTCACCACGATCTACGGCGCAAGCTCACAGGTGCCGGACTACCCGAAGCTCGGCGGCACCGCCTACTTCGGGGCGATCGGCGTCAACGTGTTCAACGCGTACACCGGCGCGTACATGCGCTCCGACGTGTTCCTGTTCCAGAAGCAAGCGCGCGGCACCACCGACGATTGTCCGCCCACGAACCCGGGCCCGCAGATCTGGCAGGTGCAGGACCTCACGGATGGGACGGGGGGGACGCCGACGAAGGCGTTCACGCCCATCCCGGCGGCGCAGACCGACTTCGACGCGGCGGCCGGCACGGGCACGATCGTGGCCGCCACACCGAACCTGGCGACGCCCACGAACGCGCTGTGCGGCAACGAGTTGACCGAGTTCACCGTCACGGGCACGACGACGCCGTCCCTCTCTGCGCCGACGAACATCACCGTGCCCGAGTTCGATCTGCCCGATCCCGCGCCCCAGTACCGCAGCACGCGCCTGCTGGACACGCTGGACTGCCGGCTGACGCAGGCCGTGAGCGGGTTCGATCCGAACGTGAGCTCGCCGGGACCGGTCGGCGAGGTGTGGACTCAGCACACGGTCCTGGGCGGGCCCGGCGCCGCGGTGCGCTGGTACGAGCTCGGCCCGGCCTCGATCGATCAGTCGGGAACGGTCGTCGGGGCGTCGAGCACGTTCGCCTTCAACGGCGCGATCTCTTCGGACCGGTCCGTACCGCAGTCGGGCGCAGCGCAGTTCGGGGGCGCCATGGTCCTGGGCTTCAACACGTCCTCGACCACCCAGGACGCGGACATCCGCATGGTCTCCAAGGTTGGCGCCGCCGCGCAATCGAAGTGGCTCACGTTGAAGGTCAGCCCCGGCCCCGACCGCGACTACGGATGCGGCTCCGAGATTCCGCTGGTGTGCCGCTGGGGCGACTACGCGGGCGCCGGCGCCGACCCCCGGACGAGCGCCGGCCCGAACGGCCACGTCTGGCTGGCGAGCCAGTGGAACGTGGACAGCGCCACCAAGGACGACGTGGACGCGCGCACGTTCATCTGGGAGGCGCGGCCCTAGCCCCACCCCCGCCCCGAACTCGGCTCCCGGCTGGGCCGCCTGACCGGCGAGCTCAGGGCTGGATTTTCACCATACGAAGATGTATTCTCCCGCCCGCGTTTCGGAAGAGTTCGGCTGACTACTGGGCGACCTTGCGTCCATGAGGGGGGATTGTAGGTGAAGCGCTCGTTCGGTCTCGTCGTCGTCGCTGGGCTGGTGGTGTTGGGGTTCGGCATCCCCGCGTCCGCGGGGGGAACGTCTGTTTCGGGGTACGTGGGCCACCCGGTGAAGGCCTCCGTTGCCAGGGGAGGGGGCGGCAGCTCAACCTCTCCCACGGCCGCGATGCGGCGCTACCTTTCGAACCACCGGCCGTCGGGTGACCGCGCCGCGTTCGCGGCGGTCAAGGCCTCGATCACGGCTCACGCGACGGCGTCGTCCCCGGCGGCCGCCCGGCGTGCGATCGGTTTGGCCAGCATCGTTCGGGGTTGGGACGGGCAGTACGACCTGGACTGGACGCCGCCGCAGGCGTCGGGGGCGGTCGGCCCGAGCAGCTACGTGGAGGTCGTCAGCGCGAAGTCCGCGATCTACACGCGCACGGGTGGATTGACGACGTCCGCAACGTTGAACGTCCTGGCCTCCGCCGGATCCGACTGCGTCTGGCAGCCCAAGGTCATCTACGACCCGACGCTGCAAGTGTTCTTCTACGCCGCGGTGGGATGGGGCAATTTCTACGGGCCGGACCTCGGGTGCGGGGTGCAGAGCGCCAACAAGCTGTATTTCGGTTGGAGCAAGACGTCCAATCCCACCAAGCTGTCCAGTAGCTGGTGCCACTTCTCCAGCACGATCTACGGGACGAACCTGCCGGACGCCATCACCCTGGGCGACACACAGTCGTTCCTGGTCATGGGGTTGAACGAGTGGGACTCCACCGGCGAGAACCTCGTCGGGTCGGACGTGATGGCCTGGCCGAAGCCCACCACGCCGGGAACCTGTGCGGCTCCGTCCGGCACCCGGTTCGCCGGGATCGACGATCCGGGCTACAACAGCTCACTGATCCCCGAGTCGCCGGTTCCCGTCGTGCAGACGGACCCGAGCGACACGGGCTACGTCCTGTCGGCGGACTTCGACGGCGCAATGGGAACGTGCGGGGCGTTCGGCGACGGCACGTGCGGTACCCACCTGGCCGCCTTCACCGTTGGGAACTCGTCGGGGACGCCGACGCTGTCCGCCGGGTCGACGGTGCCGGTGACGCAGTTCGACGTCCCACCGGACGCGCCGCAGAAGGGCTCCGGATACGCGCTGTCGACGCTTGACGCCAGGTTGACCCAGGCCATGTCGGGCGTCGATCCAACCGTTGGCGGCTCGTCGGCTCCCGGCGAGATCTGGACGCAGCAGACGGTGGCCGGCGGCGCGGGTGCGATGGTGGCCTGGTACGAGATCAGCCCCGGCTCGCTCGCGCTCGACCAGAGCGGCACGGTATCCGGGTCCGCGACGTACGTGTTCAACGCGTCGATCTCGTCGGATCGCAACGTCGCCTCCACCGGATCCCCGCAGTTCGGCGACGCGATGGTGCTGGGGTTCAACACGTCGTCGAGCACCGCCGTGACGGCCATCAAGATGCTGTCCAAGATCGGATCGGGCTCCGCCTCGAAGTGGACCACCGTGAAGAGCAGCGGTGGCCCGGACTACGACTGGGGATGTCTCACGAGCCCGAAGGAGTGCTTCTGGTACGGGGCGGCGGCCAGCCCGGATCCACACTCCAGCACCAAGGCCCACGGCCAGGTGTGGCTCGCCAACCAGTGGAACGTGAAGACCACGAACAGCAACGTCGACGCGCGGACCCGCGTGTGGACCGCCTCGCCGTGAGCTGACGTCGGACATCCGGCCTGCGCGACGGGCCCCCTCCGGGGCGGGGGCCCGTCGTTTCTCAACTGGTCGTCGACCGATAGACGCCGGTTCCCGTTCCCAGGTACACGAATGCGCCCGACGGATCGACCGCCACGGCTTGGGGCCCGGCGTTCTCGATGCCGTCGTCTTGCGGTGTCCACTCGGCGCCCGAGTCCGTCGACTCGAAGAGGCTGCTCTCGGTCGCCGCCCAGATGATTGCGGGGTCGGCCGGATCGATGGCGATCGAGTTCACGTTCAAGTCGGTCACCCCCGTGTCGATCGCGGACCAGGACGCGCCTGCGTTGGTGGTCTTGTACAGGCCCGACCCCCCGAACCCCGCATAGGCCGTGCCGGGATGCACGGGATCGACGACCAGCGAGAGGATGTAATCGGGGAATTGGGTGATCGGCAGCCCGGTGCTGACGCGCGTCCACGAGTTCCCCCCGTTGGTGGTCTTGTACATGCCCCCGAGCCTGCCGACGTACACGGTCGATGGACTGGATGGGCTGATGCCGATCGCGGTCGGCATCCATGCCCTGGGCATGCCCTTCGTCCTCTGGGACCATGTCGCGCCGCCGTCTGTGCTCTTGAGCACGCCGGCGAGTCCGCCGGAGGCTGTGCCCACGACGTAGACGGTTCCCATGCTCTTCGGATTGATCGCCATCGGGCAGTCGCGCAGGAAGCACACCGGCGCCACGTCGAGCGTCGACCAGGATTTGCCGCCGTCGGTCGTCTTGTCGAGGCCGGACGAGGCCGTGTACGCGGTTCCCCGCGAGCTGGCCGGGGCAACGATGGTTGCCCCGCTCGATGGACGGTTGGGGGTACCCGGATCGGTGACCGACTGCCAGGTCAGCCCGTCGTCGGTGCTCTTGAAGATGCCCGGCCCCGCGGTGGAGGCGTAGAGCGTGTACGGCCCCGTCCCGCCGATCGCAAGGCTGGACACGAGCGTGTTGTGGATCCCCAGCGTTGATGGCGCGAACGAAGCCCCGCCGTCGATGGACTTCAGCACGCCGGTGGCTTGATCGTCCTCGACGCCGAAGACGATGTCGTCGTGCGCCGGGTTGATGACGGGGCCGTGAGTCGAATCGCACGTGCCGGTGAAGCCGGTCGGCGACCACGTGGCGCCCCCGTCGGGCGACACGAACATCCCCGGAGCGTCCGGCGTGCACACGAACAGGGTGGACGGCGCCGAGGGGTCGATCACCGGGTACGAGTAGCCGTGCGATGCGGGCAAGCCATCATCGATGGACGCCCACGTCGCGCCCCCGTCCGTCGATCGAAAGACCACGCCGACGGGGTCGTCGAAGTTCGAATAGTCGTTGCCGGCGACGTAGAGCGTTGACGAGTTCTGCGGGTCGACGGCAAGCCCCGCGTACCCCATGTACGTGGTTGGCAGGCCGTGGTCGTCGGGCGTCCAGGTGGCCCCGCCGTCGGTCGAGCGGTAGATCCTGGACGAGTCCTCGTACACGGTGTTGGGGTCGTTCGGGTCCACGACGACCGGGCGGTAGGCGTAGGCGGCGGAATCGGGCACGGTGCCGGCGAGCGCCCACGTCCCGGCCTCGTCGGCGCTGCGGTACACGAGCGTCTGGCCGGGAGACCCGAAGACGCTCGCATACACGATGTTCGGCCGGGACGGCGCGATGGAGAGGCCATAGAAGACCGTCGACCCGAACAGCGAAGGGTCGATCTGGCTCCACGACCCGCCGCGATCCAGGCTGCGCCACGGATGGCCCGCGCCGTCGGTGCCGTACATGATCGAGGAGTCGAGGGGATCGATCAGGAGCGAGGTCGGGGAGAACGTGGAGTTCACCTCAACCCAACGCTTGCCGTTGTCGGAGCTCTTGTACACGCCCTGCGCGCCCGCAAACACCATCGAAGGGTCGGACGGGTCGATCGCCAAGGCATCCACGAAACCCCCGTAGGGGCCGTTGGTCGTCCACGCGAGGTTCGCGGTCGCGGCGGTCGAGGGACCGCCGTCGGCCATCGCGATGGCGGCAACCGCGACCACGACGCTCGCCAAACGGACCAGATACGTTCTCGGGCGTCGCACGTGCCTCGTCCCCCTGGGCGTGGTCCATGAGTGTACTCCCGGTCATTCATCTGCCCTATAGGTCGAAGGGCCCGCGCGCTGGGCGGGTCAAGGGGCGCGCGAGCGTGCCGATGTTGGTAGTCGAACCCGACGTTCCGTGCCGAGGAGACCGAATCCGACATGAGACGACTGCTCCTGTTCGCGTCCGCGTTCGCCCTGGCGGCCACCCTGTTGATCCCGTCGCCGTCCGCCGCGCGGGGGCGCTATCAGGTGACACGGCTGCACGTTCACGACGCCGCCGCGACGTTGCGGGGAAGGCCCAACGCCGCGGGGGAGCAGGTCATGACCACGGGGTACGTGGCGCGTCCGGGCGCGACGAGCGCGAAGTCGGGCTCCGGCCGACGCGGAGCCGCCCTTTCCGCGGAGCCGGACGCCGGCCAGAGCGGGGCGACGACCACCACGCCGGCGACCGTGCTGCAGTGGGAGGGCGCGCACGACACCTCCGTCACGCCGTCGCAGACTGCCGGGGCCATCGGCCCGACCCGCTATGTGCAGCTGGTGAACAGCCAGTACTCGATCTACGACCGCTCGGGAGTGCTTCGGCCCTCGGGGTCCGGGAGCCTGGCGACGCTCACCGGCGTCTCCAGCGGCGACGTGTCGGAGCCGCAGGTCATCTGGGACCCCGGCACGGACCGCTTCTACTTCGTCGCGCTGGATTGCTCGGACGCGTGCGGCGGATCCGACCCCTCCAACTACCTGGTGATGGGCTACAGCAAGACCGACTCGCCCGATGACGCGACGGACTGGTGCGCCTACAAGCTCGACTACGGCTACGGGACGGCCGTTCCCGACTTTCCGCGGCTGGGCGACACCGCGGACTTCCTGCTGTTCGGCGTGAACGTGTCGAACGGATCGGCCACGTTCCTGCACGCGGACGTCGACTGGATCACCAAGCCGGCCGCCGGCACGTCGTGCCAGTCGAGCGGCGCGTTCGGCACGGGCGTCAAGGGCAGCCTGACCGACGGCAACGGCACCGACGCGTTCACACCCGTCCCCGCCGTGCAGACCGATCCCAGCTCGACCGGGTACGTGGTCTCGGCGCCCTTCGACGTCAGCGAGAACCGCGGCGACGAGCTGTCGGTGTTCACCGTGACGAAGGTGGGTTCGTCGCCGAGCTTCTCCGCGGCGTCCAACGTGGCGGTGCCGTTCTTCGACATCCCGCAGAACGCCCCCCAGAAGGGCTCATCGCTGGAGCTGGACACCATGGACGCGCGGCTGACGAACGCCGTCAGCGGCCCGGACCCGAGCCACGGCGGCGCGCTCGGGCTGTGGACCCAGCACACGGTCAACGGCGAGGCCGGGCACGCGGGCGCCGCGGTCGATTGGTACGAGCTGAGCCCCGCCGGGACGGCGTCGCTGCTGCAGTCGGGCTCGGTGATCGGGACCTCCACGTACACGTTCAACGGCGCCATCTCCAACGACCGGGCGGTGCCCTACGGCGGCTCCGGAGCCTTCGGCGACGCCATGGCGCTGACGTTCGACACCGCGTCGCCGGACCTGTATCCGGCGGTGCGGATGGTGGCGAAGGTGGGCTCGGAGGCGCAGTCGTCGTGGAACACGATCCACTCGTCGACCGGGCCAAACGAGGACGACACGTGCACGACGTTCTGCCCGTGGGGCGGCGCCGGCGCGAGCCCCGACCCGGCGGCCCCGCACACGGGCGCCCACGGCGACGTGTGGCTCACCAGCCAGTGGAACGTGGACAGCGCCAACGGCTCGGACGTCGACTGGCGCACGTGGAACTTCGAGGTCTCGCCGCAGCCGCCGACGGCGTCGATGACCGACCCCTCCGACCTGTTCCAGGTGTCGACGTCGTTCACCGTGGCCTGGTCCGGCGACGGGGCGACGGTCTTCAACGTGCGCTACCGGCAAGGTTCGCTCGGCGCGAAGCTCGGCAGCTACGTCACGTGGAAGTCGAACACCGCGTCGACCAGCGGGTCGTTCACGGGCACTGCCGGGCACACGTACTGCTTCGACGTCCAGGCGGTGTCGGGCTCGTTCCTGTCGTCGTGGAGCCCCGACATGTGCACCGGGGTGCCGCTGGACGACCGGGGCCTGTCCGCCAGCGGCAAGTGGGGCCGGTACACGGAGTCGGGCTGGTACCTGAGCACGTACACGCGCTCGAAGACGAAGAACCAGACGCTGACCGTGAACGACGTGCGCACCAAACGCATCGACCTGCTGGTGCAGACCTGTCCGGGGTGCGCGAGCGTGGGGGTCTACTGGGGCGGCAAGCTCATCAAGACGGTGTCCCTGTCCGGCTCGTCGACGCAGAAGCTGCAGCTGATCTTCGTCGCCACATTCTCCAAGGTCGAGACGCACCAACTCCAGCTGAAGGTCACGACCGGAGGCAAGCAGGCGTACATCGACGGAGTGGCGTTCAACAAGTCGTAGTCCGCAATCCGCCGGGGGGAGACCGCCGAGGGCCCGCCGCATCTGCGGCGGGCCCTCGGTCTTGGTCGTTCGAGGCGTCGTCCCTCGAAGCGCGACCGCTCAGAAGATGCAGTCGTTGGCCTGGTTACTCCACTCGCCCTGCACGTAGTAGAAGTGGCCGTTCCACTGCACCGTCGCCTTGCCGTTGTCCAGCGGCAGGGGGCTCGGGAAGAGCCACGCGCACTCGTCCCCGTTCTCGTAGCCGATGGCGTCGTACCAGGCGTCGCCGTAGGGGTCGGTCACCGCTTCCATGTGCTCGTGGCTGGTCACGTTGATCGTGCTGTCCGCGTCGACGTCACCGTTCGGCGCCTGGCTGTTGCTGGACAGCGTGCTGCACGACGATAGGTCGGTTCCCGCGTACGGCATGTTCGCGTAGATCACCTTCTTGCCGCCCGCCGTGTAGCTGCCGTGGTACGCGCAGTAGTACGAGAACGCGCAGAAGCTCGAGAAGCAGGAGCCCTCGCCCTTCGACGTGAACACGAAGAACTCGGAGTACTGGTCGGCGACCCAGCCCTTGATGCCGAGCACCTTCGTGACCTCGGCCTGGATCTGGGCGTCGCTCACGCACGCGCCGGGCGTCGCCGGGTCCGAGCACCCGCTTGCCGGGTACGCCGACGTGTCCACGTAGGTGCCCGACAGCTTCGAGCGGTTCTTGATGAACTGCACCTGGGCGCCCGCGCGCTGGAAGTACTGCGTGGTCGTCTGGTACAGGTCGTGGCCGCCCACGTCGTTGAAGTACTGCTGCAACAGGCTGTTGTACGTCGGGGACACCGACGTCGGGTTCCCGTTCTGCAGCGTGGACGGCTCCCAGAAGATCGCGTACGTCTTGCTGCCCTTCTGCATGACCTTCCCGCCGTGGTACAGGAGCGGCGGATCGCCGTTGGCCTGGCCCTTGGGTGCCGAGTGCGCGCCGTGCGCCAGGACCATGCCGCTGACGTGTCCCGAGCGGGTCGCGTGCGTCGCTCGCGACGCGGCGCCGGACGGCGCGGCGAACGCCAGCAGGAACAAGACCGATCCCACGGCTACCGTCGAGGCCACGCCGAAACGGCGTGAATGACGCAGCTTGGCCACGTTTCCCCCTTTTCTGCCCCGATGGCCGGGGCGACCGACGACGGTCGTTGCGGACGAATCGTGTCGTGTCCGTCCCGGTGGGTCAAATTGGGCGGAGGGACTTTTTCCGTCGCTCCGGGATTTGGGAGACTGCCGCCGTGGACCGCACGTTCTTTGCGCTCGGCTGCGTGCTGGCGTTCCTGGGGGTGGGGCTCGGCGCCTTCGCCGCGCACGGCCTGAAGGGGCACATCAGCGCCGATCACCTGGACGTCTTCGAGACGGGCGCCCGATACCAGATGTATCACGCGCTGGCCCTGCTGGCCGTCGCGTGGGCCGTCACCCGATGGCCGGCCACGCCGGTGACGGCGGCGGGGTGGCTGTTCTTCTGGGGCGTGGTGGTCTTCTCGGGCAGCCTGTACGTCCTGGCCGTGACGGGACAGAAGTGGCTGGGGGCGATCACGCCGCTCGGCGGGCTGGCGCTGCTGGCCGGCTGGGCGAGCCTGGCCTGGGGCGTCTGGCGCCACTGACGCGCGTTGGCGGCGACCATCAGGCTCGCGCCCCGGTGACCTCGGGTGACCCACGTATCATCGTGCGGTCATGCCGAAGCTCACGCTGCCGGGATCGCGGACGGTGGACGTGCCGCAGGGAAGCCCCCTGGGCGCGGCCCTGGACGCCGGCGCCGTCTGCGCGCGCGTCGACGGCGCGCTCACCGACCTGTCCTGGCCCGTCGACCGGGACGCGACGGTCGAGCCCGTGTCGGCCGATGAGCCCGACGGGCTGCACGTGCTTCGGCACTCGACCGCGCACGTGCTGGCCCAGGCCGTGTGCGCGCTGTACCCGGGAGCCAAGTACGCGATCGGCCCGCCGATCGAGGACGGGTTCTACTACGACTTCGACCTGCCGGCATCGCTGACGCCCGAGGACCTCGAGAAGATCGAAGCGCGGATGCGCGAGATCGCCGCCGCCGCGCAGCCGTTCGCCCGAGAGGACCTGTCGCGCCGGGAAGCGTTGGACCGCTTCGCCGACCAGCCCTACAAGCGGGAGATCATCGAGTCCGCCGATGCGCAGGAGGGCGCGCTCGGCGACCGCTTCAGCGTGTACGCCAACGACGGGTGGGCGGACCTGTGCCTGGGCCCGCACGTGCCCGCCACCGACCGGCTGGGCGCGTTCAAGCTGCTGTCGCTGGCCGGCGCCTACTGGCGGGGCGACGAGTCGCGGCCGCAGTTGCAGCGCATCTACGGGACCGCGTGGCCGACGCAGGGGGAGCTGGACGCCTACCTGGCCAGGCTCGAGGAGGCGGAGCGACGCGACCACCGCAGGCTCGGGCAGCAGCTGGACCTGTTCTCCTCGCCCCACGAGCTGGGGCCGGGGCTCTGGATCTGGCACGCCCGCGGTGGCATCTTCCGCAAGCAACTCGAGGACTACGTGCGCGACCTGCATCTGGCTCGCGGGTACGACCTGGTCGTGACCCCGCACATCGCGCGCTCGGTCATGTGGGAGACGTCCGGGCATCTGGCGAAGTACGCGGACAACATGTACCCGCCGATGCAGGACGAGGCCGGCGACTACTACGTGAAGCCGATGAACTGTCCGTTCCACATCATGGTGTACAAGTCGCGCACGCGCTCGTACCGGGACCTGCCGATCCGCCTGTCCGAGCTCGGGACGATCTACCGCCATGAGCGGCTGGGCACGCTGCACGGCCTGCTGCGCATCCGCGGCGGCACCCAGGACGACTCGCACATCGTGTGCACGCCGGACCAGCTCGTCGACGAGATCCTGCGCGTGTTCGAACTCACGCAGGAGATCCACGCGACGTTCGGGTTCACCGATCCACAGGTGACCCTGTCGCTGCTGCCCGGGGAGTCGATCGTGACCCCGGAGATGGCCGAGCGCGCGACCGGGGCATTGCGGACCGCGCTGCAGCGCAGCGGGCTGGCGTTCACCGAAGCCGAGGGCGAGGGTTCGTTCTACGGCCCGAAGGTCGACTTCCACTTCCGCGACGCGATCGGGCGCCTGTGGCAGCTGACGACCGTTCAGTGCGACTTCGCCCTGCCGGAGCGCTTCGACATGGAGTACGTCGGGGAGGACAACGAACGCCACCGCCCGGTGATGATCCACCGCGCGATCCTGGGCACCCTCGAGCGGTTCAGCGCCGTGCTCATCGAGCACTACGCCGGCGCGTTCCCCCTGTGGCTCGCGCCCGAGCAGGTTCGGATCGTGCCGGTCGCCGACCGCCACGCGGGGCACGCGCAGGGGCTGGCCGAACGGCTGCAGGGGGCGGGACTGCGGGCCGGCGTCGACGACAGCCGCGAGACGGTTCCGAAGAAGATCCGCGCCGCGCAGCTGATGAAGGTCCCGTACACGATGGTGGTGGGGGACAAGGAGATCGAGGCCGGCACCGCCGCCGTTCGGGACCGGCACGGCACCGAGGTGCGGGGGATCCCCGTGGAGCCGTTTGTCGAAGCCGTCGCAGCCGAAGCGGCCGGCCGCGCGCTGGAGGGCGTTGATCTCGGGTCGCTCGCGGCCGCCGCCGCGACGTCGTAGGTCCCTGCGTGGAACGACTCTGGACGCCGTGGCGGATGGAGTACATCCGCGCGGCGCAGCACGAGACCGAGGGATGTTTCCTGTGCGATGAGCCGGCGGCCGGCGAGGACGAGCGCTACTTCATCCTGGCCAGGGGCGACGCCGCCTATGTCGTGCTGAACATCTACCCGTACAACCCGGGTCACCTGCTGGTGGCGCCGTACCGGCACACCGCGGACCTCGAGGACCTGCGCGACGACGAGACGCTGGAGATGGGACGGCTGCTGGGACGCGCGGTGGCGGCCCTGAAGGAGGGCATGCAGCCGCACGGCTTCAACCTCGGGATGAACCTGTCGCACATGGCCGGCGCCGGAATCCCCGACCACGTCCATTGGCACGTCGTACCGCGCTGGGGCGGGGACACGAACTTCATGCCGATCCTCGGGGAGACCCGCGTGCTGCCCGAATTGCTCGAGGACACGTACGCCCGGCTGCGGCCGTTGTTCGACGCGCCGGCCGGCTCGCCGTCCGGGTAGGTCCCATCCGGCCCTGCCCGGGTCAGTCCCGGGCCGCCTCCGCGATGATCTTGTCCGCGAGGTGGGCCGGCACCTCTTCGTAGTGGTCGAACGCCATCGTGAACACGCCGCGGCCGTGGGTCATGGAGCGAAGGTCGATCGCGTAGCGGGTCATCTCGGCCTGCGGCGCCATCGCGCGGATGCGCTGCTTGCCGGCGCCGGATGATTCCATGCCCAGGATCCGCCCGCGCTTCGCGTTGAGGTCGCCCATCACGTCGCCGGTGTACGACTCGGGCACGACGATCTCGACCTGCATGATCGGCTCGAGCAGCGCGACGCCGGCGGCCTGCGCGGCCTCCTTGATCGCCAGCGACCCCGCGATCTGGAACGCCATGTCCGACGAGTCCACCGTATGGAACTTGCCGTCGTACAGCGTTACGCGGACATCGACCATCTCGTTGTTCGTGACGACGCCGTCCTGCATCTGCTTGACGATGCCCTTCTCGACCGACGGGATGAACTGTGAGGGGATCGCGCCGCCGAAGATCTTGTTGACGAACTGGAATCCCTCGCCGCGAGGCATCGGCTCGACCTCGATCCACGCGATGCCGTACTGTCCGTGGCCGCCGGACTGCTTCACGTGGCGGCCCTGTGCCTTCGCCGTGCCGCGCAGCGTCTCCTTGTACGCGACGCGCGCGGGGTGGGTGACCACGTCCACGCCGAACTTCGCCTTCATGCGCTCGACCATCGTCGCCACGTGCGTCTCGCCCATCCCGTACAGCACGGTCTCGTGCGTCTCGGACGAGCGCTCGACGCGAAGCGTGGGGTCGTCCTCGCGCACCCGCGCGAGCGCCGTGGACAGCTTGTCCTCGTCGCCCTTGGTCTTCGGCTCGATCGCCACGGCGTACAACGGTTGGGGCAGCGGGATCGTGGGCAGCGTGACGGCGTCGGACTTCACCGAGAACGTGTCGCCGGTGACGGCGTGCGCCAGCTTGGCGACGGCGCCGATATCGCCGGCCTGGACCTCGGCGACCGTCTCGTGCTCCTTGCCTCGCAGCGAGAACAGCTGACCCACCCGTTCGTCGGTCTTCTGCGAGGCGTCGAACACGGCCGAGTCCGGGCGGACCTTTCCGGAGAAGACGCGGAACAGGTTGATGCGCCCGACGAACGGGTCCGACACCGTCTTGAACACCTGCGCGATCAACGGACCGCCGGGATCGCACGCGACCTCGCGGGCGGACCCGTCGGCGGCGGCGACCGTCACCGGCGGCCGGTCGGCGGGCGACGGGAACGCGTCGACGATGAACGCCAGCAGCCGGTCGACGCCGATCGGGCGGTCGGCCGCCCCGGCGAGCACCGGGGCGAACTTCGCATCGGCGAGCCCGGCCTTGACCCCGCGCACGATCTCCTCGGGGGAGAGCTCGCCGGTCTCCAGGTACTTCTCCAGCAGCGCGTCGTCGGCCTCGGCCACCGCCTCGGCCAGCTTCTCGCGGAAGGGTTCGGCCTTGGCCGCGAGGTCGTCCGGCCAGTCGCCCTCGGCCCCGGCCGGCCCCGACTCGTAGCGGTACGCCCGGCGCGAGAGCAGGTCGACCAGGCCGGCGAACTCGTGCTCCTCGCCGAGGGGCAGTTGGACCGGCGCCACCTGCGTCCCGAACGCCTTGACCATCTCGTCCAGCGTTCGCTCGAACGACGCCCGCTCGCGGTCCAGCTTGTTGACGAAGAACGCTCGCGGCAGGCCCGCCTCGACGGCCATCTCCCAGACCATCTCGTGCTGGACCTCGACGCCGTCGACGGCCGAGACGACGAACAGGCACGCGTCGACGGCGCGCAGGCCGCCCTGGACGTCGCCGATGAAGTCGGCGTACCCGGGGGCGTCCAGGACGTTGACCTTGACGCCGCCGGTCTCGATGGGCGCCATCGCCAGGGAGACGCTGATGCCGCGATGGACCTCCTCGGGATCGTGGTCCGACACGGTGTTGCCGTCTTCGACCTTGCCCATCCGCGTGATGGCGCCGGCCGAGAACAGCATGGCCTCCAGGAGGGTCGTCTTGCCGGCGCCGCTGTGACCGACGAGCAGGACGTTGCGGATCCGTGCGGGCTCGTAGACGTTCATGCGTCCCTTCCTCCTGCGTCGAGCGGCGCACGCCGGCGGGGGAGTTGCGCCACCGGGCAAAGCCCGGACCGGCGATTATAGGAGAACGCTGCGCGCCGGCTTCGGCCGGCGGCCGGGTCCCACCGTGATGGTAGGCTCGGGCCCGTACGATGGTCGAGTCGACGCGTCCGCGGAACGTCCGCCGCGCGAACGCCCTGGTTCTCCCTCTCCTGGCCGCCTCGGCCGCCTGCGCGCTCGGCGCCGCCGCGCTCCTGCTCCAGGGCCATCCCGCCTGGGCCGGCGCCGTGGGGCTGCTCGGAACCGCGGCCCTGGCGGCGGCTGGTCCCGCGACCGAGGCCGGGTCGCCCCGGGCCAGGTTCGCCGGCCGGCTCATGGAGCCCGTGCTGGATGCGGCGCTGCTGACCCCGCTGGCGTGGACGAACCGCGCGAGCGACCCGACCGCCGCGGTGCTGTCCCTGGTTGGACTGGGGCTCGGGCTGCTGGCCGCCTACGGCCGGGCGCGCGGCGCGGCGCTCGGCTACGCGACGGGCACCGGACTGCTGGGCCGCGCCGCGCGCACCGGAGCTCTGTGCCTGGGCCTGATGGCCGGCTCGACGGTTGCGGGGCTGTGGGCCTACTGCGCGCTGGCCGCCATGGTGGCCGCGGGCGAGGCGATCGCCGTGGTCAAGCAGGAACGCGGCGGCGCCTCGTGAGCCTCCGCGACACGCCGTGGGCGGACCCGGCGGTCCTGTCGATGCGCGTGGCCGAGTGGATCGGTCTGCACGTGCCTCGTCCCATCGGCCTGCGCGCCGCCGAATGGTTCCTGGCGGCGCGATACCGGCGACTCGAGTCGGAGCGCTCGACCGTGGCGGCCAACCTGTCGCAGGTGCTCGGCAGCCCGGCCGACTCCCAGCTGGTGCGGGCGGCCACCCGGGAGGCGTTCGCGTTGTACGGGCGCTACTGGTTCGAGACCTTCGCCCTCCGAGCCATGCCCTGGGACGAGGTCGAGCGGCGGTTCAAGGTGGAGGGGGTCGAATGGATCGACGCCGGGCTCGAAGCCGGGCGCGGCGTGATCCTGGCGCTCCCGCACATGGGCAACTGGGACGCCGCCGGGCATTGGCTGGCGCTGCGCGGCTACCCGATCGTCGCGGTGGCGGAGGAGCTCAAGCCCGCGGCGGTCTTCGACCTCTTCTACCGGCACCGGCGCGCCCTCGGGATGGACATCGTCCCGCTGGGGGCGGGGGAGCGGCTGGGAGAACGGCTGGTGCGCAAGCTTTCCCAGAACCGCGTCCTCGCGCTGCTGGCGGATCGCAATCTCACCGGGCGGGGGACAACCGTGGAGGTGTTCGGCCGCGCGATGTCGCTGCCCGCCGGCCCGGCGTTCCTGTCGATGGTCACCGGTGCGCCGCTGCTGCCGAGCGCCGTGTTCACGACCGAGCAGGGGTGGCATTGCCGGGTGGAGCGGCCGCTGGCGATCGAACGCACCGGCGACACGTCCGCCGACGTGCGCGCGGCCACGCAGGCCCTGGCCCGGCGCTTCGAACGGTTCATCGCCGAGGCACCCGCCGACTGGCACCTGTTCCAGCCGGCGTGGAACGGGATGGCGCCGTGAGGGTCGCGCTGGCGTGCCCCTACGCGTGGGACTCGCCCGGCGGCGTGCAGACCCACGTCCGCGGCCTGGCCGCGCGGCTTCGCGAGCGCGGTCACGAGACGCTGGTGCTGGCTCCGGGCCGCAGCCCGGCGGAGGACCCCGGGGTGGTCGTGGTCGCCCGCCCCATCGCGATCCCGTTCAACGGCTCGGTGGCGCCGATCGGGCCGAATCCCCGCAGCCGTCCCCGCATCGCCCACGCGCTCGAGGCGTTCCGACCGGACGTCGTGCACGTCCACGAACCGTTTGCGCCGTCGTGTTCGATGTTCGCCGCGCAGGTCTCGCCGGCACCGGTGGTCGCCACCTTCCACGCCTACGCCGATCGCTCCGCACTGCTGCGCCTGGCGACGCCGCTGCTTCGGCGCGTGTGGGACCGACTGACGGTTCGCCTCGCCGTGTCGAACGCGGCCGCGAGCTTCGTGCGCACGCGCTTCTCCGACGGACTGCGGATCGTCCCGAACGGCGTTGCGGTGGAGCGGTTCCAGGGCGTGGCGCCGGCCAGGGTCCCGCCCGGAAAGCATCTCCTGTTCGTGAACCGACTGGAGCGGCGCAAGGGCTTCGCGTTCGCCGTCGAGACGTTCGAACGGCTCGCTCGCGAGCTGCCCGACGTGTACCTGCTCGTCGTCGGCGACGGGCCCGAGCGCGGCGTGGTGGACCGGGTCGACGACGCCGCCCGGGCGCGGCTGCTCATGTTCGGGGCGGTGTCGAACGCCGAGCTGCCGCCGTACTACGCGGCCGGCGACGTGTTCCTGGCGCCGGCGATCGGCAACGAGAGCTTCGGCATCGTGCTCGTAGAGGCGATGGCGGCCGGGCTGCCCGTGGTCGGCTCCGACATCCCCGGCTACCGCGAGGTCGTCCGCGACAACGTGGAGGGCCTGCTGACCGAGCCGGGCAACGTCCGCGGCCTGGTGGCCGCCGCCCGCAAGCTGTTCGAAGACCGGCCCCTGGCCGGCGCGATCCGGGAGGCGGCGCTCAAGCGCGCGCGCCGGTTCAGCTGGGCGACCGTGGTGGACGAGGTCGAGGCGGCCTACCGCGAGGCGTACGCGGCCGGCCGGCGCTGATCGGGCGCCGTGCCGAGCCGCCGGCCCGGGCGCAAACCGGGCCGCTGCTAAGATGCCGCCGTGCTGGCCCTGTGGATCGTCCTGGGCGTCGTGGTGCTGCTGGTCCTGTGGGCCGTGTTCACGTACAACCGCCTCGTCCGCGACCGCGTTCGCACCGAGAACGCCTGGTCGCAGATCGATGTCCAGCTGCGTCGGCGCTACGACCTGATCCCGAACCTGATCGAGACCGTCAAGGGCTACGCCGCCCACGAGCGCGAGGTGTTCGAGGATGTGACCCGTGCCCGGACGCAGGCCCAGGAGGCCACCGGCGTCGAGAACCAGGCGAAGGCGGAGAACGAGATCACCCGGTCGGTCGGCAAGCTGATCGCCGTCGCCGAGAACTACCCGGAGCTGAAGGCGAACCAGAACTTCCTGGCCCTGCAGGAGGAGCTGACCGGGACGGAGGACAAGATCGCGTACGCGAGGCAGTTCTACAACGACCAGGTCCAGGGGTACAACGCGCTGATCCAGAGCTTCCCGGCCAGCCTGATCGTCGCGGCCACCGGCGGGCGCTTCGCGAAGAAGGAGTTCTTCGACATCGACGAGCCCGCGCGCGGACCCGTCGAGGTGCAGTTCTAGGCCGTGTACGAGCAGATCGCGAGCAACAAGCGCAAGACGTATCTGCTGATCTTCCTGACGCTCGTGTTCGTCGGGGGTCTGGGGTTCCTGTTCGCCTACATCATCGCGAGGGGCAGCTTCGCCGCGTCGCTGGCGGGCCTGATCATCGCGCTGGCGATCTCGGGGGCGATGTCGATCGCGTCGTACCGCTACGGGGACCGGCTGGTGCTGTCCACGTCGCGCGCGCAGCCCGTCACCCACGAACAGGAACCGCGCCTGCACAACGTCGTGGAGGGGATGGCGATCGCCGCCGGGCTGCCGAAGCCGTCGGTCTACGTCGTGCCCGAGCGTTCGCCGAACGCGTTCGCCACCGGTCGCGATCCCGAGCACTCATCGATCGCCGTCACGCGCGGGCTGCTCGACATGATGGACCGCGTCGAGCTGGAGGGGGTCGTCGGCCACGAGATGTCGCACGTGAAGGACCGCGACATCCTGCTCGGCACGGTGGTGGCGACGCTCGTCGGGTCGGTCGTCCTGATCGCCGAGTTCATGCTGCGATGGTTCTTCTGGGGCGGCATGGCCGGGCGCGGCCGGGACAACGAGGGGGGCGGCCAGGGCTTCGCGCTGCTTGCCATCGTCGGGCTGGTACTGGCGATCCTGGCGCCGCTGTTCGCCCAGGTCATCAAGATGTCCGTCTCTCGCCGCCGGGAGTACCTGGCCGACTCGGAGGGTGTGATGTTGACGCGCTATCCACCCGGCCTGGCCAGCGCGCTTCGCAAGATCGCCGACGACCACACCCCGATGCAGGTGGCGAACAACGCCACCGGCCATCTGTGGCTGAACCAGCCCTCGCGGGTGCCCGGCGCCGATAACCACTGGTGGGAAAACCTGTTCAACACGCACCCCCCGATCCAGGACCGGATCCGGATCCTTGAGGAGATGTGAAGGCGGCCCCAGGGTCGTTGTGATGGGCCGCCGCCCGGGCTAGCATCGCCGTCAGCCCCGCACGTTCCCCACACCTCAGGAGGTACCCACCGTCATGGCGCTGTCTCGTCGCGGCCGCAAGCTGGTCGTGGTCGGAGGCGTCGTGCTTGCCGTGGCGCTGGCCATCGGCGTGCTCGCGCTCGGAGGTCAGGGCAACCCGGTGACCGGGCTGCTCGGCGCCGTGACGAGGCATTCATCGCCGCCGCCGCCCACGTGTCCGTTGACGGGCAGGGCGCCGAAGGGCGGAACGGTGCCCGCCAGGCCGGCCCTCGCGATCAAGGTCGAGAACCTGCCGGAGGCGCGCCCGCAGACGGGCCTGGACGCCGCCGACATCGTGTACGAGGAGCCGGTCGAAGCCGGCATCACTCGGTTCATCGCGGTGTTCCAGTGCACCGAGGCGGCGCGGGTGGAGCCGGTGCGCAGCGGCCGGCTCGAGGACCCGGACGTCCTGGTGCAGTTCGGCCACCCGCTGTTCGGCTACGCCGGCGGCGTTGGGGCCGTCATCCGCAAGGTGCGCGCGATGGGGCTGCACGACGTCAACTTCGAGAAGGCGGCCGCGGCGTACCAGCGCGACCCCGGCCGGGTGGCGCCGCACAACCTGTACACGAGCACCGCGGCGCTGTGGCGGTACGCGCCGAGGGGCGAGGGCGCGCCGAAGCCCGTCTTCACGTACTCGGCGACCCGGCCCTCGGGCGCGAAGGGCCTGGCCGTGCACCTGCCGTTCTCGCCGTACTCCGACGTGATGTGGAAGTGGTCGCGCCACAAGCACGCCTACACCCGCTGGTACGGGACGACGCCGGCGACGCTGTCGGACGGATCCACCATCCAGGCAACCAACGTCGTCGTGCAGGTCGTGAAGGTGACCAACACGCAGATCACCGACGTCAACGGGGTCCCCTCGCCGCTCGCGCACGTGGTCGGGACCGGCAAGGTCTACGTCTTCCGCAACGGGAAGGTGATCGTGGGCAAGTGGGTTCGCCCGTCCGTCGGCGACGTCACCAAGCTGGTCGACCGCTCCGGCGCCACGATCGCGCTGGCGCCCGGCAACACCTGGGTCGAGCTGTACCCGTCCACGCTGCACGTCACCGTCAACCCGTAGCCTCGAACCCGCCTCGGCCTGCGGGTACACTGAATGAGGATTCAGGCGACGTTTCGCCTGCGCGGGAGGCGGACCATGGAGAACGAGACCGGAACGCTGAGGGTCAAGACCGGCCTGGCGGACATGCTCAAGGGCGGCGTGATCATGGACGTCACGACCGCCGAGCAGGCCAAGATCGCCGAGGACGCGGGCGCCTGCGCGGTCATGGCGCTGGAGCGCGTGCCCGCCGACATCCGCAAGGAGGGCGGCGTCGCGCGCATGGCCGACCCGACGAAGGTCCAGGAGATCATGGACGCGGTCTCCATCCCCGTGATGGCCAAGTGCCGCATCGGGCACTTCGTCGAGGCGCAGGTCCTGCAGGCGTTGGGCGTCGACTACATCGACGAGAGCGAGGTGCTCACGCCGGCGGACGAGGAGCACCACGTCGACAAGTGGTCGTTCACGGTGCCGTTCGTGTGCGGTGCGCGGGACCTCGGGGAGGCGCTGCGACGCATCGCCGAGGGCGCCGCGATGATCCGCACGAAAGGCGAGGCCGGCACCGGCAACGTCGTCGAGGCCGTCCGGCACATGCGCAAGATCCAGGGCCAGATCCGCTGGGTCGCGTCCCTGCGCGACGAGGAGCTCGGCGGCGCGGCGAAGGAGCTGGGTGCCCCGCTCGAGCTGGTTCGCCAGGTCGGCGCGACGGGCCAGCTTCCCGTCGTGAACTTCTCGGCGGGAGGGCTCGCGACGCCCTCGGACGCGGCGCTCATGATGCAGCTGGGGGCCGACGGCAACTTCGTGGGCTCGGGCATCTACAAGTCCGAGGATCCGGCCGTGCGGGCGCGCGCGATCGTCGAGGCGACGACGTACTACAACGACCCGGAGATCCTGGCCAAGGTCTCGCGCGGCCTCGGGGAACCGATGCGCGGGCTCGACATCGCCGAGATCGGTCCCGAGAACCTGCTGCAGACCCGCGGCTGGTAACGGGGGCCGGCCGAGCGTCCATCGGGGAGCGCCGGGCGGTGACCGTCACCCACGTGGCGATCGTGGTGGCCGACCAGCAGCGGGCCCGCGCGTTCTACGAACGGTACTTCGGGTTCGACGCCGGTCCCGCGACGATGTATCCCGACGGCGTGCTGATCGTGCGCGACGCCGCCGGGTTCTCGCTGGCGCTCGGGCCGGGCGGCGGTGGCGACGTGCCGGCCGCGTTCGATCACTTCGGGTTCGATCTCGACTCGCCGGACGAGGTCCGTGCGCTGCGCGCGCGCCTGGTGGCCGACGGCGTGCCGATCGTCGAGGACACGGAGGAGCCGGCGATGGTCGGGTTCAAGTGCCTCGACCCCGACGGCCATCGCGTCGAAGTCGCGTGGGAGGTCGTGGGGTGACCAAGGCCGGCGTGCTGGCCCTGCAGGGCGACTTCCGTGAGCACGCCGCGATGTTCGCGGCGTGCGGCGCCGCGCCCGTGCTCGTCCGGACGCCGGACGACCTGGCCGAGGTCGCGTGCCTGTCCATCCCGGGTGGCGAGTCCACCACGATCGGCAGGCTCGCGCGAATCTACGGGCTGGTCGAGCCCATTCGCGAGCGGGCGAACGCGGGCATGCCGCTGTTCGGCACGTGCGCCGGCATGATCGCGATGGCCGCCGAGGTGGTGGACGGCGACGCGTTGCTCGGCGTGATGGACGTCGCGGTCCGCCGCAACGCGTACGGGCGTCAGGTCGACTCCTTCGAGGCCGACGTGGACGTCGGGGACGTGGGGCCGGTCCGTGCGGTGTTCATCCGAGCCCCCCAGGTGGTGCGCGCCGGCCCTTCGGTGCGGGTCCTCGCCGAGCACGATGGCGTCCCCATCGCGGTGCGGCAGGGGTCGCTCCTCGCGACGGCGTTCCACCCGGAGATCGCGGGCGATCCGCGGCTGCACCGGCTGGTTCTGGACCTCGCAGGCTGAGCGCGCAGGTTCCGGCGAACGGCCGGGGGACGCTCGGGGGGCGGTTCGCTAGTCTTCTTGCGAGATGTCCGGGCACTCGAAGTGGAGCACGATCAAGCGCCGCAAGGGCGCGCAGGACGCCAAGCGGAGCCAGGCGTTCGCGAAGCTGTTGCGCGCGATCGAGGTCGCGGCGCGGGAGGGCGGTCCGAGCGTCGACGCCAACATGACGCTAGCCTCGGCCGTCGACAAGGCGCGCGACGCGTCCGTGCCGTGGGACAACATCGAGCGGGCGATCAAGCGCGGCGGAGGCGCGGAGGAAGGCGGCGCGCGCTACGAGGAAGCGGTCTACGAGGGCTACGGCCCCGCCGGCGTCGCCATCCTCATCGAGGCGATGACCGACAACCGCAACCGCACCGGCCAGGAGATCCGCCACGCGTTCTCTCGCCACAGCGGCAACCTCGGCGAGCAGGGCAGCGTCGCGTGGATGTTCACGCGCCGCGGCCTGATCGAGATCGAGAAGGCCACCGCCCCGCCGGAGGACCGCATCCTGGAGGTCATCGTGGAGGCCGGCGCCGACGATCTCACCGACGCGGGCGACCAGTGGGAGATCGTGACCGACCCCGAATCCCTGCGCGACGTGCGCGCGTCCCTGGAGGGGGCGGGCATCCCCATCGCCTCGGCCGAGCTCACCATGCTGCCGCAGACCACCGTGCCGGTCGGCGCCGACCGCGCCGCGTCCGTCCTGCGGCTGATCGAGGCGCTCGAGGACCTCGACGACGTCCAGACCGTGCACGCGAACTTCGACATCCCCGACGAGGTTCTGGCCGAGGTCGGCTGACGATCGTTGCGTCGGTCACGGGCCCGGCGTAGGCTGCGCTGAACGTATGTTCGATCGCACCGTGCTGGGCGTCGACCCGGGGATGGCCACGCTGGGCATGGCCGCCGTCGCGCGGGGTGAGCGCCGGCCGGCCGTCGCCTGGGCCGCGACGCTTCGAACCCCCTCGGGCCTGTCCGACGGCGCGCGCCTGCGCCGCGTCTACGCGGCGGTCCGCCAGGCGATCGCACGCCATGCGCCGGATGCGGTGGCGATGGAACGGCTGATGTGGGGTCGCAACACGGCGAGCGCGATGGAGGTGGCGCGCGCGTCGGGGGCGATCCTGCTGGCCGCCGCCGACGCGGGGCTCGAGGTTCGCGAGTACGCCCCCCTCGAGGTCAAGATGGCGGTCGCGGGCGTCGGCAACGCGTCCAAGGAGCAGGTGCGGCGCGCGCTGACCCTGATCCTCGGCGCGCCGGCGGTGCCCGAGCAGCCGGACGCCGCCGACGCGGTCGCCATCGCGGTGTGCCACCTGCAGCAGTCGCGCATGCGCCGGCTGGCGGAGGAGGCTGTTCGTTGATCTCGTTGCTCGAAGGGCGCGTGGCCGAGAAGGCGGGGGACCGCGTCGTGCTGTCGGCCGGAGGCGTCGGGTATGAGGTCCTGGTGCCGGCGGGCACGTTGGCGTCCCTGCCGGCGGCCGGGCGCGTCGCGCGTCTGTACACACGGCTGCAAGTTCGCGACGACCAGATGATCCTGTACGGATTCGCGTCCCCGGACGAGCGCAGCGCGTTCGATGCGCTCGTGACGGTCACGGGGGTCGGACCGAAGATGGCGATCGCCATCCTGTCGGTGCTCTCGGTGGATGCCCTGCGCCGCGCCATCGCGAGCGGGGACGCCGACGCGCTCGCGCTCGCGCCGGGCGTCGGCAAGAAGGTGGCGGCGCGGATCATCCTGGACTTGAAGGATCGCCTGGGCGCCGGTGGAGAGCCCGAGGCGACCGGCCCGCTGGCCGAGGTGCGCGAGGCCCTGCTGGCGCTCGGGCTGTCGGCGCAGGAGGCTCGTGAGGCCGTGGCCGCGATCCCGCCGAACGGCGACCGCCCCGTCGAGGAGCTGCTGCGAGAGGCGCTGCGCGGAGTGGGCCGGTGACGGCCGGCCGGCAGGCAGGCGGCGGGCGAACCCGGGAGCCGGGGGCTGCCGACCTGGACCTGGAGGAGTTCGAACCCGGCGACGTCCGCCTGGTGGCGACCGACGTGCGCCCCGAGGAGTCCGAGTTCGACGCCGCGCTACGGCCGCGGTCGTTGTCGGAGTTCGTCGGACAGCCCCGCATCAAGGAACAGCTCGGCCTGCTCATCGAGGGCGCCCGCCGTCGGGGCGAGCCGGTGGACCACATCCTGCTCTCGGGGCCGCCGGGCCTCGGCAAGACGACCCTTGCCGGGATCGTCGCCAACGAGATCGAGGTCGCGTTCCGTCCCACCTCGGGCCCGGCGCTGGAGCGTGCCGGAGATCTCGCGGCGATCCTCACCAATCTCGAAGAGGGCGACGTCCTGTTCGTCGACGAGGTGCACCGGATGCCGCGCGCGGTCGAGGAGGTGCTGTACCCGGCGCTGGAGGAGTTCAAGCTCGACGTCGTGATCGGCAAGGGGCCGTCGGCGCGAAGCATCCGGCTCGATCTCCCCCGGTTCACGCTCGTGGCCGCGACGACCCGGCCGGGACTGATCACGCTGCCGCTGCGTGAGCGATTCGGCTTCTCGCCGCGGCTCGACTACTACTCGGCCTCGGACCTGTCGCGGATCGTCCGGCGTTCGGCCGGCATCCTGGCGATCGAGATCGACGAGGGGGGAGCGGCCGAGATCGCCGGACGGTCGCGGGGCACGCCGCGGGTCGCCAACCGGCTGCTGCGGAGGGTGCGCGACTTCGCCCAGGTCAAGAGCGAGGGGGCTGTCACGGCGGGGGTCGCCGAGGCGGCGCTGGAGATGCTCGAGGTCGACCTCGCAGGCCTCGACCGCCACGACCGCATCCTTCTGGAGACGATCGCGACCAAGTTCAACGGCGGCCCTGTCGGCCTCTCGACCCTTGCCGTCGCGGTCGGCGAGGAGGAGGACACGATCGAAGACGTGCTGGAGCCGTACCTGCTCCAGGAGGGGCTGCTGAAGCGCACCCCGCGGGGCCGGGTCCTCACCCAGCGGGCCTTCGAGCATCTCGACATCCCCGTGCCGGAGGGCGCCGCGACCCTGTTCTAGGACGGGGTCCGGCTCGACGCTTCGGCTATTCGGCGGCGCCCAATTTGTAGCCTGTTCTCAGCATGCCGTTCTTCATCTGCCCCAACTGCGGGAACCGGGAGGTCAGCGGAGACCGGAACGCGGGCTTCAGCAGCCGGCCAAAGGGCTGCTCGAAGTGCGGGTTCGGCTTCCTGTTCGAGCTTCTCGACGACTACTACCCGGCCCCCAATGCCGCCTTCTTCGTCTGCGACAAGGAGGGCCGCGTGATCGGCGCCGGGCGCGGGAGCTTCGAGCTCACCGGCCTCGCCGAGGACCAGGTGATGGGGCGGCCGGTCAAGGAAGTCCTCGGTCTTCAGTGGATCGACGAGGGTGACGGGGGCGAGGAGGCCGACACCAATGGCGACGGCAACACCGACCCGATCGAGACCTCGCTCGAATGGGGGGTCCGCTCGCTCGGCAAGCGGGTCTCGGTCAATGCCGAGGGTGACCTGCCGGCCGAGGCGGTTGCCGACGTCTTCCCCGGCTACGACGAGGACGGCGGGCTGCTGATCGTTCTCACGCCCGACAACTAGCGGCCATGGGCGGGCGCCGCCGCAACCTCTTCGTCCTGCTGTTCGTCGCCGGCCTGATCGGGGTTTCGGCCCTGATCATCGCCACCCACAAGACGCAGCTCGGCCTCGACCTGCGGGGTGGCGTCGAGCTCGTCTACGAGGGGCGTCCGACTCCGCAGCAGCCGGAGGTAAACGGCGAGGCGATCGACCGCTCGATCGACATCATCCGCGAGCGGATCGACGCCTTCGGCGTCGCCGAGCCGGAGATCTCGCGCCTCGGCACCGACGAGATCAGCGTCGGGCTGCCCGACGTCAAGAACGCAGGCCGGGCCGCCGACCAGGTCGGGACCACCGCGCAGCTCTACTTCTACGACTGGGAGCCCAACCTGCTCGGGCCGGCGCGAGAGATCGCCGGGACGCCGGGTGCCGCCCCGCCGTCGGGGCCGCTGATCGCCCTCCAGGACGAATGGCGTAAGGCCCACCGCGAGCCGACCGACATCCTCAACCAGCAGTTGATCAACTCGGGCGCCGAGCCGAACGCATACGACGCGGCCCTGATCGCCTCCGAGCAGCCGCCCAAGTCCGACTGCAACGACTGCACCGCGCCCGCCCGCTACTACCTTTTCGCCAAAAGGCCGCCGCACAAGCTGATCGCCGGGCCCGAGACCAAGCGCGCCGACCTGTTCGTCAGCCCGACCGGCGAGAAGCGGCCCAAGAACGGGATCGTGATCAAGGTGCCCGAGGGCACGCTGGTCGTCTCCGAGCAACCGATCGGCGACGACGGAGTTGCCGTCCCGCCCGACGAGCATCCGCCGGGCTGGTACGCGATCAAGGACAAGCCGGCGGTCGCGGGAACCGACATCAAGAACCCCGAGCAGAACTTCGACCCGCAGACAAACGCGCCGAACGTCACCTTCGACTTCACCGACACCGGCCGGCAGGAGTTCTCCGACGTCACCCGCCAGATCGCCCAGCGCGCGGCCGCCAACTACCTGCCCAACTCCGGGATCAGCCCCGACCAGGCGTCCGGCCACTTCGCGGTCGTGCTCGACAACGAGGTCGCCTCGCGGCCGATCATCAACTTCCAGGAGAACCCGGACGGCATCGATGGCCGCAACGGGGCTCAGATCACCGGGCTGCAGGTCCAGGAGGCCCAGGATCTGGCGAAGCTGCTGAAGATCGGCGCCCTGCCGATCAACCTGAAGCTGATCAGCCAGAGCGAGGTCTCGGCGACCCTCGGCGAGCAGGCGCTTCACGAGGGCCTGAGGGCAGGCGTCGTCGGCCTGATCCTGGTGGTGATCTTCCTGATCGCCTTCTACCGCTTCCTCGGGGTCGTGGCGAGCGTCGCGCTGGGCGCCTACGGGGTCATCTTCTTCGCGCTGATCAAGCTGATCCCGATCACCCTGACGCTGCCGGGGATCGCCGGCCTGATCCTCACGATCGGCGTCGCCGCGGACTCCAACATCGTGATCTTCGAGCGCATCAAGGAGGAGGTGCGCGCGGGCAGATCCATGCCCTCTGCGATCGCCGCCGGCTATCGGCGCGGAATCGCGACGATCATCGACGCCAACGTGGTCACGCTGATGACCGCGTTCATCCTCTTCGTGCTCGCGACCGCGGGCGTCAAGGGGTTCGCCTTCACCCTCGGCGTCGGCACGATCGTCTCGCTGCTGACCGCTGTCGTCTTCACTCAGGCGCTGCTGAGCACGATGAGCCACTCGCGCTTTCTGCGATCGCCCTCGATGCTCGGGGCCGGCCGCCAGCGAGCCCGCTGGCATTTCGACTTCATGGGCGCCAGCCGCTGGTTCTTCACGGTCTCGGGGGTGATCCTGAGCATCGGCGCGATCTCGCTGGCGACCAAGCAGCTCAACCTCGGCATCGACTTCGAGTCGGGGACGCGGATCAAGACGACGCTGGTCAAGGCGACCGACGAGGAAGGAGTGCGCACGGCGCTGGACGGGATCGGGATCAGCGATGCCGAGGTGCAGCAGGTCGACGACCCCAACTTCGGCAGCAACACATTCCAGATTCAGAGCCACGACCTGCAGCCGGCCCAGGTCGAGAAGGCGCGATCGACGCTTCAGTCGGACTTCGGGATAAAGCCCGACAGCTTCGAGAACCAGAGCGTCGGGCCGACCTTCGGCAAGTCGGTTGCCAACAACGCCGCCAAGGCGATCATCTTCTCGATGCTGCTGATCTGCGGCTACGTCGCGCTGCGGTTCCAGCCGAAGTTCGCAGTCCCGGTGCTGATCGCGCTGTTCCACGACATCCTCATCACCGGCGGGGTCTACTCGCTGACCGGGCAGGAGGTGAGCAGCGGCACGGTCGCCGCCTTCCTGACCATCCTCGGCTACTCGTTATACGACACGATCATCGTCTTCGACCGCATCCGCGAGAACATGCCGCGGATGCCGCGGGCGGCGTTCTCGCAGATCGTCAACCGCTCGATGAGCGAGGTCCTCACCCGCTCGCTGGCGACCAGCTTCTCGACCGTGATCGGGGTGACCTGCCTGCTGCTGTTCGGCGGCGCGACGCTGAAGGACTTCGCCTTCGCGATGCTGATCGGGATCGCCTCCGGTACCTACTCCTCGATCTTCATCGCCTCGCCGGTGCTGACCGCCTGGAAGGAGCGCGAGCCAGAATTCCGCGCCCGCCACGACCGCATCGCCGCCGCCAGCCCAGCCGGGATCGTCCCGCCCTTCGCCGAGGAGATCGAGGTCGCGAAGCTGCCCGAC
>DASXAQ010000116.1:0-19589 GCA_036406615.1 Actinomycetota bacterium | reverse complement strand
CGGCGTCGGGTCGCCGTCCCGCATCGGTGCGGGCATCGACACTCTGCTGGCGCTGCCGCCGGCCAGGCGGCGACGGGTTCGGTCGGACATCCACGAGTTCGTGCGACAGCACTGGTCGTGGGATCAGACGGCGAACGCGCTGCTCGGGCTAGCCGTCCAGGCCCGCCGCTGAGCGCGCCTCCGCTCGGTCGTGGCACGCGCGGATCGCCACGATGCGGCCGTCCTTCACCGTCATGACGTCGAAGTTGCGGTCGTCGGCTTTTCGGGCCCGAAGCGCGTCCACACCGGGGATCCGAACCACCACCATGACCTCGTCCCCGTTGCCGACCGTCTCTTCGAGCTGCGCCGTCAGGCCCTGACCCAGCTGCCGCCGCAGCGCGACCTCGAGCTCGCGGCGACCGTGGCAGACGCGCGGTGGTGGATCCTCTTCGGCGGGGTCGAGGTAGGTCCACTCGAGCTCGGGATCGACGTAGCCGAGCATGGTGTCAACGTCGCCCGCGGCGTACGCGCCGTACGCCTCTCGGATCACGCTGACCGCGTCCGTCGCCATGAAGCCATCCTCCTTCGGCACGCGTGCTTCGACTCCACGGTACGCGAGGACGCCGATGTCCGCACCGCGACGGGGCACCCGCCCCCGGCTGAGGCATGAATCCCGGCATCCGGGGTACGGAACCCCGGATGATCCGAAAGATCCTCGCGGTCGTCTACGTCGTGATCGGCGTGATCGTCGCCAACGCGCACCACTACTTCGCCCACCTGAACGGGGTCAAGCCGGTGGTCTCCGCGGTCCTGGCGGTCGTGCTGTGGCCGCTCGTGATCTTCGGCGTCAGCCTGCACATCCGATGAAAGGGAGGTGGACATGCTCCTCGCGATCCTGCTGTTCCTGTTGATCCTGCTCGTGTTCGGATTGGGGTTCGCGTTCAAGGCGCTGCTGTGGGTGGCGCTGATCATGTTCGTCCTGTGGGTGGTGGGATGGCTCGTCGGCGGCATCGGCGCGACGACGAACGGCGGGTCCCGTCGTTGGTACTACTGGTAGGCCCGGGTCAGGCCTCCGGGTTCGCGCTCCGGTAGGCGATCACGCGGACCTTCTCGACGGTCATCATGCCGTCCTGGACCATCGCGTCCAACGCCGGCAGCACGCGCTCGATGTTGTCGGCCGTGTCCACGATCTCGATCACGATCGGGAGGTCCTCGCTCAGCCGCAGGATGCGCGACGTGTGCAGGTGAGACTTCGCGCCGAATCCCTCGAGGCCTCGCGTCACGGTCGCTCCGGCGATCCCCTCGCGGCGCGCCAGGGCGACGATCTCCTCGTAGAGCGGCTTGCCGTGCCATCGATCGGATTCGCCGATGAAGATCCGCAGCAGCTCGCCCTCGCCTTCGATCCGCATCTCACACCGCCCGAGCCAGGATCACGCCGAGGTACACGGCGACGATGCCCGACGAGATGCTGCCAAGGGCGTTCGCCGCCGCCAGTCCGACCGCTCCATCCTGTAACAGACGGTAGGTCTCGAACGACAGCGTCGAAAACGTCGTGTAGGCGCCCAGGAAGCCGATCGTCACGGTCGACCGCACCCATGGGGCCACGCTCAGCCGCTCGGCCAGCATCGTGAACAGGAACCCGAGCAGGAATGCGCCCGTGACGTTGACGACGAACGTGCCCCAGGGAAACAGCGTGGCGCGCCGGGAGATGAGTCCGTCCAGCCCGTACCGCGCGAGCGCGCCCGCCGCCCCGGCCACCGAGATGCCCACCACCGTCCGCATGTGCGCTCCCTCCTGTCAGCCAGGTAGGAGCCATCAGCCGGGTCGGCGGTTCAGGCGAGCCCCATCGCCGCCCCCAGTGTAGGGCGTGCGACGTCGGTCGGCGTGACGTCGTACTCAGCTCGCCGGTCGCTCCCAGAGGTCCCAGCGGTTGACGACGCGCATGCCCACGCGCTCGTAGACGCCCGTCGCGCCGGTCGGGTTCCGGGCGTCGACGCTCACCAGGACCCGCGCATAGCCGCGGTCCGCGAACAGCGCGAACGAACGGCGCAGCAGCGCAGCGCCGATGCCGCGGCCGCGATGGGAGGCGAGGACGGCCAGGTAGTCCACCCAGCCGCCGTCCTCGCCGGCGCTCGCGGTGAGCACGCCGACGATGTCATCTTCGTCTCGCGCCGCCAGCCAGAGCGTCGGGTCGAAGTTCGAGCCCCCGGTCTCTTCTTCGACCCACGCCTCGAACGGCGCCGGCGTATGACTCAGGTCGCCCACGAACGCTCGTTCCAGCACCGCGTGGACGGCAGGGAGGTCGTTGTTGGGGTTGACGCCGGTGATGTCGAGCCCTTCGGGCTCCGGGCCGGGGTCGATCGGCGGCGTCAGGTCGATCTGCATGTGCCAGAAGTGATGCAGGGGGTGGAGCCCTCGCGCGCGCACCATGTCGGCGGCCGCCCGATCGCCCGAGCTGACCGAATGCCGGAATCGAATGAGCGAGCCCTCGGGTTGCATCTGCGCGGCCCGCCGTTCGATCCGGTCCAGCAACTCGGAGCCGATGCCGCGGCCCCGGTGCTTCGGATGCACGACGCCCCACGAGTCGACCGCGTCGGGTTCGGCGAATCGGACCTGTCCGTAGCCGACGACCGTCCCCGTCGCGTCCACGGCGACCCACGCGTCGATGGCCAGGTCGAACCCGAGCCGGCTCCACTGGCCCTCCACGAAGTCCCGGCCGAGTACCACCTGTCCGACGTCGTCGAGGTTGTCGGCGGCAACGACGTCCGCCACAGCATCGAGGTCGTCCTGCGTCGCCGCCCGAAAGCTGTACCCCCCAGCCGAATCCATACCCAGAGGGTAACGGCCGCCGCCCGCGTTGGAGAATGCGTCGGGACCGCTTCTAGGCGACCTGCGCGGACTGGGCCAGGCGATCGGCGAGGTAGTCCTCCCACGTCCGGTGACCCACCGCGCGGTCGGGCGCGAGGTTGGCGCCGGCGCGCAGGGCTCGCGCGGCTCCGCCCGGCAGCCGCACCGGCATCGTCCATCGGCGCAGCTTCGTCGCGCGCAGGTACCCGTGAACCAGCTCCGAGGTCGAGTACACACGAGGTCCGGCGATGTCCGGCACCAGACCCGACGCCGGTCCCAGCGCCAACGCGACCAGTTCGGCGGCCACCTCGTCGGTCTCCACCGGCTGGAACGAGACGTCCGACGGCACGGGCACGACCGGCAGCTTCGTCAGCTTCTCCAGCACGAAGTACATGAGGTCGTGGAACTGCGAAGCGCGCAGCGTCGTCCACGGCAGCCCAGAGCCTTCGACGACCAGCTCGGTCTTCCGCTTGTTGTCGAAGTAGCCGAACATCGTCCGATCGACCCCGCTGTGGACCGGCACCCGCTCGGCGCCCACGACCGAGATGTACACCATGTGCGGTCGGTCGCCCGTCCGTGCGATGGCGTGAACAAGATTGCGCGTCGCCGTGTCGTCGCCCTTGTTGCTCCCGGCGCAGTGGACGATCGTGGCGACGCCCTCGACCGCTGCGTCGATGCCGACCCCGGTCGACAGGTCGCCCGTCACGAACCCGACGCCCGCCCCCTGTTTGCCGGCCTGGCGCGTCAGCACGCGAACCTCGTTGCCGCCGTCCTTCAAGCGGGCCACGACGCGTCGTCCCAGCGTGCCGGTTCCGCCGGTCACCAAGATGGGATCCATCCGAACCACCTCCCACATCCATGATTACCCTGGGGTCACATCCGACAACTCCCACGGGTCAATCCCTATGACACGCCGCAACCCGAGGATGTGACACACATGGACCAGGATCGCCCGCTGGCGGAACGCTTCGAGGAGCACCGGGCCCACCTGCGCGGGGTCGCGTACCGGATGCTCGGTTCCCTGCCGGAAGCCGACGACGCGGTCCAGGACGCCTGGCTGCGCTTCAGCCGGGCCGGCACCGACGACGTCGAGAACCTCCGCGGATGGCTCACGACGATCGTCGCGCGCGTCTGCCTGAACGCGCTGCGATCCCGCAACGCGAGGCGCGAGGAGCCCTTGGAGGTTCACCTGCCGGATCCCGTGGTCACTCCAAAGGAGGATCTCCAGCCGGAAGACGAGGCCATGCTCGCGGACTCGGTTGGCCTGGCGCTGCTGGTCGTGCTGGACACGCTGACGCCGGCCGAGCGTCTGGCCTTCGTCTTGCACGACATGTTCGATCTGCCGTTCGAGGAGATCGGGCCGATGGTGGGCCGAACGCCGGCCGCGGCCCGCCAGCTTGCCAGCCGCGCCCGCCGCCGAGTTCGGGGCGCGGACCTCCCCGAGCCGGAGCCGGACATGCGCCGGCAACGGGCGGTCGTCGACGCGTTCTTCGCCGCGGCTCGTGATGGGGACTTCGAGGCGTTGGTCGCGTTGCTGGATCCCGACGTCGTGCTGCGGGCCGACTTCGGCGCACGACGCCCCGGGGCCTCGAAGGTGTTCAGCGGCCCGGCAGCCGTCGCGGGACAGGCACTGCGGGGCGCGCTGCAGGGTGCGCACCTACATCCGGCGCTGGTGAACGGCGCGGCCGGGGTGGTCGTTACGCTCGGCGGGCGGCCGTTCGCCGTCATGGGGTTCACCGTGGCCGCGGGCCGGATCGTGGAGATCGACGCGATCGCCGACCCCGCGCGCGTGGCAAGGGTCGCCTCGGCGGTGTTGTCCGGCGACGCCGACTAGAGTCGGCAGATGCCCTCGGCGGAGCTGGTGATCTTCGACAACGACGGCGTCGTGGTGGACAGCGAGCTACTGGCGAACCGCGTGCTGTCGGACCTGCTGACGGAGAGCGGGCATCCCACCACCGTCGAGGAATGCATCCGCGACTACCTGGGCGGGACGCTGCCCGGCGTGCACGCGATCATCCGCGAGCGCACGGGCCGCGAGCTGCCCACGGACTTCGACGACGCGTACCACCGCCGCCTGTTCGAGGCGTTCGACACGAGCCTGCGGCCGGTCCCGGGGATCCGCGAGGTGCTCGACGCCCTGGCCGTTCCGTTCTGCCTGGCTTCGTCGGGAACGATGAAACGCATCGTGCGCTCCTTGACCGTCGCGGGGCTGCTCGACCGGTTCGACGGGCGGATCTTCAGCGCGGAGCAGGTTGCGCACGGCAAGCCGGCCCCCGACCTGTTCCTGTACGCGGCCTCGGCCATGGGCGTGCCGCCGTCGGGGTGCATCGTGATCGAAGACAGCCCGAACGGCGTGGCGGCGGCGCGGGCCGCGGGCATGCGCGTCCTGGGGTTTGCCGGCGTCACGCCCGCGGAGCGGCTGACCGGCGCCGATGCGACGTTCGAGGGGATGTCCCGGCTGCCGGCGCTGTTGGACGGAGTCTCGGACCGGTCCGGCTAGCCGTCAGCCGTCGCGGAAGAACTCCTCGAGCGCGTCGGGTTCTTCGAACACGAGCTCCGAGTGGGCGATCTGCCCCCGGGCGTTGAACCAGCAGAACTGGTGCAGGCGCACCCGCAGCGAACGGTGTCCGCGTCGGACCGCGGTCACGAACATGGCGTCGAGGGCGTCCCCGTGCATTCCGATCGTCACGAGCTCGGGGGCGTCGAGCCGGAGGCGGTCGCTGGCCAGCGTGAGCAGCGCCATGATCTCGGCCAGACCGTGAAACGTTCCGGAGAAGGGCGTGTGGCCCGGCACGACCAACGTGGCGTCGGGCGCGAACCATCGATGCATCGCCTCCAGGTCGCCGCTCATGAACGTGTCGTAGCCGGCTCGAAAGACCGACAGGTCGGTCTCGGCGGCAACCGGCGCAGAGGTGATGGCGCGCACCTGATCGGTCCACGCCGCCAGGATCCGGCGGTGAAGGTCCGTCAGGGCCGATCCCTCGGCCGCGTCGGCCACGTCCTGCAGCCGGCCGAGCGTGCGCACCACCATCTGCGGCTCGCCCCGCATCGACGGCGTCACGGTGGACGAGCCGGCGGCGCTCGCGGCCGACGCTTGCGCGCGGACCGACGGGATCACCGACGCGTCGAAGTACCCGTCGATCCAGGGCTGATGCCCCCCCACGGGAACTGGAGCGGCGGCGCGAGCGCAGACGTCGGCCCAACGGAGGTATGCCTCGGGGGGCGCTTCGGGAAGAACGAACTCCAGGTCCCCGTCGTCCACGCGGGCCTCACTTGCCTTCCCCCCGTCAAGGAATGTACGACAGGCGCGCCCGGACGGCTTGGACGAACGGCCGGTGGCGCGCCGTTCTCGGCCACACCACGCGTTCGGCCCCGCCGAACGCGCGATGGGCCTCGATCGCCTCGGCGAACGCCTCGACGAACCCGTCGGCGAGCAGCGGGTCGAACCCGGCCTCCCACCACAGCCCGGCGATGCGAAGCGCCTTCGTCTTGCGTTCCGTCCGCGGCTCGATGCGCCCGACCAGCCGATCGCCGTACAGGATCGGCAGCACGTAGTAGCCCCACCGGCGCTTGGCGGCCGGGACGTAGACCTCCCAGACGTAGTCGAACCCGAACAGCGCCCGCAGGAAGTCCCGGTCCCAGATCAAGGGGTCGAGCGGCGCCAGGAACGCCACCCCCGGCGTCGCGTGCCCGGGCGGACGGCCGGCGGCGACCTCGCGTTCGGCACGAGTCAGCAGCGGCATCGCCTCCTCGGGTACGAAGCGCTCGCCGCGCACGCCGTCGACCGAGACCGGGACCAGGGACCCGGCCTCCAGGAGTTCCTCGAGCAGCACCTTGCGCCCGGCGGCGGCGAGGGGCAGGTCGCCCTCGAGTCCGTAGATCGCGCCGACGCGAGGTGACGTCCCCAGCCACAGCTCCGGCGAGCCGGTGCGGCCGAGCAGGCCGTGCGCGCGGTACCGGGACAGCAGCTTGTGCCGGAACTGCTCGCGGGGCGGTACTTGACGCCGCAGGAGCTTCGCCGGAAACAGGCGCTCGACCAGGTCGTAGACGCGCCGGTTCCCGTCTCGCCGGACCAGGCCCAGGATGCCGGCCTCGGCCAGCGCTTCCAAGATCGCGCGCACCTGGTTCGTCGGACGCCAGTACCAGTCGATCGCTGCCTGGGCCGGGACGTCGGTCGACGACATCGGGCCCGACGTGCGGATCCGCTCCAGCAACTCTTCGACCAGCGGCGCGTGTGCGTCGAACGCGCCGCCCTCGTGCCGGCGCCGGGCGCGGTCCCACGTGATCCGATACCACGGCAGTTCGTCGATCGGCACCAGCGACAGGCCCTTGTTGTACGTCTCGTAGAGGGACCGGTCCTTGTACAGGAGGCGTTCCGTCATCTCTCGCCGGTATCCGGCGACCCGGGCCAGGAGCACCAGGTCGTGGTTCCGGCCCGCCACGTCGATGGGATCGAACTGGATCGAGCCGAAGCGCGCGAACACGGTTCGCACGCCCCGCACCCCGGTCGGGAGCGACCGCGGTGGCGCGAGGAAGTGGTGAAGGGTCAGATAGCGGCGGGCGACGTCGGGGCTGATCGCGCGCGACTGAGCCGGGGACATGTCGCGCTGAAGTCTGACGGCAGTCCGAGGCACCGACCACCGGCTCGACGTTGCGGCCTCTCAGGGCGAGGGCGACGGGGCTGGGGTCGGGGGCGGCGGGGGAGCGGTGGACGGAGGTGTCGTGGGGGTCGGGACGGGTGGAGCCGGCGGCGCCGTCGGGATGCGCTGCGGGGGAGACGGGAACTCGCGCACGGGCATGCCCCGGGTGGCGACCAGCATGAAGTCGTGCCAGATCGGGGCGGCGAGCGTGCCCCCGAACCCTTCGCCGTAGCCGGGCACGTCGGGCATCGGCACCTCCGCCCGGCCGTACCCGACCCAGACGCCGGTGGCCAGCTGCGGGACGTAGCCGAGGAACCATGCGTCCTGGAAGTTCTCGCCGGTCCCCGTCTTGCCGGCCTCGGGACGGCAGTCGCTCGGGCACAGCTGCGCCGCCGTGCCGGTGCCGAAGCGGATCACGCCCTGCAGCATCGCCGTCTCCTCCGCGGCCACCCACGCCGGGATCGCACGCGTGCAGGAGGGACGGGCCCGGTAGATCCGCTGTCCGGTCGCCGAAGCGATCGACGCGATGACGTACGGACGGCAATGCACGCCGCCGTTGGCGAGCGTCGAGTAGCCGGACGTCATCTCGAACGGGCTGACGGGCGAGGTCCCGAGCGTCAGCGGGCACACCGGCACCAGCGGGCTCGTGATCCCCATCCGGTGCGCGACGTCGGCGACGGTTCGCGGCCCCACCTGGTCGATCACCTGCGCGAACACGACGTTGACCGAGTCCGCCGTGGCTTCCCACAGTGGGTAGCTGCCCGATCCGGGCTCGGCGTTGTGCACCGTCCAGGTCTGTCCGCCGCCGCAGTCCGGGATCGTGCGCGGCGAGCTCCCGTCGTACACGGCCGCGGGGGAGACGCCCTTCTCCAGCGCCGCCGCCAGCGTGTATGCCTTGAAGGAGCTGCCGGCCGTGCGGCCGCCGCCGGGGTCGACGGCCAGGTCGTAGCGATGCTGCGGCCATGGCCAGTTGCCCACCGCCATGGCCTCGACGGCGCCGGTCTGCGGGACCAGGCTCACCAGCGCCGACTGTGGCATGCCCGGCCCGCCCATCCGTCGCTTGATGATCGCGTTCGCCGCCCGCTCGAGCCGGGGGCGAAGCGTGGTGTAGATCCGAAGGCCGCCTTCGTAGAGCGCCTGCGCGCGAGCCTGGAAGCTGGGGCCGAACTGCGGGTCGCCAAGGAAGTCGCCGACGACGAGTTGCACCCACCGCGGATCGCGCAGGGTCGGCGGATGTCGCTTCGCGACCCGAAGCGGCGTCTCGATCGCAGCGGCATAGTCGGCCTGCGTGATCCATCCGAGCGAGCTCATGCGGCCGAGGACCCAGTTGCGGCGCGCGAGGGCGGCTCGGTGATGGTGCACCGGATCCGTGAGGGCCGGCGCATCGATCATGCCCGCCAGGGTCGCCGCCTGCGGAAGGCTCAACCGGCTCGCCGGCACGTCGAAGTATCGCTCGGCTGCCGTCTCGACGCCGTACAGGCCGTTGCCCAGGTAGATGTAGTTGAGGTACGCGTCCAGGATCTGGTTCTTGCTGTAGTGGGCCTCCAGCGCCAGCGCGTCCTGCGCCTCGCGGATCTTTCGCGCGATCGTGTCGGCGTTGCCCGTGTACAGGTTCTTCATCAGCTGTTGCGCGATCGTCGATCCGCCCTGCAGCACCTCGCCCGCGCGAAGGTTCACCAGCAGCGCGCGCAGGATCGACGCCGGATCGATGGCGCCGTGGGAGTAGTACCCGTGATCCTCGGCGGCCAGCACCGCGCGGCGCGCCACCGGCGCGATCTGCGACAGGGGGAGGGGCGCGCGGTCGTACATCCCCCAGACGTGAGCCAGCACGGATCCGTCGGCGGCGTAGATCGTCGACCGGGCGGGCAGTGGCGGCAGGATGATCTGGCTCATCGCGCCGCGGTTGAACGCCCGGTCGGCCTTGATGATGCCGAGGCCGAGCCCGGCCGCCAACGGCATGATGCCGACCGCGATCAGCACCGATGCCGCCGAGATCACACCGACCCAACGAAGCCAGGGGCCGGACCACCGAATCCGCATCCGGGGAAGCGCCTCCCGGACCATGCTCGCGCTCGGGCGGAGAGTTCGCCAGGCCCCCCGGCGCGTTGATCGCGGTGTTTTGGTGACGAACGAAGGGCCCGGCTCGCGGAGCTGAGACGAGACGCCTAGGCCTGTGGCTGCGGCAGGGAGAAGCGGAATTCCACGATGGGCGGTTCCGCACCCAGCTGGTACAGCAGCGTATTCAGGTCCCCGTGATGCTGGCGCTCGTGCAGCATCACGTTGGTGAGGATGTCGGCGGGCCGGTAGACGAGCGGCTCGCCGTCGACGGCCATCTCGCGTGGCCGCATCAGCTCCTCGTCGCTCAGCGATTCGAAGTACGCCTGAGCATGCCCCACGACGCGGCGGCGGTAGTCCGCCAGCTCGGCCCAGGAGCTCACCGGTTCCACGGGATCGTCGGTGGTCGCGGCCGGGTTCGCCACCCATCGGACGTAGGCCCACGTCATGTGGGACAGCGCGTCTCGCAACGCCGGCCATCCGGACCCGGGCGCCGGCCTGGTGAGCGCGTCGTCGCCGAGCGGGCGGATCGCGTCCTCGTAGCGGCGCCATGCGTAGTCCGTGAAGACGAACAATTCCTCGATCGCCGCGCGATCCATCGGTCGCCGATCCTAGTTGCTAGGGACGATAGAAGCGGAGGACGCGCGGCCGGCTCGCACCCTCCGCCGCTGGGTATTGACAGGGTGTATACACTCAGCGTATTCTGCTCTCCGTGATGAGCGTTCCCATGGCGTTGCTAGGCTTGCTGCAGCGCGAACCCAGCCACGGCTACGATCTCAAGCGCGACTACGACGCGTACATCGGGGTCGGTCGGTCGCTCCCGTTCGGGCAGGTCTATGCGACGCTCTCGCGTCTTGCGCGAGACGGGAAAGTGATGGGCGAGTCCGAACCGGGCGCCGGACCCGACCGCAAGCGGTACACGATCACGGACGTCGGCAAGCAGGATGTCGCAACGTGGCTCTCGGAGGCGATCGAGCCTGAGCCGCACCTCCAGACGATCCTGTTCGCCAAAGTGGTGATCTCGCTGATGCTCGGGCGTTCAGCGAAGGGCTACCTCGAGATTCAGCGGGCCGCCCACCTGCAGCGCATGCGCGAGCTCACGGACCTGAAGCGCACGGGGGCATCCGTCGACGCCCTACTGGCGGACTACGGTCTGTTCCACCTCGAGGCCGACCTTCGCTGGATCGACGTGACGGAGGCCCGGCTCGATTCCCTGAAGGAGATGGTGCAGCGATGAGTTCGACGAGCCTGGCTCCACGTCCTGGGGGCGTCCCCGCGATCGAGGGGCGCGACATCATCAAATCGTTCGGGGAGACGCCCGCGCTCCGCGGCGTGAGTGTGTCGATCGCGGCTGGAGAGATCGTGGCGATCATGGGTCCGAGCGGGTCCGGCAAGTCGACGTTGCTGCACTGCCTGGCCGGGATCTTCCCTCCGGATCGCGGACAGGTGTGGTTCGAAGGCCGGCAGATCGATTCACTGGATGAGACGAAACGAACGAAGCTGCGGCGCAGCGCGTTCGGCTTCGTCTTCCAGTTCGGCCAGCTCGTGCCGGAGCTCACGGCGGCGGACAACATCGCGCTGCCTCTGCTGCTGAATCGCTCGAGCCACAAGGAGGCCTACCGGACGGCCGCGGCATGGCTGCAACGGCTGGACCTTGCCGCGCTCGGCGATCATCGTACCGGAGAGCTGTCCGGCGGCGAAGCGCAGCGCGTGGCGCTGGCGCGGGCGCTGGCGACGCGGCCGTCCGTCCTGTTCGCGGACGAGCCGACCGGGTCCCTGGACTCACTGATGGGGGAGCAGGTCATGGACCTGCTGGTCGACCTTGCCCGACAGGAGGGCACCACCGTCGTGGTGGTCACCCACGATGCGCGCGTGGCCGCCTACGCCGACCGCGAGGTCATGGTGCGCGACGGCAGGACGACGGTTCCCGAGATCGAGACGACATCGGATCCGGAGCCGGCGGCCCGGCGATGATCCGGCTCGGGCTTCGCCTGACCCTTCGAGGGGGGCGGGAGGCCTTCGTGCGGCTGGTCATCACGGCCCTGGCCGTCGCGCTCGGCGTTGCGGTGCTGCTGTCCGTCCTCGCCGAGTTCCATGCGTTCCAGGTGACGAGCAAGCGGCCGTCGTGGGAATCCACGCAGGCGGCCGGCTCGTCGGCGCCCGCATCGCACGAGGAGCTCTGGAACTACAGCGAGACCATGTACCGGGGCCGGTTCATCGAGATCCTCCGCGTGGCGGCCCTCGGCACCCACGCGCCGGTCGTGCCGGGCCTATCGCATCTCCCCGCGGCGGGCGAGTTTGCCGCGTCCCCGGCGCTCGCGCAGTTGCTTCGAACGGTGCCCGCGGACCAGCTGGGCGATCGTTTCCCCGGCACGCTGAGGGGGGAGATCGGTCAGGCCGCCCTGTCGAATCCCGATGAGCTGGTCGCCGTCGTCGGGTACACGCCGTCGCGGCTCGCGGCCCTGCCCGACACGATCAAGGTGGATCACATCGCGACGGCGCCTCAAACGCAGGGCACGACGAACATCTATCGCATCGCCTTCGCCCTGGGCGCCATCGCGGTGCTGTTCCCGCTGCTGATCCTGATCGGCACGGCGACGCGACTGTCCGCGGCCCGCCGCGAGGAGCGTTACGCCTCGATCCGCCTGGTCGGGGGGACGCCGGGCCAGGTCGGCGCGATCGCATCCGTCGAGGCCTTGGCCGGGGCCATCCTCGGCACGTTGCTCGGCATCGGCGTGTTCATGCTCCTGCGGCCCGCGATCGCGAACCTGGCGTTGTCGGGGGCCAGGTTCTTTCCCAGCTACGTGACGCCCACGATCCTGGGCTACTTGGGGATGATCGTCCTGGTGCCCGTCGCGGCGGCGATCGCGTCGCTGGTGTCGCTTCGCCGCGTGCGGATCTCCCCGCTCGGCGTCGCTCGCAAAACGACGGCACCCCCTCCGCGGGCGTGGCGGGTCGTGCCGTTGCTGGTCGGGTTGCCGTTGTTCCTTGCTCCCGTGCTGAGCCACGCCAAGCATCCGGAGTCCATCCAGGGCGGCCCCGTCTTCCTCGGCCTGTTGTTGATCATGATCGGGTTGATCGTGGGTGGTCCGTGGCTCACGTTCCGCGGCGCACGCGCGCTGGCCCGATGGTCCCGAGGATCGGCATCCTTGCTGGCGTCGCGCCGGCTCGAAGACAATCCGAAGGGCGCATTCCGATCGGTCAGCGGTCTGGTGCTCGCGGTGTTCGTCGGCACGGGCATCGCGATCCTGGCGCCCGCACTCACCCTCGCGCAGTCGCCGACGACCGCGAACTCGCTGACGAACGTGCTCCGCCAGCAATACGGGCCGCAGCTGTCACCGGAGAAGGCCGCCGAGCTCATCGGGGAGCTCCAGGCCGTTCCGGGCGCGCACGTGGTTCCGCTCTACGCGAACCCCAGCTTCGGAGGGTTCGTGGAGCCTGCTCCCGGCGGCTCCGGCGGACCGACGCAGGGTTCTGTTCCGCGTCGCAGCAACTACGACAGCATCATCGGCTGCGCGGAGATCCGAGCATTGCCGGCGCTTGGACGATGTCCGTCGGGCGCGTCCGGCGCGCTGGTCAACACGTTCAACCTGTTCACCGACAACCCGATCTACGTGTACCGGAACCTTCCGCTCGCCGGCCCGGGAAGTCCGACGGCCTCGCTCGATCCCGCGCACCTGTCCGTCAGCGCGTTAATGGTCGCGGCGAACGATGACGCGACCCTGGAGCGGGCTCGAACGATCCTGACCCGCTTCGACTCGACGGTCTCGATCGGCGGCAAGGCTGACCTGACCGCGTGGCAAATGGGAACGCTCGAGCCCGAGACGTTCGGCGAGGTGGCCCAGATCCGAGACAACGACACGAACAACGTGGAGCGCGTGATCCTGGCGCTGCTCGGCCTCACCCTGCTCGTCGCCGGGTGCAGCCTCGCCGTTTCCGTCGGGGGAAGTCTGGTGGAGCGCAAGCGCCCCTTCACGCTGCTTCGCGTCAGCGGCACGCCCGAGTCGTCGCTTCGGCGCGTCGTGATCCTGGAGGCGGGGCTCCCCCTGATGGGCGCGGCGGTGATCGCCGCGCTGGCGGGCGCCGTCATCGCCAGGCCGTTCGTCGAATCCCTCGCCTCGACGTCGCCGTCCGTCCACGTACCGTATCCGGGGCCGATCTACTTCGTGACGATGGGAGCCGGCTTGGTCGCGTGCCTCGCCGTCCTCCTGGCGACGCTGCCGTTGCTGAGCCGGATCACCCGCCCGGATGCGGTTCGCTTCGAATAGCGATCGTCAAAATGCCGACCCGAGAGGTCACCCGCGTCACGGTTGCTCGAGCGCAAACGAACCCGTGACGATCTCGCCGGCCGGTTCGTACGTGCCGATGACCACGCCCGTCGTCGAGACCGTGCTGTTCACGAGCTTCAGGGCGGCGGGAACGGTGCCGTCGCCGAACAGCCGCTTGCCCGACCCGACGACGACTGGGAAGGTCCAGATGCGATATTCGTCGGCCAGGTTGTGCCGCAGAAGCGTCTGGATCAGGTCCGCGCTGCCGTGCACCTGGAGCTCGGGCCCGTCTCCCTGCTTGAGCTTCGCGATGCCCTCCGCCGCGTCTCCCTGGAGCAGGACCGCCGGACCCCACGGCAGCTCGTGCTCGCTTCGCGACGCCACGTACTTGGTGGCGTCGTTCAGCGGCTTGGCGCCGGGGTTGTCGGTGGCGTTCGGCCAGTAGGAGGCGAAGATGTCATACGTCCTGCGTCCGAGCACCAGATCGAACGGCCCGGCCATGGTCTGGCCCATGAACTGGCCCATCAGATCGTCCCAGTAGTTCACCGACCAGCCGCCAAGCGCGAACCCACTGGTCTCGTCCTCGTCCGGGCCGCCCGGCGCCTGCATCACCCCATCCAGGGTGACGAACGTGGTCACGAGAAGCTTTCGCATTGGCTCCGCCCTTTCGATCGAGGGTTCCGGTTCGAGCCTAGCCGACCTCACCAGGTTGCCCATCGTGCGGCGGTCGGGCGCGTCGGGGCCGACGACACGGATCCCTACACTGGTGTCCCGAGTTTCGAGGAGGCGGCGATCGGCGGCATGACGGGCGGTGTCCGAGGCCCGCGGCGCGCGGCAGCCGTCGCCGTCCCGGTCATCGTCCTTGTGCTGGCGGCGGCCTGCAGCGGCGGCAGTGCACGGTCCTCCGCCAGCGCCTCGGCTGTCGCGCCGGCCGGCTCGTCCGGGCTGGCCGACTGCCTGACCGCGTCGCGGTGCTATTCCCCGAGCCAGCTGCGCGTGGCCTATGGCATCCAGCCGTTGCTCGATGACGGCACCGACGGGCGCGGCCAGACGGTGGTGCTGCCGGAGCTGGCCCAGAACCCGCCCGCAGGCTCGCCGAGGGTCACCGACATCCGCCAGGACCTGGCCGATTTCGACAGCCGGTTCGGGCTGTCCCCGGCACAGATCCAGCCCATCACGACATTGGCAGGATCGTCCGCCTCGCCATGGCTGGCGAGCATCGAGGAAGTGGTGGACACCGAAATGGTGCACGCGGTCGCCCCGGACGCCACCATTCGCGAGCTTCTGGTCGCCCCGGCGGATGTGACAACACCGGCGAAGGACGCCGCCACGTTCGCCACGCAGGTGCGGATCGCGGCCGGCCACGCGGATGTCATTTCGCTGAGCGGCGGCTACGGCGAACACTTCGACACCTCCGCGGAGGTGTCGACCGTCAACTCCGCGCTGGCGTACGCGCAAGCCCGCCGTGTCACCTTCGTGGCCTCCTCGGGCGACGGCGGCGCGATCAGCGATCTGGGCAGATGGGGCTCGTCCACACCCGTCAAGGAAGTCAGCCTGCCCGCCTCCGATCCGCTGGTGCTCGCGGTGGGCGGAACCAGCTTGACCGCGAACCCGCACACCGGCTCGTACGTCGGCGAGACCGCGTTGAACACGCCGCCCCGGCTGATCGACGGGCACTCACAGGGGTCGGGTGGCGGGTTCAGCCACCTGTTCGCCCGTCCCGCCTACCAGGATGGCGTGTCCGGCATCGGCGCCATGCGAGGCGTGCCGGACGTCGCCGGCGACGGTTCGTCTACCTCCGGCATGGCGTTCGCGTTTGCCGCACCGGGCGGCGCCTCCGCGCTGTTGTCCGAGGGCGGCACCAGCGCCTCCGCGCCGTTCTGGGCCGGGCTGATCGCACTGGCCGACCAGCGGGCCGGCCACCCGCTCGGCTCCGTCAACCCGGCCATCTACCGAATCGCCCGTAGTCCGCTGTACCACAAGGCGTTTCACGACATCACCGCCGGCAACAACAACGTGGTCGTCGACGGGGCCACGATCACCGGCTATCAGGCAGGGCCCGGCTGGGACCCGGTCACCGGCTGGGGAACGCCCGACGCCCAGGTTCTCATCCCATTGCTCGCCGGCTGAGGGCGCGGATGGCCCCGACCCCAGCGCCCGCGCTCAGCGGGCGGAGCCCCGGCCGCCCCACATGCTTCGCCACGTGCCGCGCGGGAACCGCGCGGCCTCGTCGGACGTGAACGCGCCCCGGCGGCTGCGGATCCACGCGCGCGCTTCGCGGTAGCGAAGGACCTCGTACGTGATCAATGCGACGCAGACCGCCGCGACCAGTGCGAGCGCCGCCACCGCCGGCACCAGCGTCGCGATCGGCATGAGTCCGAACAGCACGACGGCGGCGACCGTGCGCCCGCGGGCGAGCCCGCCGCCGATCCGCAGGCGCCCGGCGATGTGCGCCAGGAAGTACAGCGCGACGCCGCCGCACAGGCACACGGCCGGCAGGGGGGCGAGCGATTCGCCGATGTGCGCCAGCGTCGTCTTCAGGCCGAACGCGTACAGCACGATGCCGGCCACCATCGGCAGGTGCAGGTACGAGTACACGTCGCGCGCCAGCCTGGCGCGCTGAACGCCGGTCACCTCGGCCAGCCGCGCCTGGGCCGCGTAGATGACCCAGTCGAAGTAGGACCACCACAGGCACGCGGCCACCGTGACGCCGAGCAGCGCCGCACCGATGAGGCCGGCGTCCAGCGGAAGCCCCGCGGCTCCAACCCCGATCTCGATGATCGATTCGCCGAGCGCGATGATGACGATCAGGCTGAAGCGTTCGACGAAGTGCTCGGGCGACACGCGCCAGCCCTGCATGTGTCCGAACAGGGCACCCACGTAGTCGAATGCGATCGCCGCGCCCCACAGGGCGAGTTGCGCCGTGCCGTGCAGGAACCCGGCCACGATCAGCAGGGCCGGAGCGAGCGTGGCCGTCGGAACGATCCGCATCACCGCGCGGAACAGGTCGCGGTCGCCCCGGCCGGCGATGGAGAACAGCACCAGGTGCAGCACCCGCACGAGCAGGTAGGCGACGCCGAAGATCACGGCGTCGGACCCGAAGGCGCCGGGCGCGGCCAGCGACGCGATCAGCATGGCCGCGACCGCGGCGAGCATGGCGAGCCGGACCGCGCCCTCCTCCGGGTCCAGCGTGTTCGTCAGCCATGCGTAAGCGGACCATGCCCACCACAGGGCGGCGAGTAGCAGCAGTCCGCGCAGCAGTCCGCCCCACGTCGGGCTGTGGGAGAGCAGCACGGTGACCTGCGTGAAGGCGAAGGCCACCACGAGGTCGAAGAACAGCTCCAGCGGCGTGACCCGCTGCCCGCGTTCCCCGGATTCGTCGCCCATGGCCCCGTGGACTATCACACGCGGCGAGCAGCGGCCAACGACCTCGCGCGAACGCGGTTACCAGGCGGTCTCGTAGGGGAGCGAGGTGGTCTGCTTCGAGACAAGTTGTCGGACCGTGTGACCGTCAACCACGAAGATCGCGCCGCGGGCGCGCGGACCGCCGCCGGGTAGGCCGCACGGATTGTTGGTCGCGACGAGGATCGCTGGGCGGTCGCTCGCCGAGAGGCTGACGGACGTGCACGACCGGCACGCGGGCAGCCGCGCCAGCGTCGAAGTGACGGCGAACGTGGTGGTCGAGACGGCGGCGATCCAGGCGCCGGGGTCGCGTCGGCACGTGAGCGTGGCCACAAGCCGGGTGTCGCTGCCCGAGATGGCGAGATAGCGACAGCCGTCGGGCGCGGGGTACGTACGTCGCGCGAATGAGGGGATCTGCAGAACCGCCAACCGCCCGTCGTCCGCGAACGCCAGGGCTCGATCGCCGTTGACGAACACGCCGTGCCCGGCGAGGCTGCTGCGACGCACGAGCTCTCGTCCGGTCGCGAGGTCTCGCACGTGGATCCTTGCGCGGGCGCCGGAGCACGTCGCGGTGGTGTACGCGAGGTGTCGGCCGTCGCCGCTGAAGCTTGGGTTCGAAGGAATCAACGGCCGATGGCCGCTGCGTCCCATCGGGACCAGCACGCGCTCGGAGCCCCCGGCGAACGGCACGGTGTCGATCGTCTGGTGGCAGGTTCCACGGCCGCGTTCGAACGCGACGGTGAGGCCATCGGCCGACACCGTCGGATTGAATGCCCCGTCGCCGCCCTGCCGGGTGGTCAGGAGCCGCATCAGGCTTCCATCGGTGGCGGAATAGACCGCGAGCCGATGCGCCGCGGCGGCGGGACTGTCCGGCGCGGTCACCCCGACGAAGTTCGAGGGGGCGAGTTCCGCGTGATGAGCTCCAGCCTGTGCGGATGGGAACCGGATCACGGCGCCGCCCGGCCCCGGCCGGGTGACGCTCCCCGACGCCACGATGGTCGCGGCGATCAGCGCGATGACGAGAGGCACGAGTCGCTTGGCCGGTATGGGGTCTCCGTCGCCTACTACGCCCGGAGCTGCGTTCGCGTTCCCTCCGCTTCGGGGGAAGCCCGCGGCACCCGCAACGGGCTAGGCTGAGGGACGTTCCGGCGGACCGGATCGTGTCGGCGCAGGAGGGGGGCGTGGCGAACCGCGTCGCGGACATGCAGCGGGCTCGAACTGCGGCCGGCGACGGGTCGTGGGCCGAGGCCTACGAGCTGTTCGGCGGCCTGAACGCCCCGGACCTGTCGCCGCAGGACTGGGAGCGCTTCGCCGACGCTGCGTGGTGGACCGGGCGCATCGAGGAATCGATCGCGCTGCGGCAGAAGGCCTACAGCGGCTACGCGGAAGCCGGAGACGATCGCGGCGCCGGATGGATGGCCGGGCGCCTGTGCATCGACCACTTCCTGCGGGGCGAGACGACGGTCGGGGCCGGCTGGTTCGCGCGGTCGCAACGCCACGCGAAGCAGATGCCCGACTCCGTCGAGCTCGGCTTCGCCGCCCTCCTCGAGGCAACGGTCCTGCGGTTCGGCGGTGATCAGGAGACGGCGCTGCCGCTGGCCGAACGAGCAGCGGAGGTCGGCGAACGGCTTGGCGACCGGGATCTGTTCGGGATGGCGATCCACACCCAGGGCTTGATCCTGATCTCGCTGGGCCGGGTGGGCGACGGGGTCGGGCTGCTCGACGAGGCGATGACCCTGGTCGTGGCCGGCGAGCTGAGCGACTACTTCACGGGAGCGGTGTACTGCAACGTGATCGAGGCCTGCCTGGAGATCGCCGACGTCCGGCGCGCCACCGACTGGAGCAAGGCGGCGACCGCCTGGGCCGAGTCCATCCCGCGGGAGTCGCCCTATCCGGGAGTGTGCCGGATCAATCGCGCCAGGCTCGCGAACCTGCGCGGCGAGTGGGCGCAGGCCGAGGCCGAAGCCCTGCGCGCCTCCCGAGAGCTCGAGATCGTCAACCCGCCGCTTGCCGGGCAGGCGCTCTACGAGACCGGCGAGATCCGCCGGCGCCTGGGTGACGTCGCCGGCGCCGAGCAGGCGTTCGAACGCGCGCACGAGCTCGGATTCGAACCGCACCCCGGCCTGGCGCTGCTGCGCCTGTCGCAGGGCAAAGTGGACGCGGCGCTCGCGGCGCTTCGCGCTGCGGCCAACGGCGCGGCCGGGAGCCCACTGCACCGGACCATGCTGCTGTGGGCCCTCGCGGATTCGGCGCTGGCGGCGGGCGACCTCGACGCGGCACGCACGGCAGCGGGCGAGCTGGACGCGGTCGCGCGCGACTCCGAGGCGCCGGTGCTGGCCGCCAGCTCGGACACCGTTCGGGGTCTCGTCCAGCTGGCCGAGAACGATGTGCCAGCGGC
>DASXAQ010000115.1:0-2470 GCA_036406615.1 Actinomycetota bacterium | reverse complement strand
GCCGGCCTCGCGCGCGACCTCGCTCAGCGTGAGGCGCGGGTGCTCGGAATCGAACGCGCGAATCACGGCGAGGCCGCGATCGAGTGACTGGACGAAGTCGGGCGCGCGCTTCGCGACGGCCGTCCGGTTCGACCCGGTTTTTCGCGGCTGGGAGTCCGCGTTCGACCTCCGAACATTGGTTCTCACCGTGGACATCGTAGGGGGACCCTCGCGGCGCGGTCAAACTTGACAGTCGCGGAGCGCCTCTGCACAGTGGGTTCGGTTCGCGTATGGGTGTTCGACATGAGAACGAGCGCCCCGCAGCCGCCGGCGTGCGGCCGCCGCCCGGCGCAGGACCACGCCTTCCGATCGGTCGGCGAAGGAGGATCGAGATGACCCTGCTGGACGAATCCATGTGGACCGGACACCTGTTCGTCGACGGCTGGGAGCCGGGCGGCGGCGGTGAGCTGCCGGTGATCGAGCCGGCCACCGGCGAGCGTCTGGGGGCGCTGAGCCGCGGTACGGCGGATGACGTCGCGCGAGCCGCGCGGCGTGCGGCCGAGGCGCAGCGGGGATGGGCCGCGACGCCCTACCAGGAGCGGGCCTCGATCCTTCGCAAGGCCGGCGACCTGTTCACCGAGCACGCCGAGGAGATCCAGGGCTGGATCGTCCGGGAGACCGGCGCCATCCCGCCGAAGGCACAGCTGGAGACGTGGTTCGCCGCGAGCACGTGCTACGAATCGGCCGGCCTGGTCTCGCTGCCGTACGGGCAGCTGCTCCAGACCCGGGACCCGGTGCTCAGCATGGCGCGCCGCGTCCCGGTCGGCGTCGTCGGCGTGATCGCGCCGTTCAACTTCCCGCTGATCCTGTCCATCCGTGCGGTCGGCCCCGCGCTGGCGCTCGGCAACGCCGTCCTGTTGAAGCCGGACCCACGGACGTCGGTGGCGGGCGGCGTCTCGCTGGCCCGCGTCTTCGAGGAGGCCGGCATCCCGCCCGGTGTGTTCGCCATGGTTCCCGGCGGTGCGGACGTCGGCGAGGCGCTGGTGACCGACCCGAATGTGCAGATGATCTCGTTCACCGGCTCGACGCGCGCCGGCCGGTCCGTCGCCGCGCTGGCCGGGCAGCACCTCAAGCGCACCCACCTGGAGCTCGGGGGCAACTCGGCCATCATCGTGCTGGACGACGTCGACGTCGAACGCGCCGTCTCGGTCGGCGCCTTCGGCTCGTTCATGCACCAGGGGCAGGTCTGCATGACGACCGGCCGGCACCTCGTCCAGCGCGGGATCGCCGAGCAGTACACGGCCACCCTCGCCGAGCACGCCGACCACCTTCCGGTGGGCAACCCGGCGACCGACCAGGTGGCGCTCGGACCGATCATCGACGAGAAGCAGCGCGACAACGTGCACCGCATCGTGACGGCCAGCGTCGACGCGGGCGCCAAGCTCGCTGCGGGCGGCACGTACGAGGGGCTGTTCTACCGTCCGACGGTGCTGAGCGATGTTCCCACCGACGCGCCGGCGTTCCGGGAGGAGATCTTCGGGCCGGTGGCGCCGGTCGTGCCGTTCGATTCCATCGACGACGCGGTCAAGCTCGCGGGCGACACCGAGTACGGGCTGTCCCTCGGCGTGCTGACGAGCAACGTATTGCGGGGGCTGGAGATCGCCGACCGCATCCCGACCGGGGTCGTGCACATCAACGACCAGACCATCGGCGACGAGGTCGTGAACCCGTTCGGCGGCGTGAGGTCGACGGGCACGTCTCGGATCGGCGGCCCGGAGGCGAACATCGAGTCGTTCACCACGACGCAGTGGGTGACGATGCGCGGGGACCTTCCCGACTACCCGTTCTGACGGGCAGGTCGCGTTCCACTGCCGATGCGCACGCAGGTCGGGATCGTCGGCGCCGGCCCCGCGGGCCTGCTCCTGTCCCACCTGCTCGCGCGCCGCGGGATCGACTCGGTCGTGCTCGAGGCGCGCAGCCGTGACTACGTCGAACAGCGGGTGCGCGCCGGCGTCCTGGAGGACGCGACCGTTCAGCTGCTGCGCGACAACGGGCTGGCCGACCGCCTCGACCGGGAGGCGCTCGTGCACGAGGGGATCGAACTGCGCTACGGCGGCCGGGGCCACCGCATCGCGCTGACCGAGCTGACCGGGCGCTCGATCTGGATCTACGGGCAGCAGGAGCTGGTGAAGGACCTGATCGCTGCGCGCCTGGAGGCCTCAGGCACCGTCCTGTTCGAGGTCACCGACGTCCGCCCGCTCGACGTCGACTCGACCAGCCCCCGCATCCGGTTTCGCCAGGGCGACGCCGACGAGGAGATCGCGTGCGACTTCGTGGCCGGCTGCGACGGCTACCATGGCGTGTCGCGCGAAGCGGTCCCGGCCCGCGAGCTGCGGGCGTTCGAGCACGAGTACCCGTTCGCGTGGCTCGGGATCCTCGCGGCCGTGCCGCCGTCGACCGACGAGCTGATCTACGCCTCGCACGATCGCGG
>DASXAQ010000114.1:0-1619 GCA_036406615.1 Actinomycetota bacterium | reverse complement strand
ACCACCCCGCCGGTGCCGTTGACCACCGCCACGTCGCCCACTCTGACCTGATCCTCGAGCACGAGGAAGAATCCGGCGATCACGTCGCGCACGAGGTACTGCGCGCCGAAGCCGACGGCCAGGCCCACGATGCCGGCGCCGGCCAGGATCGGCCGAACGTCGAGACCGAGCTGGGAGAGCGCGATGACCGCGATCACGGACCACAACGCCACCAGCGCGAGGGCCCGCAGCACGCCGGTCAAGGTCGCCACCCGCGAATGCGTGGCGCCGGGCAGGGCGCCGGTCCGCTCGCCGGCGCGGACGAGCACACCCTCGAGCTGGGCGACCAGCGTTCGCAGCACACGTGCGGCGATGAGGCCGCCGATCAGCAGCAGGACCAGGCGAAAGACGGATTGCGCGGTGGATCCGGCCAGGGCGACGAGATAGGCCTGGGTGTCAGTCGGGAGGAATGTCATCGATGCCTCCGGTGCGACGTCAGGTCAGGAGGAGCGCGGGATCAGTCGAATGCCGAGCAGGGCGCCCGCCGCGTCGATCGAGGGTATCGGCCGCTCGGCGGTGATCTCGAGGGCGATCGGGCCTTCCTCGGCGGTCGGATGGATGTCGACGGCCAGGCGCATGGGAGAGTCGGGCCAGCGGAAAACGAGGCCGCCGGCCGGGCCATCGCTCGCGGCGCCCCCGAGCACGAGACTCCACTGCGTCAGCGCCCGCTGCCGCGACTGCGCGCGCAGACGCAGGCCGATGATGCCCACCGGCGGCGGAGCATCCGGCAGCCCGGGCGGGACGGAAAGGCGCGGGTCGGGCGCGGCGGAGGCGTCCGACTCGACGATCTGCACGACGATGCCGAGCGCCTGCTTGGGATGGAGGAACGCCTCCTTCCAGGACGGATCGGATTCGTCGCGCCCCACGATGTCGTAGCCGGCCTGCTCGGCTCGCGCGCACGCCTCGGCCAGCTCCGGCACCTTGAACGTCACGTGATGGATGCCGCGGCCTCGGGCCGCGAGGAACCGATGCAGGAACCCGTCGGCCCCCATGGGCTCCAGCACCTCGATCGTGGCGCCGGCGACGAACGTCCAGGTCGCCCAACGAAAGACCCCGGAAGGCCGGCACTGGTCCGGCACTCCGCCGAGCACAGCGACCAGGGCGGAAGGAGCTTCCGCGATGCGAGGGAGCGCGATGGCGATATGATCGAGACGGATCGGAGGCATCGGCGGCCCGTCCATCTTAACCGGAAGCCGCCCTGCATCGGCCGGAGCGCTTCACACATCTCAATGGGCGGGAGGAACGCGCGATGAGCAACGAGACCCCCTGGCTCCTGCATCTCGACGAGAAGAGCTACGACGAGGCGCTGGTGGCCGCCGACGGCATCGTGATGGTGGACTTCTGGGCGGAGTGGTGCGGCCCCTGCCGAGCCGTGGCCCCGGTGCTCGAAGACCTGGCGCGCTCCTCGAACGGCGCGGTGACCCTCGCGAAGGTCAACGTCGACGAGAATCCCGGCCTCGCGGCGCGCTACGGGATCCGATCGATTCCCACCGTCCTCTTCGTGAAGGACGGCAAGGTCCGGGACCAGCTGGTCGGCGCGGTCCCGAAGCCGCACATCCAGAAGAAGCTGGACGCGGTCT
>DASXAQ010000113.1:0-2705 GCA_036406615.1 Actinomycetota bacterium | reverse complement strand
GTCCCATGATCGATCGACCGAACGCCGGCGCGGATGGCGCGCTTGATGCCCTCGGCCCCGTGCGCGTGGGACATGACCCACCTTCCAAGGTCGGCCGCCGTCGCGACGATCGCGTCCACCTCTTCTTGCGAGAAGTTCGGTCGAGTGGGGTCGTCGAGCGGGGAGAGATACCCGCCCGAGGAGGCGATCTTGATCACGTCCGCGCCGGCGCGGACCATCTCGCGAACCTTGGCCCGGACGCCGTCGATGCCGTCACACACGCCGTCGGGCATTCCCGGATACGACACTCCCCACGACGAGACGGCGCCGCTGGGCAGCCAGGCGTCGCTGTGGCCGCCGGTCATGCTCAGCATGTTCACCGAGATCTGCATCCGAGGCCCCACGAGCACGCCGTCCTCCACGGCCTGCTTCAGCCCGAGATCAGCCCCTGCCGCGTCGCGAACCGTCGTGATCCCGAGCGCGATCGTCGTTCGCAGGGTCTCGGCAATCCGGAAGAAGCGGTAGGAGAACGGCTCGTGCATGACCCGCAGCTCGTCCATGTCCTCGTGCCGCATGGAGAGGTGCACGTGGCAATCGAACATGCCGGGAAGGAGCGTGCGGCCCGACACGTCGACGGCCTCGTCGCCGTCGAGCCCCGGCCCCACCTCGACGATCCGCTCGCCCTCCACGACGACATCGGCGTCGGCGATCGCAGCCCCGGTTCCGTCGAAGACCTGCCCACCTGCGAAGAGCGTCCTCATGTCCACCCCCGTTCGATCCCGTCACAGCCTAGTGGCTGGACACGAGACGACCGAGACCGTCCACCTCGACACCGCTGCGCCCCGGCGGTTCCAGGGGTCGGTGGGAAGACCGTGGAAGTCCGCGCGGGGCCGTACGATCGGTGGATGGGTTTCCGTCTCTGGCAGCTTCCGCTGCGCCTTGCCACCGGTGCGTACATCCTGAACTCGGGGCTCGGCAAACGGGTCCCGGACGAGGCGCGCGCCAAGCGGTTGAAGGCCCAGGCCGAACTGGCTTATCCGCAGTTCGCCGCCATGGAGCCGCTCGACTTCCAGCGGTTGCTGTCGCGAGCCGAGATCGCGCTGGGCGTCGCGCTGCTCATCCCGTTCCTTCCTTCGCGGCTGGTCGGCGCCGGCCTGGCCGTCTTCTCCGGCAGCCTTCTGCGCATGTACTGGCGGAACCCCGAGATGCACCCGCCCGGAGACCCCAGGCCGTCCGGTCCCGGGATCGGCGTCTCCAAGGACGTGTGGATGTTTGGGATCGCGCTCGCGTTGATCCTCGGGTCCGGCTCGGGCGACTGACCGCGCGCTTGGCCGTTGCCGAAAAGGCCGCCGGCGGCGCGCCGCGTAGAGCGAAAAGGGCCCGACGCACGTGTCGGTGCGCCGGGCCCTGAGTCGTCGACGGGCGGGCCTACGGGGTGACGTTCACCTCCACGATCGCCGTCTGCCAATCGTTGCTCACTGGCCCGCCAATCTCACCCGCCGCCCACACGTTGTTCAGGTTGGCGGGATCCTGGGCGACCGCAAAATAGTCGCCAAAGCGACCCGTCGTATTGCTCGCGGTGCCGAGCGCGAGCCCGATCGGGCTGGCGAATGAGGCGGTGCCGTTGCTCGCCGTGGCCATGAGCCGGGGCTTGATCGTCGAGCTCGACTGCCCGAACGTCACCACGATGTCGTTGGACGAGTTGTACGTGGCGGCCGGGTAGAAGTCGTAGATCTTCTTCGTCGCGATGTCCTTGCTGAACACGACCGCCGGCGAGGTCTCGTTGGTGACGGTGACCCGCGAGCAGTCGCGGGACGCCGTGTCCCCGGACGGCTTGCACTTGTCGCCCCACGTCATCAGCAGTTGCGTGTTCGTCCCAACCGTCTTCTGAATGACGTGCTGCATCCGCGAGTCGCCGGCGTCGAGCTTGATCGACGTGCCGGGCTGCGGCGCGGCGAGCGGATCCGTGTACTTCGCGACCGTGAGGTTCGGCAGCGCCGTGAGCGTTGCGGCCGGCGGCACGCCAACCGACGTCAGCCGTTGCAGGATGGTCGAGCCGGACCCGCCGTTGCCGGCGAAGTACAGGGTGGTCATACCGCTGGTCAGCGCCTGAGCCGGCACCAGCGAAAAGTACGATGGGTTCGGCGTCGTGTACTGGAACGAGAACGAGGATCCCGACTCCATGGCGGCCTTCGGGAAGACCTCGACGGCCGCGCCAAGGAAGGCGCCGGTGCACCCGTTGCCGGCGAACTCGTTGAAGCCGAGCCCCACGGTGTCCGAGTCGATGCCGCCCTTGCCCTGATCGGGGCAGCCGCCGCCCGACACGCCCGGGTACTGGATGGCGTAGACGAACCAGGACCCAGTCGGGTCGCTGGTCTGGGAGATTGCGATGCGCTCACCGCCCAGCGTGACGTCGAAGATACCGGCGAACCAGCGCCCGCTCTCCTGGTCATACAGCACCCACGGGTCGCTCAGGAAGTTCGTACCGCCGAGGAAGAAGGGGTTCAATTGGAACGCGGCCCCCGGTGCTCCGCTCGTCCAGATCTTCCCGACAACGTTGACCATCTGCAGGACGTGCGTCCCGTCGGATCCGATGGCCATGTCGGGCGGGGTCAGCCCCGAGGTGTTGTCGCTGTCCTTCAGGGCGGCCGACAGGGCGGTGCCCCTCGTGAAGCTCAGCAGGGGCGCCGCGGGGGCGGCCGCACGTGCCAACGCGTTCGCGGCAC
>DASXAQ010000112.1:0-18337 GCA_036406615.1 Actinomycetota bacterium | reverse complement strand
GGAACGCGAGCGCGATCAGCGACGACGCGCCTCCCACGATCAGCTGCGCGTACGGGCCGGCGAACGACGAGAGGATCTCCTGGCGTCGGCCCATCATGAGGCTGTCCGAGGAGTCGACGAAGAACGCGGGCGAGCCGAAATAGATCATGAAGCCCGCGCTCTTGATGCGCCGCCCATTGTGGGTCAGGACGAGCGCGTGCCCGAGCTCGTGCACGAACACCATGAAGTAGTCAAGGACGAACAGGACCACGAGCCCCAACAGCAGGGATCTCCCGGTCAGGTCGAAGCGCCCGGACGCCACCAGGTCGACGAACGCGACCAGGCCGGCGACCGCCACCAGGCCGGACGCGGCCGCGACGGCCGGCCGGAAGAACACCTTCAGGCCGCGGCGGTACAGCCAGGACACGAGCCGGTCGGCGTCCTTCCAGTCGATCGACAGGGTGCGGGTGAACTCGCGCGCCTTCTTGCGCGCGGTCGAGGCCGGGTCCAGCGCCTCGCGCAGCTCGCCGTACACGTCCAGGTAGCGCGTCCGCAGGAAGTTCGCGGCCTCGAGCTCCCGGACCAGCATGGCCACCTGCGCGACCTCCAGCTCCCCCGACTCGCGCAGGCGCTCGACCACGATCTCCTGCAGGGTTCGCGTCCCGTCCAGCAGCTTGACGATGGACGCGTCGTCGGGGTCGAGGCGGAAGTGCACCAGGTCCCGAGGGTTGGCGATCATCGTGTAGCTCGAACCCCACCGCAGCCTGAAGTCCTTCACCTCGATGTCGTCCGCGAGGGCCGGGCGCCAGGCCTCGGGCTCCAGCCGTTCGGCCAGCGACGCCTCCAGGTCGATCCCCTCATCGGGTTCCGCCGAGGCCGCGGCCCGCTCCGCCAAGGCGTAGACGCCTCCCAAGCTCACCGGTGCCCGCCCTCGGGTTCGCGATCGTGGGGCGCCGCAGTGGTGCCCGCCATGCGCTGCTCGACGGCCCGGTAGACGGACAGGCGCTCGGGACGCCGGCGCCGCGACGAGAACAGGTTCCCCACCAGTCCCCCGGCGACGAGCGCGATCAGCACCGCCAGCAGGAGCGTGCTCCACGTCAGCCCCTGGTCGGGAACGACCGGCGGCCCGAGCGGCATCGGGCCCACCGTGTCGAGGGACGCGTTCGTGACCGACAGCAGCAGCCGGGCCCCCGACGGCGGGTCGGCGAGCAGCCGGATCGGCACCACGGCGCGGAAGTTCTCGGATTTGGCCGACAGGCCGACCGACGACGTGTTCACCTCGAAGTACGGCCCGCGGAGCGTCCCCCCGAGGCCCGCCGGCTGCGGCTGCGCGGTCCCGATCACCGTGATGGTCACGTGCGCGGGATCGAGCGTGACCTGGTCGAGCGTCCGGCCGCGAAGGCTGAGCAGGATGTCGACGTCGGTGATCGCCTGCCACCCGCCGTCGTCGTGCGCCGACACGGTGACGGTCACGACCCGGTCCTTCGCCAGCTCGCCCGTCGCGTGCCCGGCCGCCCCCAGGCCCGAGGATGGCGATCCCGGCGAAGCCACCGGCGACGGGGAAGGCGTCGGGGTCGCAGCGGACGACGGGACCGCGGACCACGCGGCGAGCGCTGCCGCGACCGCCAGAACCACAACCCCCACCGCCGCCCCAGCCCGGGACCTCATCCCGAGCATCTTGCGGGTGGCGGGGCCCGCGGGCAAGGTGCCGGACGGCACGTCACCTCGGGCCGCCGCGCCCCGGGAGGCGGGCCGACTACTCGGCGGCGGAACCCCGCATCGCGTCGATCAGGATCTGCGCGACCTCAGGCCGGGAGAACTCCTGCGGCGGCTTCTGGCCGGCGCGGAGCATCTCGCGGACCTTCGTGCCGGACAGCGAGACACGGTCGTCCTCGCCGTGCGGGCACGTCTTCGGCGACCCCATTCCCTCGCAGCGGTTGCACCAGAAGGAGTGCTCGAACTTCAACGGCGTGATGCCGAGCTCGTCGGGACCGAACTCCTCGAAGATCTTCTGGGCGTCGTACGTGCCGTAGTAGCTGCCGACGCCCGCGTGGTCGCGTCCGATGATGAAGTGCGTGCACCCGTAGTTCTTGCGCGCGATCGCGTGCCAGATGGCCTCTTTCGGGCCCGCGTAGCGCATGGCGGCCGGGAAGACCGAGATCATCGCCCGGTCCTTCGGGTAGTAGCCGTCGAACAGCGCCTCGTAGCAGCGCATTCGCACGTCCGCGGGGACATCGTCGCCCTTCGTGGCACCCACCAGCGGGTGCACCAGCAGGCCGTCCACGATCTCGAGCGCGCACTTCTGGATGTACTCGTGCGCGCGGTGGATCGGGTTGCGGGTCTGGAAGCCCACGACCCGTTGCCAGCCGCGCTCGGCGAACGCGGCCCGCGTCTGGGCCGGCGTCAGTCGGTACTCGCGGAAGTCGTCGTGCTCGGGCAGGCGGATGACGCGGACGGCTCCGGCCGCGCAGAAGTCGCCCGCTTCGTGCAGCGCCCGCACGCCGGGGTGTTCGAGCTCGGTAGTCCCGAACACGCCGAGCGCCTCGCCCTCGCGGTCGCGCTTGAAGACCTCTTCCACCTCCAGGATCGCCAGCGGCGCGGCGCCCTCGCGCGGCGCAAGGGCCACGGCCGCGGCGCCCTCGATGCCGTCGACCTGCTCCTGGCTGAGCGACAGCGTCACCGGGATCGTCCAGGCCAACCCGGACTGCAGGCGCATCGTGTCGAGCACCGAGCGGTAGTCGCCCTCCCCGACGAACCCCGTCAGCGGCGACAACGCCCCGATGGCCAGCATCTCGAGGTCCGACAGCTCGCGCGGGCTGACCACCACCTGGGGCAGCAGCGAGGCCTCCTCGGCGGCGCGGTCGGCCTCGGCGCCGGAGAGCAGGAGATTCACCAGCGACCCCCCATGGGGAGCGATGGTCTCGGTCGACGACATGATCAACTCCTTTGGTCGTTTCGCGTTGAAGAACCCGATTTCGGGTCCTGGAGTGCACGTAGCATAGCTGGGTATACTCCCCGGACACCCGCCGGCCGGGGCTCGAGAGCGCCGGTATCCAGCCGACCCCTTCCCCAAGGAGCGCAATGCAGACGCTGCTGGCCGAGGACCTCGTTCGCGACCTGAATCGTCGTTTCGAGCAGGCCGAACCCAGGGAGATCATCCGGTGGGCCCTGGAGGAGTCCGGGTTGCAGCGGGTCGCGATCGCCTCCGCGTTCCAGGCGGAGGGGACCTGCGTGATCCACATGGCCATCGAGGTCCGGCCGGACGTCCCCATCCTGTTCCTCGAGACCGGGTTCCACTTCGCCGAGACGCTGGCGTTCAAGGAACGGCTGACCGAGCTCCTGGACCTGAATGTGGTCGACCTGACCGGCGACCACACGGTGGACTCACAGGCGGCCAAGTACGGCCCGCGGCTGTACGAACGCGACCCGCACCTGTGCTGCGAGCTCAACAAGGTGATCCCGTGGCGCCGGGCGCTGCGGGGCCTCGACGGCTGGATCACCTCGATGCGGCGGGACTCGTCCTGGACGCGCCGCGGCTCCCAGATCGTGAGCCAGCAGGAGGTCGACGACACGGGCGTGGTGGTGAAGATCAACCCCATCGCCAACTGGACGCGACGGGACGCGTGGGCGTACCTGAGGGAGCACGACCTCCCGCGCAACCCCCTGTACGACCTGGGCTACGAGTCGATCGGCTGCGCGCCGTGCACCCGCATGGTGTTCCCCGGCGAGGACGAACGCGCCGGCCGCTGGTCCGGGCAGAACAAGGTGGAGTGCGGGATCCACGTACCGGAGTCCCGCAGGCAGGACGACGCGATCGTCGACCTCGAACGCCCGTCCGAGCCGGCCGACACCAATTGACGGATCAGCCTGCTCGGATCAGCCTGCTCGGGATCCACCTGATCGGATCCACCTGATCGGATCCACCTGATCGCGTCAGCCGGAGCCGCCGGAGACCGGCGGCAACAGCGCCACCTCCTCGCCGGGAGCCAGCGCACGATCGCGGCCCACCGTTTCGCCGTCGACGACGGCCGTCCCCGCGTTCGCGATGCGCTCGAACTCCGGACCGAACCTGGCCGCGAGGCCGTCGATCACGCCGCCGACGTCGGTGGCCTCCACCTCGACCCAGGACGACCCGGCGGACTCGCGCAGTGCCGCGAACAGCCGCACGCGGATCACGACCCGCCCCGGGCTCCCGCGTCGCCCGACAGGGCGCGCCGGATCTCTCCGGCGATCCGCACGGCGAACGCGGGGTCGTAACCGTCCTCCGCGTGGCCGAACCTCGATGACAGCAGCAGCCGCTTGGGTTCGCCGGCCGCCCGGAACAGCGCCCACGCCTGGTCCTCGTCGAAGAAGTGGTCGTTGCGGCCGTGCACCAGGATGAGCGGGGTCGGAGCGATCCGCCCGACGACCTCGATCGGCGCCTCGGCGCCTTCCCACACCCGAACCACGCGGACGCCGATGGCGCCGAGAGCAACCTGCCCGGGCCGCCGCGACGTGAACCACGTGAAGCGCCGGACGGCGCGCGTCGCGTGGCCCTGCCAGGTCGCGGGCGTGCTCGCGGCGACGACGGCGTCGACGCCGCCGCACAGCGCAGCGTGTCGGATCGCGGCGATCCCACCCATGGACCCGCCGAGCGTCGCCACCTGTTCGAACCCGTCCCGCCTGGCCAGGCGCACGACCGCTTCGACGTCCAGCTCCTCGACCGCGCCGAACGCCGACCTCCCTCCGCTGGCGCCGTGGCCGCGGAAGTCGAACGCATAGATGGTGAACCACGGCACCAGGGCCTCCTGGAGCCGGACCATCCGCGGCTTTCGGTGCCACCCGGTGAACCCGTGACACACGACGAGGGCGACGGGCCCGTCGCCGAGCCGGTCTCCCGACAGGCGCACCCCGTCCTTCGTCACGACCCGGAACGGCTGGGTGGCGACCCCGTAGGCGCGGCCGCGCGCCCGGGTCACCAGCGGCGCATGGGAGCGGTCGTCGACGGTCATCGCCGCAAGCGTACGCGACCCGGCCTTCTGCTACGCTCGCCCGGCGTGGCCACGATCGCGCTGCTCACCGATCGCACGCCCGCGGAGGTGCTCCCGGCCCTCGCGGCGCTGGGCGTCGACGTCAAGGTCCAACCGCTCTCGGCCGAGTCCGTCGCCCATGTGGGCGAGCTGAGCCCCGTCGCCGTGGTGATCGACGCGGTCGCCGACCCGCACCGCGCCCACCGGGTGCTCGAGATGCTCGTGCGCGCCGGCGACGGCGTGCCTCTCGTGCCCGTCGTGGCCGAGGACGACCTCGAACGCCTCCCGTGGCACGAGGTGGCCGACGACCTGCTGCTGCCGGACGCTTCGGCGGCGGAGCTGCACGTTCGCCTTTCGATCCTGGCGCGGCGGACCGGCGACGCCGACGGCGCGGTGCTGCGCCTGGGGCCGCTCGCCATGAACGTCGAGACGTATCAGGTCTCGATCGGCACGCGTCCCCTCGACCTCACGTTCAAGGAGTTCGAACTGCTGCGCTTCCTCATCCAACGCCCGGGCCGCGTGTTCACGCGAAGCGACCTGCTCCAGGAGGTCTGGGGCTACAACTTCTACGGCGGCACGCGCACCGTGGACGTCCACGTGCGGCGCCTTCGCGCCAAGCTCGGCCCCGATCACGAGGGACTGATCGAGACGGTGCGCGGCGTCGGCTATCGCGCGGCCGCCGTCTGAAGCCGACCTTCGCTCGAGCCGAAACACAGAATTAACGGCGACGACACGGGCCCGGAACGCGGCCCGGCTACGCTGCGAGCGACCACGATGGGGGGAAGGGAGGAAGGCGATGCCTGAGGGCACCACCACGCCCAAGGAGGTCCTGGCGCTTGCCAAGGACTCGGGGGCACAGATCGTCGACCTGCGGTTCTGCGACCTTCCGGGGCTGATGCAGCACTTCTCGGTCCCGGTCGCCGAGCTGACGGAGGCGAGCTTCGAGGACGGGTTCGGCTTCGACGGCTCGTCGATCCGCGGGTTCCAGCAGATCCAGGAGTCGGACATGCTGCTGGTGCCCGACCCGGACGGCGTGTATGTCGATCCCTTCCTCAAGGTCCCGACGCTCGTCCTGAACTGCTTCGTGAAGGACCCGGTTACCGGCGAGATGTACACGCGCGACCCTCGCGGCATCGCGAAGAAGGCCGAAGCGCACCTGCGCCAGACCGGCATCGCCCAGACCAGCTACTGGGGCCCGGAGTGCGAGTTCTACATCTTCGACTCGATCCGCTTCGACCAGAACCAGCACGAGGGCTACTACCACATCGACTCCGTCGCCGGCGCGTGGAACTCGGGCGCCGACGAGGGCGGCCACAACCTCGGCTACAAGCCGCGCTACAAGGAGGGCTACTTCCCCCTGCCCCCGATGGACCACTACCAGGACCTTCGCACCGAGATGGTCCTGAACCTCCAGCGCGCGGGCATCGAGGTCGAGGTGCACCATCACGAGGTCGGCACCGCCGGGCAGTCCGAGATCGACATGCGGTACGGCACGTTGCTGGCGACCGCCGACAAGGTGATGCGCTACAAGTACATCGTCAAGCAGACGGCGCGCCAGCACGGCAAGACCGTCACGTTCATGCCGAAGCCGATCTTCATGGACAACGGCTCGGGCATGCACACGCACCAGAGCCTGTGGAACGATGGCGACAACCTGTTCTTCGACGAGATGGGGTACGCGCAGCTGTCGGACACGGCGCGGTACTACATCGGCGGGCTGCTGCTGCACGCGCCGGCGCTGCTGGCGTTCGCCGCCCCGACGACGAACTCGTACCGCCGGCTGGTCCCGGGGTACGAGGCACCGATCAACCTGGTGTATTCGCAGCGCAACCGCTCGGCGTGCGTGCGCATCCCGACGTACTCGAAGTCGCCGGCGGCGCGCCGCCTCGAGTTCCGCTCGCCGGACCCGTCGTGCAACCCCTACCTGGCGTTCAGCGCGATGCTGCTGGCGGGGCTCGACGGGATCAAGAACAAGGTCGAGCCGCCGGACCCGATCGACAAGGACCTGTACGACCTGCCGCCCGAGGAGGCCGCACAGGTGCGCCAGGTGCCGGGCTCGCTCGAGGAGGTGCTCGACGCGCTCGAGAACGACCACGGGTTCATGCTGGAGGGCGGCGTGTTCACGCCCGACGTCATCGACACGTGGCTGGAGTACAAGCGCTCGCACGAGCTGGACGCGGTTCGCCTGCGCCCGCACCCGTACGAGTTCTCGTTGTACTTCGATATCTGAGTCGTCACCACGCGGGAAACGAACGGGCCGCCCCTGCCGCGGGGCGGCCCTTCGCGTCATACGACCGAAGTCCTCGTCGTCCGTCAGGTGCGGTGCACGAGGAACGGCACCAGCTGCTCGGCGGGCGTCATCGAGCCGTGGTGCCCGACGAGCGACGCCAGGAAGGATTCGACGCGCCGGTCGAACACGCCGACCCGTCCGTGGGCGGCGGCGACGACATCGCCGATCCGCGGACGGACGCGGTCCCGAACGGGCAGGCCGAACCAGCCGGCCGAGATGGCCTCGTCGCGCTCGACGACCCACATGCGGTCACCGAGCCGTTCGCGCCAGGCCGCCAGCAGGTCGGCTTCGGCGCCCGGCCTCGCGTACGCGAATCGCGCGCGCGGCTCCCCCGCGAGCATGCGCGCCGCCTCGACGAGCTCCGGCGCATCGGCCACGTCCACCTTCTCGTCCTCGGACAGGTCCACCATGCCGTGGTCGCCGGTGACGACGAGCGCAGCGTCGTGCGGCAACGCGTCCACGATGTCGGACGCCAAGCGGTCGACGTGCGCGAGTTCCAGGCCGTACGCGTCCGACGCGACGCCGCGAATGTGGCCGGTGAGGTCGAGGTTCGGATGGTACGCATAGACGAGCGCGCGTCGTTCGGCGGCGCGGGCCTGGCGTACGGCCCCGGCCGCTTCCGCAGCGAGGTCGCCCATCGAATACGCGCCGGCGTATTCCCCGCCGCGCAGCACGGCCCGTGTCATCCCCGACCGCGCGTGGTCGGGATTGCCCAGCAGGGTCACGCGCACGCCGTTGGCGGCGGCGCGCTCGAACGCGGTGGTCTCCGGCTGGAAGTCCTCGGGCACGACCTCCTGCCGGAGGTCGACGTAGGGTCCGCCACCGTACAGCGCCCACGACAGGGCATTCATCGGCCGGTCGTAGCCCGTGACGGCGAACGTGTAGCCGACCAGGCCGTGGCCGCCCGGAGGCAGGCCCGTCCCGATCGAGCCGATGCTTGCGGCGGTGGTCGCCGGGAACCCCGCGCTGATTGGCGTCGCGGCCTCCGCCAGGCCGGCCAGGAACGGCGCCCGCGCGGCGTGCAACGACAGCGCCTCCCAGCCGAGCGCGTCGACCAGCAGGATCACGGCAGCCGAACACGGCTGCACCCCAAGCACGTTCGCGAAGCCCGGCACGTCGAGGGCGGCCAGCACCGACGGCGTCGCGTCGGCCAGGGACGCGCTGCCGTAGCGCGGCGGCGTCGGCTCCGTCATGCCGCCCCCTCCTCCGGATAGAAGACGCGCTCCATCGCCTGGCGCGCGCGGCGCGTGATGCGCAGGTAGTCCTCGAGGAACCGCGAGCGAGCCATCTCCCCGTAGCCCAGCCTGCGCGCGAGCGCCGCCTGCGACTCGGGGGCCGCCGGCAGCGCCTGCGCCGCCACGCGCTGTTCGATCTCCAGGCCCAGCTTCACCTCCGTCAGGAACGTGTACGCCTGGGACAGCGACAGCGACACGCTGTCCTCGATCAAGCGCGCCCGCGCGAGCGCCTCCAGCGCCTCCAGCGTGTGCGTGTGCCGGACCTCCGGATGCCGGGCGCCGTGGCGCATCAGCGACAGCTCGACGGCGAACTGGACATCGGCCAGGCCACCGTGCCCCAGCTTGAAGTTGAACCGGCCGGCGCCGCGCGGCCGGACGCGCTCCTCCTCCATGCGCACGCGCATGCGCCGGATGGCGGCGACGTCCTCCACGGTCAGCGCCTCCGGGTACGCGAAGTCCGCCGCGTTGGAGACGAACCGGCGTCCGAGGAACTCGTCCCCGGCGACGAGCCGCGCGCGCAGCAGCGACTGGTACTCCCAGGTCTGCGCCCACCGCTGCCAGTACTCGATGTAGGACGCCATCGAACGCGCAAGCGGCCCGCTTCGTCCCTCCGGACGCAGGTCGGCGTCGACCGCCCACCCCTCGTCCCGCAGCCGGGCCACCGTCCGCTCGGCGGCGTCGCGGCTGCGCTGGAAGGCCTCGGGTCCGTCGCCGTCGTAGACGAAGAGCACGTCCAGGTCCGACGCGAACGAGAGGTCGGCGCCACCGAGCCGTCCCATCCCGATCACCGCGACGGGATCCCGGGGGTCCGCCGCAGCCAGCGCGCGGCCGACGGCCGCGTCGGCTGCGTCGGCAATCCGCCTTCCGGTCTCGGGGACGCGAAGCTCCCGCGCCGCGTGCGCAGCCGCCACCCGGATCAGCGCGTCGCGGGGCTCGTCGCCCGCGAACAGCGACGGCGCCTCGGGCGGCACCTCGTAGAGCAGCCGGATCGTCTGGGGCCTGGCGATCAGCGCGTCGGCGAAGGCGGAGCTTGCCCCCGCCAGCGCCGCGACGCGCCGGGCGGCGTCTGGCCGGTCCACGAGGCGGTCGGCCAGCTCGGCCTCGAGTCCCCCGTCGCGCGCGGCGTCGGCCACGCGCGCGAAGCGAACCAGCGCCGCGTCGGGCACGGCGGCCTCCGCCAGCGCCGGGACGATCACCGGGGACAGCGTGCCCAGCACCCTGCCGAGCTGCCGAGCCGGGTCCATGACGCGAACCAGCAGCTCGTACGCCGTGGTCGCGTCGGCGAATCCCAGACCCGCGAGGAGCTCCTCGGTGGACGCGCGGTCCGCGCCCGGGGTGGGACCCGACGCCGTGGCGAGCGCTTCCATCAGCGGCCGGTAGAACAGGCGCTCGTGCAGCCCGCGGACGGCAACGGTGTGGCGTTCGAACTCCGCGCGCAGGCGCACCCCGTCGGACAACCCCATCGCCCGCCCCAGGGTCGACAGCGCGTGCGGGTCCGACGGCAGCTCGTGCGTCTGCTGGTCGCGCACCATCTGCAGCCGGTGCTCCAGGCGACGCAGGAACCGGTACGAGCCGGCGAGCGCCTCGGCGTCGGCCGTCCGCACGTAGCCGCCCTCGGCCAGCGCCGCGAGCGCGGCCAAGGTGTTCGTGTGGCGCAACCGTTCGTCGCGACGGCCGTGCACGAGCTGCAGAAGCTGCACGGCGAACTCGACGTCGCGGATCCCGCCGCGGCCGCGCTTGAGCTCCACGTCCTGCTTGCCGAGCGCGCGGACGTGCTCCTCGATGCGGACCTTCGACGCGCGCACGTCCTCCACCGCCGATGCGGGAAGCACCGCCGGGAACACGAACGGCGTCACGCCGTCGGCGAACCGCGCTCCGACCTCCGCGTCGCCGGCCACGGGACGCGCCCGCAGCATCGCCTGGCGCTCCCACGTCGCGGCGTGGCGCTCGTAGTACGTGAGCATCGCCTCGAGCGATCGCGACAGTGCGCCGCCCCGGCCATCGGGCCGAAGGTTCGCATCGACGCGCAGGGCGACGCCGCCCTCGGTCGGCTCCGACAGCAGCGCGATCAGCGCCGCGGCGGCCCGCGAGGCACGAGCCTGCGCGTCCGCGCCGGGCTCGGCGTGGACGAACACGACGTCCACGTCGGACGCGTAGTTCAGCTCGGCACCGCCGAGCTTGCCGAGCGCGACCACCGCCAGGCGCGCGGAATCGCCGTCCGAATCCGACGCGGACGCGGCGGCGACCTCCAGGCAGAGGTCGGCCGCGGCGGAGAGCTCGGCCATCACGTCCTCGACGGGCGCGCCGTCGAGGTCGCGCGCGGCCACGCGGTAGGACGCGCGGCGGCGGAACCTCCGCAGGCCGGCGACGGGGCCCGCGGCGGCCACGTCCCCCGACGCTTCGGCGCGAAGCTCGTCCACGCTGCGCGGCCGCAGGTCGGCGAAGGACGCCAGCTCGTCGGGATACGTCAGGAAGAAGTCCGCGGCCGCCGTCGAGAACCCCAGCAGCGGCGCGACGGCCTGCAGGACCTCCGGGCGCTCCAGCAACGCTCGGGCCGGCCGCCGCTCCTGCAGCCGCGCGACGGTGACCCGCGCCAGCTCGGGATCGGGCGCCGCGGCGAGGGCGAGGCCCAGCGACTCGGGCGTCGCCACCGTGCGGCTCACGCCCGCCGGAGTGGTTCCGTCACGCGACCGATCGTACTGCGGCATGGCCGGCGCACCGGCACGCGACCGGCACCTGACCGCCCCCGGAATTAACCGCGCGGTAACCGGAGAGCGACACCCGGCCTCTACGCTGGCAGGCCGAGCGGGAGGCGCCGGGGCATGTCGGACCTGTCGAACGAAGCCGAGTACGTCCTTCGAACCGTCGAGGAGCGCGACGTGAAGTTCGTCCGGCTGTGGTTCACGGACGTGCTCGGGTTCCTGAAGTCGTTCGCGATCACGCCGCAGGAGCTTCGCGGCGCGTTCCTGGAGGGGACCGGCTTCGACGGCTCGTCCATCGAGGGATTCAGCCGCATCGAGGAGTCCGACATGGTGGCCCGGCCGGACCCTTCGACGTTCCAGATCATCCCCTGGGCCTCGGAGACCGGCGTGGCCCGGATGTTCTGCGACATCTTCGAGCCCGACGGCGCGCCGTTCGACGGCGACCCGCGGCACGTGCTCAAGCGCCAGCTCGCGCGAGCCGCCGAGCTCGGGTTCACGTTCTACGTTGGGCCGGAGCTCGAGTACTTCTACTTCCGCGACGCGGACGGGACGCAGTTCCTCGACCGCGGCGGCTACTTCGACCTGACGCCGCTGGACGTCGCCACGGACTACCGAAAGCGTACCGTCTACTACCTGGAGTCGATGGGGATCCCGGTCGAGTACGTCCACCACGAGGTCGCGCCGTCGCAGCACGAGATCGACCTTCGGTATACCGACGCGCTCACCATGGCCGACAGCGTCATGACGTACCGGCTGACCGTGAAGGAGGCGGCGCAGGAGTTCGGCGTCTACGCGACGTTCATGCCGAAGCCCGTGGCCGGCGTCAACGGCAGCGGGATGCACACCCACCAGTCGCTGTTCGAAGGCGACCGCAACGCGTTCTTCGACGCGACCGACGAGCACCACCTGTCGAAGGTCGGCAAGTCCTACATCGCCGGGATCCTGCGCCACGCGCGCGAGATCACCCTGGTCGCCAACCAGTGGGTGAACTCGTACAAGCGGCTGGTGCCGGGGTACGAGGCGCCCGTGTACATCTGCTGGGCCCGGCGCAACCGCAGCGCGCTGGTCCGGGTGCCCATGTACAAGCACGGCAAGGAGACGGCGACCCGCATCGAGTTCCGCTCGCCCGATCCTTCGTGCAACCCGTACCTGGCGTTCGCCGTGATGCTGGCCGCCGGCCTGAAGGGGATCGAAGAGGAGTACGGGCTCCCGCCCGAAGCCTCGGACAACATCTACGAGATGAGCGAGGCCGAACGCCGGGCCGCCGGGATCGAGGCTCTCCCCGAGGACCTGTACGAGGCGATCCAGACCGCCGAGCGCTCCGAGCTGCTCCGCGAGGCGCTCGGCGACCATGTCTTCGAGTACCTGATCCGCAACAAGCGAGAGGAGTGGGACGCGTACAAGTCGTACGTGACCCCCTACGAGCTCGAGCGGTACCTCCCCCTGCTGTAGCCCCTCGGCCACCGGGTAGCATGCCGGCATGCTGAACGGCGAGCGCGTGGTGCTGCGCCCGATCGAGCGCGCCGACCTGCCCCGCCTGCTCGAGCTGCGATCCGACGCCGAGCTGGAGCGGCTCGTGTGGGGGGCGCCCTATCCCCACACCCTGGAGGAGCTGGAGGCGGCCTTCGACCGCAACGCGGAGAAGGCGCCGCCCGATCGGGACGCCGTCGAGTTCGGCATCGACGTCGACGGGACGCTGATCGGCCGCATCACCATGTTCTTCTTCGACCGTGTCGGACAGACGTGCCGGATGGGGATCTCGATCGAGCGGTCGATGACCGGCAAGGGGTACGGGCGCGACGCGATCGCGACCCTCGTGCGGTACGCGTTCGAGGACCTCAACCTGCATCGCATCTCGATCGACACGCTGGCGACGAACGAGGCGGCGATGCACGCGTTCGCCGCGTGCGGGTTCGTCGAGGAGGGCCGGCTTCGCCAGCACTACTGGTACCGGGGCCGGTACGTCGACGCGGTCGACATGGGCATCCTGCGCTCGGAGTGGCTCGCGGAAAAGGCCTGAACGTTCGGCCCTCACCCCGTGGGACGCCTGACCGGGACGGACACGCCGCGTTCACGCTGGCGCTGGCCAGCGTTCGCCTGACGGGCACGAAGCGAACGTCGTGCCGTCACCCACCGGACACCTGTCCTGGCTACTACTCCTGGTCGAAGCGGCGGGGTACCGCCGCGCGTCCGGAGGGGAGGTTCGGGATGAGCAGGAAACTCGCGACCGTCGGGGTCGCATTCGCCCTGGTGCTCGGCCTGGCCGGTGGGGCCGCCGCGGGGCTCGACTGGGGGCGAACGCGCGACGCCCTGCTGCGGTCGCAGTCGCCGTCGTACTTCGGGGTCGGCCAGCCGCTGGCCCGGTCGTCGTCCGAACAGATCACGCAGGGGCAGGCGCAGGCCGACCCGACCGCACTGGTGTCGCTGGCGAGCGGCCTGCACGCGAGGGTCGTCACAACGAAGGGCGGGGTGCAGCCCGACCAGATCTCGCTGTGGCCCAACGCGACCCACCCCACGTGGCTGATCGAGTGCAACGAGGGGGGCACGAGTGACCCGGGGCTGGAGCGGATCAACATCCGAACCGGAGCCGAGGCCACGATCGTGACCGGGACCGAGAGCTGCGACCCGACCCGGATCACGCCGTGGGGCACGATCCTGTTCGCCGAGGAGGACGGCAGCGGCCCGAGCGGCGGCCGCGCGTACGAGCTGATCGATCCCCTGCACACGACCGGGGTCACGCTGGACCGCACGAGGGGAACGTTCAGCGGCGGGACCGGGGCGCAGAACCTGACGACGCTGACGGCGCTCGGGCGCGCGAGCTTCGAGGGCTTCGGCATCCTGCCGACCGGCGTCACGTACATCGATCCCGACGACCCCGACTTCGGCCCGCAGAACGGCCGGGCAGGCAACCCGTACTTCAAGTTCATCCCCTCGACGCTGTGGACGCCCGGCGACCCGCCCATCACGAACCCCTCGCAGTCGCCCTACGTGTCCGGCACCTACTACGGGTTCCAGGCCGAAAGCGGCTCCAGCTTCGGGCAGGGGCGTGAGTTCGGGGACGGCCAGTGGCTGAGGCTCCCCGGCGGCAACGACCCCGACATCGAGCAGCAGGGGCGCGACGCCGGCGTCACCGGCTACTACCGGCCGGAGGACATGGACATCGACGGCACGGCGCTCGCTCAGGGCCGGGTGCGCGTGTGCGGCGCCGACACGGGCGACGAGGAGGCGCACCTGTTCGGCCAGGTCATCTGCATCACCGACGGGAGCATCTCGCAGGCCGGCAACAACACGGCGACGCCCCAGGCCGAGCCGTTCGTCTTCGGCGGAACGAGCCAGGGCATCAACATGCCCGACAACGTCGCGTTCCAGCCGGGGCGCGGCAACTGGGTCCTGCACGAGGACGCGGAGACGACGTTCGAGTTCCCGCACAACAACGATCTGTGGGACTGCCTGCCCGACGGCGGGGATCAGGACCTGCTGTCGGACGGGTGCGTGCGCGTCGGCACGCTGAACGACCTCACCGCCGAGTGGACCGGCGGCATCTTCGACGCCTCGGGCCGCCACTTCTACGTGAGCGTGCAGCACAACATCAGCGGCGCGGCCACGGTGCTCGACATCACCGGCTGGCAGTAGGCGCTTCCCCGACTCCGGAGACCGGAGTCCGTGGGCGCGTGCGCGCGCCCACGGACCCCGCCGGCGCGACGCTGGCGCGGAGCGACCCCCCGCCCCTATCATGCTGGGACGACCGCACGGCCACGGAGGTGAGCAGGTGCCCGAGTCCGGCGACGAGACCCACGCCCCCGCCCTGGATGCCGCGCGCCGGCGCCGCGTCGAGCTGCACGACGCGCTGGTCGGAGCCGAGGAGGCGATCTCCCGGCCGACGCCCGGTCGCGAGCCCGACTGGGCGGCCGACGCCGGGAAGGCGTTCACGCACCTGCGCGACGCCTTCGACGAGCACGTGCGCGGCACCGAGGAGCCCGGCGGCCTGTACGACGAGGTGCTGGAGCGCGCGCCGCAGCTGGCCGGCAAGGTGGGCCGGCTTCGCGATGAACACCCCCGCCTGCAGGCCGACCTGAGTCGCGAGATCGCGCGCCTGAGCGAGCCGGTCGGCGAGGCGTTCGACGCGGACGCGGTTCGCGACGACCTGCAGCGCGTGCTCGGGCTCGTCGTGCGGCACCGACAGCACGGCGCCGACCTGGTGTGGGAGGCCTACAACCTGGACATCGGCGGCGCCGGCTGAACCCCGCGCGGCGCTAGGCTGATCTGGACATGAGCGTGCGAATCGCGCTCGGACAGATCAACACCACGGTCGGCGACCTTGCCGGCAACGTCCAGCGGATGGCCGACGTCGCCGCGCAGGCGACCGCCGCCGGGGCCGACCTGGCCTGCTTCCCGGAGCTCGCCGTCACCGGCTATCCGCCGGAGGACCTGGTGCTCCGGCCGGCGTTCGTCGACGACAACCTCGCCGCCCTCGAGGAGCTTGCGCGCCGGTCGGCCGGCGGGTGCGCGGTGCTGACGGGCTTCGTGGATCGAACGGAGCGCGGGCTTCACAACGCGGCGGCGCTCCTGCACGGCGGCGAGGTCAGCGCGCGCTATCACAAGGTGCACCTGCCCAACTACGGCGTGTTCGACGAGAAGCGCTACTTCGTCCCCGGCCATGCGGCGTGCCCCATCCGGCTCGGGTCCTCAGCTCTCGGCATCTCGGTGTGCGAGGACGCGTGGGTACCGGGCGTGCCGTGGACCGCCTACGCCGATCGCGTCGCCGTCATCCCGAACCTCAACGCCTCCCCGTACAGCCGGGGAAAGGCGGCCGAGCGGCTGGCCGTGTGCCGCGCACGAGCGCTGGAGACCGGGGCCTGGATCGTGTACGTGAACCTGGTGGGCGGCCAGGACGAGCTGGTCTTCGACGGCGGCTCGATCGTGGTGGCCCCGGACGGCGAGCTCGCCTGGCACGCGGACGCGTTCCGCGAGGACCTGCTGATCGTCGACCTGGACACCCCCGCAGCCGACGCGTCGTTCCAGGCGCCGACCGTCGACGGGGTCGCGGCGCGGCCGGCCCTGCCCGAGCCTTCCCGAGCGCCGTGGCCCCCGGCCGCCGGCCCCGAGGAGGTGTACGGCGCCCTGGTGCTCGGCCTCGGCGACTACGTGCGCAAGAACGGGTTTCGAGACGTCGCCGTCGGCCTGTCCGGCGGCGTCGACTCCGCGGTGGTGGCGACGCTCGCCGCGGACGCGCTCGGCCCGCAGGCGGTTCGCACGTTCGCGATGCCGTCGCCGTACTCGTCCGCAGGAAGCCTTTCGGATGCGGAGGCCGTCGCCCGCCGGCTGGGCGTGCGGTTCGAAGAGATGCGGATCGACGACGTGTTCAAGGCGTTCCTGGCGGCGCTCGAGGAGGCGTTCCGCGGCACCGGGGAGAACGTCGCCGAGGAGAACCTGCAGGCGCGCATCCGCGGCACGCTGCTGATGGCGATCTCCAACAAGTTCGACGCGATGGTGCTGGCGACCGGCAACAAGAGCGAGTACGCGGTCGGCTACTCCACCCTGTACGGCGACATGGCCGGCGGCTTCGCTCCCGTCAAGGACGTGCCGAAGACGCTGCTCTACGAGCTCGCGCGATGGCGCAACGGGCGATCGGACCCGCGGCCGATCCCCGACAGCGTCCTGGAAAAGCCCCCGTCGGCGGAGCTTCGACCCGACCAGCGCGACACCGACTCGCTGCCGCCGTACGACGTGCTTGACCCGATCATCCACGCGTACGTCGAAGACGACCGCTCGCCGGAGGACCTGATCGCCGGCGGGATGGACGCCGAGACCGTCCGGCGCGTGACCGCGCTCATCGACCGGGCCGAGTACAAGCGGCGGCAGGCCCCTCCGGGCGTGAAGATCACGCCGAAGGCGTTCGGCCGCGACCGGCGGATGCCGATCACGAACCGCTACGGATGACCCTCACGCGCGGCCAGCGCGAGGCGCTGCAGGCCATCTGCGACACGTTCGTCCCCGCCGCCGAGGGGCTGCCGTCGGCAACCGACCTCGCAGTTCCGCAGGCGCTGCTGCAGGCCGTGCAGGCGAGCCCGCGCGCGTCGGAACGCCGCCGGTTCGCCGCGCTGCTCTCGGCGTTCGCCGGGCGCCTGGACGCCGCGCGCCCGCGCGACGGGCTGCGCCGGTTCGCCGGCCTGCCGCAGGCCGGCCGCGAGCGTGCGCTCCTGGGGTGGTGCGACAGCCGCATGGGTCCCAAACGCGCTGCGTTCCAATCGCTTCGAACCGCCATCGTGTCGCTCTCATACATCTCCCCCGGACCGGACGGGCCGAACCCGCGCTGGGCGGCCATCGGCTATCCCGGGCCCATCGGTCCGCCCGACCCCCTACCCCCGCGCGCCCTGACGCCGATGACCGTGGATGCCGACACGACGTTGGACTGCGACGTGTGCGTGGTCGGCTCGGGAGCCGGCGGCGCGACGGCCGCGGCGGTGCTCGCGGATGCCGGGCTGGACGTGGTGATCCTGGAGGCCGGCGACCACCTGGAGGACGCCGACTTCGACGGCGCGGAGGCCGGCGCCTACGCGCGGATGTACGAGGGGTCCGCGGCGCTGGCCACCGCCGACCACAGCGTGGGCCTGCTTGCCGGGACGTGCCTGGGCGGCGGGACGGTCGTCAACTACTCCACGTCGTTCCGCACGCCGGACGAGGTGCGCCGCGAGTGGACGGGCATGGGCGCGCGCGGGTTCGCCTCGGCCGAGTTCGACGCGAGCCTGGACGCCGTGTGCGAGCGGCTCGGCGTGAACCTCGACCACAACCGGCCGTCGTCGCGCGAGCGCATCATGCGCCGCGGCCTGGACGCGCTCGGCTGGCACGTCGACGCCATGCCGCGCAACGTCGTCGGATGCGAGCAGGGCCGCGTGTGCGGCTCCTGCGGGCTGGGCTGCCGGATCGGCGCCAAACAGTCGGCGGTGAAGACCTGGCTCGCCGACGCGGAGGCCGCCGGGGCCCGAATCTTCGTTCGCACCCGAGCGGAGCGCGTGGTGGTGCGCCACGCCGGCGTGCGCGGGGTCGAGTCCCGAACCCGCGAGGGGCACCGCGTCACCGTTCGCGCGCGCGCCGTCGTCGCGGCCGCCGGCGCGCTGCACA
>DASXAQ010000111.1:0-32101 GCA_036406615.1 Actinomycetota bacterium | reverse complement strand
CGTCGATGGACGGGGCTCGCTTTCCGGCGACCGCTACACCGCAGCTACGTTGGCCAGGTACGTACCGGACGGCACGCTCGATCCCACGTTCGGCTCGGGAGGCATCGTCCAGATTCGCCGGCCGTCGCTCAGCATGGGAAGGATGGCGCCAGGGCCAGAGGGAACGATCCTGGCTGCCGTGACCGAGGGCTACTCCCGTGGTCCGGGGCACCCGGCCTCCACTCTGGGGGTTGCCCGGTTCACCTCGACCGGCGTGTTTGACCGTTCCTTCGGGCAGGGCGGGGTCGCGCTCGGCGCCTTCGATCGCAACACCGCTGGATCGGCTATCGCGCTGCAGTCCGATGGAAGGATTGTCGTTGCCGGCACCTACGTGACGGTTTGTTGCGTCCAACGCCAGCGCTTCGCGGTTGCGCGTTTCAACGCCGACGGAACAGCCGACTCGTCCTTCAGCCACGACGGATGGACGACAACCCTGTTCCCCCGCTGCCTGCCCCCGGAGGCCGAGGGGCCTAGCGTCATCGGGACGTCTGTTGCAGTGCAACCGAATGGGAGGATCGTTGTCGGCGGCTACCTGTACGACAACCAGGGCGGCTGCGGACCCGGCGACGCCGACACGGAAGTCGCGCTTGTCCGCTATCAGCCGTGGGGAGCGCGCGACAAGAAGTTCGGGCGTGACGGGAGGGTGGTCACGGCCACCTATGACGGCGCCTACTGCTTCGATCTGGCCGTGCTTCCCACGTACCGCATTCTCGTGGTCGGCATCGGTTCACAAAATGCTCACACCGGTGGAATGCTTCTCGCGCAATACCTCGCGACCTAGGACCGCCGCGAGTCGTGTGTCGGAGGTTCGATTCCTCCCGGGGGCACTCGAACGCTGATGGTCCGGCAAGTTGGCGCTCCGCCGGGCGGTAGCGAAGGTCGCCGATCGCCTCGGCGTGTCTCGCCAAAGCGTGCACACATCGATCCAGGCCCTTGAGATGGCCACCCCGGCCTCCCGGTTCGGGCTCCCGCCGGTGTCTGCGGACGCCGTCTCGGTCCCGGTCGACCCTGCCGAGGACCACCGCGGTCAGTGGGTGCTTCGCCGGGTCGGCTCCAACGGCGTCGTCTCGGTCGACAACCAGGTGTTCTCGGTGGGCAACGCGTTCAAAGGAGAGCTCGTGGACGCCTTCGTCGACGACTCGCTGATCCAGATCTGGAGCAAGAACCACCTCGTGAAGACCGTCGCCCGGACCCGGGCCGGCCCGGTGCGCAAGGTCCGTGCCGATGGCCTGCACGTCAAGGCTTCAGCCGAACACGAAGCGTCAAGCATCAGGCGGAACTTGACAGGGGGCACCGCAGGTCGCCGCCTACGTCACGTGGTGGGGGACACCGATTCCGTCAGGTCCTTGTCCCACATCGTCACGACCTCGACGTATACACGGACGTCACCGTCGCCATGCGGAACGGTGGCGGACTCGATGAACGGCTCCGGCCGCTCCCGATAACCCATCCAGCGGTAGATCGCCCGCGCCGCCGCGTAATCGGGACTGATGCCGACGAAGAAGACGAGTCGCTTGACTCCGATATCGCGGGCCTCCGCCTCCATCGCCCGCATCAACGCCGGTCCGATCCAGCGCCCCCGCGCGGAGGGCTGGACCCATAGGTCCTCAGCCCACGCGGCTCCGCGGCCCTCCAGCATCGAGTCCAGGTCCCGTTCGTCGGGAAGCTGCAGCTGGATGTGACCCACCGGTTCGTCCCCCAGCCACGCGATCAGATAGGGGCCGTAGCCGTCCTCCTGCTGCGACAGACGTTGTTCGTGGAGCGTGCGTGCCCTGCCCGGGAAGCCGGCACAGATCACGTCGAGCTCCTCGCGGCGCGCACGGCGAACCTCGAGTCCGGCGGATCCCACGGTACGCGTCATTGGTCGCGCTGACGCTACTGCCACGATGGCCCCACTCGCCCGGTCAACCGACGGTGAACCTAGCGCCGGCCGCCGAACTCCCAATTGAGGATCTCGACGCCCCGGGAGACGTCGAGGCCGGACCAACCGTCCTCGAGGAGCGCGGCGACCGCGTCCCGGTCCGGGGCCTGCACGGCCAGCGCGACACCGACCGGCTCGGCATCGTCGAGCGTGCTCAGGGCACCGTAGAGGATCAGCCGCTCACGGAGCTCGGACGGCAGGCTCTCGTGCGGGACCGGACGGTTGCGCCCTGCCGCGCTCTGGACGCGATCCGAATAGGCGAGGATCAGGAACCTCGGCTCGCCGGCCACGCCCGGGAACTCCCACATGGTGCGTCCGAGCAGGTTCTCGAAGCGCCAGATGACGTGGTCCGCGTAGACGCCCGCGCGGTTGTTCGGCTCATCCGCGACGAACTCGCGCGCGGCATCGACGCTCGGCAGCCCGAGGATGTGAAGGCTCCCGGTTGCCGTCTCACGGTCGGCGGCGAGCGTCGGGCCGCGGGCGATCATCGACGCTGCGAACGCGTCCATGTACGACCAATGCCGCTCCAGGAGCTCTTCGTCGTCGCGGAGGGCTGTTCCGGCGGCGTCCCGGCTGTACACGAAGAAATCCATGCACGAACCGATGGCCCCGGCGTCAGTAGCCGCAGTTCGATCGAACGTCGATGCGAATCGGCACTCGCTGCTGGACCGAGCCGTCGTTCGCCCACATCGTGGCCACGTAGTGACCGATCGCAGGAAGAGTCGCGAGCGTCACGTGCACGTAAGCGAGCGAGAACTCGCCGTTGCTCGAACCCGGCGGGATGGGCGCGTAGCTCGTGTCGAAGGTGCCGCCGTGGGGCAGGTGACCCGCTCCGACGTCGATGGGGCTTCGCCACCGGCCGTTGATGTAGATGCCGTAGTACGTGTCGTGGTTGTTCGCATCGAAGCACCCGCTCTGCTGGTAATCCTCCAGGTGCCAGGCGGATTGCTGCGCCGCCCCGGCGACCGGTGCCGCCCCGGCAGCGGCCGAGGCCGCGACCGAAGCGATCGAGCCGATCAGCGAAGCCACCAGCACCGCCGCGAGCCGTGCGCGTGCCTTCTTCCCGTCCATGACATGCCCCTCCCCGGGTATCGTCCCCCGCCACGTGTGGCGCAAACAGGGTTACGGCCGGGAACCCCGGGCGGTTCGCCTACGTTTCGGCGGCCTGTGTGCGGATGAACGTCGCGATACGACGAGCCAGCGGAGCCCAGTGGGTGAGCGTGGTCGTGAGCATCGACCAGCCATGGCCGGCGTAGGACGGCAAAATCATCAGTGATTTCGTGGCGGCGGGCGTGTCCCGCCACATCCGCGTCGTCTGAGCGGCCGAGACGGCCGTATCCCCGCGCGCGACGACGAACAACGTGGGGACGCGCAACCGGCGAACCGCCGTTCCCGCCCGCAGCGGCGCGCCGATGAACTGCAGATCGGGCTCCCCCGACAGTTCGACGACCGAAGACGCCCGCGGCGCGACCCGCGAGCCGGCGATCAGGACTGCCGCGCCACCGAGCGACGCGCCCACGAGCGCCACCGAGCGCGCACCCTGGGTCCGAAGCTGGTCCGAGGCGGCCTGCAGATCGGGCGTCAGGTCCCAGCGCGCGTCCCCCGCCGGACAGTCGGAGGCGCCGAAGCAGCGGAAGTCGAACAGCAACACGCGAAAACCCCTGCCCGCCAGGTAGTTCGCGTACGGCCACCACCCGCACAGGTCGGCGGGATACTGGTGGGCCAGGACCACACCGATCGAGCCCGTCCCCACCATGGCGCCGTCCAGCTCCACCCCGTCGGCGGTCCGGAACCGGAACAGGTCGGCCGTCTCGTCCGGCGACCCGCACCGTTGCGAGGGCTGCCTCAACGGGGCGAGCGTCGGCGAGGGGGACGGGACGGTCGATTGCTGGCCCGACGCTGCCGCGCCGCTCCCGCTCGCCCCGCTCGAGCAGCCCGCCAGCAGCAGGAGAGCGACGGCAGGCCCCCATACTCGACGCGACATCCTCACCAGTTGGGATACGGGCGTGGCGGCCGGGCCGGATGTCGACCCGGCCCGCCGAAGGTTCAGCCGCGATGGCGTTCGGCGAACCGCCGCGCCTTCGCGCGGTTGCCGCACATCGTCATCGTGCACCAACGCCGGCGGCCGCTTCGATCGAGAAACAGCCACCCGCAGCCACGGCCAGGACACGCGTGGACGTGCTGCGCGTCGCCCGAGGTGAGGAACGCGGCGGCGATGGTCGCGGCCGCCAGGAGCGGAACACGCAGGCCCGCCCGCTCGGACACCCTCCACGCCGCGGCGTCCTGCGTCGGGACGAGGTCGGAGCGGCAGGCAGCCTCCCGGGCCAGGTCGGCGACGCGGTCCCAGTCCCGGCCCGGCCGCGACTGCGGCCGCGTGAGCACCCGGTAGTACGCCGCACGGAACGCCCGCGCCTCGTCGAGCGCCTCCCGGGCCTCGGCGGGCGCGCGTGAAGCTCGCCGCCGCAGCCGCTGCCCGAACGGGACCTCGACGACGTCGAAGGCCATGGCCCACACGACGAACTCGTCGTAGCCGCGCAGGAAGTCGCCGGACTCCGGGCCACTGTTCCACCCGGCGAAGGTGTTGCAGAGCTCGAGCGCGGGGTGTCCCGAGACGGGGGCCGGGAGCACGATGCCTTCGACCAACTGCGAATGCGAATTTCGCGGCCGGCGTTCCAGGCCCATCCCGGTGGGCGACTCCATGGCGCGAAGTTTGACACACCCTGGCCTAACCGTCTACTCTCCACAAACCGGTTAGAGCAATTGTCCGGTTAGCTCCCCTGAACGGGGCCGCCACGGGCGGCCCCGGAGGGACCGGCGCGCGAAAGGGAGCCCGCCGAATGGGTCGGTACGTCATCAGACGACTGCTCTCGATCCTGGTCGTCATCGCGATCTTGACCTTCCTGACGTTCGTCATCTACTTCGAGCTGCCGCCGAACAACTCCATCTACGAGGTATTCACGCACGGGCAGCGGACGGCCCGGGCCAGCGCGCTCACGCGGCAGTACCTGGGGCTGAACCTGCCCTTCCCCGGGCGGTACCTCGTGTACGTGCGCCACCTGGTCCTTGGCGACCGGTACGGCTGGCCCGGGTTCTGGTATTCGTTCCAGACGCGCTCGGCCCTCAAGCCGATCATCGCGTCCCGCGCGGTCGTGACCGCGCAGCTGGCGATCGGCGCCGCCATCATCTGGCTGGCGGTCGGGCTGCCGCTCGGCATCGTCTCAGCGCTCCGCCCGCGGACCCGGGCCGACCGGATCTCGATGGGGTTCGCCGTCCTCGGCGTCTCCACGCCGGTGTTCTTCGTGGGATCGATGCTGTTGTACGTGTTCTGGTTCAAGCTCGGCATCGCCGGATCCGCCGGGTACGTCCCGATCGGCCAGGGTGTCGACACGTGGATCAGCCACATGATCCTGCCCTGGATCACGCTGGCGATCCCCTACGCCGCGTTCTACTCGCGGATGGCACGAGGGTCGCTGATCGAATCCCTCGGCGAGGACTACATCCGCACGGCCAGAGCCAAGGGCGTGGCGGAATCGCGGATCGTCGCGCGGCACGCGCTGCGCGCCAGCCTGATCCCGCTGCTGATGATGTTCGGCATGGATCTCGGGTCGCTGTTCGGCGGCGCCATCATCGTCGAGACGATCTTCAACCTGCCCGGCCTCGGGAGCCTCGCCGTCACATCCATCCAGCACGACGACCTGTACGCGCTCGCCGACATCACCCTGGTGGTGTGCGTCGCGATCGCGTTCATGAACCTGGCGGTCGACCTGGTTCACGCGGCGGTCGATCCGAGGGTTCGCTATGCCCGCATGGGCTGAGGGCCCGGCTTCACGACCCGCGACGGGCGCGCGCTAGGTCTGGTAGGCAACCGTGCCGACGTCCGAGCCGGGACAGCCGGAGTCGCTGTTTCCCGTCACGAGCGCCGTCGTGGAGTCCGGGTTCACCACCGCGCTCAGGGCCTCGTCCGGATCGTCCCGGCGTCCCGAGTAGCGAGCGACCCAGGCTCTCGTGCCCGTCGCCGCCCCGTACTCGACCGTCGCGTAGGACGCCGACTTCACGTCGCCGAAGCACGCGATCGGTCCATCGTTGCTGATGCCGGTTACGACGACGTGCGCGCCGTCCGGGCTCGTCGCGATCGCGTTGGCGGCGTCGAATCCGTGCCCGCCGTCGTACCGCGCCGACCACAGCAGCCGGCCGCCGGCCGCGTCGAACGCCGCCGTGGTGAAGTCCCCGCTTCCTCGGCCGGCGACGAACACGCGAGATCCGTCCCCGGTGGCAACCGCGGCTGCCATGTCATCTCCTCCATCGGCGAACCGCCCAACCCAGCGGCGGACCCCCGCGTTGGTGTAGGCGGCGACCAGGAACGCGTGCGGCTCCGCCAGGGATCGCCGGCCGAATCCCGCGACGAACACACCCCGGCCGTTCGGATCCACCGCGAGGTCCACGGCGAAGTCGTCCGCTCCGGCGTCGAACCGCTCGACCCACTGCGGAGCTCCGTCGTCGGCCCGGTACGCCACCGTCGCGAAATCCCGGTCCGTGACCGCCCCCTGGCTCGTCCCGGTCACGAAGACCAGGGAGCCCTCATCGCCGACCCCGATGCTCTGCGCCGTGTCGCCTCCGTGCGCGCCGCCGTCGTACGTTGCCGCCCACTCCCGCGCTCCGTTCGCCGCGTCGTAGGCGACCGTGAAGTAGTCCCAGAAGTCGTCGATGCCGTGTGTTCCCGTTCGACTGCCCGTCACGAACACCCGAGCGCCGTCGGGGCTCGCCACGATCCGGATCGGGATGGCCTCGCGACGATCACCCGCAGGCTCGATGGCCGACCAGAGCACGAAACCGTCCCCCGCCCGATACGCGACCGTGAGGCTGTCCCGCGTGTCCACGGATCGTTCGACGTCCCCCGTGACGAACACGCGGGCGCCGTCGGGGCTCGTCGCCACGCTCTCGGCGAAGACCTGCAGCCCAGAAGGATCCGCCGTACGCACCGCCCACTGCTTGGCGCCGGTGCGAACGTCCCGCGACACCAGGAGGAAGGCGCCGTCGGACGTTCCCGCGACGAAGACCGTCATTCCGTCCGGGCTCAGCGCGAATCCGGCGCTCTGGTCGAAGGCATGGTTCGATCCAGCCTCTCTGGCGTCCCAGAGCTGGGTGCCCGGAGCCGCTCGCGTCCTCGGCTGCGACGAGGCGCCGGCCGAGCGCGCCACGGGAGCCGCCGCGAACGTGACGACGCAGGTGGCCGCCGCCACGAGCCTCGCGACGCCCTCGACCCTCTTCCGTGCGCCGCGCATCCGCACCCCCGGACGAGCCGGCCGTCTCTCGCGCCCCCCGCTCGCGACGGATCACATCACGCGCCACGCCGGCGCGCAATCGGCCGGATCCAGCCGATACCGGCCCGGGGCCGGATTGGACGTCATAGACGGGTCGTGGCATGGTACGGAGCGACCGGACGAAAGCCAGGGGTCGATGCCGGATGCCCGTCTCCGAAGCCTCAACGCCCACCGAGTTCAACGCCAGGATCATCCTGGAGCCTCCCGAGGTGGTGGTGCGCGTCCCGCGGACCGACGAGCGCGCGACCGCGGACGACTGCGAAGACTTCGCGGTTCGAACGGCGATCGCGTTCGGGTTCGCCGAAGCCGGCGCGCTGCATCCGCAGGTCTCCGAGTACGACGGGCTCGCGCGCGAGGAAGGGGGCCCCATGGCCCATCCGCAGGGCTACGTCTTCACCTGGCGCCGAACGCCCTAGGCGTTCGCCTCGATCTGCATCCGCTTCATCCGGTCGTCGACCCGGCGCACGGCCACCTGGTCGGCATCGTCTCGGTGTCCGACATCCTGGGCGCGCGACTCCAGGCGGCGGCCGACGAGACGCTGCGACATCGCCCGGTCCGGCTTCGCTTCCGCTCCGGACCGGCCGTCGACGACCGGCAATCCGCGGTGCCCTGAGTTCGCCTACGGCGTGAACGAGTAGACGGCTCCTTCGTTGTCCGCCCCGCCGTGCACGGTGGTGCCGTAGAGCGTGCCAGACGGCGTCGCGACCATCCCGTTGTACGCGAACGCGGCGTCGGGCGGGCCGGTGAAGCGGTACGCGACGCTCTCCGTCCACGTTCCGCCGGCGCCCGGCGTGAGCTTGAAGATCGTGCCGCACCCGCACCCGGCGGCCCCACCCTCGCTCGTCGTGCCGTACAGGTTGCCCGCCGAGTCGATCACCAGGCCGCTGATGGAGCTGCTGCCATCCTGGCCGCCGCGGAAGCTGTACAGCACGCGCTCGCCCCACCCCGTCCCGGTCTTGGCCAGCTCGTACACGGACCCGAGGTCGTTCGCGCCGTCGTAGTACGTGGTCCCGAACAGGTGGCCGGCGGCATCCAGGCTCAGCGCGCCGTACGGGAAGCCCGCGTCGGGAGAGCCCTGGAACTGGTACAGCGGCTGGAGCTTCCACGTCCCGCCGCGCTGGCCAAGGCGGAACGCCACCCCGGAGCCGTACTGGCCGCCGACCGTCGCCACGCCGAAGAGCTGCCCCGTCGGGGATAGGGTCAGCCTGCCCGCCGAGGCCGTCGCCCCGTCGTTACCGCCGGTGAACGTGTGGATCACGTTCTCCTGCCACTGTCCGGCCGCGCCCGGCACCAGCTGGTAGATGACGCCGAGGCCGTCGGCGCCGCCCGTCGGCGTCATGCCGTACAGGTTGCCGTCGGCGTCGAAGGTGAGCCCGGCCCCCGGGCCGTAGCCGTCGTTGCCGCCCTGGAAGTTGTGGATCACGTGCTCGTGCCACGAGCCGCCGGCGTTGCGCAACTCGTACGCCACGCCGCAGCCGTCCTCCGGGCAGGTCCCGCCGGTCCCGCCCACGACGGCCGTGCCGTACAGGTTGCCCTGGGCGTCCAGGGTCACGCCGCCGTAAGGCTGCGCGCCGTCGCTCGTCCCGAGGAAGCTGTACAGGACGGTGTGGGTCCACCCGCCGCTGCCGTCGGGGCTGAGCTCGAACACCGTGCCGCCGCCGAACTCCCCGCCTTCGACGGTCGTCCCGTACAGGTTGCCGGCGGCGTCGATCACCAGGTCCGTGGAGGGGTACTCGCCGTCCTCGTCGCCGGCGAAGCTGTACGCCACCTTCTCCTGGCTGGCCCACGCCGAGCTGGCGGGCAGCGCGACGATCGCCACGACGGCCAGCGTCGCGAGCAGGGTCTGTGAGAACCGCTTTCGGACCATGGATCCCCCCTTCTGGCGCTCGAACCCGGAGCGCCAAACGTAGAGGCAACGGTCAAGAATCGCAAACGGGGCGAACCCCCAGCCTCGCGCTCCCGCCTTCGGGCGGGGTACAGTCCGCCGGTGACCGCCCGCGACGATCGCGTCCTGCCGATCACCCGTGTGCTGGCGGCCGTCGTCGTGGTCATCCTGATCCTGGCCGCGTGGATCCTGTACCTGCATCCGGACGACACCGCGCGGCGGTTCGCGTGGACGATCAAGCCCAGGATGACCGCGCTGTGGATGGGCGCCGGCTACGGCTCCGCCATCTACTTCTACGCGCGCATGCTGGGTGTGCGGCGCTGGCATCGCGTGGCCGCGGGGTTCATCCCCACCACCATCTTCACGTGGCTGCTGCTCGGCGCGACGTTCCTGCACTGGGGCAAGTTCCACCACGGCCACCTGAACTTCATGTTGTGGCTGTGGATCTACCTGGTCACGCCCATCCTGGTTCCCGCCGTGTGGCTGGCCAACCGGCGCACGGACCCCGGCACGCTCGAAGCGCGCGACACGCGGGTGCCGCGGCGCGTGCGCGCGGCGATGGTCGCTGCGGGGATCGGGCTCTGCGCGATCAGCGCGTGGATGTACCTGTTCCCGGCGGCGGCGATGGCGCGATGGCCGTGGACCCTGACGCCGCTCACGGCTCGGACGATCGCGTCGTTCATCGCGGTCCCTGGCGTGACGTGGCTGACCATGGCCGCGGACGGCCGGTGGAGCGCGTGCCGCATCCCGGTGCAGACGACGGCCCTGAGCATCGTGCTCATGGCGATCGGGGTCGCGCGCGCGTGGGGCGACCTCGACACGGGAAACGCGTTCACCTGGATCTTCGTCGGCGGCCTCGGCGCGACCCTCGTGGGACTGGCGCTGCTCGCGGCCGCCATGCAGCGGCTGAGCGCGGCGAACCAGGCCCGAGCGCAGGCCGCCGTGCCTGCGTGAGGCTGGCCGGCGCTTCGGGTTCGCTCAGATCAGCGACCAGGTGAGTCCGCCGTCCGTCGTCTCCATCACCAGGCCGGGACGGGTGTAGGGAAACACGCCTGCCGGTCCGTACACGACGAACCCCACCTGGTCGCTCGTGAAGACCATGTCGTTCCACCCGACGCCCTCGTCCTCGAGCGAGACCGACGTCGTCCACGTCCGCCCGCCGGCGTTTCTGTAGATCCAGCTCCCGTTCGCCGACCACGACGAGACGAGCAGCGTTCCGTCCGGCGTGGCCGCGATCTGCGACACGATCCCCTCGAGGGGCGTGAAGCCGGCCGGCGTGGTCGTCTGGCCGGAGTCGCCGGACCGAAGCACCCGCTTGCTGGCCTCGCCCGTTGCCCCGCCGCCGACGCACAGCAGCGCGACCCGCGTGTCGGTGACCGGCGCGACGTCGTCCAGGCTCTCGGGGGCGGACTTGATGCACGGCGACGGCCGCGAGGACCAGGGGCTCCCGCCCTCGGTGACCTCCAGGATGTCGGGGTGCGTCTCGGTCGGCATCACCAGGTACGCGGTGCTCCCGTGGTCGGTGAGCACGGCCGTGGTCGAAATGATTCCCTTCGGCAGCGTGATCGGTACCTTCGACCAGGGGCCGCCCACGGCGGCCTGCCACAGCGACGGCGCCGGGCAGTTCGGCTGCCCGACGAGGCGGCACGGCGAGACGAGCGCATAGACGCCGTCGGGATCGGCCGTGAGCGCCCACACCAAACCCCCGACCTTCGACGCGCGCTGCTTGCGCCAGGTGGCGCCGCCGTCGCTCGTCGTCCACAGTCCGGGACCGAACGCCCAGCCGTGGCGCGCGTCCGCGAAGCGGATCTCGGTCACCCCGTCGGCGACCTCCGGCGTCAGCGCCGCCGCGATGGTACCGACGGGGTTCCACGTCGCGCCCCCGTCGGCCGTGCCGAGCACCGTCGTGCACGAGTCGGTGCCGCACATCTGGACCCCCAGGATCCAGCCCTGCTGCGGCGAAATCCAGCTCATCGACTGGGCGCGGAACCCGGGAGGAAGCACGGAGCCCGGCCTCGCGGCTGCGGGCGCCGCGATCGACGGGCCGGCCGCTGCGGCGGCGGCGAACATGGCCGCCAGGCACAGCGACGTGATCGCCGATACCGTGCGAAGTGTCGTTGGTCTCATCTGCGGGCTCCTCTCCCGATGCGGTGCACCCGTTCCCTCGTTCGTGCCTGCCACCCCACGCCGCGCGTCACGACGGCGGGGGCGAGCTCATGACCGGACCGACGTTCACCGCGTCCGGGCTCACGCATCCCGATGCGGTCACGACCGCCGAGATCGTGTTGTCGGGCAGCGTCACCTTGACGCGGTCGAACTGGCGGCAGGGCCCGGCCTGCGTGGTCGCATCGCTCCAGTCGCTCACGAAGTAGACGGTGCCGCCAGGCTGCACCACGAGCGACTGCGGCGACTGGTCCACGTTGGCGATCCCGCCGCGATGCACCTGGACGTTCAGCCATCCGCTCGACGTGTGGAAGTCCATCCCGGGATACCCGAACGTGCGGCACGGCGTCTGCGCCGTGTTCGTGATCTTCCATACGGTGCTGATCGTGCCGGCCGCGCCCTGCTGCGAGCCCACCACGATGTCGGCCGTCTGGTCCAGACACAGAGCGAGCGATCCGCTCGGGGCCGTGCTCGGGCTGGGCGACGGGTGCCGCGAGGGGTGGGCGGTCGGCGTCGGCTTCGCGCTCGGGGGCGGCGTGACGCTCGCGTTGGGCGTCGTTCGCCCCGTGCCGATGCCGAACGTCCGCGCCAGCGCGTAGGACCCGATCGCCACCCCGGCAAGCACGGCCACGACCAGCGCGACGGCCTGGGCGCGGCGCACCGCGCGCAGGCGGCGCTTGCGGCTCCCGACGCGCTCCAGGACCCGGGCGGGATCGGGGCGCTCGGCCAGGTGGTCCAGCCCGTGCCGGATCCGCTCCTCAAGATCGGGCATCGTGCGTCACCTCCTCGCTCGGGTCGTCCACGCCCAGGGCGGGCGCCAGGATCTGTCGTGATCGGTGCAACGTCGATTTGACGGTGCCCTCGCTCACGCCGAGGGCCTCCGCGACCTCCCGCACGCTCATGCCCAGGTAGTAGTGCAGGACGGTCGTCTCCCGTTGCGGACGGGTCAGCGCCGCCATCGCTCGGAGCAGGTCCACCTGGTCCTCCGTCGACCCCGTGCTCGTGCGCGGGTCGGCGGCCGGCTCGAGCGCCGCGTGGGCCCGGCGCTCCGTCCGCAGGCGCCGGAACCAGCTGTGCAGGTGGTTGCGGGCCACCACGGTGACCCACGCCGGCAGGGAGTCGATGCGCTCGCCGCGCTCCGAACGTTCCCAGGCCCGGGCCATCGCGTCCTGGACCGCGTCCTCGGCCGCCGTCCGGCTGCCACACATGACGGCCAGGCCGGTCACGATGCGCGGGTAGTCCTCGAGCACGAACGCCCGGATCGTCGCCTCGTCGATCCCCGTTCCCGGTGTCACGGCTTGGTCACCATGCCGCCCCTACGACGCGCTCGGCGGGCGATCGGTTGGTTCCTTCGGCCGAAAAATGCCCGGCGATCGGTTGACGAGGCCAATCCATGCGCCGATTCTGGATGCATGCCGGAGGGGGCCGCCGTCGGGCCCTGTCCTCCGTCCGCCGAATGATCCCGCCGCGCTTTCGCGCCCTGTGGCGCATGCGGTCCTTCGTTCGGCCGTACAGGGGGCAGATGCTGCTGATGTTCGCCTGCGCCGCGCTGAGCGTCGCGGCGACCATCGTCATCCCGTTGATCATCATGGCCGCGATCAACGGGCCGATCGCGCATGGCAACCGCTCGGAGCTCACGCCCATGTTCGTCCTGGCCCTGCTGCTCGGTTCTGCCGAAGCGCTGCTGATCTTCGGCAGGCGCTGGGTGCAGTCGGTGGCGGTCCTTCGCATCGAACGCCAGATCCGGGACGACCTGTACGTCCACCTCCAGCGGCTGCCGATCGCCTTCCACGACCAGTGGCAGACCGGCCAGCTGCTGTCGCGCGCGACGACCGACCTCGGGACGATGCGGCGCTTCGTTGGCTTCGGCGCGATCTTCCTGGTCGTCAACGCCATGCAGTGCTTGACCGTGTTGGTCATCCTGCTGTTCATCTGGTGGCCGCTGGGCATCCTGGTCATGGCGTCCATGTTGCCGGTCGGGTGGCTCGGCAAGCGGTTCGGCTCAGGGTACGCACAGGTCTCGCGGCTGGTGCAGGACCAGCAGGGCGACCTGGCGACGCTCGTCGAAGAGGCGGCGACCGGCATCCGCGTCACGAAGGCGTTCGGGCGCGGGCCGCTGCTGCAGGCGCGGTTCGGCGACGCCGCCCGGACGCTGCAGAGCTCGGCGCTTCGAAGCGTCCGGCTGCGCGCCCGATTCTGGGCGCTGCTCGAGCTGGTGCCGAACCTGACGATGGCCCTGGTGGTGCTCCTGGGAGCGTTGGCGGTCGCGCACGGCGAGCTGTCGCTCGGCGCGCTGGTGGCGTTCACGACCATGGTGGTGCTGCTGCAGTGGCCGATCATCGACCTCGGCTGGATCCTTTCGATGGCCCAGGAGGCGGCGACCGCCGCGGAGCGCATCTACGAGGTCTTCGACTCACCGGCGGTCGTGGCCGACCGGCCGGGTGCGGCCGCGCTGAAGGACTCGAAGGGCCGGCTTCGCTTCGACGGCGTCGGGTTCTCCTACCCCGGCGCGGCGCCGGAGGAGCCGGCGGTGCTTCGCGGGCTCGACCTGGAGATCGAGCCGGGCGAGACGGTGGCCGTCGTCGGGGCGACCGGCGCGGGCAAGACGACCCTGGCGTGCCTGGTCCCGCGGCTGTACGACGTCACGCAGGGTCGGATCGTCCTGGACGGCCGCGACGTTCGCGACCTCCGGCTGACGTCGCTTCGCCGCCACGTCGCCATGGCGTTCGAGGATCCGGTCCTGTTCTCGATGAGCGTCCGGGAGAACCTGACGCTCGGGCGCCCGGACGCCAGCGAGCAGGAGATCCGCGACGCCCTGGAGATGTCGCAGGCGGCGTTCGTCGACGACCTGCCGTGGGGGCTCGATACGCGCATCGGCGAGCAGGGGCTGTCTCTGTCGGGCGGCCAGCGCCAGCGATTGGCGCTGGCGCGCGCCGTGATCGTGCGCCCGAGCGTGCTGGTGCTCGACGACCCGCTGTCGGCGCTGGACGTCCACACCGAAGCGCTGGTCGAGGAGGCGCTCCGGCACGTGCTGCGGGACACGACCGCGCTGCTCGTCGTGCACCGGCCCTCGACGGTCGCGCTGGCCGACCGCGTGGCGTTCCTCGTCGAAGGATCGTTCGCCGCCGTCGGCACCCACACGAACCTGATGGCGACCTCCCCCGCATACGCGGCGGTCCTGTCGGCCGCGGCCGACGAACCGGTGGCCGAGGAAGACGCCGCCGAGCGGCTCGCCCAGCGTCCCGCGTCCGGCGCGAAGGGGGCGGCGCGATGAGCTCGGCCGCCCAGCGCTGGCGCGGCGTCGCGGCCGAGCAGGCCGAGGACCTGCCCGGCCGGATCTCGACGCTGTTGCGCCGCCGCAGCCGGCGGTTGCTCGGGTCGCTGCTTCGCCCGCACCGATGGGCGGTCGTGGCGCTGGTGGTCGTCGTGCTGGCGCAGAACGCCGCCGCGCTGGCGGGCCCGTTGCTCGTCGGCCTCGCGATCGACCGGGGGATCCCGGCCGTGCGCGACGGCCACGCCGACACTCTGTACGTCATCGTCGCCGCCATGGTCGTGGCGGCCGCGGTCCAGGCCGTCCTGTACTGGGTGTTCGTGTCGGGGGCTGGTCGCGTCGGGCAGGACCTGCTGCTCGACCTTCGCCAGCGCGTGTTCGAACAGTTCCAGAAGCTGAGCCTGGACTTCCACGAGCGCTACACGTCGGGCCGGGTGATCTCGCGGCTGACCTCGGACCTGGACGCGATCACCGAGCTGCTGGACGCCGGCCTGGACACCCTGGTGACCTCCGCGCTGTCGATCGTGAGCATCGGCGTGATATTGGTGCTGCTCGACGTGCCGCTGGGGCTCGTCACGCTGTCGGCGTTCGTGCCGCTGCTGTTCCTCTCGCGCTGGTTCCAGGTCAACTCCACGACCGCGTACCGGCGCACGCGCGAGGCCGTGGCGCTGGTGATCGTGCAGTTCACCGAGTCGCTCGGCGGGATCCGCGCTGTGCAGGCGTTCCGGCGCGAGCCGCGCAACGACCGCATCTTCGCGGACCTGAACGACGAGTACCGGGCCGCGACCGAGCGCTCGTTCCGCCTGGTCGGCACGTACTGGCCGTCCATCCGCATCATCGGCAACATCACGACCGCGGTCGTGCTGCTCTACGGCGGCATCCGCGTCATGGACGGAGCGATGCAGGTCGGGGTGCTCGCGTCGTTCCTGCTGTACGTGCGCCGGTTCTTCGAGCCGATGGCCGAGATCAGCCAGTTCTACGACTCGTTCCAGGGCGCCGCCGCGGCGCTGGAGAAGCTGTCCGGGGTGCTCGAAGAGGAGCCGAGCGTCCAGATGCCGCACCGCACGTCGCGCGAGCCGTCGGGCGGGTGGCGGGGCGACGTCCGCTTCGACGAGGTGGAGTTCGGATACCGCGACGGTGCCGAGGTCGTGTCGCAACTGAACCTGGCGATCCCGCCGGGGCAGACCGTCGCGCTGCTCGGGCGAACCGGCGCGGGCAAGACGACGATCGCCCGCCTGCTCGCGCGCCTGTACGACCCGGTGCAGGGAAGCGTGCGCGTCGACGGCGTGCCGCTGCCGGAGCTCACCGAAGGACAGCTGCGCCGGGCGGTCGCCATGGTGACCCAGGAGAACTTCCTGTTCAGCGGGACGGTGGCCGACAACATCGCGTTCGGCCGCCCGGACGCCGGGCGCGACGAGCTGGAGGCGGCCGCGCGGGCCATCGGCGCCGACGTGTTCATCCGCGCGCTCCCCGACGGCTACGACACCGACCTGGGCAAGCGCGGCAGCCGGCTGTCGGCGGGCCAGCGCCAGCTCGTGGCGTTCGCCCGCGCGTTCCTGGCGGACCCCGCGGTGCTGATCCTGGACGAGGCGACGTCGTCGCTCGACGTCCCGAGCGAGCGCGCCGTCCAGCGCGCTCTTCGAACGGTGCTGGCGGACCGGACGGCGCTGATCATCGCTCACCGCGTGTCGACGGTCGAGATCGCCGACCGCGTGCTGATCCTGGAGGAGGGCCGGATCATCGAGGACGGGTCGCCGGGCGAGCTGCTCGGCGCCGGCGGCCACTACTCGCGGCTGCACGCCGCCTGGGCCGAGAGCCTGCTCTAGGGGCCGACGGTCGGCCATCCACCCGACCCGCGAGTAAGCTCCTGCCAGCGCTCGCGCCGGGGGAGGCTCGGGTGAAGGCAGAGCCGGTAACGGCGGCGCCGCCGACGAACGGTCGCGGTTCGGCGTCGCGCAACGCACTGGTCGAGGTCGCAAAGATCGTGGCGGTGGCGTTGATCTACTACGGCGTCGCCCGCCTCAGCCTGCAGTTCGCCCTGGTCCAGCGCAACGTCACACCGCTGTGGCCCCCCACCGGTATCGCGCTGGTCGTGTTCCTGGTGCTCGGCCTTCGCATGTGGCCGGCGATCGCGCTCGGCGCGTTGTTCGTGAACTTGCCGATCACCGACACGGTGTTGGCGGCGGCCGTGACGGCGGCCGGCAACACGCTCGCGCCGCTGGCCGGCGCCGTCCTGCTCGAGCGAACGGGCTTCCGCCGGTCCCTCGACCGGCCGAGGGACGCCCTGAGCCTGGTGATCCTGGCGGCGCTGCTCGCCATGACGATCAGCGCGACGGTGGGCAGCGCGACGCTGGTCGCGTCGGGCGCCGTGGAGGGCCGCCACTTCCTGTCGACGTGGGGCGTCTGGTGGACCGGCGACGCGATGGGCGTGCTGGTCGTGGCGCCGTTCCTGCTGAGCCTGCTGTCGGTGCCGTGGCCGCGGCGCACCGGCGCCGCCCGGTGGATCGAGGCGGCCGCGCTGATGGCCGTGGTGGCGGCCGTTTCGCTGGCGCTCACGCAGACGCGCCTGAGCCTGATGTTCCTCATCCTGCCACTGATCGGCTGGGCGGCCTGGCGCTTCCAACTTCGAGGCTCGTCCACCGCGACGCTGATCGCTTCGGCGGTCGCCACCGTGGCCGTCGCTCACGGCGCGGGGCCGCTCGCGCGCGCGACGCTGCTGGAGCGGATGCTCGCGCTGCAGGCGTTCAACGCCACGATCGCGTTCACCTCCGTGCTGTTCGCCGCGCTGGTGGCCGAACGCCTCGAATCGCGCGCGAAGCTCGAGGCGGCGAGCCGGGAGCTGGAGGATCGCGTCCTGCAGCGCACCGCCGAGCTGCGGCACACGAACGACCGTCTCACCCAGGAGATCGCCGACCGTCGGGTCGTCGAGCGGATGCTCCAGCGGCAGGAGCAGCAGCTGGTGGAGGCGCTCGACATCGCCAAGCTCGGCAGCTGGGAATGGACCATGGCGAGCAACCGGGTCACGTGGTCGGATCAGATGTTCCTCATCCACGGGTATCCGCCGAGGGCCTTCGACGTCACGTTCGATCGCGCCATGGAGCAGGTGGCCGACGAGGACCGGGCCACGATCCAGCACAATCTCGTGGCCGCGCTCGCGCAGGGCGCGAGCCACGAGCTGGCTCCGGTCCAATACCGGATCGCCCTGCCGGACGGGAGGCGGAGGATCCTGATCGGCAAGGCGAAGTTGTGGGTGGACCCCGACGGGACCCCGGCGCGGATGGTGGGCACCGTCCAGGACGTCACGGTCGAGCGGGAGGCCAGGCGAGACAAACAGATCGCGCAGGCGCTGCAGCGCAGCCTGTTGCCGCGCGATCTGCCGACGATCCCCGGATTCGAGCTGGCGGGGCTGTCGCGTCCGTCCGGGAACCTGCAGGTGAGCGGCGACTTCTACGACGTGTTCCTTCGGCCCGAAGGCTTGTTCGGTCTGGTGATCGGCGACGTGTCCGGGCGGGGCCCGGAGGCCGCGGCCGTGATGGGGATCGCGCGGCAGACCGTGCGCGTGGCCGGGATGACCGAGCCGCGTCCCAGCTCGATCCTTCGCCTCCTCAACGAGGCGCTGCTGACCGACGGCATGGACCTGTTCTGCACCGTCGTCAACATCCGCGTCAGGCCCATGCCGGACGGAACCGCGCGGCTGACCGTCTGCTCGGCGGGGCATCCCCTCCCGGTGATCCTTCGCCACGACGGCGGGCTGGAGCGCGTTGGGGCGTCCGGCACGCTGCTCGGCGCGCTGCCGGATCCCAGGTTGGTCGACACACCCGGCGACCTGTCGCCGGGCGACACGCTGGTGATGTTCACCGACGGCCTGATCGGCGCCTGGTCCGACGCCATCGAGCATCCGGCGTTGCCGTCGGTGCTTCGCGCATGCGTCGGGATGTCGGCCCGCCAGGTCGTCGACGCGCTCGCCGAGTGGTGCGATCGCGAGGGCGCCGCCGACGACGTCGCGTTGCTGGTCGTGCAGGCTACGCGCCGGGATTGACGCCGCGAGTGCCGAATCAAGGCGACGTTCGTGCGATGGCGCTCGCGCTGCCAGGCACGCGCGAGGCCGAAGGTCGCTTCGCGTTCTTCGTTCGACACGGCAGCAAGGACCGGGCCTTCGTCTGGGCGTGGAACGAACGGGTCGAACCGAAGAAGCCGCGCGTGCCACGGGACGACGTCGTGGCGGTCCGCGTCGTCGACCTGCAGGACAAGGATGCGCTGCTGGCTTCGGGCGAAGCGGCGCTGTTCACCGAGCCCCACTACGACGGCTACCGCGCGGTGCTCGTGCGCCTTCCCCTCGTCGGCCGCCGGCGGCTGCGCGAGCTCATCGAGGACGCATGGCGGTGCCAGGCGCCGCGCGCGCTCGTCCAGGAGTTCGAGCGCGCGCGGCGTCGATGACCGGCACGAACCCTGGTTACGGCTGCAGGCGTCCCACTCGCTCGGCCGCGTACTCGACGAACGACATCACGTTCGCGCCCGGTCCCTGGACGATGCCCTGGACGCCGTCCGGATAGTCCGGGAAGTGGTGCGGGATCGGGAACACCGTCACGGCCCCCGAAGTCGTCATGCGATCCACCTCGTCGAGGTAGTAGCAGCCGAACCACAGGGCGCCGAGGCCGGAGCTGATGTCCTGCGCGTAGCAGTTCTCCGGAACCTGGAAGTTCGTGAGGTGCCCGGCCGGCGTCAGGCGCCCCACCCCGGTGAAGTTCGTGAACCACAGGTTGCCGTCGGGCCCCGTCGTGATCGAATACGCCCCGCTCGACGTCGCCTCCTGCGTGACGTCGCCGTCCGTGGTGATCCGCCCGATCCCGCCCGAGTCCGTGAACCACAGCGCGCCGTCCGGCCCGACGGTGATCCCCAGCGGGGACTGCATGCCGCCGCTCAGGGGGAACGTGGTGAGCTGGCCCGACGTCGTGATCCGGCCGATCGCGTCGGCTTCGTACTCGGTGAACCACAGCGCGCCGTCGGGACCCGCCGTGATGTCCCACGGGCCGATCTGGTCCTCGCCGCACCCGCTGTCGCACAGCAGGAACTCGCGCAGCTTCCCGGACGTGGTGAGCCGGGCGATGCTGTCGTCGTACGTCTCGGTCGCCCACAGCGCGCCGTCGGACCCCGAGGCGATGGCGAGCGGCTGCGCGCCTTGCGACAGTGAGAAGTTCGAGAACGTGCCGTCGCGCCCCAGCCGGCCGATGCCGAGGTTGATCTCCGTGAACCACAGCGCCCCGTCCGATCCCACGGCGATGTCCTGCGGCCCCGGGGTGTTGCCGGGGATCACGAACTCCTTCAGGTGCCCCCGCGCGGCCAGGGCCGGGGACGACGCCGCGGCGCTCACGAACGCGGCGATCGACACGACGATGGCGATGGCGGAAGCGAGGCGGGCCGAACGGCCGCCGACCGATCGAGACATGCTGGCTCCTTTCCCTCCCGGGAGGCCCCCGAACGACAGGGATACGGGCGAACGCCGGGCCGGGTTTCCATCCCGCGCGGCCGGGGACGAAAAGGCCTTGCGCGTGGCCCGGCGAAGGGGGTACGCTTCTCTGTGGTCCCGAGAGGCCGAGCCTGTGAGACCGCAAGGTCGGAGGGCGAGGTCACCCGGGACCAGCTTCTTATGTGGGTTCGGCCGGCGTCACCCCTCGTCTTCGCAGCGCCTTCGCCAGCCGCCGCGCGTCCGCGACCGCCGCGCCGCCCGTGTCGTTGTTGAAGTAGACGAAGGTGTCTCGGGCGTCCGATGCGGCGATCCGCCCGGCCCAGTCCGACAGCGTTCGGCTTCGGTATCCCGGTCCCGTTCGGGTCCCCTGATGGAACCGAACGTACGACCAGCCGCCCGTGACGATCGGCGGGACGCGAAGTCCCGGCCGGTGGGCGAGCACCCAGGCCGCTCCCGCCCGGTCCAGGGCGTCCAGCACGTCCTCGTCGCGCCACGAGTCGTGCCGGAACTCGAACGCCGCGCGCATCCCGCTCGGCAGGACGGCGAGCAGATCCGCCAGCAATGCCCTGTCCCGGCGAAGCGTGGGCGGCATCTGGAACAGCACCGGGCCCAACCGGTCGCCTAGGTGGCGCGCGCGGGACCAGAGCAACGCGACCGGCTCGCGCGGATCCCGCATCCGGCGCACGTGCGTGATGTAGCGGCTGGCTTTCACGGCCATCACGAACCCGGGCCGGGTGGCGTCGCGCCATGCGCGGAACGCCGCATCGGATGGGAGGCGGTAGAAGGAGTTGTTCACCTCGACGGTCGGGAAGGCGTGCGCGTAGTACCGCAGCCACGCGGCGGTCGGCAGACCTTCGGGATAGAAGGTGCCCCGCCAGTCCCGGTACTGCCACCCGCTGGTGCCGATCCAGATCACGGCCTCAGCGCCGCATGCGCGCCCATGCCCGGATCGTAGCCGCGGTCCCCGAACCCGAAACGGCGGCGCCGACCGTCGCTCAACAGCCGATGTCGCCCTGCGACGTCTGGAACCGGTTGCGCAGGAAGCAGTTCCCCTGCCCGGCGTTGGAGAGATCCACGGTGTTGCCCAGCGCGACGTTGCCGACGACGCGATCGTCCGTGGACGCAGCGTCCAGCGAGATCCCCTCGTCTCCATCCCTCAGAGCGGCGTTGCCCCGGATCAGGACGCGCTGGCTGCCCTCCACCGTGATACCCGAGAAGGTGTTGTCGTGGACCCGGTTCGTCTCCACGTCGACGCCGTTCGCGTTCTGCACCAGGATGCCTCGCCCCACGCCGGAGATCTCGTTGGACGACAACCCCAGCGGTCGCGCGCCGGCCGGGCCGGGGCCCACGACCTCGATGCCGCCGCCGGCGAACCCTTCGATGGTGCTGTGGGCCACGCGGACGCCACCGGTGTCCTGCAGAAGGATGCCGAAGCTGCCGTGACACGTGTCCATGATGGTCAGCCCGTCGACGACGCCGGAGCGCTGGCCCAGGTAGTTCAACTCGTAGAACAGCCCGCCAGCCACCGTCATGGGGCCCTGGAAGGCCACGCCGTCGGCGCGGACGTCGACCGTCGCGATCCCACTGCACGCGCCGTCGATGGCGACCGGGCCGTCGCCGGCAGGTTCGAGCGTCAGGTCGGGTGCGGCCGCGCGCAGCACCTCCACCATGCCACCTCCGTCGCCGGCCCGAGTCCGAACGGTAGTACGCGCCACGAACCCGGGAGGCTTCGCGCCCCGCGGCGTCCGAACCACGCGTCCGCGGCGCTCCCCGAGCGGCATGGGCTCGGGCTAGGATCGCTGCCGACATGGACCGTCCATCCGATCGCGGCGCGGCGAACGCGGACGTCGTCGTCGACATGTACGCGCCCATCGCCGCGGACTACGAGGGGATCTGGGCCCCGCTGCTTCGCGAGTTCGGTATCAAGCTGCTCGACGCGCTCCCACTCGCCGGGGCCCGTCGCGTCCTGGACCTGGGATGCGGCGTCGGAACCCTGTTCCCGGACATCCGCGAGCGCGCCCCTCACGCGGTGATCGTGGGAACCGACCTCACCGAGGGGATGCTGCGCCGTGCGCCGGTGGACATGCCCCGCGCCGTCATGGACGGCACCCGACTGGGGTTCGCCGATGCGGCCTTCGACGCGGTCGTGTCGTGCTTCGTCGTCTTTCACTTCCCCGACCCGACCGCCGCGCTGCAGGCCGTGCTCCGGGCGACGGCGCCGGCCGGAGGTATGGCGCTCGCCGTCTGGGGCAGCGGCCAGGTGTTCCCCGCCGCGGATGTCGTTGCCCGGGAGCTCGACGCCCTCGGCGCCCCGCCCGATCCTGCCGCCGCAGGTCCCCCGGACGGGAACGACCAGGTGAACACCCCGGACAAGCTCGCGTCGGTCCTTCGGGGCGCCGGCTACGAAGACATTCGGACGCAGTCCGCGCCCTGGGTCCGTCGGTGGCAGCCGGAGCCGTTCGTCGAGTACCGGGCCCGAATGGGCCCGAGCAACCGCCGCCTTCGGCAGCTCGACGAATCGGCCCGTCGCGACGCGATCGAGCGCATCCGGGAGCGGGCCGCCGGCTTGACCGCCGACGAGCTGACCGACCGCTACGAGGTCGTGCTCGGCAGCGGCCGGGCCCCCGGCTGAGCGGGGGGCGCTTCATCCCCACAGGGTGATGCCGTGGACCGCCCGCCCGGGTCAGGATCGAGCTCGGAGGAGCCGCGATGACGACGACGAAGATCCATCATCCCGACGTCGCCGAACGGACGGCGCAGGGGAAGGAGGCCAAGCGGCGAACGCCTCCGTCCAGCCATGCGGGATGGGAGCCCGCGGCGGACCGTCTCGACCCGGTGGGGCTCCTGGAGGAGCAGGACCGGACGCGCGAGCCCGATCTGGTTCCGGTTCGCCACGGCCGGATGATGGTGTCCCCCTTCACCTTCTATCGCGGCGCGGCGAAGATCATGGCCGCCGACCTGAAAGACACGCCCAGGGCCGGCCTCAACGTCCAGCTCTGCGGGGACGCGCACCTGTCGAACTTCGGGGTGTTCGCATCGCCGGAGCGGCGGCTGCTGTTCGACCTGAACGACTTCGACGAGACGCTGCCGGGGCCGTTCGAGTACGACGTCGAGCGGATGGCCGCGAGCTTCACGATCGCGGCACGCAACAATGGGTTCTCGAAGGCGGACGCGCGCGCGGCGACGACCAATTGCACGCGGTCTTACCGGGAAGCCATGGCCTCGTTCGCCCAGATGACAACGATGGACGTCTGGTATGCGCATCTGGACGAGGACCACCTCATGGAGGGCATCCACAACGTCGTGGCCACCGCCGGCACGACGAAGAAGGAGACGAAGTCGCTGCAGCGCGCCGAGAAGACGGCGCAGCGAACGGCGGACAAGGCGCGGACGCGCGACAGCCTGCAGGCGCTGGCCAAGTTGGGCGAACTGGTCGACGGCCGGTATCAGATCGTGAGCCAGCCGCCGCTCGTGGTCCCCCTCCGCGAGATGTCCGGGATGTACGGCATCAGCCCGGATCAGGTCGAACACCTCCTTCACGACCAGTTCCGCTCCTATCGTGCGACCCTGCAGGACGACCGACGCCGCCTGCTGGAGCGGTTCGAGGTGATCGACATGGCGCGCAAGGTGGTCGGCGTCGGAAGCGTCGGCACCCGCGCGTTCATCGTCCTGCTCCAGGGACGGGACCAGCAGGATCCCCTGTTCCTGCAGGTCAAGGAGGCCACGGCGTCGGTCTTGGAGGATCATCTGCCGAAGAGCCGCTACAAGCACCACGGCGAGCGCGTCGTGCAGGGCCAGCGGCTGATGCAGGCGTTCAGCGATATCTACCTCGGCTGGACGAAAGGCGTGGACGTCACCCGCCACTACTACTGGCGACAGCTCAGGGACATGAAGGGGTCGGCCGACATCGAGTCGATGGTGCCGACCGGCATGGGGTTCTACGGGGACATCTGCGGATGGACGCTCGCGCGGGCACACGCCCGCTCGGGCGACCCGATCGCAATCTCGGCGTACCTCGGCAAGAGCGACAAGTTCGACAAGGCAATCACGGACTTCGCCGAGCGGTACGCGGACCAGAACGAACGGGACTACGACGCCTTCCGCGCCGCGATCGAGTCGGGGCGGCTCGAAGCGGTCGAGGGCGTCTAGCGCCGTGGGAGACAACGATTCCCGAGGCGAATCGGGAGAGGAGGGGGGCATGGCGCAGGCGAGCAGATCTGCGGTCATCGGTCGGGTCGAAGGGTGGATCGAGCGGGACATCCTCCAGCCGTTGGACGACTTCCAGGATCCGAGCCAGGAGTGGCGACGGCTGTTCTCGGAGCTGATGGGGACCTTCTTCCTGGTCCTGGTGGCTGCCGGGGCAGGGATGATGAGTCACGCGTTTCCTGGCACCATCAGCGAACTGGTAGCCACCGCCGCGCCGGGAATGATGGTCTTCGCAATCATCCTGTTCATGGGCAAGGTGTCCGGGGCGCACCTGAATCCGGCGGTGAGCATCGGCTTTGCGCTTCGCGGCGACTTCCAGTGGCGACGCGTCCCCGGATACATCGTCGTGCAACTCATCGGCGCCTGCCTGGCGGCCTGGTTCCTGCAGTCCGTCATCCACGTGTCGGCAACGTTCGGCTCCAACTACCCGGCGGCGGGCTATTCCGCGATGGACGCGTTCTGGATGGAAACGGTGCTCACGTTCGGGCTCTTCAGCGTGATCAGCGGGACGGCGTCGGGAGCGCAGAACATCGGCATCATCGGAGCCGCCGGCGTCGGCGCCTACATCGCGCTGGCCGGCATGTGGGGAAGCCCGATCTCGGGCGCCTCCATGAACCCCGCCAGGACGTTCGGGCCGAACCTGGTGGGAGCGAACTTCACCGACTACTGGGTGTACGTGGCGGGACCGCTGTGCGGAATGCTGGTCGCGGTCGGGGCGGCCTGGATCTTGCGGGGGCCGGGCGGCGGTCAGGCAGGCTCGGGGGCGGCGCAGGGCGCACTGCAAACCCACGTCGAACACCCGGACAAGGCCTGATCGGCCACAGCCGGCGCGCGATCTCGGGCTCACACGTAGTCGTTGCGGCGCATCCAGCGCATGGCGAACGAGCCCCAGATGGGCGGAAGGTAGAACGTGACCAGCCGGAACGCGAGCGCGGTGGACATGGCCGCCGAGTTCGGCACGCCGAGGGCAGCGAGCCCCGCCGTGTACCCGGCTTCCGCCACGCCCATGCCGCCCGGGACGGGCATGAAGCCGGCGAACAGGCTGACGAACGTGTTCACCAAGATGAGCCCGGCCAGGCTGACCTGCTCGCCGAAGGCGTGCAGGCAGAGCCCCAGCACGATCGCCTGCAACAGTTGCGCCGCAAGGTTGCCGGAGAAGATCAGCAGGAGGTGCCGCGGGGAACGCAGGACCCGCAGCGCCACGACCCCGGCCGACGCCTGCGAGCGCAGGCTGGTGCGGAACCGCGGCACGGCTTCGCGGATCGCCGACCGGTACCGCGGAACGAACAACACGGCGATCCCCGCCAGCACCAGGATCACCGCAAACAGGATCAGCACCGGATGGCCGGACCCGCCGGACGAGGACGATGTCGACGTCGAGGTTGAAGCCGACGAGAAGTGCAGGCTGGCGAGCCCCGACAGGGTGATGATCAGGATCAGCAGGATCTGGACCACGAAGCCGCACACGCTGTCGATCACCCCGATGGACACGGCCCCGCCAGGGTCGACCCCGACCCGTTCGAAGAACCGAACCTCCAGTGCCACGCGGGCCGCCGAGCTCGGCACGGCGAGCGCCAAGAACTGGATCCCGTATTCGAGCATCAGCGCCGGGCCGTAGCGGACCGGGTGGATCGACGCGCCGATCGTCGAGAAGGCTTGCGGAAGCTGGATCGCTGGGGACAGCAACAACGCCGCGATCAGCCACGCGGGATCGGCCTGCTTGAGCTCGTCGATGAGACTCTGCACGCCGATGTTGGCGATCGCGCCGATGATCGCGTACGCGAGGAATCCCACCAGGGCGATCACGGCGATGGATCCCCACGTCACGCGTCGCAGTCGCTCGAGCTCGGGCGGCTCGACCCCGGTCCGCTGGGCCGCCAGCGCGCGAAGGTCGTCCACCTCCCAGTCACGTTCCTTCAACGCGCGACGCGTCTCGCGATCGAGCGCCGCGGGCTGCAGGAAGGGAAGGATCGAAACGACGGCGTCGGCGCCGCCGGCCGACATCGCCGCCGAGACCGCCGCCTCTCGGCCGGCGAACAGCGCCGCTGTCACCAACAGTTGCGCCTGGTCGGTCAGCAGCGCGGCATCCGGTGCAGCCGACCGGGCGAGCCCGAAGTCCGCCAGCGCCACGCGGCCGTCCGCGAGCACGAGGAGATGATTCGCGTCGACGGCGCCGTGTGCGACCCCGAGGGCGTGCAGCCGCGCGACGGTCTGCCACGCCCCGCGAAGCATGCCGTCGTCGATCTCGTCCGGATGCAGCGACGCCAGCGGGCGCCCGGCGGATTCGGTCACCAACAGCGCGTCGCCTTCGGCACCCAACCCCGCCGTGACGACCGGCAGCACCGGCACCCCTCCCCGCTGGGCGAGCAGGGTCACGTAGGCCTCGTGCTCGACCAGCTGCAACCGGCTGCCGCCGATGTGCGGCGTCTCGCCCCGATGCCACAGCGCGTTCCAGGTGGACGTCAGGAGCTGGCCGTCCCAGGCGTCGCGCCCGTACACCTTCACCAGGAGCGAGCGGCCGTCGGCGCCGGTGGCCAGAGCCAGTGCGACGCCGCGTGGCTCCAGCGGCGCCTGCCGAACGTCGGTCGCCTCAACTCCCAGGTCGGCCAGCGCGGCGGCGATCTGCGTCGAGGTCAGCCGGCCCGCGGGCGATCCGATGATGAGGTGGACGATCGCGGCGGATGCGATGCCGACCAGGAAACCGGCGGCCAGGCCGATCGGCAGCGTGACGCCGAGCGCGATCGAGGCGCAGGCACCTGCCCCGATGACCCAACGGCCGACGTGGCGGATCGGCCGCGACATGTGAGGCGAGGCCATGACGACGACGGCGGTGGCGATCGCGACCCGAACCGCCAGGTAGATCGCCGGCGGCCCCGCCGCCTCCACCGATCGGGCGCTCGCGGACCACTCGGTGCCGGCGAGGCTTCCCAGCGCGAGGGCCCCGACGAACGCCACACCCCCCGCAAGGACCTCCTCCAGCAGCAGTCGCTTGCGGCCGCGGGCGACCAGGGAAAGGACCAGCAGCAACAGGGCCCAACCGATGAGCAGGTCGTAGGAGATCTCCCAGAACCAGCCGAACAGGCCGGGCAACGCCTTGACGAAGGGCGCGATCGCCGAATCCAGCACCGTCGGCCCCGGCGCGGCGGTGCTCAGAAGGGCCAGCGCGAGGACCGAAAGGATCAGCATCACGACGTCCGTCGGACGCCGCGAGAGGGGCGCATCGCTGGCCGATGAGAAGATCCGGACGCCGGAGGCACGCCATCCCCGCAGACGCAGCCGGCCCGGCGGTGCCGGCACCGGTTCCTCGCGGGGCGCCTCGGGAGCGGTCGCGCTGGTCGTTTCCATCGGTCGTTCGCCCTCGAACCGTCGACGGCCGGGGACCGCGCTCATCCTAGCCTCGGAGCGGTCCCGCCCATCGCATGCGACGGTTCAGGTCGGAGGCGCCGTCGCGGTCTCAGGCAGGGTGATCGTCGCTCGGTCCTGCTCGTGGTACTCGGCCAGCAGCGCGCGCTCCCGCTGGTACGGGGGGAAGAACACGTACACGAGGACCGCGCCGACCAGCACGGCGACGATGCCCGCCAGATACGCCCACTGGTCGCCGGCGAGGAACGCCGCCTTCGCGCCGGCGATGATCTGCTTGGAGTACTGGGGGTACTGCTGCGCCGTATCGGCGGCGCTCGCGAAGGACTTCGTGAGCTGGTTCTGGACGGCGGTCGTGACGTCGGCGTTGTTCGGTGCCGAGGAGATGGCGGCGGCTGCCGCGGAGGCGTAGCCCGCCGTCAGCAGCGCGCCGAAGATCGACTGCATGATCGCGCCGCCGAGGTCCCGCTGCAGGTCAGCGGTCCCCGATGCCATCCCCGCTCGCGTCACCGGGACCGACCCCGTCAGGGAGTGGGAGGCCGGCGTTCCCGCGAACCCCACGCCGATCCCGACGAACGAGTACCCGAGCGCGACCTCCCAGTAGGAGATGTTCTCCTTCCAGAGCAACAGCATCGTGAGGAATCCGAGCATCACGAAGACGTATCCGGCGAGCAGGGTGAACCGGGCTCCTCTGGCCTCGACGAGTTTGGCCGAGCGCGGCGCCACGAGGACCATGAAGACCGCGGCGGGCAGGATCGCCGTGCCGGCCTCCACCGTCGAGTAGCCGAGCACGTTCTGGAGGAACTGCTGGCCGATGAACATCGCGCCCATGAGCGAGCCGAACACGATGATTCCGGCGCACGCGGCGACCCAAAACGTCGGCCGCCCGGCCACGTGCAGGTCGTAGAGGGGGTTGCGCGCGCGGCGCTCGCGGATCAGGAAGGCGACGGCCGCCGCCAGGGCGATCGCCGCCAGGCCGGCGACGAGGGCGCCCGCGTTCGGGACGGGCGCGAAGTTGATGGCCAGGATCAGCCCGCCGACCAGCAACACCGACAGGATGCCGCCCAGGTTGTCGACCGGGTCCGCGGTTTCGTTCACGTGCGCGGGCACGAGCACCACCGCCAGCGCCAGCGCCACCGCCGCCAGCGGCAGGGTGATCAGGAACACCGATCCCCACCAGAAGTGCTCGAGCATGGCCCCGGCCGCGAGCGGCCCGAGCGAAGCGATCGCACCGCCGAGCGCCGACCACAGCGCGATCGAACGGGTGCGGCCCGGCCCCGACCACAGCGCGGTGATGAGCGCGAGCGTCGTGGGGTACGCCATGCCCGCCGAGAAGCCACCGAGCAGCCGCGCGAGCACGAGCACGCCGTCGCTCGGCGCGTACGCGGCGAGCAGGCAGGCCGGGATCGAGAGCAGGATCCCGAGGCCCAGCATCATCTTGCGGCCGTACCGGTCCCCGAGCGCGCCCAGGTACAGGACCGAACACGCCAGGCCGAGCGAATAGCCGACCGCGATCAGGTTCAGCGTCGTCTGCGACGAGTCGAACGCCTTGCCGATGTCGGGCAGTGCGACGTTGGCGACGGCAAGGTTCAGGTTCGCGACCGCCGCCACCAGGATCAGCGCAAGCAGCACCAGCCCCTGGCGGGCGGGGGCTGACGACGTGGCAGCCGAACCGGACGCTTCAGACCTGGCCGACACGACCCCTCCCTGAGATCAGCGGATCAGCGGCGCCGGCCGGGGCTTCCCGGCATGCGCCGCGGCTCGACCTCCTTGCGCTACTCGGCCGCGACGGCGCCCGCCATCACCAGGTCTTCGGGGTGGATCCAGCTGTCCGCCAGCGGCACGCCGCCGGCCCGCCGGATCGCGTCGCGAAGCGGGATCGCCCACCGGTGTTCGATCAGGGCCACGGCGGCCGTTGTCCCCGGTGGAATCGTGTCGGCGATCGACCACATGGCCTCTTCGCCGATCATTCCGTCCTCTCCCGCCTCCGCGCCGGCGAGGGCGCCCGCCTCGGCTCCCTCTTCTCCGGCCGCACCGAGACCAATGAGGGCGCCGGCGATGGCGCCGAGCTCCGCGGACTGCTCGGAGGTGAGATCGCTCATCTCGACCGCCACCACTTCGTCATCGTCGTCCTTGGCGACCACCACCAGATCCACCAGCCGAATCAGCCCCGCTTCCCTGAGGCGCTGGAACTCCGGAAGGATCTCCCCCTGGAAGTTGGGGTCCTCGAACCCGACCACCATGATCTGAATCGGACCGTACTCCTCCATACCGTGTCGTCTCCCTCATCTAGCCGAGCAGCTTGGCCTTCTGCGCGGCGAACTCGTCGTCGGTCAGGATTCCCTGGTCGTGCAGCTGGCCGAGCTCCTTCAGCTTCGCGAGAGCGTCCTCGGACGGACCCGCCGACGGCGCCGCGGCCGGAGCGGGCGCCGCATAGGATTGCTGTGACTGCGCGTCCTGCGCACCCTGCGCGTACTGCTCCTCCTCCCGTTGCGCGCTCCTCCTGCCGGCGTGGTGCGCTACCGCCGCCGTTCCGCCCACGAGCGCCGCGCTCCGTAGCAGCGGCCTCCTGCGTCGCATCATCGCTTGACTCCCTTCTCTCGGTGATCCCGGAGGCGCTAGGCGCTCTCGCCGTGCAGCGCGTCCTGCAGTTCCTTCTCCGCGTCCTTCGACAGCGACGACTTGAGCACCGTGCCCCCGAACTTGGACAACGAGTCGAGCGCCTTGTCAGCGGTCATCTGCTCGACGACCATGAACAGCGCCGAGGTTCCGGGCTTCAGCATGTCCCGAACCTGATCCTGGAATTGCTTGTCGACGGCCGACTTCCCGACCTTGCCCATCAGGGCGCCCATGCCGGCTCCGATGGCCATGCCGAAGAACGGCACGAAGAACAGCAGCCCGAACAGGAACCCCCAGAACATGCCCCAGGTGGCGCCGGCGCCGACCTCGTGCATGTTCGTGATCGTCTTGATCTTGCCGCTCTCGTCCCTGACGATGGCTGCCACCGCATCGGGCTGGATCACCAGATCCTTGGCCAGGCGCTGGACCTCCTCCTCCGCCTGCAGGGCGGTCGTGGTGTCGGGGTATCCGATCGCAATCAAATCCGCCATTCCCTGTCCTCCTTCTCGCGTCGCCGCGTTCGGCCGCTGGCGACCGAAGCACCATTCCAATCCCACGGCGTGTCCGCCGCATCGTCCGATGCGGGTGAAACCGGCCCAGCGGGGATCGCCGCACCCCGGAGCATATGCGAGCCGCGGGAGAACGGTCGAACTGGCGACGGGTCAGCGGTCGTGGCCCTCCAGCCGTTCGAAGGCGGACTCCAGGTCATAGCCGATCGCCCGGGCGATCGACGGTGCCGCGCGGACGGCCCTGGCCATGCCGACCGCAGGGGCCACCGCCACCAGCGTGCCCACGATCTCTTCGGCACTGGCGCCCGACGCGAAGGCCTCCTCGACGCCCCACAGGCACGACGACCCCGACGCCTCCAGGGCCAGCAGCGCAGCGAGGAGCACGAGCGACCCGGTCTTCGGATCCAGGCTCGCCTCGGGACAGTCGGCGCGGACGTCGAGCATCGATCGCATCACTCGTTCGTCGTTGAGCGCGATCCGGCGCAACAGGCTCTCGAGTCGGTCCACTCCGACATCCCCTCCGAGGCGTCCAGGCCCGTCTGGTCCATGCCGATGACGGCATGACACACCCGCCCCACGCGAGGCACATCATCCTGACGGCATGAATCGCACGACGAAAGGGATGGGTTTGCCGCATGCCGCGGACGGACGATCAGTCGGCGACCAGGGCGAGCTCTCGCGCGCGCTCGACCGCTTCGCCGCGCGAACCAACGCCGAGCTTTCGATACAGCGAGATCGCCTGCGACTTCACCGTGTGCGGCGACACGTGCAGCCGCTCGCCGATCTCGCGGAAGGAGCGGTGCGTCGCCAACAGGGGCAGCAGGCGCAGTTCGGCCGACGTCAGCGACGACACGCCCGACGTCGCGCCCCGAACCGTGCGGAGCTGTTCGCGAAGGTCTTCGACCTCGGCGCACAGCACGCCAAGCCGCGGACGCCTGGCCAGCACGTCGTCGGCTTCGCGAAGCAGCGTCCGGGCACCGGTGAGATCTGCGAGCGCGATGTGCCCTCGGGCCATCTCGAGGAGCGTGAGCACGGCGTACCACGGGATCGCGTAGCCGAGGAGCGGCCGCAGCCGTTGCGCTTGTGCGACGCGTTCGCGCGCGAGCTCCGGGTCCGCGCGGCGCAGCGCCACCCGCGCGGCGACGGACAGCGCGAGCGCGCTCGATACGTAGCCGTGCAGCCCCGCGCGTTCCACGATCGACTGGGCCCGTTCGCTCAACCGCTCGGCGCCCGTCCAGTCGCCGGCGCGCGCAGCCTGCGCCGCCCGCACGGCCTGGGCGACCGTGGCGTCCACCGGCTGGTCGGTGTCCACGGCCAGCTCGAACGCGTCGGCCAGCGAG
>DASXAQ010000110.1:0-13498 GCA_036406615.1 Actinomycetota bacterium | reverse complement strand
CCGCCGTCGAGCGTCGCGAACATCGGTCCACCCTTGCCCTCCCGTGCCGCGCGGCGGGCCGCGCGAGCCCCACGGATCAGGCTGCCGAACCGGCGCTCCCAGTCGGCCAGCTCCGGGAAGGTGGCCCGAACGCTGAGCCGCCCCGGATCGCCGGCGTTGATCCCGGCCAGCAGCGGGCCGACCAGCACGCGCGTCGCTTCGGGTCCCAGACGGCGCGTCGCGAGCGACTCGATCGATTCGTCGTCGCGCTCCGGGCCGGGTTTGCGGAACAGGTCCATCGCCGCTCGCGCGCGGCCCCGCGTCGTCATTCCCGGCCACCGCAGCAGCGACTCGACGTCGGCGGGGATGCCGAACGCGGCGGGCTCCGGGTAGGGCACCAGCCGGCCGCGCGTCCAGACGAACGCCCCGGATGCTCCGGGGTACACGAGGTCGTCCTGCAGCCCCAGCTCGCCGCAGAGCTGCATCGCCCACGGCTTGCGCGCGACGAACGAGTCCGCGCCGCCCTCCACGCGAATCCCCCCCACGTCGAGCGGCGCGAGCTTGCCGCCCACGGACGCCGACGCCTCGACGACGGTGACCTCGACGCTGTTCTGGCCCGCCTCGGTCAACAGACGGTAAGCGGCGGTCAGCCCGGTGACGCCCGCGCCGACGACCACCACGCGAAGCGGTCTCATCCGCCGTCTCCGTTCGACGTGCTCAGGTGTTGGCGAACGACATCGGCCAGGATGTCGACGAACTCCGGATCGTCGTTCGGCATCCTCGTGCGAACCAGACGGACCCCGGCCTCTGCCGCGATCGCCTGCGCCTCGATGTCGAGGTCGTACAGGATCTCCAGATGGTCGGACACGAACCCGGCCGAGCACACGACGACGGCGGGATGCCCCTTCGCGGCGAGGTCGCGGATGACGGCCTCGACCGGCGGCCCCAGCCACGGGTCCGCTGTGCGGCCGGCACTCTGCCATCCGATCGCCGTCGCCGCGAGCCCCAAGCGTTCGGCCACCAGCCGCCGCGTGTCGTCGAGCTGGGCCGCGTACCGGCATCCGTCCGGGCACGCGTGGCAGTGCAGGCAGCGCGTCGAACCGTCCGGCACGGAACGCTGCGGGAGGCTGTGCGCGGAGAAGATCACCGCGGCCCCATCGCGCTCGTCCGGCGTCAGCCGATCCAGGGCCTCCGATACCCGCGAGGCCAGGAACGCCACGAACCGCGGATCGCCGTACCACTGCTTGACGAACGTGAAGCGCGGCTCGCCGTCGCGTCGAGCGCCCTCGACGCGCTCGACGTACGTGTCCACGGACATGCCGGACCAGTGCGGCGCCATGACGATGCCGACGCCGCGTTCGACGCCGTCTTCGAGCATGCGCTCGACGCCCTCCGCGATGAACGGCGGCGAGTGCTTCATGCCGAGGTACGCTCGGAACTCGGGACCCGCTCCATCGTTGAGCGCACGCACGATGCCGTCGGCCTGCGCACGCGTGATGTCAAGCAGCGGGAACCGGTTGCCGATCGCGGCGTAGCGTGCCTTGAGTTCGGCCAGATGCTCGGACGTGGGCGGCCGGCCGCCTCGGATGTCCGTGTAGTAGCGCTCCACGTCGTCCGGGCCGCTGGCGGTCCCGTAGGCCATGACCAGCACGCCGATGCGCTCGCCCACCTCAGTGCCTCTCCGCGGCGGTCATGCCATCGTCGAGGCCGGCGCCGGCAGGCTGTCCAGCGGGCGGACGGACGGTTCGGCGATGCACCAGGTCCACCAGCCGCCCCAGCGTTTCGGGCGGTGTCGACGGCAGGACCCCGTGGCCCAGGTTGAAGACGTGCCCGGACCGGCCGCCGGCCCGGCGAAGCACGCCCAGCGCTTTCGCCTCCACCGACCGCCACGGCCCCAGGCAGGCCGCCGGGTCCAGGTTGCCCTGGATCGCGACGTCGTGCCCGATGCGATCCCACGCGAGGTCGAGCGGAACCCGCCAGTCGACGCCGACCACGGTCGCGCCGGCTTCGCGCATGCACCCCAGCAGCTCCCCCGTGCCGACGCCGAAGTGGATCAGCGGCACGCCGAGGTCGGCAAGCCCCGCGAACACGTCGCGCATCGCCGGCAGGACGTGGCGCTCGTAGTCCTCGGGATCCAGTGATCCCGCCCAGCTGTCGAAGACCTGCAGGGCCTGCGCGCCGGCTTCGACCTGCGACCGCAGGTAGGCGACCGTCATGCTCCCCAGCGCGTCCATCATCCGCGGCCAGGCGTCGGCCTCGCCGTGCATGAACGCCTTGGTGCGCGCATGGTCGCGCGAGGGGCCGCCCTCCACCAGGTAGCTCGCCAGGGTGAACGGCGCGCCGGCGAACCCGATCAGGGGAACCGACAGCTCGCTTCGAAGCAGGTTCACGGCTTCCAGGACGTGCGACACGTCCAGGCGCCCGGCGCACGTGCGCGCGAGCCGGCCGACGTCGGAGGTGGTTCGGATCGGCGATCCCACGACCGGGCCGACGCCGGGCTCGATGCGGACGTCGACGCCGGCGGCGGCGAGCGGGGCCATGATGTCCGAGAACAGGATGGCGGCGTCCACTTCCATCCGCCGAAGCGGCTGAAGCGTGGCCTCCACCGCGAGCTTCGGGGTCCGGATCACCTCCAGCACGTCCGCCGTCTCGCGCAGCGCCCGGTACTCGGGGAGGTACCGGCCTGCCTGACGCATGAACCACACCGGCGTGCAGTCGACGGGCTCGCGCCGGCACGCGCGAAGGAATCGATCGTTGAAGGGCCGATCTTGTGCCATCACGGGGAAGGCCAGCCTACAGGGCCGTCCAGAGAACGGATCGACGACCGGCTACGTGGAGGCCGGCGACGCGGAGTCGGCCTGCGGGGATCGCCACGCCTCCTCCTCGTCGGCCCGGCGCAGGCGCTCCTCCGCCTCCGCCCGGTTGCCGCGCTTCTCCGACACCGCGGCGAGGTTTCGCCACACCCACCCCGACAGCTGCCGTGCCCCGAGCTCCTCGGACAGGCGCACCGAGGCCTGCAGGTCGGCTTCGGCCTCGTCCAGCCGGCCGAGGTCGCGGTAGATCGAGCCCCGCGCGCCGAGCACGTCGGCGACCTCCCAGCGGGCGCCGAGCTCGTCGAACGTCGCCAGCGCTCGGTCGAAGTACGGCAGCGCGCCTTCGGGGTCACCGAGATCGGGGGCCAGCCTGCCGAGCTGGACGCTGGCGACCGCGACGTTGAACTGATCGCCGACCTCGCTCGCCACGTCCAGCGCGGCCTGGGCCAGCTCGCGCGCCTCCTCGTTGTCGTCCACCTCCGAGCGCACGATCGACAGGGACGTCAGGGCACGCGTCTCCGCCCACCGGTCGCCGTTCGCCCGCGCCAGCTCCAGTGCGCGACGCCACTGGACCTCGGCCGACATCCAGTCCTCGCGCGTCCACGGGATCCAGCCGGCGAACAGCAGCGTCCGGGTCAGGATGCGCGAGTCGTCCAGCGCCTCGGCCAGCGTGAGCGCGTCGCTCAGCAGGCGTTCGGCCTTGTCGATGTCGCCGGCATAGTTCAGCGCGATGTCGCCCTGCAGTCCGAGCGACAGGCAGAGCGTCCACGTGTCGCCGTGGGCCTCGCCGAGGGCCTCCGCCCGCGACAGCGCTTCGAGCGCGCCGACGTAGTCGGACAGCCAGTACTTGGACTCGCCGAGCCCCGCCCACGCGCGCGCCTCGCGGACACCCCATTCCGCTTCGGGTCTCGTCAGCGCCAGCGCGCGTTCGTACTGGTCGACGGCCTCGAAGTTCTCCATGCGCCGCCGCGCGGTGTCGGCCGCGTCGATCAGCGCCGAGACCGCGCGGTCGGGAAGCGAGCGGTCGTCGGGGTTGAGGTCGAGGGACGCGAGCGCCGCGCGCTCCAGGTGCTCGGCCGCCCACACCGGGTGGCCCTCGCCGACCAGGGAGTCCGCGACCTGGACGTGCAGGCGCAGTCGTTCGCGCTTCGGAAGGCTGGAGTAGGCGACCTCGCGAACGGTCTCGTGGCGGAAGCGCCAGCGCCCCCCGGGCGAGGAGCCGTCCACCAGGATCTCCTCGTCCTCGAGGCCCCGAAGGACGTCCTCGTCGGCCTGGGCGACCAGCCGGAGCTCCTGGAGGTCGAACGAATAGAGGAAGACGGAGGCACGCCGGGCCACGTCGCGAAGCGCCGGCGGCAGGTGGTCCAGGCGCGCGGCCACGACGGCGGTGACGGTCGGCGGCAACGGGGCGCCGGGCCGTACGGGCCCGGTCTGGCCCTCGCGAAGCAGCATGCCGGTGGTCTCGACGATGAAGAACGGGTTGCCCCCGGCGCGCTCGGCGACGCTGGCGGCCGCCTCCTCGCGAAGCGATTCGCCGCCGGCCGCCCGCGTCAGCTCGATGCTGTCCCGCATGCTGAGCGGCTCGAGGCGAAGCGTCGTCGCGTTCACGGCGCCCGAACCCCACGACGTCCGGTCCTCCAGCAACGACGGGCGCGCGCCGGCGATCACCAGCACCGGGCCGGGTCCGCGGCGCGCGCGGCCCACCAGCCGCTCGACCAGGTCGAGCATGGGCGGGCGCGCCGAGTGCAGGTCGTCGAACGTCAGCACGACGGGCCCTCGCCCGGCCAGGCCCTCGACGAGCGAGAGGAACCCGCTCTGCACCTCCTGGACGAACGTGGACTCGTCGCGCCGGTCCTGCATCCCAAGGTCCAGCGCCAGCGCCAGCCGCGCCGCGACACGTTCGGCCTCGGTCGGATCGCTGCAGCCGTCCACGATGTCGCGCAGCCGCTTCATCGCCGCCTCGGGCGGGTCGTCGGTGCGGATGCCGGCGTGCTCGCGGACCATGGAGGCAACCTGGCCGAACGTGGCGGCGCCCTCGTAGCCCTGCGGCAGCCCGACCAAGGCCCTCACGTCCTCACCGAGCCCGGCGACGAACTCGTCGATCAACCGGGTCTTGCCGATGCCGGGCTCCCCGACGACCGTGAACAGGTGCGGGCGGCCCGAGGCGATCACGCGGGTCAGCGTGTCGCGCATCAGGCTGAGCTCGCTCAGCCGCCCGACGAGCGGGATGGTCCGCCGCGAGGAGCGCGCCGAGATCGCCTCCACGGGGGACGCCTCGAGCGTCCCGTCGAATCCCTTCGCATCGACCCGGCGCGTCGGGCCGAATGAGACCGCCATGCGGGTCAGGTCGCGCGCCGTGGCGCCGACCAGCGTCTCTCCCGGCTCGGCCGCGGCCTGCAGCCGCTGGGCGGCGTTGACGACGGCGCCGGTGACCAGCAGCTGTCCCTGCGGGCCGACGCCGGTCGCGACATCGCCGGATTCGATGCCCACCCGTACCGACAGCTCGAACGGCAGACCGAGCTCGTGACACATCCGCCGGGTCCGCTCGTGGATGGCCAGGCCGGCCCGGATGGCGCGGACGGCGTCGTCCTCCTGGACCTGGGGAAGGCCGAACACGGCCATGACGGCGTCGCCGATGAACTTCTCCGGCTGCCCTCGCAGGGCCATCAGCTCCTGCGATGCGGACTCATAGAAGGAGGCCAGGACCTCGCGGGCCCGCTCGGGGTCGAGCCGGTTGGCCAGCCCGGTGGAGTCGACGAGGTCGGCGAACAGGACCGTCACGATCTTGCGCTCGTCGGTGGCGACGTCGGTCACGACCGGCGCGCCGCAGTTCGGGCAGAACCTGGCGTCCTCGGGCAGCGGATTCCCGCAGTTCTGGCACTTCATGGCGTCAAGCATAGGGCCGGCATGTGACGCTGAGATGACGGCCGCCGGACCGGCCCGAGGCCGTGGGGGCCGGTCGTTTCGCGGCCGCAGCGCCGGTCCCGACGGATGATGGAGCCTGGAGGTGGGATGGATGATCCTGGTCGCGGGCGGCAGCGGGTTCGTCGGATCGGCGATCGTGCGAAGGCTTCGCCGCGACGGCGCCGACGTGGCCGTCATGACCGCCCACCCGGACCGCTCGAGGGCCCGGATCCGGGCCATGGGTGCCTCGGTCGTGGAGGGCAGCGTGACCGACGCGGCGTCCCTGGCGCGCGCCGTCCAGGGAGCCCAGGTCGTCGTTCAGGCGCTGACGTTCCCGTCGTTCCCCGTGGAGAAGGGCTCGCGCGGCTGGACGTTCGAGGCGTTCGACCATCGCGGAACGGAGCGCCTGGCGCAGGCGGCTGCGGCCGCCGGGGCGGACCTGTACCTGTACTCCTCCGGCGTTGGCGCAGCCGCCGATTCGCCGAAGCCCTGGTACCGGGCGAAGTGGTTCGGCGAGCGCGCGATCGAGGACGCGGGCATCGCCCACACGATCGTTCGCCCGTCGTGGGCCTACGGGCCCGAGGACCGCGCGCTGAACCGCTTCGTGCCGTTCGCGCGATGGTCGCCGGCGATGCCGGTCGTCGGAGACGGCGGTCAGCGCCTGCAGCCGGTGTTCGTCGACGACGTGGCCGAGGCGTTCGCGCAGGCGGCGCGCGCGGACGGACCGCGCGGCGTGTTCGAGATCGGCGGGCCCGACGTCATGTCGATGAACGAGGTGCTTCGAACGCTGCTGGAGGTCGTGGGCAAACCGAAGCCGCTCGTGCACGTGCCGGCGTCGCTGCCGAAAGTCGCCGGCGCGCTCGCGCGGTACCTGCCGAAGCCGCCGCTGTCGCCCGACGCCGTCGACTTCCTGACGGCCGACGCGGTCGCCGACACAGGGCCCTTGCTGTCCTCGTTCGACCTGACGCTGACGCCGCTCCGCGAAGGCCTGCGCCGCTACCTGTCTCCGCCGGGATAGCCATCCCCCGCGGGCGCCGAAGGCCAGGCCACGTTTGCGACCGCGCCGTCGGGCACGGTCACCCCGCACGCGACCGTCGTGGCGTCGCGCCACAGGTCGTATTCGCCGGTGGGAACCGCGTCGAACACCGCGGCGAACGCCACAAGCGGGCCGGCCCGCCGGGGGTGCACCTGAGCGTGGACGCGGTTGGACGGTTGCCCGCAAGGACTGAGCTCGATCTCCCGTCCTACATCGTGGGCCGCGGCGTGCACGACGAGGGCGCCGACCCCGAAGCCGATGTCGAGGACGACGCCCTGCGGCGCGCCCCGTTCCCTTTCGCGTTGACCCATCGTCGCCTTACGACGGGGAGGGCGGGACGGTGTCGAACCCGTCACCGGGAAGGCCCATGTACGGGAACTGGGAGAGGAACGGGATGGGGTTGCTGTCCGGAGTCGTGCCGTCGGTGATGACGAGCGCCGCGCCGTCGGGCGTGTAGCTCGGGTCGATCAACGGGTACGTGGCGCCCGCCACCGCGCGCAGCTCGATGGCCGTCACGTCGTCGACCAGGCGCCGCCCGTTCGGGTAGCCCGCCAGGTCGCCGCCGAGGATCCCGTAGATGTTCGGGTCGGCGGTCGGAGGGATCGCCATGTTCAGCCGCAGCATGTCCGCGTTCGTCGCCCCCGTGTAGTTCTGGAACCCGGGGATGATGCCGGTCGGGATCCCGGTGAGCAGGATCGCCACCAGGTCCGCACGGTCGGCGGTCAGGCCCGCCAGGTTCGGGAACACGCCGGGGTACAGGACCGGGAGCAAGCCCGCCAGCTCGGGATGCTCGACGTAGCTCAGGAACTGCGAGTCCATGCGCGGCGGGATCGAGTTCCAGTAGTCCTTCTTCGACATCGGCACGATGACCTCGTTGAACAGCGGGTTGCCGAGGCGCGACACCTGGACCAGCGGGCCCGTCTCGATCACGGTGCCGTCGTCGTCGCGGATCGTCGACTTGCGCCGTCCGGCGGTCGCCCACACGCCGATCACCGACTTGGGATCGTTCGGGTCGGTGGGGTCGGACCCGTCGACGGTCAGCATCGTCTTCGGAACCTGCAGGGCGATCGTGTGCACGCTGAGTCCGCGGGTCCCGTCGACCCCGGGCGCGTCCGGCGTCGGGATCAGGTGCAGCGACTGGAACGGCCGGAGGTCGCCCAGGTCGAAGATCGACCCCAGGTCCACGTAGAAGGCCTCGCTGCGCTGGCCGGCGAACACGACCTCGCCGCCGTCCAGCGTGTGCACGGCGGCGTCGGCCAGCGAGGCGTAGTCCGGGATCGAGCGCGGGCCCACGTTGCACGGGGGACACGCCAGGTTGGAGCCGATCACGACGCGCTTCGAACGCTTCCGCGACCTCGCGACCGTGACGAACTGCCGGCGGTTCCAGTCCGGGCTGTCCAGCGACAGGATCTGCCCGGTGTTGTACAGGAACGTCTCGGGGTTCTGCAGCGTCGTGTCGAACTTGAACTCGTACAGGAGGTCGGTGTCGGCGTTCTGGTCGTTGCTGATGTGGATGGCGTAGGTGACGTCGTCGCCGAACTCGAAGAAGTTGGGACCGCCCGGCGGGTACTCGAGCGGGATGAAGTTCGCCACGATCGTGACGGTGTCCGGCGCGTCGGGGCTCACGAACGCGTACAGGTCGGTGTTGTCCGCTACGGGATCCTTGGCGATCCCGGGCGCCTCGCGATGCGATGACATTGGCCCACCCCCTGGTGTCGAACCGGTGAACGCGGAGGCGCGCTCCGAGCGGCGCGCTCCCGCCGATAGATATGCGTTGGCGCGCGGTGCTATCGGGCAGCGCGCAGCAGCCGCCTGGCGAGGTCGCGGTCGCGGACCACGACCTCCCGGTCGCCGGCCATGACGCGCACCTGCCCGGTTGATCCGGCTCGCACGTACGCGACAACGTGCTGGGCCGCCGCTTGCCCCGGCGGTTGCGGTGCCGGCCGGCGCTTGGAGCCGAGCGCCGCCGCAGCCGCCGCCGGCGTGCCGCCGAGCGCTCCGACGGCCGCCACCCCGGCCGCGCCCGCGGCCGAGCGCTTGATGAAGGTGCGTCGCGAAACCTTGGACATCTTCTCCTCGTCCATGATTCCCCTCCGTTCTCTACGGCCCCGCCTCTCGGTGGCCGCCCCCCCGGCGCCGCCGTGTCACTGGTTCGCGCTTGCGCTCGATCTGGATTACTTCGCACCGGAAAAAGTTCGGCGACGCTCCGGTACGATCGATCGGCGATGCGCCCGGCGATCCGCCTTCCCCCGAGCTGCGAATCCGAACGTGATGTGCGCGGGAGTGCTCGTGCGTAGCGTGGCGCTCGGCGACGAGGAGCTGCTCCGCCGGCTCGCCGAAGGGGACGAGCGCGCCCTCCGGGACCTGTTCGCCGCGTACGGACCGTACGCGCGGGCGCTGGCCCTGCGGGTGGTCGGCTCGCCGACGCTGGCGGACGAGGTCGTGCAGGAGGCGTTCCTGTCGATCTGGCAGCACGCGCGGAACTACCGTCGCGAGCGCGGCAGCGTCCGGGCGTGGTTGTTCGCGACCGTGCACAACCGCGCGGTCGACTGCGTTCGCCGCGAGGAGGCGTACCACCGCCGTGCGCAGGACGAGGAGACGGTCGTCGTGCTGGACGCGGAGGATGTCGCGGAATCGGTCGCCGAGCTCCAGGAGCTGGCGGACCGGCGCCGCGAGATCCGCGAAGCGCTGCAGCGCCTTCCGGCGGAACAGCGGGCGGTGCTGGAGCTCATGTACTTCGAGGGGAAGACGCAGGCGGCGATCGCGGCGGAGACGGGCATCCCGCTCGGCACCGTGAAGAGCCGGACGCTGCTCGGGATGCGGCGCCTGCGAAAGGACCTGGAGATCGAACCGTGAACGACGCCCCGGCACACGAGCACATCGAGGAGCTGCTGGCCGCCGAGGCCGTCGGCGGGCTCGACGACGAGGGCCGCCGCGAGCTCGCGCGCGCCCTCGACGGACATCCCGCCGACTGCCCGGACTGCGCGCGACTTCGCTCGGCGTACGGGGAGGTCGCCGCGTCGCTCGCGCTGTCGCTCGATCCCGTGCCGGCCCGCGAGGGCGCCGAGGACGAGCTGCGGCGACGGGCGCAGCGAACGCGCGGCGGAGCCCGCGCGATCCCCGGCGGAGGGGCGACTCCGCGACGTGCACGGCCCTCGGGGGAGCGCGGGCGCGGCTTCGGCGCCGCCGTCGCGGCGGTCGCGGCCGCGATGGTGCTGCTCGCGGGGCTCGTCGGCTACCTGCTGCACGGAGCACCCGGGCCCGAGACGGCGATCAGCGACTTCTTCGCGCACGCCGGCGCGCAGTCGGCGCAGATGCACAGCGGAGCGACGACGATGACGGTGTACTACCGGCCGGGGCAGACTTCGGCGTTCGCCGTCGGCTCGGGGTTCGCAGACCCGCCGTCCGGCCACGTGTACGAGCTGTGGTACCGCCCGGCCGGCTCCACCGCGATGGCGCCGGCCGGGACGTTCGTCCCGAGGGACGGATCGGTGGTGTCGCCGGTTCGGGTGGGGACCGACATCGACCTGCTGGCAGTCAGCGTCGAGCCGGGGTTCGAGACGACTCCAACCGGGCCGGTCGTCCTGTCGGGTCCGGTGCCGCCCCCCACCTGATCACGCCTCACCGGAATCGGATCGCCCGGTCGGGATTGCGCGACTCGCGCCGCCGGCCGGCGCGCGGATACCGCTGCGCCTCCCGGCGAAGCTCCTCGCTGCGCATCCTCGCGAGCTCTGCGTGCATCATCGGCGGTTTCATCTGCGCCTCCTTCCTGGTGCGGCCCACCCATCCGATCCGGCCTGCCGTTCAGGCCGAACGGTCCAGCACGGCGCGCTCCCACTCGACGGGATCGCCGTAGCCGAGGTCGTCGATGCCCAGTCGCCCGAGCGCCTCGATCAGCTCGCCGCGGCGGCAGGCCTGGAACGTGATGACGTGCAGGAACATGGCGCCGAACGTGAACGTCTCCGGCGGGTCGCGCAGGGCGTTCACGAACGCGGTGTCCCACTCGCCCCGGTCGCGGATGCCGTGGACGATCTTCGTGAACTCGACGGCCGAATCCTCGAGCCGCTGCCGCAGACCCTCGATCGACAGGTCCCGCCCGGGGAGCGGGCTCGGACGTCCGCCGACGCCGGCGTTCCAGACCTCGCGGGTGAACACCAGGCGGTCGAGCATCCCGCGCACGGTCGGCTCGTGCGATTCGTACGGCATGGGCTCGCGCCCGCGAACGTCGCGGTCGAGGTCCTCGTCGGTCAGCGTGGCCGCCGCGTCCAGGATCCGTCGAGACAGCCAGAGGTCGTGCTCAAGCATGCGATCGATGACGTCCATGCCCATGCCCCTTTCGGTCGGACCGGGCACCAGCAGCCCGGCAGGTGGATGGAAGTGCACGCCGTTCGGCGACTCGATGCGAAACGTCGACGGGCTCGCGCGAAACGCGCTCGGCGTGGACCCGTAGCTGCGGCGGAACGCCCGCCCGAACGCCTCGGTCGAGCCGTAGCCCGCGTCGAACGCGGCGTCGGTCACCGAGGCCCGGTTCGCGAGCCGGTACGCCGCGCGCTCCAGGAGCAGCCGGCGGCGAAACGCGCCCGGCGACTCGCCGAGCGCGGCCGTGACGAGCCGGTCGAAGTGGAACCGGCTCAGGTACGCCCGGCGCGCGATCTCGGCGCCGTCGACCGGGTCGTCCAGGCTCTCCATCAACAGGTCGATGAAGCCCCGCAGGCGGTCTACCGACATCTGGGTCGTCATGGCACCTTCATCTTGCCCGGGCGCCGTGTGGAAAACCCGACCGCGATTGCGGTTCTGGAACCGCCCGCTTCCGGCGGCGTGAGGGCTCAGGCGCGGGTCTGGCCGGTGCCGTACACGACGAACTTGTACGACGTCAGCTCGGGCAGGGCGAACGGGCCGCGCGCGTGCAGCTTCTGGGTCGAGATCCCGATCTCGGCGCCCATGCCGAGCTCGCCGCCGTCGGTGAAGCGCGTGGACGCGTTTACCATGACCGCCGCGGCATCCACCTGCTCGACGAACCGGCGGGCCGCGTCGTCGTCCTCGGTGACGATCGCCTCCGTGTGCTTCGTGCCGTACTCGGCGATGTGGTCGACCGCCTCGTCCAGCGAGTCGACGACCTTGGCCGAGATCCTGAGGTCGTAGAACTCCGCGCGGTACTCCTCGTCGGTGACGGGCGCGACCGAGCCGTCGCGGTCGTAGGCGCGAATGGCTTCGTCGCCGTACACCAGGACGCCGCGCGACTCGAGGGCCTCCAGCGCGCGGGGAACGAACGCGTCGGCCACCGCGCGGTGCACCAGGAACGATTCGGCGGCATTGCAGACGGCCGGGCGCTGCACCTTCGCGTTGACAAGAATGTCCACGGCCTTGTCCAGGTCCGCGGCCGCGTCGACGTACACGTGGCAGTTGCCGATCCCGGTCTCGATGACCGGCACCTGAGACTCGCGGACGGTGGTCTGGATGAGCTCCGCGCCGCCGCGCGGGATCAGGAGGTCGATGAGCCCTCGTGCGCGCATCATGTCGCCGGCGCTCTCGCGCGTGGGCGGTACGGCCTGGACAGCGTGGCGCGGCAGGCCGCCGGCCTCCAGCGCGTCCTGCAGGATCGCGACCAGCGCCTCGTTCGAGTGCTCGGCGATGCGCGAACCGCGAAGCAGCGCAGCGCTGCCGGCCTTGACGGCCAGGCCGCCCGCGTCGACGGTCACGTTCGGCCGGCCCTCGTAGATCATCCCGACGATGCCGAGCGGCACCCGCACCTTTTCGACGCGAAGGCCGTTCGGCAGCGTGAACGCCTCCAGCACCGTGCCCACCGGGTCGGGCAACGAGGCGACCTGGCGAAGGCCGTCCGCCATGGCCGAGATCCGCGAAGCGTCGAGCAGCAGCCGGTCGAGCAGGCCGTCGGGCGTGCCGGCCGCGCGCGCGTTCTCCATGTCCTTCGCGTTGGCCTCGACGATCTCCTGCGTCCGGGCATGCAGCGCGTCGGCGCCGCCGCGAAGGGCGTCATCCTTCCGATCGCTCGGCATGGACGCGAGCGCGCGCGCGGCCGCGCGCGCCGGTCCCGCCAGCGGCTCCAGGGCTCCGTATCCGTTCGCCATCAGCCCCACCCTTCCGAGGTCAGCACCAGCTCGTCGCGGTGCACGACCTCCCTATCGTAGGGACCGCCCGGGAGCGCCGCCAGGTCCGTGCTGGTGCGCCCCGCCAGCCCGGGCAGCTCGGTGGCGGAGTAGTTCGTGATGCCGCGCGCGAACACGCCGCCCTCGGGACCCGCGATCTCGACGATGTCGCCCGCGTCGAACGATCCGTCCGCGCCGGTGACGCCGGCCGCGAGCAGGCTCTTGCCGCCGTCGCGCACCGCGCGTTCGGCGCCGGCGTCGACGCTGATGCGCCCGCGAGGATTGGAGACGAACGCCATCCACGCCTGCCGCGCGCGACGCCGCCCCGCGCGGGCCGGCAGCCACGTCCCCAGCCGCTCGCCGGCCAGGATCCGGGACAGCACGTCGCGCCGCGACGCTGGCGCCACCACGGTCGCGATGCCGGCGGCGGTCGCGATCCGCGCCGCCTCCAGCTTCGATGCCATCCCCCCGGACCCGAACGTCGAGCGCGAGCCCGTCGCCTGCACGGCGAGCGGGTCGGCGATCTCGTGCATCAGCACGGCCTCGGCGTGCGTGGGGTCCTTCGTGTAGATCCCGTCGACGTCGGACAAGAGCACCAGCAGGTCCGCGCCGACCATGACGGCCACCAGCGCCGCCAGGCGGTCGTTGTCGCCGAAGCG
>DASXAQ010000109.1:0-5029 GCA_036406615.1 Actinomycetota bacterium | reverse complement strand
GCCGGTGCCGTCTGGGTCACGCCCGGGGAGGTGTACGACTAGACCGCCCTCGTCACGAGTCTCACATGTCGATCGGTGCGAGGCCCAATCCCCGGTCACACCGAAGGAACTTGCCGTGCTTCAGAGATTGCCCACGGCAGCGGCGCCACACGTCGACCGGGCACGTCCTCGCCGGCGTCAGTCACGGGCTGGGCCTGGTCCTGATCCTTCTTCACCACAGGCTTGCCGGAGCGCTTGGGCAGCAGGCGCACGCGCAGCCCGCCGCACGCCGCGCACCGGGCGTCCAGGTGCGGCGGGCGAACCGGCCGGCCGTCGCGGACATGCACGATCCACTCACGTCCCGCGCGACCGACGTAGCGGCGAACCTCGTACGTCAGGATCTGCACGTTGCCGCAGCGCACGCACGACAGGCGGTACCGTTCGGCCCAGGTCTCGCGCCGGATCCCGGAGCCGATGTCGGATGAACCCGAGACCACCGTCGGTACCTCAGCCACGCCGCACCTCCCCGCTCAGTCCGAACAGGAGCGCGTCGATCGCCTGGCGGACGTTGGGCCAGCCGAACGCCGAAGGGTTCAGGGCGCCGTGCAGCATGAGCCCGTCGCTCAGCGCGAGCACGATCGCGGCCAGCGCGTTCGCTCGCACCGGAGGAAGCTCGCCGGCGGCGATGCACTCGTCGATCCATCGCCGAAGCGTCGCCCGGCGGGCATCCATCGTCTCGACGAACCGCGCGCGCACCTTTGGCTCGTGCAGCATGTCGGCCCACAGGTCCGCCCGCACCTGGACGCGCGACCCGTCGTCGCTTCGCGTGAGGGCCGCACGCACGAACGCCCGGATCCGGGCCAGGGGCGTCAACCGGCTTCGCTCCAGATCCTCCATCACCGCATCCAGCGACCACGCGTCCTCAGCCAGCAACGCCAGTTGGAGGTCCTGCTTGCTATCGAAATAGCCGTAGAACGCGCCCTTGCTGGTGCCCGCCTCGCTGCAGATCTCATCCACCGTGAGCTCGCGAAAGCCGCGCCGGGCCGCGCACCGCCAGGCGGCGTCGATGAAGTTCTGTTTCCGCTGCACGCTCACGGTCTCGCCGAGCCTCGGCACGGTCGCACCCTTCGGTTGGGGACGCCTCCCATTGTATCAAATAAACTGACTAGTCGGTCAGTCTTAAGGGCGTCGTCCGTGGACGCAACGGCTGGGCCGGGCCCAACGCGCATGGCGGGACCGCTCCCCCCGGGCGGGCGCATCAGAAGCTTTGATTGATCGACGAACTGCCGGGGAAAGGTTCCGAACTGTATCGCTGTACGAGGAGATCCCTTGGCGAAACCCGTCGTAACACCGCCCGGCATCGCCGCGCGCCCCGACCCGGCGTTCGGCAAGATGGCCCCCACCCCCGACGAGCTGGCGCGCGGGCGCGAGCTGGCGGCGGAGCTCGAAGGCCGGATCGAGGGCGAGGTCCGTTTCGACCCCGGGTACCGCGCGATCTATTCGACCGACGCGTCGAGCTACCGACAGCTGCCGGTGGGGGTCGTGCTTCCCCGCTCCATTGACGACGTCGTCGCGACCGTGGAGGCGGCCCGCCGGCACGACCTTCCGATCCTGGCCCGCGGCGGGGGCACCAGCCTGGCCGGGCAGTGCTGCAACACGGCCGTCGTCATGGACCTGTCCAAGTACCTCCGGACGATCCTGGAGGTCGACCGCGAGCGCAAGCTCGCCCGGGTCCAGCCCGGCGTCGTGCTCGACGACCTGCGAAACCTCGGTGAGTCGGCCGAGCCTCGGGTCACGTTCGGCCCGACGCCATCCACCCACGACCACTGCACGATCGGCGGCATGGCCGGCAACAACGCGTGCGGCAACTACTCGATCATGTCGGAGTTCTACGGCGCGGGCCCGCGCATGGCCCACAACGTCGCCGAGATGGAAGTCCTGCTGTACGACGGCACGCGCATGCGCGTGGGCAAGACCCCCGACGAGGAGCTCGCCCGCATCATCGCGGCCGGCGGGCGCCGGGGCGAGATCTACGCCGGCCTGCGCGACCTCCGCGACCGCTACGCCGGCCTGATCCGCGAACGCTTCCCCGAGTTTCCACGTCGAGTAAGCGGCTACAACCTGGACGGCCTGCTGCCCGAAATGGGCTTCAACGTCGCCTACGCGCTGGTCGGCACCGAGAGCACCTGCGTCACCGTCCTGGAGGCCACGCTCTCCCTGGTGCACAGCCCGCCGGCACGGTCGCTGGTCATCGTCGGGTTCCGGGACCTGTACCTGGCAGCCGCGGCGATCCCGGCCGCCCGGGAGTTCAAGCCGCTCGCCCTGGAAGGCTTCGACGACGTCCTGATCGAAGACAACAAGGCGCTGCAGATCCACACGGATGAGCTCGCGCTGCTCCCCGAGGGCACCGGCTGGCTCATGGCCGAGTTCGGTGGCGAGGACAAGAAGGAGTCCGACGCCAGGGCCGAGGAGTTCTTCGCGCGGATGCGAAAGATGGACGGCTACCTGGACGAGAAGCTCTATGACGACACGGAGGCCGAACGCAAGATCTGGGAGGTCCGTGAGTCGGGCCTGGGAGCCACCGCCTACGTGCCGGGCCAGCGCGACACGTTCGAGGGCTGGGAAGACTCGGCCGTCCCGCCGGAGAACCTTTCGAGCTACCTGCGCGAGCTCCGCGCACTGTTCGACCGGTACGACTACCCCCACTGCGCGCTGTACGGGCACTTCGGGCAGGGGTGCGTGCACACGCGCATCCCGTGGGACCCGAACACCGCCGACGGGATCGCGAAGTGGCGGCAATTCGTCGACGAGGCCTCGGACCTGGTGCTCGAGCACGGCGGCTCGTTCTCGGGTGAGCACGGCGACGGCCAGTCCCGCGGCGAGCTGCTGGAGAAGATGTACGGCCCCGAGATCGTGCAGGCGTTCCGCGAGTTCAAGGCCATCTGGGACCCCGACGGCCGGATGAACCCCGGCAAGAAGGTCGACGCCTACCCGATCGTGTCGAACCTGCGCCTGGGGCCCGACCGCACCCCGCCGGCGGTGTCCACCCACTTCGCGTACCCGCAGGACGGCGGCTCCTTCGCCCACGCGGCCGCCCGGTGCGTGGGGGTCGGCAAGTGCCGGCACGAGAGCGGGGGCACGATGTGTCCTTCGTACATGGTCACGCACGAAGAGGAGCACTCGACGCGCGGCCGAGCCCGGATCCTGTTCGAGATGATGCGAGGCACCAACCCCGACATCGCGGTGTGGCGATCCGACGAGGTCCGCGAGGCCCTCGACCTGTGCCTGTCGTGCAAGGGCTGCAAGAGCGACTGCCCGGTCAACGTCGACATGGCGACGTACAAGGCCGAGTTCCTCTCCCACCACTATCGCGGACGCCTGCGTCCGCGCGCCGCCTATGCGATGGGCCTCATCTACTGGTGGTCGCGCATCGCGTCGAAGGTGCCGGGCCTGGCGAACCTGGCGCTGTCGGCGCCCGGGCTGTCGGGGGCGCTCAAGCGCGCCGGCGGCATCGACCCGCGCCGGCCGGCGCCACGGTACGCGATGCAGACCTTTGTCGACTGGTTCCGGTCCCACGAGCCCGCCAACCCCGAGGCGCCGCCCGTGCTGCTGTGGCCCGACACGTTCACGAACTTCTTCCATCCCGAGATCGGCGTCGCCCACGTGCGCGTCCTGGAGGCGGCGGGGTTCCACGTCCGGATCCCGTCGCGCCCCCTGTGCTGCGGCCGGCCGCTGTACGACTACGGGATGCTCGACACCGCCACGCGGCTCTTCCGCCAGATCCTTCGCGAGCTCGCGGACGACATCCGGCGGGGCGTCCCGCTGATCGGGATGGAGGCATCGTGCCTGGCGGCGTTCCGCGACGAGCTGCCGAACCTGTTCCCCAACGATCTGAACGCCGGCCGTCTTTCGCAGCAGAGCTTCATGCTCTCGGAGTTCCTGCAGCGCCACGCCGGCGACTGGGACGTCCCGACATTGCATCGCCGGGCCCTGTACCACGCGCACTGCCACCACCGCTCGGTGATCGGACTGGACGACGAACGCGCGTTGCTGGATCGGCTCGGGCTGGAGTACGAGGTCCTGGACTCCGGCTGCTGCGGACTGGCGGGGTCGTTCGGGTTCGAACGCGGGCAGAAGTGCGACGTGTCGCTCGCGGCCGGCGAGCGCGTGCTGCTCCCCCGCGTCCGCCAGGCCTCCGACGACACCGTGCTCATCACCGACGGTTTCTCGTGCCGGACCCAGATCGAGCACACGACCGAGCGGCGGGCGCTGCACATCGCCGAGGTCGTCGCGATGGCGATGGATCGCGGCCCGGGGGGGCCCGCCGGTCGGCCGCCCCGAGGACGCGGCGCGAAAGCTCGCACGCCCGGCCTAGGCCGGCCGTATCCTGTGGCCCGGGGGTTTGCTTCGACCCCGACGAGCCGGCCCGAGGAGGCACGCATTCCCGGTCCACCGACGTCGGAGGACTATGAGGTCCTGCTCCAGCTGCGCACCGATCTGCGCCGGTTCCTGCGCTGGAGCGAGGAGCAGGCCCGCGCCGCCGGCATCACCCCGGCGCAGCACCAGCTGCTGCTCGCGGTCCGGGGCCACCCGGATCGCCGCGGCCCCACCATCGGCGACGTCGCCGGCTATCTCCTGCTCCGGCCGCACAGCGCCGTGGGCCTGGTGGACCGCGCCGTGCGCGCCGGCCTGATCCGCCGCGCCACCGACGCGGAGGACGGCCGCGTCGTTCGGCTGAAGCTCGAGCCGAAGGGCGAACGCCGGCTCGCGCGGCTCGTGCAGGCCTCTGCCGAGGAGCTCACCCGGCTGGGCGACGACTTCACCGCGCTCGGAAAACGGGCCCGACGCGCGCGCGGCTAGCCTCCCCAGCACCGCGTGGCCACTCACGTGACGCGCCGGTGACGCCTCCGTGACGCTGCCTCCTCACACTGTGTCGACCGTCGAGGAAGGGAGCGTCGCATGGACCAGACCGGAGCCGGCCGAGCCGGCGGGGCCGGGAGATGCGGGACCGTGTGCTTCATCGTCCCGCCCAACATCCTGAAGGCGATCG
>DASXAQ010000108.1:0-7214 GCA_036406615.1 Actinomycetota bacterium | reverse complement strand
TTTCGCGGGAGCGAGAGCGGCTTCTCCCTCCTCCAGCACCGGGGGCACGCGCCCGCTCGCCGGGGAGGAGGGGTTCGCGTGGTCTTCCAGGCCTTCGACGTGCTCCACGTGGACGGCTGGGACGTGACGCGGGTCGGCCTGCTGCACCGAAAGGCGTTGCTGAAGGCGGCGCTCGCGTACGGTGGCGCGCTGCGCTACACGACCCACCGCGTGGGCGCCGGCGAGCGGTACGTGAACGAGGCCTGCGAGAAGGGGTGGGAGGGCATCATCGGCAAGCTCGCCACCTCCGCGTACGAGCACGGCCGCTCCCGGGCGTGGCTCAAGCTCAAGTGCGTCCTCGAGCAGGAGTTCGTCATCGGCGGCTACACGGAGCCGCAGGGATCGCGGGCCGGGCTCGGCGCCCTCCTGGTGGGCCACTACCGCGGCCGCGACCTCGTCTACGCCGGGAAGGTGGGCACCGGGTTCGACGCCGAGACCCTCGACGATCTGACGGCGCGGCTGAGGGCCATCGAGCGCCCCACGTCGCCGTTCGTGGACGACAAAGGCCTGCCGCGCAAGGGGGTCCACTGGGCGCAGCCGAAGCTCGTCGGCCAGGTGGGCTTCGCGGAATGGACGGGCGACGGCCGGCTCCGACATCCGCGGTTCCTGGGGCTGCGATTCGACAAGCCCGCCCGCTCGGTCGTCCGCGAGGCGCCGGAGGGCTGACGAGCGCATGCTTGCGACATGACGCCGTCATCGGATTCGGGCCACGGCGGGCCGCTGGAGATCCGGGCGGGCCGGCGCACGGTTGTGGTCTCGCGGCCCGGCAAGGTGCTGTTCCCGGCCGACGGCATCACGAAGGCGCAGCTCGCCGAGTACTACGCGAGCGTCGCGCCGGCGATGGTTCCCTTGATCCGCGGACGTCCGGTCGCCATGGAGCGGTTCCCGGACGGCCTGGGCGGACAGCGCTTCTACCACAAGAACCTGTCGAAGACGCCGGAGTGGATCCACACGGTGGCGGTCGCGAAGCGAGACGGTGAGCTCACCCAGGTCGTGTGCGACGACGCCGCGACGCTGGTGTGGATGGCGAACTACGCGTGCATCACGCCGCACGTCTGGACCGCGCGTGCGGATCGGCTGATGAACCCGGATCAGCTGATCGTGGACCTGGACCCGCCGGAGGGGCGGTTCGGCGAGGCGCGTCGCGTCGCGCTCGTCGTCCGCGACCTGCTCGGCGAACTCGGTCTCCCCTCGGTCGCGAAGACCACCGGCGGCAAGGGCATCCATGTGATGGCACCGCTCGACCGCAGCGCCCGGTTCGACGAGGTGCGCGCGTTCGCGGACCGGCTCGGCGCCGCGCTCGTGGCCGACGACCCCGCGCGGCTCACCATGGAGTTTCGAAAGGAGAAGCGAGGCGACCGGCTGTTCGTCGACATGGGCCGCAACGCCTACGCGCAGCATGCGGTCGCGCCGTTCGCGGTCCGCGCCCGCGACGGCGCGCCGGTCGCGACGCCGCTGCACTGGAGCGAGGTCGAGGACCGCCGCCTTCGACCCGAGCGGTTCACCATGAAGGCGGTGGCGCGCCGGGTCGAACAGGCCGACGACCCCTGGGGCCCGCTGCGCGGCCGATCGCTGACCAAGCCCCGGCGGGCGTTGGAGCGGCTGACCGCATAGCGGCCCGGCCGGCGGCTCAGGTGAAGATGTACGCCTCCTGTTCGTGCATCTCCGAGTCCAGGCCCTGCAGCTCCAGTTCGTCCGGCACGCGTACGGGCTCGAACCGGTCGAGGATCTTCAGGATGATCCACGTCATCGCGAACGCGTAGGCCGACACGAGGGCCGCGGCGGCGACCTGTTTCCCGAAGAACGTCACCCCGCCGGCGATCAGGCCGTCCGACCCCGCGGCGTTGACCGAGGTGAGCGCGAAAACGCCCAGCAGGATCGTGCCCGTCACGCCGCCGACGCCATGCGCGCCCCACACGTCGAGCGCGTCGTCCCAGCGCCGCCGCTCGCGGAAGATGACCGCCAGGTAGCAGATGCAGCCGGCGGCCAGACCGATGACGAACGCCGCCCACGTCGGCACGAACCCGGCGCACGGCGTGATGCAGGCCAGCCCCGCGACGGCGCCGGTGAACGCGCCGACCAGGCTCGGCTTGCCGTCGCGGCGCCACGAGATGAACAGCCACGTGCACATCGCGATCGACCCGGCGATGTCGGTGTTGACGAACGCCTGTGCCGCAACGCCGTTGGCCGCCAGGGCGGAGCCGCCGTTGAACCCGAACCAGCCGAACCACAGCAGCCCGGTCCCGAGCGCGACGAACGCGACGTTGTGCGGCAGCGTCTTCTCGTCCGGCGCGAACTTGCGCGCGCCCACCACCCACACGGAGGCCAGCGCGGCGAACCCGGCGCTGGCGTGCACGACCATGCCGCCGGCGAAGTCCTCGACGCCCCAGCTCGCCAGGAACCCGCCGCCCCAGATCCAGTGCGTGAGCGGGATGTAGACCAGCAGGCTCCACGCGACCAGGAACTTCAGGTAGCTCTTGAACCGCACGCGGTCGGCGAACGCGCCGGTGATCAGCGCGGGCGTGATGATCGCGAACATCTCCTGGAAGACGAAGTGCGCCTGCGCGGGGATGGTCGGCGCCCACGGCCCGGGAGTCTCGCCGACGCCGTGCAGGAACGCCCAGTTGAGGTTGCCGATGATGCCGCCGATGTTGCCGGAGAACGCGAGCGAGTACCCGACCGAGACCCAGATGGCCGTGACGATGCCCATCGAGATGAAGCTCTGCATCATGATGGCCAGGAAGTTCTTTCGTCGCACCAGCCCGCCGTAGAAGAAGGCGAGCCCGGGCGTCATGACCGCGACGAGCGCCGCCGAGATCAGGACGAAGGCGGTGTCGCCCGAGTTGATCTGCTGCATGAACTCCTCCTTCGGGACGGGGAAGCGGCCGGCGGCCGCCGAAGGATCAGGCGTCCAGGATCGATCGAATGGGGAAGGTGTGGGCGTCCGAAGTGTGCGGCCTGCCCGGCCACGATGCAAGCTACCGGGCCAGGGTTCCTCACATGGCCGGGAGCGTGGCGACGTCGACCACCAGCCGGGGCGGCGACCCGAGGACGCTCACTCGCATGCACGGCGCGCCGTTCGTCCCGAGGCCCCACTGCATGACGCCCTCGAAGTTCTCGACCAGGCGCGCCTCCCGCAGCATCGGCAACCCCGGCGTCAGCGACGCCGGCCCCGCGTAGGCCATCCAGTCCTGCGGCACGACCTTCACGAGCACTGCACCGCTCCCCGCGACCGTCACGGTCTGCCCGGACGTCTGGGTGAACGTCGTCGTGTGGCGCCTGACGACGTACGTGGGCACCGTGCCGTCGAACTCCAGGACGAACCGGTCGTAGGTGCCGTGCGCGCCGGTGCGTACCGCGACCACCTTCGGCCCGGCCGGTCCCCATTCCGAAGCGTGGCTCGCGCCGCCCGACCAGGTCCCGCAGCGAAACCCCGGCGGCGGGAACATGGGTCCGCCGCCGACCTGCCCCGTCGGCGAGGGGGTGGTGGCGGGCGGCGTCGTGGCCGGGGGAGGCGAGGCGGCGTCGGTGGTCCCGCCGCCGCAGGCGGGTGCCGCGAACGCCACGGCCAGGGCCAGGACGATCGCCGCACGAGCTCGGAGCGCGCCCTTCACGCCCTCATCATCGGCCGTCGAACGGGCCAACGTGACGACCTGAGGGAGTAACGTGCCGCCCATGAGGCGGCACCTCGCCGTCGCGGCGGCCGGCTTCCTGCTCCCGCTGGTCGCGTGCACGTCGTCCCCAACGACCGTTCCGCCCCCGACGTCGGCAGCCGCCACCGCCACCCCGACCCCCCAGACGACCACCGCGAACTGGCGTGCCATCCCGAAGGCGCCGATCGCGGGACGGATCGGCGAGGGCGTCGCGTGGTCCGGCAAGGTCATGTTCGTCTGGGGAGGGGTGATCCGGACCGGCGGCGGCTCGGCGACGGCGGCCTCGGACGGAGCCTCGTACAACCCCGCGTCCAACAAGTGGAAGAAGCTCCCGCCGGCGCCGTCGGGCGTGCTCGGCGTCGTGGGGCCGGCCGCCGCGTGGACGGGCGACTCGACCGTGTTCTGGGCCGGCAACTCCCCCGACGGACCCGCGGCCGGAGCTGTGTACCACCCCGCAACCGGCACGTGGACGAAGCTGCCGAACGGACCCCTCGGCCCGCGCGAGAGCTACGCGTCGGTGTGGGACGGCAGCGAGATGCTCATCGTCGGCGGCAGCTCGGGCGATCAGTTCGCCTCGCCGACAGCCGCCGCGGTTGCGCCCGATGCGGGATCGTGGCGCCTGCTGCCGGCCCTGGAGACGCTGCGCGGGTTGCTGCCGAACGGGGCGGTGATGGGCGGCGGCGAGATGTACCTGGCGGGGCGCCTCAGCCGGTGCCCGCAGCGAGGCTCGTCGTGCGGGAAGTACCGCGCGATCTTCCTCGCCTACGCGCCGCAGACCGATCAGGTGCACGCGCTGGATCTCAAGCGCGCGCCGGTGTCGGCCACGCGCCGTTCGCTGCTGACCCCGGTCGCATGGACCGGCAGCGAGGTGGTGTTCGCCATCGCGCAGGCCCCGGCCGCGGGGCTCGTCTTCTACAACCCGGACAGCCAGGCGTGGCGAACCGGAAAGGCGGCGCCCGGCAAGCCTGCGAACGCGGCGTACAGCCAGACGGCGTGGATCGGCGGCCGGTGGGTGGTCCCGGCGGGATCCGGGTTGCTGCAGATCTACGACCCCGCGTCGAACGCGTGGTCGCTGGACGCCGCCGGCCCGTCGCCACTCAACTCCCGGTCGGGCAGCGCGATCGCATGGACCGGGAGCACGCTGATCGCCTGGAGCGGCATCCTGAACCGTCCGGGCAACCCCGCCCCGAACACGGGAAGTCGCATCCACCTGAGCACGTAAGCGCTCCCGTCGTCGCGGGGGCTCGCGTGGACCCCGGGGGTATCGCGGGCAGGGCCGCGTGCGTACACTTTCGGCCGTGGCGGCGTGCCCCACCTGCGGTTTCGACAACCCGAGCGGCTTCCGCTTCTGCGGATCGTGCGCGGCGCCTCTGGGCCTCACGTGCCCCAACTGCGGCGCGGACGTGCCGTCCGGCTTCCGCTTCTGCGGCCAGTGCGCCGCGCCCATCGGCCAGCCCCGCGCCGAACCCGAGCGCGAGGAGCCCGTCGCCGAGCGGCGCCACGTCTCGGTCCTGTTCGCCGACCTCGTTGGCTTCACCACGCTGTCGGAGTCCCGCGATCCCGAGGACGTCCGCGAGCTCCTGTCCCGCTACTTCGATACGGGGCGCGCGGTCGTCGACCGCTACGGCGGGGTCGTCGAGAAGTTCATCGGCGACGCCGTGATGGCCGTGTGGGGCACCCCGATCGTGTACGAGGACGATGCCGAACGCGCGGTGCGCGCCGGCCTGGACCTCGTGGAGGCGGTCGCGGCCCTGGGCCGCGAGGTCGGCGCGCCGGAGCTGACCGCGAGGGTCGGCGTGCTGACGGGCGAGGCGGCGGTGACGCTCGGCGCGATCGGACAGGGCATGGTGGCCGGCGACCTCGTCAACACCGCGTCGCGGCTCCAGTCCGCGGCCGAACCGGGCTCGGTCCTGGTCGGCGAGAGCACGTGCCGTGCCGCGGCGCGCGCGATCGCGTTCGAGGAGGCCGGCGCGTTCACGCCGAAGGGCAAGTCGGAGCCGATGCGGACGTGGCGCGCCGTTCGCGTCATCGCGCGACGTCTCGGCGCCGGCCGCGAGGCGATGCTCGAGGCGCCGTTCGTCGGACGAGGCGAGGAGCTTCGCCTGCTGAAGGAGTTGCTCCAGGCCACGATGCGAGAGCGCAAGGTGCGCCTGGTCTCGGTGACCGGGATCGGCGGCATCGGGAAGTCGCGGCTGGCGCGCGAGTTCATGAAGTACCTCGACGGGCTGAAGGAGGCGGTGTTCTGGCACCAGGGCCGTTCGCCCGCCTACGGCGAGGGCGTCGCGTTCTGGGCGCTCGGCGAGATGGTGCGGATGCGGGCCGGCATCGCCGAGAGCGACGAGCCCGCCGAGGCGCGGTTCAAGCTCGGCGCGTGCGTGACGGAGACCATCGGCGACCCAGAGGAGCGGTCGTGGGTCGAACCACGGCTGGCGCACCTGCTCGGCCTGGAGGAGCAGGCGCCCGGCGAGCGCGAGGAGCTGTTCGCCGCGTGGCGCTGCTTCTTCGAGCGCATCGCCGAGCACGGTCCCGCCGTGATGGTGTTCGAGGACCTGCAGTGGGCCGACCAGGGGTTGCTGGACTTCATCGATTCGATCCTGGAGTGGACGCGGGCGCAGCCGATCCTGCTGCTGACCCTGGCCCGGCCCGAGCTGTCGCAGAAGCGCCCCGATTGGGGTGCGGCGCGGCGCAGCTTCACCGCGATGCACCTGGAGCCCCTTCCCGACGCGGCGATGGCGGAGCTCGTCGAAGGCTTCGTCCGCGGACTGCCGCCGCAGGACGTCGCGGGGATCCTGGAGCGCGCCGAGGGCGTGCCGCTGTACGCGGTGGAGACGATCCGGATGCTCGCCGACCGCGGCGTGCTTCACGCGGAGGAAGACGGCTACCGGGCCGTCGGATCGATCGGGGAGATCGACGTGCCGGGTTCGCTCCACGCGTTGATCGCCGCGCGGCTGGACGCCCTTCCGCCGCCAGATCGCGCGCTGGTGCAGGACGCATCGGTCCTGGGCAAGAGCTTCACGCTCGAGGGCCTGGCCGCGATCGCCGGGCCCGTGACGGAGAACCAGCTGCGCGAGCTGGTCCGTCGCGAGTTCCTGGTTCGCGACGCGGACCCGCGCTCGCCGGAGCGCGGTCAGTACGCGTTCGTACAGAGCCTGATCCGCGAGGTCGCGTACGGCACGCTCGCGCGCAGGGACCGCCGGGCGAAGCACCTGGCGGCGGCCGGCCACTTCGAATCCCGGGACGAGGGCGAGCTCGCGGCCGTGGTGGCCACGCACTACCTGGAGGCTTACCGGGCGTCCCCGCAGGGACCGGACGGCGAGGCGGTCGCGGCGAGCGCCAGGGACTGGCTGGTACGGGCCGCGTGGCGATCGATGTCGCTGGGGTCGCCGCTGCCCGCCCTGGCGTACGCGAAGGAAGCCCTGACGATCGCTTCCGACGACCGGGATCGCGCCAGCCTGCTGGATCTGGCGGGGGAGGCCGCGTTTCGGGCCGCCCGGCGCGAGGAGTCGATCGAGCTGTGGACCG
>DASXAQ010000107.1:0-36278 GCA_036406615.1 Actinomycetota bacterium | reverse complement strand
GAGACGCCGACGCCGACGAGCACCGGACGATCCGTGATCGCCTTCAGCCGCCCCGCCAGCTCCGTCGCCGACGCCGCGAGGGTGGCCCGTTCGCCGGTCACCCCGAGCAGCCCGACGGCGTAGACGAAGCCGCGCGAGCGGGCGACGATCCGCGGCAACCGGTCGTCCGGGGCAGTGGGCGCGGCGAGCATGACCGTCTCGACGCCGGCGTCGTCGGCCGCTGCGCACCACGGCCCCGACTCCTCCAACGGCAGATCGGGGAGGATGCACCCGTCGATCCCCGCGGCCACCAGCCGCCCGGCGAAGCGGCGGTGCCCGTCGTGGTGGACGAGGTTGTAGTAGGTCATCACGGCGAGCGGGATGCCGACCTCCAACTCGGCCGCCGCGTCGAGCACGGCCGGCGGCGTGATGCCGGCGTCGAGGGCGGCCTGCGACGCCTGCTGGATCACCGGACCGTCCATCACCGGGTCGGAGAACGGGATGCCGATCTCGATCGCGTCCGCACCCACGTCGCACAGGCCCCGCAACAGGTCCGGGCCGACACCCGGCAGGCCGGCGGTCACGGACGGCACGAACGCCTTGCGGCCGCCGTCACGAACCCGGCGCAGCGTGGCTTCGAGCGCCGGCGCCGTCACCGGAGCCCCCGCCGGATCACCCGAGGCCGCCTCGGTCGCCGGCCAGCCACGAGGCGACGGTCGCCAGGTCCTTGTCGCCTCGCCCCGACAGGCACACGAGCACCGAGGACCCTTCGGGCAGGGGCCGCCGAAGCAGCCACCCGATGACGTGCGCGGGCTCCAGGGCGGGCAGGATCCCCTCGTGGCGCGCCAGCGCGAGGAAGCCGGCCACGGCCTGCTCGTCCGTGGCGGACGTGTACTCGGCGCGACCCGTGTCCTTCAGCCATGCGTGCTCGGGGCCCACCCCCGGGTAGTCGAGCCCGGCCGAGATCGAGTGCGTGGGCAGCACCTGCCCGTCGGCATCCTGCAACAGATACGAGTACGCGCCGTGCAGGACGCCCGGCGATCCCGCCGACAACGAGGCGCAATGCTCCGCCGGGGCGCTCCCTCGGCCCCCCGCCTCCACGCCGATCAGGCGCGATGCTCCCCCGACGAACGCCGTGAACATCCCGATGGCGTTCGACCCGCCGCCCACGCACGCCGCGACCACGTCCGGCTCGCCGCCGGTGGCGTCGCGGAACTGCGCGCGCGCCTCGTCGCCGATCACCCGCTGCAGGTCCCGGCAGAGCGTCGGAAACGGGTGCGGCCCAACGGCGGAGCCGAGCACGTAGTGCGTGTCGGCCACGGAGGCCGCCCAGTCGCGCAACGCTTCATTCACCGCGTCCTTCAAGGTGCGCGAGCCCGTGGCCACCGTGACCACCTCGGCCCCGAGCAGCCGCATGCGCTCGACGTTGACGGCCTGCCGGACGGTGTCCTGCTCGCCCATGTAGACGACGCACGGCAGGCCGAACAGCGCGCAGGCCGTGGCCGTCGCAACTCCGTGCTGACCCGCCCCGGTCTCGGCGATGATCCGCCGCTTGCCGAGCCGGCGCGCGAGCAGCACCTGCCCGACGGTGTTGTTGATCTTGTGCGCGCCGGTGTGCGCCAGGTCCTCGCGCTTGAGCCAGACGGAGTAGCCGAGCTCCCGCGACAGCGCCGACGCGTGCGTGATCGGCGTGGGGCGGCCGACGAAGTCCCGCAGGACGGACGCGAGCTCGTCCCGGAACCGGGGGTCATCGCGAAGCTCCTCCCACGCCCGGCTCAGCTCCTCGAGGGCCGGCACGAGGACCTCGGGCACGTACCGGCCGCCGAACGCGCCGAATCGCCCCCGCGCGTCGGGCAGCGCCGTGGCCCTCACGTCCCCGCCAGCTCCCGCAGCGCCCGCGCCGGATCGTCCGACCGCATCAGCGCCTCCCCCACCAGGACGGCGTCGGCGCCCGCGTCACGCGCCGCGGCAACATGCGCGGCCTCCCGCACGCCGCTCTCCAGCACGCGGATCCGGTCGGCCGGCGCCGTGGACAGCAGGCGAAGGGCGCCCTCGCGGTCGACGTCGAGCGTTTCCAGGTCTCGCGCGTTCACGCCGACGATCGCCGCCCCGGAGGCCGCGGCCCGGTCGAGCTCGGCTTCGGTATGTACCTCCACGAGCGCCGCCAGGCCGAATCCATCCGCGACCTCGCGGAGGTCCCGAAGCTCGCCCTCGCTCAGGACCGCCGCGATGAGCAGCACCGCGTCGGCGCCGTTCACGCGCGCCTCCAGGACCTGAGCCGGATGCACGATGAAGTCCTTGCGCAGCAACGGCAACGCGGTAGCACGGCGAGACAGGCGCAGGTCGGCGAGCGAGCCGGAGAAGTGGGCCGTCTCCGTCAGCACCGATACCGCGACCGCCCCTCCCGCCTCGTACGCGGCCGCCTGCCCGGCGGGGTCCGCGTCGGCGATCTCCCCCGCCGACGGCGAGGCGCGCTTGACCTCGGCGATGATCCCGATGCCGGGCGCGCGCAGCGCGGCGGCGAAGTCCAGCGGCGGGGGCATCGACTCGGCGCGGAGCAGGGACCCGTCGTCGGCGGGCGGATGCCGTTCGAGCTCGCGGCGAACGCGCTCGACGGCCTGCGTGAGGAAGCCCATGCGGCCGCGTGCGCCGGGGTCGCCGGGTTCGTCGCTCAGGTCCCGGCGCCCCCCTCGCCGGACGGCGAGCCCTGCGAGGACGCGGGAGGACCTGCCGGCGTCGCCGGCGGCTCTGGCTGCGTCGGCGGCGGCGTCGGCGGTGTCTCGCCCGGCCCGGGCGGGGGTGGCGGAGCCGGCGCCGGAGCCGGCGGAGCGGGTGGCTCGGGTGCGGGCGCCGGCGGCGGAGGCGTCTCTGCCGTCGGCGCGCCCGTGGGCGCGACACCCGGTGCGGCGTCCGACGGCGGTGCGCCCCATCCGGCGGTCGGCGTCACGGCGACGCCGGTGCCGTAGGCGGCGGTGCCCACGCCGGCCGGAGTTGGCCTGGCCGCCAGGCCGATGGCGCCGCCGACCAGGGCCACGACCGCCCCGATCGCGCTCAGGATGAGCCCGAGCTGCACGCTCGCCGAAAGGCTCAGGCTTGCCGTCAGCCCCGAGATCCCCTGCTGGGACACCGCGGCGTTGATCGCCTGGCTCAGATCCTGTCCGGTGGCTCTTTGGAACTCCTCCTTGAAGCTCTGTTGCGCCTGCGAGTCCCGCTGCACGAATACGTAGACACACACCGCGATGGCGGCAAGCGCCAGGACGAGCGCCGCGACCGCCAGCCCCTTGCCGCTGATGCGCTGCACGAGCATCACGGCCCCGATCACGACGATGATGACCGCCAGGGCGAGCAGCGCCTTTCCGGACTTGTGGTCCCATCCGGTCGTCGTGGCCTGGATCCCGCTTGGCAGGTTGATCGCGCGGCTGAAGTGCAAGGGAGGGACCGATGTGCCGTTCACCGTCCCGCCGGCGAAGTCGACCGTTGCCGTCGCGCCGGTCACTTTCAACCAGGTCAGGAACACACCGACGCCCGCGAGCAGCCCGCCGATCAGGACCAGGATGCCGCTCACCGGCGTCCCCGACGTCGGGCCGGCGTCGGGCGCCATCGATGCTTCGCTCATGGATCGAAACCCCCTTCCAACCGGGACCGGCAGGCCCCGGAAACGGACACCTGCAGTGTGACGGCCGCGGCGACGGCCGACAACAGCCGCGTCAGGCGGATGGGTCGGACTCGGCCAGCGCCGCGAGCGCCAGGGCCACGTCGAACGCTCCCTCGTGAATGGCGCGCCCCACGATCGCTCCCGCCACGCCGGACGCGGCGCGCAGCGTCAGGAGGTCCTCGATCGAGCGCACGCCCCCCGAGGCCAGCACGGGCGCGCCGACGGCCCGGGCCGCCTCGACGCACCCCGCCCCGTCCGGGCCGGAGAGCGTCCCGTCGCGGCGGGGGCCCGCGAACACGACCACAGCCGGCTGCGCCGTGGCCAGCCGCGCGAACGCCTTGGCGAGCGGCGGCCCCGGCTCGCCCCCGCCTCGGGGGTGGACCCGTCCATCCCGGGCGTCCACACCGACGCCGACGCGGTCGCCGTGCTCCTCGATCGCCCGCTCCACGATCCCCGGGCGGGAAAGCGCGGCCGGCCCCAGCACGGCGCGATCCGCCCCGCACGCCAGCGCTGCGCGAACGCCGCCCTCGCTCAGCCCGCCTCCGATCTGAACCCGGACGGACAGCGCGCAGAGGCGCTCGAGCAGATCCACGTCGGTCGGCGTCCCGTCCCCGAGGACCGACGACAGGTCCACGACGTGGATCCAGCGGGCGCCGGCGGCGACGAACGCCCGGGCGCGCGCCAGCGGGTCGCCGGGGAATGAACGGATCGACGGCGGCGGGCCGGGAACCAGCCGCGCGAGCCGGCCGCCGTGGACGTCAATGGCGGGGAGCAGGTCGAACGGCACGGCCCCGGAAGCTAGACGCCGACGGGCTCGGCAACCTGGCGCACCGCGCCCGGCCCGAGCAGGCGGCGAAGCTCCGACATCACCGCGGCGGACCCGTCGACCCGGAACCCCTCGCCGAGCCGCAGCCGCTGCACCTCCGCCGGCCCGGCCGTCACCCGCACGATCACCGGCAGATCGCCGGGGTAGGCGGCCAGCAGATCCTTCAGGCGCCCGATGAGGCCGCCGTTGACGGCGGTGACCTGGACGTCGACGACGATCGGGTCGGTCCGGACGTGCCCGTTGCCGCCGTTGCCGCCTCCCCCCGCGTGCCCGAGGTCCGGTTCGTCGATCTCCAGCGCCACCAGCTGCAGCTCGCGCCCGCGCAGGTCGGCACGGCCCTTCACCCGAAGCACGCGGTCCGGGTGGACCAGCTCGGCGACCTGGGAGAACGTCGAAGGGAACGCCACCACGTTGACGCCGCCCGTCAGGTCCTCGAGGCGGAACACCGCGTACGGCTCGCCGCGCTTGGTGAAGCGACGGCCGACGCCGCCGACGATCCCCGCCACGCGCACGACGTCGCCGTCGCCGAGGCCGGCAACCTCGACGACGTCCATGTCCACCTGGGCTGCCAGCGCGTCCTTGATCGGCAGCAGCGGATGGTCCGTCACGTACTGGCCGAGCATCTCCTTCTCCTGGCGCAGCAGCTCGCCGCGTTCGAACTCCTCCTGCCCGATCACGCGCGACTCGTCGACCTCCTGCAGCTCCAGGCCGGTGTCGCCGCCGAACAGCGACTCCTGCCCCATCGCCTGCGCGCGGCGCGTGGACAGCACCGGGGCCACGACCTCCTCGTACCCTTCCAGCAGCCCGCGCCGTCGGTAGCCGAGCGAGTCGAACGCGCCCGACAGGATCAGGCTCTCCAGCACCTTCTTGTGCAGCACGCCGGGCTCGACCTTCGTGCAGAAGTCGGTGAACGATTCGAACCGGCCCTTCTCGACGCGGGCGGCGATGATCTGCTGCACGGCGCCGGCCCCGACGTTTCGCACGGCGGCCAGCCCGTAGCGGATGTCACCGTTGGTGGGCGTGAAGTACTCGGCCGACTCGTTCACGTCCGGCGGGAGCACGCTGATCCCCATGACCCGGGCGGCGTTCAGGTAGAACGGCTTGTTGTCCTTGTCGTCGCGGACGCTGGTCAGCAGCGCCGACAGGTACTCGACCGGGTGGTGGCACTTGAGGTACGCCGTCTGATAGCCCACGTAGGCGTACGCGCACGCGTGCGAGGCGTTGAACCCGTAGTCGGCGAACGGAACGATCAGGTCGAAGATGCTCTCGGCGAGCCTCGCCTCGTAGCCGCGCTCGACCGCGCCCGCGACGAACGTGTTGCGGTGCGGGATCAGCTCGGCGCGGATCTTCTTGCCCATCGCCTTGCGCAGCAGGTCGGCCTGGCCCATGGAGTAGCCGGCCATGCGCACCGCGATCTGCATCACCTGTTCCTGGTAGACGATGATGCCGTACGTGTCCTCCAGGATCTCTTTCAGGTCGTCGTGGGGGTACGCGACCGGCTTTCGGCCCTGCTTTCGCTCGGCGTACTCCACGTGCATCCCGGCGTTGAGCGGGCCGGGGCGGTACAGGGCGTTCAGAGCCATCAGATCCTCGAACCGGTCGGGCTCGAGCTGGCGGATCAGCGAGCGCATGCCGCCGCCCTCCAGCTGAAAGACCCCGACCGTGTCGCCGCCGCGAAGCATCGCGTACGTCGGCTGGTCGTCCAGCGCGACGTGGTCGATGTCGAGTTCGATTCCCTTGTCCCGCAATAGCTTTGACGTGTCCTCGATCACCGACAGGTTGCGCAGGCCGAGGAAGTCCATCTTCAGCAGGCCGAGCTTCTCGACGCCGTGCATGTCGAACTGCGTGACGATGCGCCGCGAGTCGTCGCGAGAGTCCTTCGCCAACTTCAGCGGCAGGTAGTTCACGAGCGGCGCGTCGCCGATGACGACGCCGGCCGCGTGAACCGAGTCCTCGCGCCGCAGCCCCTCCAGGGCCGTGGCCGTGTCCACGATCTCCTGCGCCTCGGGCTCGCGCGCGTACGCCTCCTTCAGCTCCGGCGACAGCTTCAGCGCATCCGCGATCGAGTACTCCCGGCCGAGGACCGCCGGCGGGTACATCTTGCAGAGCCGGTCGCCCATGGAGGCGGGGAACCCGAGCACCCGCGCGGCGTCGCGGATCCCCTGCTTCCCCTTGATCGTCTGGAACGTGATGATCTGGGCCACGTGGTCGGCGCCGTAGCGCCCGGCCACGTACTGGATGACCTGGTCGCGGCCGCGGACGTCGAAGTCCATGTCGATGTCCGGGAGCTGCTTGCGCTCGGGGTTCAGGAACCGTTCGAAGATCAGCCCGTACCGAAGCGGGTCCAGGTCCGTGATGCGCAGGCAGTACGACACGACCGAGCCGGCCGCCGAGCCGCGCCCGGGCCCCACGCGGATCCCGCGCTCGCGCGCGAACCGGATCAGGTCCCACACGATCAGGAAGTAGCCCGCGAATCCCATCGACCCGATGACGGACAGCTCGACGTCGATCCGGTTCTGGATCTCGCGGGTGATCGTCCCGTACCGCTCCCCGGCCCCCTCCTCCACCAGACGGCGCAGATACGCGTCCAGCGACATGCCGGCCGGCGGCTCGAACGTCGGCAGATGCAGCACCCCGAACTGGAGCTCCAGCTCGCACATCTCCGCGATGCGCAGCGTCGCGTCGCACGCGTCCGGGAATTCCGAGAAGACGCTGCGCATCTCGTCCGCGCCCTTCAGGTAGAACTCCTCCGAGTCGAACCGCAGCCGGTTGGTGTCGCTCTGGACCTTCTGTTGCTGGATGCACAGCAGCACGTCGTGTGGCTTCGCGTCGCCCGGCCGCGTGTAGTGGATGTCGTTGGTTGCCACCAGCGGCACACCGAGGTCCCGCGACAGGGCGGCGAGCTTCGGGTTCAGCGCGCGCTGTTCGGGCAGGCCGTGGTCCTGCAGTTCCAGGAAGAACGCGCCGTCGCCGAACGCGTCGCGATACTGCCCGACGACCGCCCGGGCGCGATCCTCCTGTCCCGCCAGCAGCAGCCGGGCGGTCTCGGACGCCAGGCACCCGGACAGGCCGATCAGCCCCTCGGCGCGCTCGGCCAGCAGTTCCTTGTCGATGCGCGGGCGGTGGTAGAAGCCCTCCAGGTGCGCGTCGGTGACCAGCCGCAGCAGGTTGCGGTAGCCACGCTCGTCGCGCGCTAGGACCGTGAGGTGGCGGTACGCCTCCTCGTTCTCGCCCCGCTCGCGGTCGAAGCGCGACCCCGGCGCGACGTAGGCCTCGACGCCGATGATCGGCTTGACCCCGTGGCGGCGGCCCGCGTCGTAGAAGTCGAGCGCGCCGAACATCACGCCGTGGTCGGTGGCGGCCAGCGCGGGCATGCCGAGCTCCGCGGCGGTCGCGAATAGGTCGTCGATGCGCGATGCCCCGTCGAGCAGCGAGAACTCGGTGTGCGTGTGGAGGTGAACGAAGCTTCCCTGGGTCATCGCCGCCATCGTTCGAATGTAGCCCCCGGGCACTCCACCCGCCGGGGTCGCCGGAAGGGTGCCTGCCGCCGCGTGTGGAAAAGCTGGGGAAGGCCTCTGGAAAAACTTACATCCTTGTAATTCCGAACCCCCGCACTCTACACTCGGTCCCGAGCCGACGCAAGAGCGGGCGGGAGGGAGGGCTGGCGAAGGTATGAGGCTCTCATACAGTTCGATCTCGACGTACGAGACCTGCCCGGCGAAGTTCCGCTTCCAGTACGAGCAGCGCCTCCCGACGAGCCCCTCCCCCGCGCTGTCGTTCGGCGAGTCGCTGCACCGGGCTCTGCGCCGCTTCCACGACCGCCCGGTCCCCGTCGCCCCGTCGCTGGACGAGCTGCAGGAGTTCCTGAGCGACGACTGGGTCGACGAGGGGTACCGCGACCCGGGCGAGGAACGGCTCTACCTCGACCACGGGCGTCAGGTCTTGGCGCAGTACCACCGCGAGAACGCTGCCGAGTTCCGCATCCCCGCGGCGCTGGAGTTTCGCTTCACGATTCAGGTCGAGGGCGTCGAGGTCAGCGGCGTCATCGACCGCATGGACCGCATGCCCGGCGGCGGCTACGAGATCATCGACTACAAGACGAACCGGCGCCTGCCGCCCCAGTCGGTCATCGACCGCGACCTGCAGCTGTCGGTCTACCACCTGGCGGCCCGGGAGATCTGGGGCATCGAGCCCGAACGGCTGACCCTGTACTACCTGCTGCCCGGCCAGCGCATGAGCACGTTTCGCACCGCGGCCGACGCGGATGAGCTTCGCCGCCGCATCGCGACCGTCGCCGAGCGGATCGCGGCCGGGAAGTTCGAGCCTCGGCAGAACCCGCTGTGCGACTGGTGCGACTTCCAGGCGCGATGCCCGCTGTTCCGGCACAAGTACGAACGCGCCGAGGCCGACCCAGCGCCGCGCATGAGCGAGATCGTCGACGAGTGGATCGCGCTGAAGCGCCAGGACTGGCAGACGTACCGGCGCCTGGAGGAGCTGAAGGCGCTGATCAACGCCTTCTGCGAGGAGCACGGCTACCGGCGGCTGTTCGGCTCCGACGGCGCGGCGATCGACCGCCGCCCCCAGCACGTCACAGCGCCGGACGTGGACCGCGTGCGCGCGATCTTGGAGCCGCTCGGCCTGTGGGACCGGGTGATGACGGTGGACCCGCGACGCCTGTCGGAGCTCATCGAGACCCGCGCCCTGGCGCCCGACGTCGAGGACGCGCTGCTGGCCTCCCGCGAGGAGGTCCGCACCCAGCACGCGCTCTACCTCAAGGAGCCGTCCCGGACTCGTCGCTGACGGGCGGCCGGACCGCCTGTGGCAGCAGCGCCTCGAGCGCGTCCGCGGCGCGCACGACCTCATCCACGCTCAGCGTGTACGGCGTCGTGAACGGCACGGCGGGATCCGTGAAGTCGATGCGGGGGCGCTCCGCCTCTCCCCGCGCCACCGCCCAGCCGGCGCGGAGCCAGGCGATCGGCAGCGCGTGCGCGACGACCAGGATCACCGACTCGTCGCGGTCGGCCAGCGTCCGGAACGCCCGCACGTAGCGCGCCAGGGCATCGATCTGGCTCTCCCCGCCCCCCGGGTTCGGCTCGAGCGAGCCGTGCGCCTGCAGCCATTCGTCGTACCGCTCCGCCGGCAGGCCCTCGAACGCGGGCGCGAGCGGCTCGTTCAGGTCCGCCAGCGACACCCGCGGGATCCCTCGGCCGACCAGGGCCAGGTCCGCGGTGTCGATCGCCCGAGCGAACTCGCTGGTCGCGCACAGGTCGATCGCCTCGACCGACAGCACGCGCTCCAGCCGGCGCGCCTGCTGGACGCCCTCGTCGGTCAGCCCGCTGGGGATGGACGGATCCGCGTTCAGGCGGCCGCGCGCGTTGAACTCGCTCTGGGCGTGCCGGGTGAGGATCATGCGCCGCATCTCGCCCGGACGATATCGTGTCGTCGGGCCGCCGGCCTGCAGGCGGCGGGCGGCCACGACCGACGATCCCGGAGGCGCCCGATGGACCCGACGAACGACCGCGCGACGATCCTTCGCCCCGACCGGTTGATCGACGTCGAACGAGGCGAGGTCCTGCGCGACGTCGCCGTCGTCGTGCGCGACGGGCGCATCGAATCCCTGGTACGGCCCGGCGATCCCGTGCCCGCGGACGCCCGCGAGGTCGCGATGCCCGGCCAGACGCTTCTGCCTGGGCTGATCGACTGCCACGCCCACCTGGTCGGCGCCATCGAGTTCGCCGGCATCCCCGCGATCGGCACCTCCCCCGCCCAGGAGGCGCTGGCCGGCGTGCGCAACGCGCGCGTCACCGTCCTGGCCGGGTTCACCACCGTGCGCGACGTCGGCACGTACCGCGCGTTCGTCGACGTGGCGCTGCGCGACGCGATCGAGTCTGGCGACGTCCTGGGCCCGCGCATGGTCGTGGCGGGACCCTTCGTCACGGTGTCCAGTGGCGGCGGCGACATCACCGGCCAGGCGCACGACGTCGTGCTGCCGGCCGACCTGCGATTCGGCGTGGCGAACTCCGCCGACGACGTCCGCCGCGTGGTCCGCGAGATCCTGAACGGCGGCGCCGACTTCATCAAGGTGATCGCGACCGGGGCGGTGCTCGCGCGCGGCACGACTCCCGGCGCGCCGGAGTACACGGAGAAGGAGCTCCGCGCGGCGGTCGAAGAGGCCGGCAACTACGGGACGTACGTCGCGGCGCACGCGCACGGCGCCGAAGGCATCAAGCGGGCGGTCCGCGCCGGCGTGCGCTCGATCGAGCACGGGTCGCTCATGGACGACGAGGCGATCGCGATGATGGCCGACGCGGGCACGTACCTGGTGGCCGACGTCTACAACGGCGACTACATCGCCGAGGCGGGCCGCGCCCAGGGCTGGCCGGCCGAGACGCTCCGCAAGAACGACGAGACGACCGGGGCACAGCGCGAGGGCTTCGCGAAGGCGGTCGCGGCCGGCGTCCGGGTCGCCTTCGGCACCGACAGCGGCGTGTACCCGCACGGGGACAACGCGAAGCAGTTCGCGTACATGGTGAAGTTCGGGATGACGCCGATGCAGGCGATCCAGTCCGCGACCGCCGTCGCCGCGGAGCTGCTGGAGCAACGCGAGCGGATCGGATCGATCGAGCCCGGCAAGCTGGCGGACCTGGTGGCGGTCGAAGGCGATCCGCTGGAGGACCCGGACCGGCTCGGTTCGCCGTCGTTCGTGATGAAGGGCGGCGCGATCCTGTCGAGCTGAACGCCGGCTCGCCTCACCCGCCTTCCCGGAGCCTCGCCAACGCGTCGGCGAGGTCGCCGGGCAGCGGCTCCTCCCATTCGACTCGCGCTCCCGTCCGGGGGTGGTCGAACGCAACGCGCCACGAGTGCAGGAACGGCCGGGTCAGGCCGAGCCGGGTCGCGTCCGCGCCCGCGCCGCCGTAGCGTGCGTCGCCCAGGATGGGATGCCCGATCGAGGACAGGTGCACGCGGATCTGATGCGTGCGCCCGGTACGCGGCCGGGCTTCGACCAGCGTCGCCCGTTCGAAGCGCTCGATCGCGCGCACCTCGGTCGTGGAGGGCCGGCCGGACGTCGCCCGCGCGACCACCTTCGCGCCGCGCCGCTCCAGCGGCGCTTCGATGACGACGTCGTCGTGAGGGATCCGCCCGCGAACCAGGGCAAGGTAGCGGCGGTCGACGTCGTGGCGGCGGAACATCCCGGCCAGGTCGCGGTGCGTCTCGTCGTCCTTCGCCACGACCATGAGTCCGGACGTCCCGGCGTCAAGGCGGTGCACGATCCCCGGCCGGTCGGGCCCGCCGACGGTGGACAGCGGCTCGTCGAGGCTCAGCAGGCGATTCACCAACGTGCCCGTCCGCCGCGACGCGGTCGGATGGGTCGGCAGCCCCGCCGGCTTCGACACGATCAGCAGCCACCGGTCGTCGTACACGACCGGCAACGGCCCCGGCTCCGCGGGCAGCTCGCCCGCATCGCGCAGGTCGGCCTCGAGCCGTTCGCCGCCGCGCAGGCGATGGGACTTCGGACGCGGCTCGCCGTCCACCCGAACGCGCCCGTCGGCGATCGCGCGCTGTGCCTCGGCCCGCGGGATGTCGAACGCGGCCGCCACGGCGGCGTCGAGCCGTCCGGCGCCGTCGGCGACGGCCGTGCGGTTCACGCCCCGGTGCCGGTCTCCGGCGCCTCCGGCCCGACGGGCGAAGGAGAGGACGAAGGCGCGGTCGCCCGGTTGGATGGGTTGCCGTTCGCCTCCCGATGCGCAGCGCGTTCCGGCTCGGGGCGCCACAGGCTGGCGATCACCACGACGAACGTGCCGATCACGATCGCCGAGTCCGCCGCGTTGAACACCGGCCAGGCGTGCAGGTAGATGAAGTCGACGACGCGCCCGGTCGCGCCGGACCCGTGGATCACCCGGTCGGTCAGGTTGCCGACCGCGCCGCCCAGGATCAGCCCGAGCCCGAGGGCGACCGGCAGCGACGCCAGGTGACGCGAGGCGACCACGATCGCGACGCACACCACCAGGCTGGCCGCGAAGAACAGCCAGGGCTGGCCGCGGAACAGGCCGAACGCGCCCCCCGAGTTCGTCGTGTACGTCAGGTCGAGCACGTGCGGGACGAGGCGGATCGGCGCCCGGCCGGCGAGGTAGTTCTCGGCCAGCAGCTTCGTCGAGCGATCAAGGAGATAGACGCAGGCGGCCGCCCCGTAGAGGACGAGGGCCAGGCGCGCGGCGCGACTCACCGGCCGCGCCTCAGCGGACCCGCTCTTCGGCCTGCTTGTCCTTGAGACAGAGGCTGGCGTACGGCAGGGCCTTCAGCCGCGCGCGCTCGATCGGCTTGCCGCACCGGTCGCAGGCGCCGTACGTGCCGTCGTCGATCTTCACCAGGGCCTTGTCGATCTTCTCCATCAGGTCCCGCAGGTTGTTGACGAGCGACAGGTCGCGCTCGCGTTCGAACGTCGCGGTGCCGGAGTCGGCGTACTCCTCGTCGAAGCCCATCTCGCCCGACAGGTCGGACTGGTTGCCGGCGAAGGTGCTCTCGGAGATCTCCGTGTACTGCGCGGCGAGGTCGGCTCGTTCGGCCTCGAGGCGCTCCTTGAGGTCCTTCAGGTCTTTGCTGGTGAAGGTCGACTTGGTGGCCATGTCGTGAACTCGTGAACGCTCGGCTCGGACGGGCGCTGGGACGCTAGCATGCCCCGCACCGGTGCTCAAGAAGGATACTAGAGGAGCTTCGAAATCGGGCTTTTCCGGGTCCTGAGCAGGGATTTCGGGTTCGGGGATAGGCTCGCCGGATGCCGTCCCCTCCGGATCCCAGCCCCGATGAGGTTCGGGCCGCCTGGGAAGCCAACGCCGCCTACTGGGACGACCACGCCGAAGCCGGCGGGACCTGGCAGCGCACCCTGATCCAGCCGGCGGTCGAGCGACTGCTGGACCTGCGGGCCGGCGAGCGCGTCCTGGAGATCGGGTGCGGCAACGGCGACTTCGCGCGGCGGATGGCCGGCCTCGGCGCCGACGTGGTGGCCAGCGACTTCAGCGAGCGGATGCTCGAACGCGCAACGGTCCGCGGCGGCCGGGTGAGCTACCGCCTGGCGGACGCGACGGACGAACCGGCCCTGCTGTCCCTCGGTCCGCCGGGCTCGTTCTCGGCGATCGTCAGCAACATGGCGATCATGGACATGATCGAGATCGAACCCCTGGTGCGAGCCTCGCGGCAACTCCTGGCGCCCGGAGGCCGGTTCGTGTTCTCGGTTATGCACCCGGCGTTCAACGGCCGGTCCGCGGTTCGAACCGTGGAGCTCTGGGACGACGAGACCGGCGTGGTCCGCGCGCACTCGGTGAAGGTGTCGGCGTACGCGCGGCCCGCCCCGACGATCGGCGTCGCGCTCGAGGGCCAGCCCGCGCCGCAGTGGTACTTCCACCGGCCCATCGGGCTGCTGTTCGACCCGTGGTTCCGCCAGGGGTTCGTCCTGGATGGGCTGGAGGAACCCGTGTTCGGAGCGGACGATGTGCGACCCGGATCCACGGATGCGGTATTCGCCGAGGTGCCCGCCGTGATGGTGGGCCGCATGCGACTCGGCGCGGCCTGACCCGGGGTCAGCGGAAGCGGTTGCCGCGCCGCGAGCCTTTCGCGCAGGATACCGGGGCGAAACGCGCCCGCCGGTGGCGTGCGCGCGGTCGTGAGCTGACCCGCGGTTCCCGAAGGAGGTACTTGGCATGAGCGACGCCACGCCGTTCGACATGGGCACGGTTCAGCGCGGAGCCCGCAACCGCCGGACCCCCTACTACGAGGCCACGCAGCGCTATGGTCCCAAGGGCTTCACCGTCTACAACCACATGTACTTCCCGATCAACTTCCTCTCGTTCGACGAGGAGTTCGACGCGCTGCTCAACGGCGTGACGGTCTGGGACGTGGCCGTGGAGCGGTGCCTGGAGATCTCCGGGCCCGACGGGTTCCGGTTCGCGCAGCTTCTGACGCCCCGAGACCTGTCGAAGTGCGCGGTGGGCCAGGGCAAGTACGTGCTGATCTGCGACTCGGACGGCGGCATCGTCAACGACCCGGTGCTCACGCGCATGGAGGAGAACACGTTCTGGTTCGCGCTGGCGTCCTCGGACGCGCTGCTGTTCGCGCGCGGGCTCAGGAACGCCTACCCGGACCTGAACGTGACGATCCGCGAAGCCGACGTGGCGCCCCTGCAGATCCAGGGTCCGAAGTCGAAGCAGCTGATGGCCGACCTGGTCGGCGAGCAGATCCTCGATCTGAAGTACTACTGGTGGCGCCGCGCCGAGATCGCCGGCGCGCCGGTGATCGTGACCCGCACGGGCTGGACCTCGGAGGTCGGGTACGAGGTGTACCTGACGGACGCGTCGAAGGGCTCGGAGGTCTACGACGCGATCATGAAGGCGGGCGAGCCCTACGACGTGAAGCCGACCGGGCCGTCGGACATCCGGCGCATCGAGGGCGCGATCTTCAACTGGGGCGCGGACATGACGTACGAGAACAACGCGCTCGAGATGGGCCTGGAGCGCCTGGTCGACTGGGACCTGTCCGACGAGGCCAGCATCTCGCTCGCGGCACTGCGACGGATCCGCGAGCAGGGGGTGGCGCGCCGGATCAACGGCGTCCGCATGGACGGTGACCCCTTCCCCGGGCTGAACAACGTGAAGTGGCCGGTGACCGACGGAGGGTCCACGATCGGGACCGTGACGTCCGCCATCCACTCCCCCAGGCTGAACGCGAACATCGGCTACGCGTGGCTGCCGGCCGAGCGGTCGAACCTGGGCGAGACCGTCACCGTCGACAGCGAGTGGGGCACGCGGTCGGGAACGGTGGTCGAGATGCCGTTCGTCGACCCGGACAAGCAGATCCCGGTCTCCTAACGCGCCTCTGTCGGCGCGCGGCGGTTACGAGGCTGCCGCGCCCATCGCGGCGGCGATCTCGTCGATCGCGGCCTTCTCGGCCGGGCTCACGTCCACGCCGCCCTCGCGGTGTGCGCTCGCCACGTTGTCGGCCAGGTGGAGAACGAACTGCTGGTAGTCCTGCACCTCCGCGGGAGTGGCCTTCGTCTCCAACACCCGGATCGCATCGCGGATGTGCTGCAGGCCACCCTCTTTCAGCTCCTGCTCCGAGTGGTAGCGCGTGTGGTCGGCGTGCGGCTTGGTCGAGGCGATCTCGTCGAGCAGTTCGCTCTCGCCGTGCTGCTTGCGCGCCTCCGAGTAGGACTTCGCCATCGCGATCGTCTCCCGAAAGGTTCCACCGCGCTGCGCGGTCACCACGATCATCCCGGCGCTCGGGGGTCCCTGCAGGACCGTCGTCCATTCCTCGTCGGTGAAATCGGCCTTCGCGGTCATCGCTTCGCCTCGCCTTCGTCCGGTGACAGCTCGAAGGGCCAGCATAGTGCGGGTCGAAGGGAACGACGGGTGCCGGGCCGCGGCCGCGTGCCCGATCGCGACTGCGCCGAAAGATCTAGGCGGCCGGTGCCGATACCTCCGGTATGGAGGACCGACCGCTGTCGAACGAACCGTGGCCCCCGTGGTCGGTGGGCTTCGTGCTGTTCCTCCTGTGGGTCGCGACGCTCGAGGCCCTGCGGGCGCGCGACACCTCTGCCGGCTGACCGCTGCTTGTCACGGCGCGCCCCGATCGGGCATGATGCGGCTGGAAGTTTGAATCCCCGTTCAGTTTTCCAGTCGGCAGCGCGCTGCGCACGAGCGAAGGAGGAACCGCCGTGACCGAGGTACGGGCCACCGAGGCCTCGTCCACCCTCTACTTCGGACCCTGGTACCGGAAGTCGCCGTTCTTCGAGTCCACGCTCGCGGCCGGCTGCTCCGCCTACGACATCTACAACCACATGTATCTCCCCGGCTACTACGACGACCCCATCAAGGAGTACTGGGCGCTGCTCAACGACGTGACCATCTGGGACGTCAGCGTGGAGCGCGTCGTCGAGATCAGCGGCCCGGACGGGTTCGAGCTGACGAACATGCTCACGTGCCGCGACCTCACGAAGTGCGCGGTCGGCCAGGGCAAGTACGTGATCGTCACCGCGCCCGACGGCGGCATCGTGAACGACCCGGTGTTGCTTCGCCGCGACGAGAACACCTTCTGGCTCTGCCTGGCCGACAGCGACGTGCACCTGTATGCGCTGGGCCTGGCGCAGGCCAGGGGCCTGAACGCCACCGTCGGCCTGCCCGAGGTCTACCCCGTCCAGGTGCAGGGCCCGAAGTCGAAGGACGTCATGACCACGCTCGTCGGGTCCCCGATCGAGGACGTGAAGTACTACTGGACGCTCGACGCCGAGATCGACGGCATCCCGGTGGTCATCAGCCGCACCGGCTGGACGGGCGAGGTCGGCTACGAGGTCTACCTGACCGACCCGTCGCGCGGCGCGGACCTGTGGAACGCGATCATGGAGGCGGGACGGCCGCACGACATCCGGCCGATCGCGCCGTGTGAGGCGCGCCGCATCGAAGCCGGCATCTTCAACTACAACAGCGACATGACGCTGGCGAACAACCCGTTCGAGGTCATGGGGCTGGAGCGGCTGGTGGAGGAGCAGGAGTCCGACTACGTCGGCAAGGCTGCGCTGGAGCGCATCCGCGCCGAGGGCGTCTCGCGCAAGCTGGTCGGCATCGAGGTGCCGGGCGACGCGCTGTCGTTCGAGATCTCCGAGTTCCGCCCCGCCCTGCACGACGGCGAGGCCGTCGGCCACGTCACCGACCTCATCTGGTCGCCGCGGCTCGAGAAGAACATCGGGTACGTGTGGGTGCCGATCGAGCTGGCCGAGCCCGGCAACGACTTGGAGATCCTGTGGCCCGGCGGCGAGCGCACCTCCGGCACGACGGCGGAGATCCCGTTCCTGGACCCGAAGAAGGCGATCCCGGCGGCCTGAGCGGCCTGCCCTACTCCTCGCCCCAGAACATCTCGCGCAGGCTCTCCTCGTCCTGCGAGCTGGTGCCCGTGGCGGCCGGCGCGGCCGTGACCGGCGCCGCCGTCACGGGCGCGGGAGCCGGGGTCTGCACCGCCTCCGCGGCCGTCAGGTCGATGACGGCCCCGCGATCGAGGCCGGCCTGCGGCCCGGAACCGGGTGGGGGTTCGATCGCGCCGGGCGCCGGGTCGATGGGGGCGGCCGGCGCCTCCATCACGGCGCGGGCGCGGCGAACGTCGCCCTTCATCGCTTCGGCGTGCTGTTGGACGAGCCCGGCCAGCTCCTGCAGGAAGGTGCGCTCGCGCGCGATGAACCCGCTCGTCAGCTCGCGAAGCTGGTCGTCGCCGGCCGCGGTCGCCACGGCGCCGGCGAACGCGGACGGAGCGGGCGCCGGGACGTAGCCAGCGTCCCCGCGCTCGCGCAGGCGCTTGATCTCCGCGTGCAGGCGCGCGAACTCCTCGGTGACCTCGTCGAGGAACGCGTCCACCTCGCGCTCGTCGTAGCCGCGGAACGACGCCTTGAAGACCTTCTCCTGGATGTCGACCGGCGTCAGGCGCTTGGACGCCTCGCCGGTCCCGAGCGCCATCTCCTCCTGCTCACCCTTCTTGTTCCGCATTGCCGCCCACCACCTTTTCGCTCCCACTTCGGCCGGACGCGCCGAAGCCCCGATGGTTCAGCCGATCGATCGCAGCAGGATACCAATCACGATGAAGACCAGGATCGGGGAGAAGTCCATGGCCATCGCCCCCATCCGCACGGGGGGGATCAGGTTCCGCAGCGGTCGCAGGACCGGTTCGGTCACGTCGTAGACGAGCTCCATGCCCCGGCGAGCCGGCCCGGACATCGGCATGGGGAACCAGGAAGACAGGATCCGCACGAGCAGCACGATCCAGTACAGGACCAGGATCCAGCGAACGATGGTGACGAACACGGTGGCGACCCTCGCGACGGCGGCGCGCGGGGTACCCGCGCCGCCGGCCGGCTAGAGCTGGTTGTAGAACCCCCCCTCGACGATCCGCTCGCGCTCCTCGGCGGACACCTCCATGTTGGCCGGCGTGAGCAGATAGACGCGGGAGGCGACCATTTCGATCTTGCCGTCGAGGCCGAACACCAGCCCCGAGGCGAAGTCGACCAACCGGCGGGCGACGCCGTCCTCGGCGGCCTGGAGGTTCATGATGACCGGGATGCCCTGGCGGAAGCGCTCGCCGATGTCGCGAGCCTCGTTGAACCGCCTCGGCTCGGCGCGGTGGATGGAGGCCATGGCCGGAGGGCGGGTGCCCGGCATGGTGCGAACGATCGCGTCGGCGGGCTCGGAGACCGATACCTCGGCGCTGCGCGGGTAGCGACGGACGGCGCCCGCCTCCTGGTGCACGGAGGTGTCGTCCAGCCCCTCCTCGAGATCATGCAGCTCGTCGTCTTCGACCAGCCCGAGATACTGCATCGTCTTCTTCCACACCCCAGGCATCTCGCACTCCTTCGTCGCGCGCCAGATCGGACTCCGGTCAGCCCGGCGCGGCGTGCGCGGGGCGCGGCCCGAACAGCGCCGTCCCGATTCGGACCATCGTAGCGCCTTCCTCTACCGCAATTTCGTAATCCGCGGACATTCCCATCGAGAGTTCGCGAAGCGCCGGAGTGCCCTTCGCGAGCCCGTCGCGAAGCTCACGAAGCCGCACGAAGAAGGCTCGCGCGCCCTCGGGGTCAGGGGTCGCCGGCGGCACCGTCATGAGCCCGACGACGCGAAGACCCTCCATCGCGGTGACCTCGGCGGCGAACGCCTCGAGCGCGTCGGGCCGCACGCCCTGGCGGCCGTCGGTGAGGTCCACTTCGATCAGGGTCTCGATCGCGCGTCCGGCCGCGGCCGCCCGCCGCGCCAGCATCTCCAGCGCCCGGCCCGGCTCGCCCGAGTGCACCACCGAGGCGTGGTCGGCGACGTGGCGGACCGTGCCGCGCTGCAACTTGCCAATGAAGTGCCAGCGCGCGGGGACGGCCGCCGACTTGTCGACGAGCTCGCGCACGTAGTTCTCGGCGAAGTCCGTCACGCCGGCGTCGAGCGCGCGGCGCACGACGTCGGCCGGCAAGGTCTTCGACGCGCCGATCAACAGGACCTCGGACGGATCGCGGTCGGCCCGCGCGCACGCGGCCGCGATGCGCGCGCGCACCGCCGCGACCGCGCTCGCCACGGGTCCTTCGCGCGTCGCCGACACCGGCGCTATCCGAGCGCGCCGGCGATCAGCGCCTGCCGGCCCGTCTCGCCGTCGCGGCGAACCGAGAAGAACCGTCCTTCCTCGCATGCGGTGCAGGCCTCGGCGACGTCGACGTGACGCACGCCGAGCTCGCGGAGCATCCGCGCGATCGTGGCCGGCAGGTCCAGCGACAGCGTCGGGCCCGATCGCCGGGTGACCGCTCCCCCCTCGCTGGCCTCCGACACCGCCCGGGCGACGTCCTCGCCGACCGCGTAGTGATCGGCCCCGACCGAGGGACCGACCGCCGCGCGCACGCGCGCAGGGTTGTCGAACGCCGCGACCGCCTCGCCGATGACGCCCGCGGCGATCCCTCGCCACCCCGCGTGCACCGCCGCCACGGTGCCGGTCGCGGGATCGGCCAGCGCGACCAGCGGACAGTCCGCGCCGAACACCGCCATGGCCACGCCCGGCGACGAGGTGACCAGCCCGTCGGCGCCGCGAACCATCGGGACCGAGCCGTCGAACCCGGCGGCCGCGCGGTCGGCTCCCACTGCCGCCACGGTCGCGCCGTGCACCTGCTCGGGGCACGCGAAGGCCTCGAGCCCCAGCGCGCCCGCCAGCTGACGCCGGTTCGCCACGATCCGTGCCCGGTCGTCCCCGCGGCCGCCGAGGTTCAGGCTGGCGTACGGGCCGCGGCTGCCCCCACCGGAGCGCTCCGTGAACACGGCCAGCACGCCGCTCGATTCGAGCCCGGTCGAGACCACGCCGCGCACGGCCTGGCCGAGGTCGCGCCGCTCGAACATGCCTCGACCCTACCCGAGGGGCATCGGCCGCAGAACGAACAGGAGGCGGGAGGACTCCCGAGGCGGGGGAAGGGCGCCTCGCGTCGTCCTCCCGCCTCCCGGACCGGGCGGCGGGCCGTGCGCGCCGCTAGCTCTTCAGGAAGTCGGGGATGTCCAGGTCCTCTTCGGCGTCGACGACCACCGTCGCCGGTGCGGGCCGGAACATCTCGTCCTCGTCTTCGTCCTCCAGCAGGGACGGCACCGCGACGCGCTCGCCGGGAGCCTCCTGCTCGATCACCTTGGCGATGCGGCCGCGGCCGTTCAGGCCGATCTTGTCGAACCCGGCCGCGATGACCGTCACGCGAACCTCGTCGCCGAGGACGTCGTCGATGACGGCGCCGAAGATGATGTTCGCGTCCGGGTGGGCGACCTTCGTGATGGTCTCCGCCGCGCGGTTCACCTCGTGCAGCGCGAGGTCGGACGGCCCCGCGATCGACAGCAGCACACCCTTCGCGCCTTCGATCGAGGCCTCCAGCAGCGGCGAGGAGATGGCCGCCTTGGCCGCCTCTTCGGCCCGGCCCTCGCCGGCGCCGTGCCCGATGCCCATCAGCGCCGAGCCCGCCCCCGTCATCACGGCCTTGACGTCGGCGAAGTCCAGGTTGATGAGGCCGGGGGTCATGATCAGCGACGTAATGCCGTCCACGCCCTGGTACAGGACCTGGTCGGCCATCCGGAAGGCGTCGATCACCGGCGTGGCGGCGTCGGACACCTGGAGGAGCCGGTCGTTGGGGACGACGATCAGGGTGTCCACGGCCTGCTTCAGCTCGGAGATGCCCATGTCCGCCTGGAGCGCGCGCTTGCGTCCTTCGAAGGAGAAGGGCCGCGTGACCACGCCGATGGTGAGCGCCCCCTGGTTCTTGGCGATGTCGGCCACGATGGGGGCGCCGCCGGTTCCGGTCCCGCCGCCCTCGCCGGCGGTGATGAAGACCATGTCGGAGCCCTTCAGGATCTCCTCGATCTCCGTGCGGTGCTCCTCGGCCGCCCGGCGGCCGACCTCGGGATTGGATCCCGCGCCGAGTCCGCGGGTGGTCTCACGGCCGATGTCGAGCTTCACGTCGGCCTCGGACATCAGCAATGCCTGCGCGTCGGTGTTCATCCCGATGAACTCGACGCCCTTCAGTCCCTGTTCGATCATCCGGTTGACGGCGTTAACGCCGCCGCCGCCGATACCCACCACCTTGATCACGGCGAGGTAGTTCTGTGGAGACTGCATCGTCGCTCCTCCGCCTCGACTCGAGCCGAGGCTCTACCTGGGGAAAGTGCCGCTGCCTGTGGGTCCAACCCCTCCCGACGAACCCAATCACGACCCTTACGATCTACTTGAAGGTTAGTGTTATGTAAACCTAACCTACAAGTCCCGGAGACTACAACGTCCGTGCAATTCGGTCAACTCTTTTCCACAGGCACTGCACAGTGAGGCAACGCTGCCGGTTGGGATCAGGTGCCCGTCCCCTGGACGGTTCCCTGTGCCAGCAACGCAGGAGCATCCGGTGCCGAGACGTCGACGACAGACGGATGCACGCCGTGGCGCTGCGACCACTTCAGGAGGGACTGCAGCACCAGCGCCTTCTGCCGTCCCTCGGTCGCGTCGCCGAAGTCGACGGTCGGCCCGCCGCGCAGCGACAGCTGGACGGACCCGCGTTCGTCCAGCCACGCGAGCGCGGCCCGGTGTCGGAGCGACGCCGGCAGCGAGGCCACCGCCGCCACGGTCGCCGGCACCGGAGACAGCCGGGTGCCCGGCTCGACCGACCGCGCCTGCACCTCGGCCTGTGGGAGCGACGTCCGCCGCCCCGCCGGCGCGAGCACCACGCCGTCTCCCGAGATCAGGTAGGACCGGCCGCCGACCTCGATCGTGGCGGCGGGCGCGCGCTCGACCACCGTGATGGTCACCCCGGCCGGCAGCGACCGGGAGGCCGTCGCGCTGAGGATCCACGGCGAACGCTCCAGGCGCCGCTGCACGCCGGACGCCGACAGCCACAGGACGTTCGTGTGGTCGGACAGCCCGGCCATGCGTTCGATCTGGGCGGTCGAGAAGTGGGCGGCGCCGCGGACGTGGACGTCCTTCAACTCGAACACCGGCGACTTCGAGACCCACCAGGCAAGCGACCCGAGCACGACCACGGCCAGCAGCACGAGCAGGGCCCGCTGGCGAAGCGTCGGCGCGGCGGGCACGAGCGACAGCGGCTCGGCCCGCCCGGCTCGGACAGCGCGACCCACGCGGTCGGCGATCACCACCGTCCCGGCCCCGGCCTCAGACGGACTCGAGATCGTCGTCTCCGACAAGCTGCACCTCCAGCTGCAGGGCGACGCCGAAGCGCGCCTCGACGCGCTCGCGCACCGCTCGGATCAACGCCCGCACGTCGGCCGCCGTCGCGCCCGGGCCGGCCACGATGAAGTTGGCGTGCTTCGTCGACACGCTCGCCCCGCCCACGGCCATCCCCTTGGCGCCGGCGGCCTCGACCAGGCGGGCGGCATGGTCGTCCGGCGGGTTCTTGAAGACGCTGCCGCAGTTGGGCTCGGCAAGCGGCTGGGTGGCCCGCCGCCACGCGCGGGCGGATTCCATCTCGGCCCGGATCGCCGCCCGGTTTCCGCGGGACAGGGCCAGGACCGCGCCGACGACCAGGCTTCCCTCCGGCAGGGTCGATCGCCGGTAGTCGAAGCCGGCGCTCGACGCCGGCAGGGACGCCCGCGCGGCATCGGTGAGCGAGAACAGCTCGACGGACGCCAGCGCGTCCTGCATCGAGCGTCCGTGCGCGCCGGCGTTCATCCGAACGGCGCCGCCGAGGGACGCGGGGATCGCCACGCCGAACTCGAGGCCGGCAAGGTCGTGGGACAGCGCGACCCCCGCCAGCGCCGGCAGCGGCATCGCGCCGCCCGCCCGCAGCCGCGTGCCCTCGCGGGCGGTCCACCGGAAGCCCCGGCCCAGGCGCAGGACCAGGCCCGGGAAGCCGCGGTCGGACACCAGCACGTTCGAACCCTTGCCGACGACCACCCAGTCGATCCCGCTGGCGCGCACCGCTTCCGCGGCCGCGGTGAGGTCGGCGTCGGATTCGGCCTCGACGAACAGCGCCGCCGGCCCACCGATCCGAAAGCTCGTGAGCGGCGCCATCGGGTACTGCGTTCGCACCGGCGCTCCGGCCGCCCGCAAGATGCGCTCGGCCCGTCCGAGATCCACGGCGTCGCTCATCCCACCGCCTCCCGTGCGGCCTCTTCGCGTTCGCGGAGCAGCTCCATGACCTCCTCGCCGATCATGGGAGCGTCGCCGCCCCCGCCGATCGTGATCACCAGATCGCCGGCGCGGACCAGGCCGGCCACGACCGGCGCGACCTCCGCCAGGTGCCGCAGGTAGATCACGCGCCGCCCCGGGGCGGATTCCGCGAAGGCGTCGACGATCAGCTTCCCGGTCACCCCGGGGATGGGCTGTTCGGACGCGGCGTACGGGTCGGTCACCACGGCCACGTCCGCCGCGGCGAGGCTCTCCCCCAGCGCGCGCCACATCGACTGCGTCCGGGAGTAGCGCAGCGGCTGGCAGACCGCGACGACGCGCCCGCCCACGCCACGGGCCACCGACAGCGCGGCCGAGATCTCGGTGGGGTGGTGCGAGTAGTCGTCGACGAACGTCGCGCCCCCGGCCTCGCCACGGCGTTCGAACCGGCGGCGAACGCCCGCGAACGACGACAGGGCCGCGGCGGCGTCCTCGGCCGCCACGCCCAGGCAGCCCGCGGCCGCCACCGCCGCGCAGGCGTTCAGGAGGTTGTGCTCACCCGGCACCGCAAGGTCAAGGGAGATCTCTCGACCCTCGACCTCGACCACGCCCCGGGCTCGATAGGGCTCGAGTTCCTCGACTCTCAACCTCAAGTCGACCTCCGGGCCCGTCCCGTACGTGACGGGTTCGATCCCCGAGCCCTCGAGGAACCGGCGCACGCCCGCGTCGTCCCAGCAGGCGATCAGCCGGCCGCACCGACGGGCGAACGAGGCGAACGCCCGCTCGATGTCCTCGCGGTCGGCATAGAAGGTGAGGTGGTCCTCCTCCACGTTCGTCACGACGCCGACCCCCGGCTCGAGGAGCAGGAAGGTCCCGTCGCTCTCGTCGGCCTCGGCGACGAACACGTCGCCCGTCCCGCACTCGGCACCCGAGCCGATCTCGTTCAGCTCGCCGCCGATGACGAAGCTCGGTGAGAGGCCGGCGCGGCCCAGGACCACCGCGATCATCGACGTGGTCGTGGTCTTGCCGTGCGTGCCGGCCACGGCGACGCTGCGGGTGCCGCGCATCAGCGCCGCCAGGACCTGAGCGCGCGCCAGCACCGGGATCCCGGCGTCGGCGGCGGCGCGCACCTCCGGGTTCGCCGGCGGGACCGCCGACGACACGACGACCGCGTCGGGGCGGCCGAGGTTGCCCGCCTGGTGGCCAACGTGCACGGCGGCGCCCGCGGCGCGCAGCCCATCGAGCGCCGGGGAGTCCTTCAGGTCGGACCCGGTGACCTCGATCCCGCTGTCCAGCAGGAATCGCGCGATCGAGCGCATGCCCGCGCCGCCGATCCCGACGAGGTGCAGCCGCCGCCACGCCGATGCGTCCGGCACGGGCAGCGTCGGGATCGACCCGGGCTTCGGCTCGAACGCCGGCAGCCCGCTCACCGCGCCACCTCCTCCACCAGGTCCGCCAGCCGCTCGGTCGCATCGGGCCTGCCGAACGCGGAAGACCGCTCGGCCATGGCGGCGAGCCGCTCGGGGTGGTCGATCAGGCTCTCGATGCGGGTCGCCAGCGACTCCGTCGTCAGCTGGTCGTCGAGCAACACGCTCGCGCCGCCCGCGCGCTGCAGCGCCCGCGCGTTCGCGTCCTGCTCCCCCGCCACCGCGTGAGGGTACGGGATCAGCAGCGACGGGAGCCCACAGGCGGCGATCTCCGCGACCGACCCCGCCCCGGCGCGTGCGACGACGACGTCGGCCAGCGCGTACGCGAGCTCCATCCGGTCGACGAACGGCTCGGCGCGGACCAGCAGGCCGTCGCGACCCCGCGCGTACAGGTCGTCCCGGATCGCCTCGAAGTGCGGCGGCCCGGTGATCAGCAGCACCTGCAGGTCGGCCCGGGAGGCCAACAGCCCACAGGCTCCGACCGCCGCTCGGTCGACGTGCAGGGCGCCGAGGCTTCCGCCGAAGACGACGACCGTCTTTCGGCCGGCTTCGAGCTCGAAGCGCTCGCGCGCCGCCTCGGCCAGGGCGTCGCGCTCCGTTCGCACGAGCAGCACCGCCTCGCGCACCGGGTTGCCGGTCACGACCACCCGGGCCCCGCGAGGGAACCGGCGTTCGGCCTCGGCGAACCCGACCGCGACGGCCGCGGCGACCCGCGACAGGATCCGGTTGGCCAGGCCCGGGATCGTGTTCTGCTCGTGCAGCACCACCGGCACGCGTTCGCGCCTCGCGGCCATCACCGCGGAGACGCTCGCGTAGCCGCCCATGCCGACGAGCACCCCGGCGCCGCGGACCAACGGCCGCGCCGTGCGCGCCGCCGACACCGCGGTCGCCGGCCCGCGCAGGGCCTGAACCGAGACCTCGCGCACGAACGGCCGCGCGGGCACCGACGCCAGCTCGTATCCGGCCTCGGGCACCAGCCGCGCCTCGAGCCCGTCGGCCGTCCCGAGGAAGGAGACCTCGTGGCCGCGGGCCGACAGCGCCGCCGCCAGGGCCAGCCCGGGGTAGACGTGCCCTGCCGTGCCCCCGCCCGCGATCAGCGCCCGCATCGCCGTCCGCCCGTCATGCGTTCGAGGAAACCGGGGCGGCCGCCCGACGGCCGCCGCCGCTTCGGATGCGTCCGGCGCCGAGATCGGCCAGGCCGGCGCGCCCGATGGCGTGCAGCACGCCGACGGCCACCAGCGACACGATGAGCGACGACCCGCCGTAGGACATGAACGGCAGCGGGATGCCGGTGATCGGCAGCAGCCCGGTCACCGCCCCCATGTTCACGATCGCCTGGAACGACAGCCAGCCGACGATTCCGGCCGCCAGGAGACGGCCGAACGTGTCGGGCGCGCGGATCGCGATGCGGATGCCGGCGTAGATGAACGCGCCGAACAGCGCGATGACGATCAGCTCGCCGATCAGCCCCGTCTCCTCTCCGAGGATCGAGAAGATGAAGTCCGTGTGGGCGTTCGGCACGAACATCCACTTCTGCCGGCTGGCGCCGAGGCCGACGCCGACCCAGTGGCCCGAGCCGAGTGCGATCAGCGACTGCACGATCTGGTAGCCGGAGTTGCGCGGGTCCGCCCACGGATGCAGGAACGACAGGAACCGCGTGCGCCGGTAGCCGGCGGACAGGATCAGGCCCATGCCCGCGATCAGCCCGACCATGCAGGTTGAGACCAGCAGCCGGAGGCGGACGCCGACCACGAACAGCAGGACCAGGACGATCGCGACCACGACCATCGTGGTGCCGAGGTCCGGCTGCAGCATGATCAGCAGGGCAAGCGGCCCCACGACCGCCATCAGCGGAAGGGCGAGCCGCACCGGGTCCTTCAGGTGCCGGTAGTTCGCCGCGAGCAGCGCCGCCCCGGCGGTGACGACGGTGAACTTCGCGAGCTCGGACGGCTGCAGGGTCACCGGACCGAACGAGATCCACCGCGCTGACCCGCCCACGATCTGACCCGTGGACGGGTGCAGCACCAGGATCAGCAGGACCGCGGTGACGGCCGTGAGCGCCGGCCACGCGCGCCGCCACGCCCGGTAGTCCAGGCGCGATGCGGCGACGGCCACGACGGCGCCGATCACCGCGTAGATCAGCTGACGCTTGAAGAACAGGAAGCTCGACCCGTACTGCGCGAACGACGACACGGAGCTTGCCGACAGGACCATCACCACGCCGACGACGGTGAGGGCGAACGTCGACAGCGTGAGCATCGTCACCGAGCGGCGGAGCGACCGCACCGCTCGGGCGCGCGCGACCGCGGGTGGCACCTCGTCCGGACGGACGACGCGCAGCCGCGGCACGGTCAGGTGGGCTTCAGTGCGCATTCGATCCCGCCTGGTTCCGGGCCGCGGCGAGGCCGCGCGCCGCCTCGGCGAAGCGGTCCCCGCGGTCCGCGTAGTCGCGGAACATGTCCTGGCTCGCGCACGCCGGGGCCAGCAGGACGCTGCCTCCCCGGGGCGCCATCTCGAACGCCGCACGCACGGCCTCATCCATGGTCGCGGCGCGCCGCGTCTCGACCAGGCCGTCGAACACCGCTTCGACCGCCGCCGCGTCCCGCCCGATGGCGACCACCGCGGCGAGCGCCGGGATTCCCGCGGCCAGCGGCGACAGGTCCACGCCCTTGGCCAGGCCGCCGGCGATCAGCACGACGTTGGACGCGCCGTCCAGCGCCTCGAGCGTCGCGTGCGGGTTCGTCGCCTTCGAGTCGTCGACGAAGGCCACGCCGCCGGTCTCGGCGACGATCTCGCCGCGGTGCGGCAGCGGTGCGAAGGACGACAGCGCGTCGCGCACGTCCGCCAGCGGCAGGCCGAACCCCAGAGCGGCGACCGCCGCCGCGGCGGCGTCGGCCAGGAACCCACGCCCGCGCGAACGCGGCCGGGCCACCTCGATCGGTCCGCCGTCGGTGGCCGCGACCACCGCGCCGTCGACGACGCCGACCTCGCCGTCGGAAGGAGGCGCGCCGCGGAACCACCGAACCTGGCACGGGGCCCGGCGCGACAGCGCCGCCGCCTCCGCGTCCCCGGCGTTGCCGACGTGGACGTCGTCCCCCCCCTGCCCCGCGAACACGCGCGCCTTCGCGTCGGCGTAGGCGGCGAACGAGCCGTGCCAATCCAGGTGGTCGGCCGCGACGTTCAGCAGCACCGACACGCGCGGACGAAGCGACGACTGGAACGCGAGCTGGAACGAGGACGCCTCGACCACGAGCGCGTCGAAGGGCTCCCGGGCCGCGCGCGGGAACGGGTAGCCGACGTTGCCGCACGCCCGGGCGGAAAGCCCCGACGCCCGCATGGCGGCGGCCACCATCTCCGACGTGGTGGTCTTCCCGTTCGTCCCCGTCACCGCGACGTAGGGCACGCGACACAGGCGCGCGCCCACCTCGAGCTCGCCCCAGATCGGCAGACGGCGTTCGCGCGCCCACGCCACGACCGGCGCGTCCGGCCGCACGCCGGGGCTCAGGATCACCAGGGTGGCGCCGTCCAGGTGATCGGGGCGGTGCCCGCCCGCGCGGACGTCCAGCGCTCGATCGACCGGGTCCGACGGATCGAGATCGGCGGAAACCTCTGCCGCCGAACGATTCTCGGTGACCCACGCCTCGGCGCCCGACGCGAGCAGCGCGCGCAGCGACGCCCGCCCGCTGGCGCCGTAGCCGACGACGACGGCACGCTCGCCGGCGAACGTCGCGGCCGCGTTCGCGTCCGCGCTCATCCCGTCCCTCCGCGGGCCAGGAAGTCCGCGTAGAACAGGCCGAGGCCGAGCGCGACGCACAGGCCGGCCACGATCCAGAACCGGACGATGACGGTGAACTCCGGCCAGCCGCCGAGTTCGAAATGGTGGTGCACCGGCGCCATCCGGAACACCCGCCGCCCGGTGCTGCGAAACGCGACGACCTGGATGATCACCGACGTGGTCTCCAGGACGTAGAGCCCGCCGAGGATCAGCAGGAGCAGTTGCGTCTCCGTCATGATCGCCAGGCCGGCCAGGACGCCCCCGATGGCGAGCGCGCCGGTGTCGCCCATGAAGATCCCGGCCGGCGCCGCGTTCCACCACAGGAATCCCGCCACGGACCCGAGCCCCGCCGCCGCGACGATCGCCACGTCCAGCGTCTGCTCGCCGTTCAGCGGGTAGCAGAACGCGGACGGCAGCCCCAGCGAGCACGTGTGACGGGTCTGCCAGAACGCGATCACGACGAAGGCGGCGAGCACCAGCGCCGACGAGCCCGACGCCAGCCCGTCCAGCCCGTCCGTAAGGTTCACCCCGTTGGCCGACGCCGCGACGATCAGCAGCACCCAGGGGTAGAAGAACAGTCCCAGATACAGGCTCGTCTCGCGGACGAACGACAGGTTCGGCGCGATGTTCGCGGCGTGCAGGGCCAGGTAGGCGAACGGGATGGCGACCGCGGCCTGAAGGCCGAACTTCGCCGCCTTGCCGAGCCCGAGCGAGCGCTTGCGCACGATCTTGATGAGGTCGTCGACGGCCCCGACGGCGCCAAGCGCCACACCGAGCCCCAGCACCCCGAGCCCGGCCGCCGTCATGTGGACGGTGACGAGCCGCCCCGACGCGAGCACGACGTGTCCCGCGAGGTACGCCACGACCATCCCCAGCAGGATCACGAGCCCGCCCATCGTCGGCGTGCCCATCTTCTCCAGGTGGCCCCGCGGGCCGTCCTCGCGGATCCGCTGGCCCCAGCCCCAGAGCCGGAACAGGCGGATCGCCAGCGGGGTCGCGAGCAGCGCGATGAAGAAGCCGATCCCGGCGGCGATGAGAACCGACGTCATCGGGCGGCGCTCCCGTGCGCCGCGGGCGACGGCGCGCCGTTGGACGACCCGCCCGATGCACGCGCCCGAGATGACGGCGCGCGAAGCGAGTGGGCCAGCCGGTCCAGCCGGGCCACGCGCGACGCCTTGATCAGGATCACGTCGTCCGGGCGGGCGACCTCGCGAAGGACGGCGGCGGCCGCGTCGACGTCCGCGCACGCGTGCACCCGGTCCTGCGTCATGCCCGCCCGGCGGGCGCCGTCGCCGATCGCCGCCGCCTGCGGGCCGACGACCACCAGCTCGTCGAAGCCCAGGGCCGCGACCCGCTCGCCCACGCGCTCGTGTTCGGCGTCCGACGTCGGGCCGAGCTCGGCCATCTCGCCCAGGACCGCGACCGCACGGCCAACGCCCGCGATGTGCCGCGCGGCGAGCAGCGCCGCCTCCACCGAAGCGGGGTTCGCGTTGTACGCATCGTCGATCACGCGCGCGCCGTCCGCCGAGACGAACGCGTCCATGCGCCCTCCGGACAGCTCCGCGCCCTCGAGCCCGGCGGCGGCGTCGGCGACGTTCACGCCGATCGCGACGCCGACGGCGGCCGCGGCCAGCGCGTCCGGAACCATGTGCGCGCCGGCAACGGGCAGCCGCACGTCCGCCCGGCCGTCCGGGGTCGTGAGCGCGAACGACGCACGGCCGTCGACGGGGTCGAGCTCCACGCGTTCCGCGCGAACCTGCGCATCGGGGCCCAGCCCGAACGCGATCGTTCGCGCCGGCGTGCGTCCGGCGAAGCCGGCCACGACCGCGTCGTCGGCGAACAGGACGGCGACCCCGTCCGCGGGAAGGGCTTCGACGAGCTCCGCCTTCGCGTCGGCGATGGCTTCGCGCGAGCCGAACAGCCCCAGGTGCGCCACGCCGACGTTCGTCACCACGCCGACGGACGGCCGGGCGACCTCGCACAGGGCCCGGATGTGCCCGGCGCCGCGCGCACCCATCTCGCACACGATGACCTCCGTGTCGGGGCCGGCCGAGAGCACGGTCAGCGGCAGCCCGATCTCGTTGTTGAACGACGCGGGGCTGGCCACGACGCGAAGGCGCGTGGCCAGGACCGCGGCGGTGAAGTCCTTGGTGCACGTCTTGCCGGTGGATCCCGTGATGCCGATAACGGTGGCGGGCAGCCCGCTTCGTTCGTCGGCCGCCAGCGCCATCAACGCGCGTGCGGGGTCCTCCACCTCGATCAGGGGGAGCCGGTGGGCGCCATCCGCCGCCTGCACGGCCCGTCCGCGCGCGACGATCGCGGCCGCCGCGCCCGCCTCGGCCGCGGCGGCGACGAACGCGTGCCCGTCGGTGTGGTTGCCGGGCAGCGCCACGAACAGCTCGCCCGGTTCCACCCGCCGGCTGTCGATCGTCACGCCGCGCACGGAGACGCGGCCGGCCGCGCTCGCATGCGCGTCGGCATCGGTCACGATCCGGCCCTCGACGGCCGCCGCAACTTCGGGGAGCGCCCGCGGCCTCACGGCTGCATCCCCATGGCGGCGAGCTCCTCGGCCGCGACGACGCGATCGTCGAACACGATCGTGCGGTCGGCGAACTCCTGGCCGGTCTCGTGGCCCTTGCCGGCGATCACGACGACGTCGCCGGGACCGGCCTCCTCGAGCGCCATCCGGATCGCGGCCCGCCGGTCGACCTCGATCGCGTAGCCGCCGCCTTCGGCGCCGCGTTCGATCTCCTTCACGATCGCCTCGGGCGACTCGGACCGGGGATTGTCGCTGGTGATGATCGACAGGTCCGCCAGCCGCGTCGCGGCCGCGCCCATCAGCGGCCGCTTCGCCCGGTCCCGGTCGCCGCCGCACCCAAACACGACGATCAGGCGCCCTTCGCAGAGCCCGCGCGCGGCCCGCAGCACGTTGTCCAGGCTGTCGGGCGTGTGCGCGTAGTCGACGAGCACCTCGAAGGGTGCGCCCGACGGAACCGGCTCGAGCCGCCCGGGCACGCCCGGCAACGCCGCGATGCCCTCCACGGCGGCGTCGTCGTCGATGCCGACGGCTCGCGCGGCGACCAGGGCGCCGAGACAGTTCATGACGTTGAACGCTCCACGCAGCGGCGACGAGAACCGGCGTCCGTCGACACGGAACGTGCACCCGCCGGCCGACACCGACACCTCCTCGGCGCGCACGTCGGCGTCGCGTTCGATCGCGAACCCCGTCATCGGAATCGCGGCTGCGGCGACGAGCCGCCGGCCCTCCTCCGTGTCCACGTTCGCCGCGCCGGCCCTGGTCAGCTCCGGTGTGAACAGGCGAGCCTTCGCTTCGAAGTACTCCTGCATGTCCGCGTGGTAGTCCAGGTGATCCTGCGACAGGTTCGTGAACACGGCGAACGCGTACTCGGTGCCGTCGACGCGGTGCTGGTGCAGCCCGTGGGACGACACCTCCATCGCCGCCGCGTTCACGCCTGCATCCACCATGCCCCGCAGCAGCCGTTGCACGTCAGGGGCCTCCGGCGTCGTGCGGTCGAACTTCACCGAGCGGCCGTCGATCCGTACGCCGGTGGTGCCGATGACGCCGGGAACGAGCCCGGCGGCGCGGAAGATCGACTCCAGGATGAACGTGGTCGTCGTCTTGCCGTTGGTGCCGGTGACGCCGACCAACCGCATCCGGCGCGACGGCGCCCCGAACACGACCGCGGCGGCCGGGCCCATCGCGCCGCGCACCCACGGCACCAGGATCTGCGGCGCGGGCACGTCGAGCCACCGCTGCACCATCAGCGCGGCCGCGCCGTTGGCGATCGCGGCGCCGGCGAAGTCGTGCCCGTCGACGCGATCGCCCGGCACGCAGCAGAACAGCGACCCGGCCTCGGCATCGCCGGACCGGTAGGCGACGTCCGTGATCCGGATCGCCTCCCAGCCGCCGGCGACGCCGGGCGTCGCCCCGCCGGGGCGCGCCTGTGCGCCGGCGAGCGCGCGCGCGATGTCGCCGAGGGCGACGCCCGCGACGAGTGGCGTACGGAAGGGTTCCGGCACTGGGCGGATGGACTCGACTCGGCTCGGAAAAGGGCCCCCAGACGGCTCGTCGGGGGCCCTGACCTGCGGCGATTCTAGCATGGCCCGGTTCACCCTAGCCCGTGCGCACGGCGTGAGGGGGGATGGGTGGCTTCGCCGCGGGGGCAACCCGAAGCCGAGCCAGGGCGAACCGAGCCACGTCTTGGAACAGTGGGGCGGCCGCGACGCCCCCGAAGATCGTCGAGGGCTGGTCGATGACCGCGGCCACGACCAACTGGGGGTTGGAGGCGGGGGTCAAGCCGATGAACGACGCCACGTACTTCTTCAGGTAGCCGCCGGTCGGGCTCGGGATGCGGGCCGTCCCGGTCTTGCCCGCGACCCAGTACCCCGGGATCTGCGCCTCCTGCCCCGTGCCGACGTCGACGGCGTACGACAGCATGTCAACGATCGTGTGCGCGGTCTGCTCGGAGACGACGCGCCGCGTGTCGGGCGGCGGGGCGGGCTGGAACTTGCCGCTCGGCCCGATCGTGCCGCGGACCAGGCGCGGCTGCACCCACACGCCGCCGTTGGCGATGGTGGAATACACGGCTGCCATCTGCAGCGGCGTGACGGCGATGCCCTGCCCGAACGAGACGGTCGGCAGCGTCGTCCCCGACCACTTGTCGACCGGCAGCAGGATGCCGGACGCCTCGCCGGGGAACCCCACGCCGGTCGGCCTGCCGAACCCGAACGCCCTCAGGTACTTCGCGAAACGGTTCTTGCCGATCTGCTCGGCCACCTTGATCGCCCCGATGTTGCTCGAGTACGCCAGGATGTCGGCCAGCGTCATCTGCTCGGTGGGGTGGGTTTCGGCGTCGTGGAACGTCGCGTCGTACAGCCGCATCTGATCGGGAACGCTGAAGCGTTCGTTGATGCCGACGGCGTGTTCCTGAAGCGCGGCGGCGGCCGTGATGACCTTGTTGACCGAGCCGGGCTCGTAGACGTCGGTCACCGGCCGGTTGCGGATCACGTCCGGGCTGGCCTCGGCGAACTGGTTCGGATCGAACCAGGGGTACGTGGCCATCGCCAGGATCTCGCCGGTGTGCGGGTTCATCACGATCACGCTGCCGCCGGTGGCCCCGTTTCGGCGCACCGCCGCCGCCAGCGACTGCTGCGCCCGGTACTGGATGTCGCGGTCGATCGTGAGCATGAGATCGTCGCCGGGCACCGGCGGCGTGGACGTCGCGCCGGCTTGAGGAATCAGCGTTCCGCTCGGGTCCTCCTGTACCACCTCGTGGCCGGGCGTGCCCGCCAGCAGGTTCTGGTACCGGTACTCCAGGCCGTCGATGCCGGTGCCGTCCACCCCGACGAACCCCAGGACCTGGGGCGCCAGCGAACCGGCCGGGTAGTACCGGCGGGTTCCGTCCAGGAACCCGATCCCCGGAAGATGCTGGCCGGCAAGCGCATCGGCGGTGTCCAGATCGACGCCGCGTTCCAGGTACACGAAGTGCAACGGCCGGCCGGTGCCGTCCGTTCGGTCCTCCAGCAGGCCGCGCACGGCCGCCCGCTTGAGGTGCAGCGCCCGGGCGATCCGCTGCGCCTCGTCGACGGGATCGGTCACCAGCTGCGGATCGGCGTAGACGTCGCGCGCCGGCAGCGACATCGCGAGCTCCCGCCCGCTGCGATCGAAGATCGTGCCGCGTGCCGCCGTGATCGTCAGGTCCCGCGCGCGCTGGTCCACGGCCATCGACGACAGGGCCGACGCGTCGCCGACCTGGATGACGATCAGCCGGGCGAGGATCCCGGTGAAGGCGAGCGCGACGATCGCGAGCAGCGCGACCAGACGCTCAACCGGCGGTCGCGTGGGCGGCGCCGGCGCGCGCCGGCGAACCGACGAGGCCCGTGCCGCGGGAGGGCGCGCCACCGTCAGGCGGCGCCCGCGACGGCGACGCGTCACGGATGCTCTCCGAGGATGCTCTTCAGCGCGAAGGAGGTGGCGCCGCGGCCGTGGCGGCTGCCGGCCGCTGCCCCGAGCCCGGGGATCGTGATCGTGTGCACGTCGGTGGGCAGGCGAAGCCCCATCCGTGACGCCGCGGCGGCAACCCGCTCGGGCGACGACAGCTGCGCGACGGTGAGCTTCAGCTGCCCGTAGCGCTGTTCGAGCTGCTGCGTCTGCTGCTCCAGAGCCTGCATGTGAAAGGAGGTCTGCGACACGATCGCCTGCAGGCTCACGATGGCGGCCGCGAGCGTGCCCACCACCAGCGCGGCCACGACGAAGAACGGTCCGCGCCTCGTGGCCCGTCGCGCCGTCTGGCGCGCTGTTGGGGCCGCCGTTGGGCGTGCCGCGGTCTGCGGATCCCGGGCCGGAGCCGGCCGCCGCCGAGGGGTGGGGGGCGCGGCTGTGGCGGCGGCGCGGCTCATGCGGCCTCCGGGATTCGTTCCGCGGCGCGCAGCCTGGCGCTTCGCGCTCGCGGATTGCTCGCCGTCTCGGCCTCCGACGGCCGGATCGGCTTGGGGGTGAGGGGTGCCAGGGAAGCCTCGTCGCGAAGGAACCGCTTGACGGTGCGGTCCTCCAGCGAGTGGTACGAGATGACGGCCATGCGGCCTCCGGGCTCGAGGAGTCCCGCCGCCTGAGGAAGGGAGGCGGCGAGCTCCTCGAGCTCCCCGTTGACCTCGATGCGGATGGCCTGGAACGTTCGCCGGGCCGGGTGCGCGCGGCCGGGCCGGCGGCCGACGGCTCCGGCCACGATGCCGGCGAGCCGGTCGGTGGATCGGATGGGCTCGCGTCCGCGGGCGCGCACGATGGCGGCCGCGATCCGCCGCGACTGGCGTTCGCCGCCGTACTCGAAGATGATCCGCGCGAGTTCGTCCTGCGGGTACTCGTTGACGACCCGTTCGGCGGTCAGTCCGCCTCCCTCGCCGGGCCCCATGCGCATGTCCAGCGGGCCGTCGGCGCGGTAGCCGAAGCCGCGTTCGGCGTCGTCCAGCTGCATCGAGGAGACGCCGAGGTCGTACAGGATCCCGTCGGCGGCGCGGACGCCGGCGCGGGCGGCGGCCTCCGCCAGCGTCGAGAACCGGGACTCAACGGTGCGCAGGCGGCGGCCGAAGCGCGACAGCCGCGTCGCGGCGAGCGACAGCGCGGCCGGGTCTCGGTCGACGCCCAGGACGGATTCGACCCCCGCCTCCAGCATGGCCTCGGCGTGGCCGCCGGCGCCGAGCGTGGCGTCGATCACCAGGCGCCGGCCCGACATCAGGGCCACCACCTCCTGCGCGAGGACGGGGCGGTGAGGAACCGGGTCGGTGGGCGCGCTACCCAAGGAAGCGGATGGCCAGCAGCCCAAGGGCCAGCCACGCGACGATGGTCACGCCCATCAGGCCGATCAGGTACAGGCTCTGGACGAACTCCCGCAGCAACGACCGCTTCATTCGCGCTCCCGCTCCTTCCCGTCGCGCGGCCGGGGATCCGGCCGCGCCGCGCCGGCC
>DASXAQ010000106.1:0-52718 GCA_036406615.1 Actinomycetota bacterium | reverse complement strand
GACCTTGTCGTGGTCGTCCTTCAGCAGCTTCATCGGATCCATGGCCTCGTTCTCCTTCGTCAGAGGGCACGACGCCGAGCCTGTACCCATCCGCCCACCGGTCAAACGAGGTTCGAGATGCTCCGTGTTCAGGCTCGCCCCAGCCACGCAAAGCTGGTGGACCTGACGGACGCGTTCGTGACGGGTCGCTCGATGCTTCCCCCGCAACGGGCCGACCCAGAGACGGCCCGGCCACCTTGGAGACGGCCCGGGGTCCACGCAGTGGACCTGATCGGATTCGAACCGACGACCTCTTGCCTGCCGAGCAAGCGCTCTACCAACTGAGCTACAGGCCCTGGATCACGGGATTCTAGCAGCGAGCCCTCGCTCGCCCGGGAGCTCGGCCAAGCTCAGGCCGGCCCAGCGGTGGCCGCGTCCGCGGCCTCCCAATCCACGACCGGCGCGTCCGCCCACAGGTTGTCCAGGCGGTAGTACTCGCGCTCCTCCTCGTGGAAGACGTGCACGACCAGGTCGACGAAGTCCAGCAACACCCACCGCGCGCCGGTCTCGCCCTCGCGGCGCACCGTGCGCCCGCCGAGGGGCTTGAGCGCCTTCGCGATCTCCTCCGCGATGGTCGTGACCTGGCGCTCGCTGGTCCCGGACGCGATGACGAAGAAGTCGGTGATCCCGATCAGGTCGCGGACGTCGAGCACCGTCACCGCTTCGGCCTGCTTCGACGCCGCGGTGCGCGCGGCCAGGCAGGCGAGCTCGATGGGTTCCGTCACCGGCTCCAGCCTACTCGCCCCGGTACAGAGCCGCCTTCTCGATGTACGTTTGCACGCCCTCCGGGACCAGGTACCGGATGGGCTCGCGCTCGCGGACGCGGCGACGGATATCGGTCGAAGAGATCGCGAGCGCCGGGATGTGCATCACCGTGACGCGCGAGTTCCGCGTCCCGCCCTGCGCGTCGAGCCTGGCCAGGTCGTAACCCGGCCGGGTCGCCGCGATGAAGTGCGCCCGCGACAGCACGTCCTCCGGGTCCTTCCACTGGAAGATCTCCAGCATCGCGTCGGCTCCCGTGACGAAGTAGAGCTCGACCCCCGGCTGGACGGCGCGCAGCTCCTCCAGCGTGTCCACCGTGTACGTCGGGCCGTCGCGTTCGACCTCGATCCGCGACACGGAGAAACGGGGATTGCTCGACGTGGCGATGACCGTCATCAGGTACCGGTCCTCCGCCGGCGACACGTTGCGATCGTCCTTCATCCACGGCTGGCCGGTCGGGACGAAGACGACCTCGTCCAGCTCGAACTGCCACAGCGCCTCCTCGGCGGTGACCAGGTGTCCATGGTGGATCGGGTCGAACGTCCCGCCCATGACCCCCAGGCGCTTGGGCGTGCCCACGCGCGGATTGTAGCCGCCTCACCCCGGCGCGCCCGATCAGCCGTCGCCTCGGAGGTTCCCGACCCACTCGCGCAGACGCGGCGTGTGTTCGGCGTAGTGCTCGGCGCCGGACTCGACGAACCATTCCACCGCGTCGGGCGTGACCTCCGGCAGCAGGTCCCACTCGGACAGCATGCGGTTGCGGGCGGCGAAACACTCCGAACGAACGTCGCCGAGCGAGAGGTCCTTCATGGCCTCGTAGAAGCTCGCGTTCAGCTCGTCGACGTCCCGCGGCGACGGGTCATACGTCCCGACCCGGATCCGCTCCAGCATGTCGACCGCCTCGGACATCCAGCACGCGATGTGGCCGACCATGTCCTTCACGGACCACAGCTCGTAGTACCCGGGCTCCTGCGCCTGAGCCGGCGACAGCGACTCGACCAGCGCGTTCATCTCCGCCCATCCGGAGTCCTCGGCCGCGACCAGCTCGGCCTTCGACGGTTCGCTCATCCCCCCTCCTCCTTCGTCGCGTCCGGCGGCTCCTCCTCTGGGAGGAACTCGAACGCCGTCGCGCCGATCACCACCTCGTCGCCGCGGCGCGCGCCCACCTGAGCGAGCCGCCGCTCGACGCCGGCCTTCGCCAGCCGGCGCTGCAGCGCCGCCACCTCGCGATCGTCGTCCATGTCGACCTCGGCCACCCACCGCTCCACGCCGCGGCCGCTCACGCGGTAGCGCGAGCCCTCCCGCGTGACGGTGAACGGATCGCGACCCGGCCGCAATACCACGACCGGGGCGGCGGGCGGCTCGTCGGCCAGTGCCCGTTGGACGGCGGCCGACAGTCGGTTGCCAAGCGCATCCAAACCCTCGCCGGTCACCCCGGACACGACGACGTCGACCGGCGCGTCGGTGGGTGGCGACGTGAGCAGGTCGGCCTTCGTCCCCACGGTGATCGAAGGCCTGGCCGCGAGCGACGGATCGAACGTCTCGACCTCGGCGCGCGCCGTGCGCAGGTCGGCTGAAGGGTCGCTCGTCAGGTCCACGACGTACACGAGGACGCGACAGCGGGACACGTGACGAAGGAACGTGAGTCCGAGCCCGCGCCCCTCGTGCGCGCCCTCGATCAGGCCGGGCACGTCGGCGACGACGATCCGGCTGCCCGCCTCGTCGGCGACCCCGAGGTTCGGGGACAGCGTCGTGAAGGGGTAGTCGGCGATCTTCGGCCGAGCAGAGGTCAGGCGCGACAGCAGCGTCGACTTGCCGGCGTTCGGCAGTCCGACGAGCCCGACGTCGGCCACCAGCCGAAGCTCGAGCTCCAGCCGGTGCTCCTCCCCCGCCTCGCCGGGCTCCGCCGAGCGCGGGGCCCGGTTGCGCGCGGTCGCGAGCGATGCGCTGCCGCGGCCGCCGCGGCCGCCGGCGGCGACCACCGCGGTCGCCCCCTCGCCCACCAGGTCGGCCACCGGCCCGCGCTCGTCCGAGACGACCGTGCCGTCGGGCACGGGCAGGACGAGGTCGGCGCCGTCGGCGCCCGTTCGCCGGTTGCGCGCGCCCGCACTTCCGTTCCCGGCGCGCAGGTGGGGACGATCCGCGAACACGGACAGGTCGAACACCGACCGGTCCACGCGCAGGATCACGTCGCCCCCGCGGCCGCCGTCCCCGCCGTCCGGGCCGGCCCGGGGCTTGAACGGCTCGCTGGCCAGGTGGGCGCTGCCGGCGCCTCCCCGCCCGGCGTGCACCTGGATCCGTACCTGATCGACGAACACGACCCCGATTATCCGGCTACCCTCGAAAGCTGATGGAACGCCCCCCCAGCCAGGTGTGGATGGTCAACCGACGGACCGGCCCCGACGGCCTCCGGGGCTGGCTGTTCCTGAAGTCCGACGCCCTGGAGTTCCAGCCGGACGACGAGCGCGCGGCGCGGGCGGAGTTCCCGCTGGCGAAGATCCGCGGCGTCCGCCGCGTCTTCGGATCGCCGGTGCTGGAGATCTCCTTCGTGCAGCCTCACGAGTTCCGGGTCATGGGCTTCTACTTCATCAAGCCGCCGAGCCTGGCCCGCGACGACACCAGCGCGATCATCTTCAAGAAGCGGGGCGCCAAGAAGCAGTCGGTCGTGAAGCTTCGAACCTGGAACCCGCTGAAGAAGGACGAGATCGCGGATTGGGTGACGGCCATCAAGGCCGCGCAGCGCGTCTGAGCTCAGCTCGAGACGGCGTCCACGGCCTCGGCTGCCGGAACGCTGGCGGCGGGAGCCGCCTCCGGGGACTGGATCGAAGCGAACCGCCGACCGGCGCGCGAGTGGTACTGCACGATGCCGGCGCGGCGTGCGAACAGCGTGTCGTCCCCGCCCCTGCCGACGCCGTCGCCCGGGTGGATCCTGGTGCCGCGCTGGCGCACGAGGATCGAGCCGGCCGAGACGTCCTGGCCGGCGAACGCCTTCACGCCGAGTCGCTTCGACGTGGAGTCGCGTCCGTTGCGAGTCGAGCCGCCACCCTTCTTGTGTGCCATAGCCGGATCAGGGTAGCAGACGGGCCCCCGGGGACCGGGTGGAACGGCGGCTCTCGCTTCAGCGAACGGCGCCGACCACGTCGGGGCCGAGCAGCTCCAGCACGGCGAAGGAGCCGGAGCGGACCTCGGACGCGATGCGACCCAGGGCATCCACGCGCACGGCCGTCGGGGTGCCGGCGACCCCGAACGACCTCGCGACGGCCCCCGTGGGATCGGTGACGATCGGCGACCGCAGCCCCGTCCCCAGGTTGACGCGCACGCCCCCGGACGAGACGACCACAAGAGCCGGGGCGGCCACCGGCATCCGCTCCTCCCACGCCTGGAGCTCGGGCAGGAGCCGCTGGGAGAAGGGGCACGTCGGGCTCCAGAACAGCACCACCACGTCCCGGCCGTGGTACCGCTCGAGGTCCAGGACCCCGCCGGTGACCGACGGCAGGCGAAGCGGCGGCGCCGGCGACCCCACGCGGACTCCTCCGGTGGCACGGGCGTCGGCCACAACGGGGCCCGCGTCGTCCAGTCGCGCCGTCAGGATCCGAACACGCTCCCGCAGCCCACGGTTGCGCCGGCCGAGGACGACGAGCACGACGCCCTGCGCGGCGGCGGCGATGAGCAGCAGCGCGGCGGCGATCCCGATCGCGACGGTCGCGGCGTTCATGCCGTGCGCCGGAATGCGGACAACGGCGACGCGTGAAGCATCCCCTACCCCCTGGACGAACAGCGGGCGGAGACTAGCCCGGCCCGAAAGGGGAGGTCAACCGGCCGAAAGTCTCAAAAGCAGGAGCGTCAGCCGGCGGGCGTCTCGTCCGCGCCGCCGCCGTCCGAGGGAGCCGCCTTCGTCTCGGCTTCGGTGGACGCGGCCTTTTTCGCCGGCGCGCGCCGCGAGCCCATCGAGACGTCCTCGATCTCGATCAGCGTGTACATCTGGCGGTGGCCCTGCCGCTTCGCGTAGCCGGTCTTCTGGCGGTACTTGAAGACCTTGACCTTCTCGCCCTTCTGCTCGCCGACGAGCTTGGCCTTGACGACCGCCTTCGAGACGTCCTTGCCGAAGTGCGTGGTGCCGTCGTCGTCCACCACGAGCAGCGGCGTGAACGTGACGGCGTCGCCCTCCCCGCCGTGCACCAGCTCGACCTCGAGCACGTCGCCGGGCTTGACCTTGTGCTGCTTGCCACCCGCCTTGATCACCGCGTACATGAGGGAATCCTCTCAAATCTTGTGGTCGATGATGATGCCGCGCCCCTCGCACTCCGGGCACGTGTGCGAGAACGACTCGAGCAGGCCGGCGGAGACCCGCTTGCGCGTGATCTCCAGCAGCCCGAGCGGGCTGATCTCGTCGAACACCTGCGCGCGCGTCTTGTCCAGGGCCATCGCGCCCTTCATCGTCTGGATGACCTTGTCCTTGTTGCGTTCGAGCAGCATGTCGATGAAGTCGACGATGATCATGCCGCCGATGTCACGCAGCCGCAGCTGTCGCGCGATCTCCTCGGCGGCCTCGAGGTTCGTCTTGGTGACGGTCTCCTCCAGGTTCGCCTTGCCGACGTGCTTGCCGGTGTTGACGTCGATGACGGTCATTGCCTCGGTCCGGTCGATGACGATGTAGCCGCCCGACGGGAGCCAGACCTTGCGGTCCAGGGCCTTGTGGACCTGCTCGGTCACGTGGAACGCCTCCATCACGGGGAGCTTGCCCTCGTGCAGGCGGACCTTGTCGACCAGGTCGGGCGCGACGCCCTGCAGGTAGCCGGTCACCAGCTCGAAGATGCGCGGCGAGTCGGTGACGATCTCCTTGAACTCGCCCTCGGTGAACAGGTCGCGCACGACGCGGATGGTGAGCTCGGGCTCCTCGTACAGCACCCGCGGCGCTCGCCCGCGCTTGGCGCTCTTCTCGATGACCGCCCACTCCTCGATCAGCCGTTCGAGGTCCGTCGTCAGGTCCTCGGCCGGCGCTCCATCGGCGGCGGTGCGCACGATCAGTCCGTCCCCGGCCGGCCGGATCTTCTTCAGGATCTCCTTCAGCCGGCTCCGCTCCGCGTCGGGGAGCCGCCGGCTGATGCCGAACGTCTGGGACTTCGGCACGAACACGACGTACCGCCCCGGCAGGCTGATCTCCTGGGTCAGGCGCGCGCCCTTGCCTCCGATGGGATCCTTCGTCACCTGCACGATGACGTTCTGCCCGCTCTTCAGCACGTGCTCGATGCGCCGAGCCTGTCCGTCGATCTCCTCGTCGTACGACACCTCGCCGGCGTACAGGACCGCGTTGCGCCCGCGCCCGAGGTCGATGAACGCCGCCTCCATGCCGGGCAGCACGTTCTGCACCTTGCCCAGATAGATGTTCCCCACCATCGAACGCGCGCCCGAGCGCGTGATGTAGTGCTCGACCAGCAGGCGGTCCTGCAGGACCGCGATCTGGTCGCGCTCGTCGAGCTCGGTGATCAGCATCGTCTTGTCGGCCGCCCGGGTGATCGCGGCGACGGGTTCGCGACGGCGGCGCCCCGGCAGCCGGCGCTTGCGGGTTCGGGTGGCGTCCAGCCGGCTCCCGCGTCCGCGGGCCGGTGCCTCGGCCTCGTCGGCCGTCTCGGTCTCCGCCGCCGGCGCCGCCGCCTTCGTGGACTTGGCGCGGCTGCGAGTCCGGCGGGCGGGCTTCGCCGGCGCCTCGTCGCCCCTCTTCGCCGGCTCTGCCTTCGCCGCGGGCTTCGACTTCGGCGCCGCCTCAGCCTTCGTCGCGGTCGCGGGCTCAGCGCTCCCGTCCCCGTCGGCGGCCGCGGCTTCCGCGGTGACGGCAGCGGAGGATCCCGCGCGCGAGCGGCCCCGGCCGCCGCGTCGGCGGCGACGCCTCGGAGCCGAAGGAGCCTCGCCGTCGCCATCGGCTGCGGTGGTTGCGGCGGTGGCATCCGCCTGGGCGGCCGCGCCCTCGTCGCTCGCCTTGGGCTTTGTGGTGCGCGAGCGCGTCGTGCCTCGCGTGCGGGTCCGTCCCCTTGCGGACGCGGCGGACCCCTCGGACGGCGCCGGGGCGGCGTCCTGCGCCTCACCGGCCGCGGCCGTCGCCTCGGCCTTCGTCGCGGACTTCGTGGCGCCGCTCGAACGCCGGCTCGTTGCCGACTTGGTCGTCTTCGACGCGCCGTCCTGAGCCGGCGGGGCCGGCGTCGTGGTGGATGTCGTGGTGGACGTCGCGGCGCCGGTTCCCGCCCGGCCGCCTCTGCCTCGTCCACCGCGCCGGCGGCGACGCCGCCTGGGTGTCGCGGCGGCCCCGTCGCCCTCTGGGCCGGACCCGCCGCCCGCCCCCGCCTCCGCCACGCCGACGGAGGTTGTTGCCTGTGCTTCGTGCTCCTCGCTCAACGCGAATCCTCTCTCTTCACGCCGATCGCGGAGCCGGGGAGCGAAGGCAGGAGGAGGCCGATGGACGCTCGCCGGCGGCGGGGCGTCCTCACGTCGCTGAAAGCCGACGCGCTCGGAAGCGCGAAAGCCCGCGTCGTGGCACGGGCACACCTCGTTGCCTTCGGGGCCTGGCATTCGGGCGCTCCGGTCCCGCTTCCCGGAGGAAGCGGCGGGCTGCCCGCCGCGATCAAGCGGCTTTACCTGACTCCGCCGCCGGGACCCGAGCCTCGCGGACCCTTCCGCGTTCGGCTCCCCGCCCGGCGGGGCACGTGTACGTCTCCAGGATACCGCCCGGCCCGCCCCGCTCCAAGAACCTAGGCGTAGCGGCGGATCCGGATGGACTCCAGCAGGCCGATCCCGATGAAGTCGGCGATCAGGCCGCTTCCCCCGTAGGACATGAACGGTAACGGGATGCCGGTGATGGGCATGATCCCGATGGTCATCCCGATGTTGATGAACATCTGGATCGTGAACATGGCCGCGATGCCGGCGGCGACGTAGGTGCCGAACGGGTCCTTCGCGGTCATCGCGATGCGATAGGTGCGCCAGAGCAGGATCAAGAACAGCACCAGGAGGGTCCCGGCGCCCACGAATCCGAACTCCTCGCCCACCGCGGTGAAGATGAAGTCGGTGTGCTGCTCGGGGACGAAGTCCAGGTTCGTCTGCGTCCCCCTCAGGTAGCCGGTCCCGGTCAGCCCGCCGGCACCGATCGCGATCTTGGACTGCTGCAGGTTGTAGTTGGCGGTCTGGGAGTTCTTCGACTGGTCCATGAACCCGATCAGCCGGTCGACCTGGTACTGCTTGATGATGTTCAGCTGGAACGCGCCGTAGATGGCGAGCGTCGCAGCGGCGGCCAGCACCACCAGGTAGCGCGCACGTGTGCCGGCCACGACCAGCAGCGTCACCAGGATGGTGGCCAGGATGATCGTCGTCCCGAGGTCGGGCTGGATGAACACGAGGAACATCGGAAGCGCCGCGATCGCCACCGCGCGCAGCACCTCGCGCAGCGTGCTCTCCCACTTGATCTCGGACAGGTACGCGGCCAGCATCAGGATCAGGGCCAGCCGGGAGAACAGCGACGGGCTGAACTGGAAGCCGGCGATCTGGAACCAGCGCTGCGAGCCGAGCGCCGAGGACCCGAGCGGCGTTCGCACCAGGAACAGCAGCCCGACCGATCCCAGGTAGATGACGGGCGCCCACATCTTGAGCAGCGTGTAGTCGAACAGCGCGGTGCCGGCCATCGCGATCGCGCCGAGCACGATGAACACCGCCTGCCGCTTGAGGTAGTACGACGGGCTGTCGCCGAGCAGCAGCAGGCTGCGGTGCGTCGCGGAGTAGATCATCAGCACGCCGAACACGGCCAGCCCCAGCGCGGTGAGCAGCAGCACGAAGTCGACGTGGCGAAGCGGCGATCCCTCCCGGACCGAGGCGCGAGCCGACGGCAGCGGCATGTCCATGGGCGTCATCGCCTCCCTTCGACGCGCGCGTCGCTCATGTCGAGGAGTCCGATCCCGCCTGGACCCCGCCCGTGTTCAGCCCGAACAGCCCCTGCAGCACGTTGCGGACGATGGGGGCGGCGGTCGTGCCTCCGTGGCCGCCCTGCTCGACCAGCGCCACCACGACGTAGCGCGGATTGTTCGCCGGCGCCATCGCCGCGAACCACGAATACGGCTGGCGCCCAACGATGTCCGCGGTGCCCGTCTTTCCGGCAACGGGGATGGAGTCCAGCGGGAACCCGGCGAACGCCGGCGCAGCCGTCCCGCCGGGTCGCACGACGCCCGTCAGCGCGTTGCGGAGGAAGTTGATCTGCTGGCGCGACAGCGGCAGGTGCCCGACGATGGGCGCGTGGATCACGCGGACCAACTTGCCGTCGGGCGTCTGGACCTTCCAGCCGATGCGTGGCGCGAAGAGCTTGCCGCCGTTGGCGATCGCGCTGTACGCGACCGCGAGCTGGATCGGCGTCACCGTCACGAACCCCTGCCCGATCGACATGTTGATGTTGTCGCCGGGCAGCCACTGGTAGTACTTGCCGTAGACCCTCGGGTCCGACTTCACCAGAGCCCGCTTGTAGGCGGCCGTCGGGAGGCGGCCGGGCGCTTCCGCCGGCAGGTCGATCCGGGTGCGCCGCCCGAAGCCCATCTGGTCGAGCTCGTGCTGCATGGTCTCGGTGCCCCCCAGGCCGGTGTCGACGTTGTAGCCGGAGTGCACGTAGTCCTGCCAGAACTTGTAGCCGAGCTGGTAGAAGAACGTGTCGCACGACTGCACCAGCGCGCTCGCCAGGCCGATGAAGCCGACGTTGACCGGGTTCCAGTTGTTGAACACGGTGTGCGAGGTGTCGCCGGGCACCTCCCACTTGCCCGGGCAATCCAGCGACGAGTTCTCATTGATCACGTGCGCCCGCAGCGCCGCTCCGCCCACGAACGGCTTGAACGTCGATCCCGGCGGGTAGGCGCCCTGGGTCGCCCGATCGAACAGCGGCCCGGGATTCGAACCCGTCCCGGTCAGCTGGCGGTACTGGCGGTTCGTGAGGCCCTTGACCCAGATGGATGGGTCGAACGTCGGGTTGGACGCCAGCGCGATCACGTGTCCCGTTCGCGGGTCCATCACGACGACGGCGCCGCCGCTGGCCTGCAGGTACTTCTGCGACTCCTGATCGAAGGTCGAATGCGCCACACTGATGCCCTGGGCCAGGCTTCGCTCCGCGAGGCGCTGCACGTTCGCGTCGATCGAGGTGACCAGGTTGTCGCCCGCCGTCGAGGGGATCCGCCCGAAGTTCGGGTTCAGCACGTCGCCGGCGGCGTTCACCTGCATCTCGCGCTTGCCGAGCTCGCCGCGAAGCTCCGAGTCGTAGACGGCCTCGAGCCCGGTCTGGCCCACCTCGGAGGTGAGCGGCCAGTTCTTCAGGGCGGCCTCCTTGGACTGCGCACCGGTCATGCGCCCGATCGACCCCAGGATCTGCGCGGCCAGGTCGCCCTGGGGATACGAGGGCACGGCCGCCAGCTGGTAGCCGACGCCGGGGAAGTCGGACTGATGCTCCCGGATGTAGAACACGTCCTGCTGCGAGACGTCCAGGGCCACCGGCACGGGCTGGTACGGCAGGTACTGGACGCTGTTGAGCCGGCTCACGAGCTGCGGCACCGGCACGTGAAGGAGGTTCGACAGACGAAACAGCACCGCGTCGGTCTGATCCGTCGGAAGCTCCTGGCGGTCGATCGTCACTACCACGGAGGAGCGTCGTCCGACGAGCACGTCGCCGTTGCGATCCAGGATCTCCCCGCGCAGCGGCGTGATGGGAACGATGCGAACCTGGTTGTCCTTCGCCTGCGCGTCGAACTGCGGCGAGGCCAGCACTTGCAGGAACCACAGCCGGGTGGTGAGCACGGCGAACATCGCCACCACGAGGGCGGCGAGGACTTTCAGCCGGACGCGGGTGCGCGACTCGGTCACGGCTCGCTCCGGGCCGGGGGGCTCACCATCGGTACACGCGCCGCGTCCGCGACGCATCGACCACGCGCCGGATGATCGGGAAGATCAGCGGCGTGAGGATGGCGTTGTACACGCCGGTCAGCAGGGCCACGCGCACCAGATATGCCGCGCTGCCCACGGGCTCGCCGAGCAGGAACGTCACCAGGCCGAAGAACAGCACCCCGACGGAGGTCCCCCCGCCGACGATGAGCACCGGCAGGAACGGGCTCGGGGACGCGACGTAGCTTCGAAGCAGCCCCACCGCGTAGCCCAGCAGCGTCAGCGTCAGCGCCGTGATGCCCTTCGGCTGGTTCAACAGGAAGTCCTCGGCCATCCCGCCGGCGAATCCCGCGATCGCGCCCGACGACGGTCCCTCGAGGTACGCCAGCGCGATCGTGACGAGGTAGATCAGATCCGGCTTGGCTCCCGCCAGCCGGATCTGCGCGAAGATCGTGGATTGCAACAGGAGCGCGGTCAGGATGACCGCGCTCCAGAGAAGGACGCGGCGCACGGCGGAAGTCTATCGAGGACCGCCGGTTCGGGGTCACGATGAGGACGTGCGCATTCAACGACATTCGGATTCGCGGGATCAGGGACTGGTGACGACGGTGACGAACTGCAGCGAGCTGAAGTCGACGGCCGGACGCACGGCGACGGTCTCGGCAAGCGACCCGTTGCTTCGGTACACGTGGGACACCGCGCCGATCGTGATGCCCGGCGGGTAGAGGCTGCCCGTGAACCCCGCCGTGACGACGGACTCGTTCAGGTCGACCTTCGCCCCGGGGCTCACGAGCTGCATCTGCATGTCCTGGGTCCGCTCCCCGACCACCAGGCCCGTGTCGCCCGTCGTGACCAGGCGGCCGGCCACCGAGGAACTGGGGTCGATCAGCAGCGTCACGATGCTCCAGTGGTCGGACACCTTCGACACGTGCCCCACCAGGCCGTCGCCGCTGACGACGGCCATGTCGGTCTTCACGCCGGCCGAGGACCCACGGTCGATCGTGATCGTCCATTCGAAGTTCGACAGCGACTGCGCGATGACGGTGGCGGTCGGGCCGCTGATCCCCAGGCGCTGCTGCAGCTGGAGCAGCTTGCGCAGCTGCTCGTTCTGCTGGACGGCCGTCGTGGTCGTGGCGAGCTCGGCGTTCGCCTCCGCCAGCCGCTGCTTCAGCGCCTTGTTCTGCGACTCGAGCGAGGACAGGTGGATGACGGCGGAGAAGAACGAGCCGACCGGTCGGACCACCTTCGACACCGCCGCCTGCATCGGCCCGACGATCGTGAGCCCGGCCTTGCCGGCCAGCTCGAGCGGCCCGCTCTGACCTCCGCGGTAGTCCACGGTGATCGTGAGCAGGCTGACCATCACCAGGACGAAGACCAGCACCCGGGTACTGCGGGTGCGCCGCGACAGCGCCATGGCGGGGGCTCCCTAATGCCGGCCGGAGGAGACCAGGACGCGCTTCAGGACCTCGAACTCCTCGAGGCACTTGCCCGAGCCGATCGCGACGCAGGACAGCGGGCTCTCGGCGACGTGGATGGGCATGCCGGTCTCGTGCTTCAGCCGCTCGTCGAGGCCGCGCAGCAGCGCGCCGCCGCCCGTCAGGACGATGCCCTTGTCCATGACGTCGGCGGCCAGCTCCGGCGGACAGCGGTCCAGCGTGTTGCGCACCGCGTCCACGATGGCGTTGACGGGCTCCTCGACGGCGCGGCGGATCTCTTCGGCCGAGATGTGGATGGTCTTGGGGAGCCCGCTGACCAGGTCCCGGCCCTTGATCTCGGCGACCATCTCGTCGGGCGTGGGGAAGGCAGATCCGACCGCGAGCTTGATCGCCTCGGCCGTGCGCTCACCGAGCGCGACCGAGTACTCCTTCTTCACGAACTGGATGATGGCCTCGTCCAGCTCGTCGCCGCCCACCCGCACCGACGTCGCGGTGACCACGCCGCCGAGCGAGATGACGGCGACCTCAGTCGTGCCACCGCCGATGTCGACGACCATGTTGCCGGTCGGCTCGTGGATGGGCAGGCCGGCTCCGATCGCGGCGGCCATGGGCTCCTCGATGATGTAGGCGCGGCGCGCCCCCGCCGAGACGGTCGCCTCCTCGACGGCGCGCTGCTCCACCCCGGTGATCCCCGACGGGACGCAGACCACGACCCGCGGCTTGGCCAGCAGCTTGCGCTGGTGCACCTTCTGGATGAAGTACCGAAGCATCTTCTCCGTGATGTCGAAGTCCGCGATGACGCCGTCCTTGAGGGGCCGGACGGCCCGGATGTGCGAGGGCGTGCGCCCGATCATCCGCTTGGCCTCGGCGCCCACGGCCAGGATCGCGCCGTTCAGCGTGTTGACGGCCACCACCGAGGGCTCGTTGAGCACGATGCCCCTGCCGCGGACGTACACGAGCGTATTGGCCGTACCGAGATCGACGGCCATGTCGCGACCCAAGATGCCCGTAAAGGACTCGTTCTTGGGGGTTGTCCTGCTGGAGACGTTCGAAAGCCACCCCTGGCGCACGCAGCCTTTCTACACGCCGGTACAGCGCCTGGCAACCTCGCGACCTGCTATTTCGCGAAATCGCGACGCGATTTTGCATTGCTGGAGGGTACTTGACGGTAATGCCGGTTCATAGGCTCAAGGACAGCTAGAGACATGGATTTCATTGGACGCGGCTGGGCCCGGGACCGCTCGACTATACGTCGAGCCTCTGAGCGGGTAGCCTGACGGACGATGAAGATCGCGATCCTGTTCCCGGGCCAAGGGTCGCAATACCCGGGCATGGCGGACCCCTGGACGGAGCATCCCGCGTCATCGGAGATCCTCGAGCACGCCTCGAAGATCCTCGGTTGGGACGTCGTCGAGAAGAGCCGGGACCCCGAGGCGCTGAAGCGAACCGAGATCGTCCAGCCGGCCGTGTTCGCCTGCGACCTGGCGGCCTTTTCGGTCCTGCAGGCCGAGGGGGTCCCGTGCAACGCGGCGGCGGGTCATTCCCTTGGCGAGTACGCGGCGCTCGTCGCCTCCGGCGCCGTCGACCTGGACACCGGCCTGGAGGCGCTGGCCGCCCGGGCCGAAGCGATGGGCAAGGCCTCGCGGGACCGCCCGGGAGCGATGACCGCGCTGATCGGGATCTCCGCCGACGAGGCGCGCGAGATCTGCGACGTGGCCGGCCGCGCGGACGTGCTGGCGGTGGCCAACGAGAACGCCCCCAAGCAGACCGTCTTGTCGGGGTCCGTGACCGCGGTCGAGCGCGCCGAGGAGCTGGCCAGAAGCCGCGGGGCCAAGGCCGTCAGGCTTCCCGTGGCGGGCGCATTCCACTCTCCCTTGATGGAGCCCGCGCTCGGGCCGGTGCGCGAGGCCATCTCGCGCGTGGAGTTCCGCGAGCCGGCGTTCGAGCTGGTGCCGAACGTCAGCGGGACCCCGACGCGAAAGCCGGTGGCGCTGCGCGACCTGCTGTCGCGCCACCTCGTGTCGCCCGTGCGGTGGGACACCTCGCTGCACTCGATGGCGGATGCGGGCATCACGTGGTTCGTCGAAGCGGGGCCGGGCGACGTTCTTGCTAAGCTTGCGCGCCGGGCGGTGGACGGCAGTACCGTCCGAACGGTGAACTCGCCCGAGGACGCCCGCACCGTGGCAGACGAGGTTCGCCGTGCCCGCGACGACTTCTAGGGAAGGACCGTGGCCTCGCACCCGAGCCGGCCGCTGATGGGCGACGAGCGCATCGACCTGCCCGAGGCGGACGAGCCGGCGACCGAGCAGCACGCGTCCCTGGGGGAGTCGGTCGGGCTCGGGATGCGCCTGGTGGTCTCCCCCGCCGCGGGGAGGCTCCGTCTGCTGCCGGCGGCGCGCTTTCACGAGGGCGAGGAGTGGGTCTCGGCGGGGCAGCCGATCGCCGAGGTGGAGAACGGGCCGGTGGTGAGCCCGGTCGTCGCGCCCCACGAGGCGCGGGTGTCGGGCATCCTGGTGCGCGACGGCGAACCCGTGCTCCAGGGGCAGCCGCTGGTGTGGCTGGACGAGACGATGCGCCGCCCGCGCGGCGAGCAGGGGGGAGGGGGCACGTGACGGGCACGCGACAGGCTCGGATCTCCGCGGTTGGATCGGCGCTGCCGGAGCGCGTGGTGCCCAACGCCTACTTCGAATCGATCCTGGACACGTCCGACGAGTGGATCCGCGAGCGGACCGGGATCCGGGCCCGCCGCTTCGCCGGACCGAACGAGACGACCGCCACGCTGGCGGCCGACGCGGCGGACCGCGCCCTGGCCGCGGCCGGCGTGGATCCGGGGGCGGTCGACCTGCTGATCGTCGGCACCATCACGCCGGATCGCCCGATGCCGTCGGCGGCCGCGTTCGTGCAGGCGCGCATGGGAATGGCCTGCCCGGCATTCGACCTGAACGCCGCATGCGCCGGGTTCGTCTACGGCCTGTCGCTGGCGGCCGCCCAGATCCAGGCGGGCGCCGCCGACCGCGTCCTCGTGATTGGATCCGAGACGTTGTCGCGCGTGCTCGACATGACCGACCGGTCGACGTGCGTGCTGTTCGGCGACGGCGCCGGCGCGGCGCTGCTGGAGCCATCCGAGGAGCCGGGCGTGATGGGATCGCGGCTGGAGTTGGACGGCGGCGCCGTCGACGTCCTCACGATCCCCGCCGGCGGGTCCGCGGAGCCGGCCAGCGCGCAGACGGTGGCAGCCGGGCGGCACCTGATCCAGATGCCCGACGGCCGGGTCGTGTTCAAGCGCGCCGTCGTCGGCATGGCCGAGGCGTGCTCGTCGCTGCTGGAGAAGGCGGGGATGTCGGCCGACGACGTGTCGGTCGTGGTCCCCCACCAGGCCAACGCCCGCATCATGCTGGCGGTGGCCGACCGGCTCGGCCTGCCCCACGACAAGCTCTTCGTCGACATCGCCGAGGTGGGCAACACGTCGGCCGCCTCGATCCCGATCGCGCTGGACCACGCGTGGCGTGCGGGCAGGATCGGCCCCGGCGACGTGGTGCTGACGACCGCGTTCGGCGCTGGGCTCGCCTGGGGCGCGAACCTCATCCGGTGGACCGCCCCGGCGCCCGCGGCGGAGGCGGCGCGTGGCTGATCCGGTCGTCGCGCTGGTCACCGGTGCGTCGCGCGGGATCGGCCGCGCGACGGTCATGCGCCTTGCCGGCGCCGGGTTCGCGGTGGCCGCCGGCTACCGCTCGGACCGCGCGAGCGCCGAGGAGGCCGCGGCGAAGGCAGCGGTCGACGCCCCGGACGCTCGCGCGCTCGCCGTCGAGCTGGACGTGGCCAACGAGGACTCCGTCGCCGCGGCATTCGAACGGGTTGAGGCCGAGCTCGGGCCGGTTCGCGTGCTGGTCAACAACGCCGGCTTCACCAAGGACGGGCTCGCCGTGAAGTATTCGATCCAGACGTGGGACACGACCCAGGACGTGAACCTGCGCGGCGCCTTCCTGTGCTCGCGCCGTGCCCTGCCCGGCATGATGAAGGCCCGCTGGGGCCGCATCATCAACGTCTCGTCGGCGGCGGCGCTGCGCGGCAATCCCGGTCAGACGGCCTACTCGGCCTCGAAGGCCGGCTTGATCGGCTTCTCGAAGTCGCTGGCGCGGGAGGTGGGAAGCCGCGGCATCACGGTGAATGCGATCTGCCCCGGGTTCGTGGAGACCACCATGACGGAAGAGCTGAACGAGCGGGCCCGGCAGTACTTCGTCGACAACACGCCCGCCGGGCGGCCGGGCACGCCGGAGGAGATCGCGGCCGTGATCGGGTTCCTGGCCGGCGAGGACGCGTCGTACGTGAGCGGGACGGTCGTGGTGGTGGACGGAGGCCTGACGGCGTAGCGGGCCCCGGCCGCCCGGCCGTTAGAGTGGCGGGACGAACGGACGAGGGAGGACAGGAGTGGACAAGGCGGAGCTGCAGGACAAGGTGTGTTCGATCCTTTCGGAGCAACTCGCGATCCCGCGCGAGAAGGTCACGCCCGAGGCGCGGTTCTCCGAGGACCTGGATGCCGACTCGCTGGACCTCGTCGAGGCGGTCCTCGCCCTCGAGGAGGAGTTCGGCGTATCGATCCCCGAGGACGAGATGGAGGGCGTGAAGACCGTCGGCGGAGCCATCGACCTGGTGGCGCAGAAGACGGGGGCCAACGCTTGACGGACCCGGCGCGTCGCCGCGTCGTCATCACGGGGCTCGGCCCCGTCACACCGGTCGGAGTTGGGCTGGAGCCGTTCTGGGACTCACTCACCCACGGGCGCGGCGGCGTGCGCCCGATCTCGCGATTCGATCCCGTCGAGGCGGGCCTGCCGGTCCGCGTCGCCGGAGAGATCCCCGACTTCGTGCCGGGCGACTGGATGGAGCCGAAGGAGGTTCGCCGGAGCGACCGAGTCACGCACTTCGCGATCGCGGCCGCGCGGCTCGCGTGGCAGGACGCCGGCGAGCCCGACGTGGACAACGCGCGCACCGGCGTGATGTTCTCGACCGGGATCGGCGGCCTGGAGAGCTTGCTCAAGCAACACGCGATCTTCCTGGAGAAGGGCGCGGACCGCGTCAGCCCGTTCATGGTCCCCCAGCTGATGCCGAACGCCTCGGCCGGCCACGTCGCGATGTCGCTCGGGTTCACCGGTCCCAACGCGTGCATCACGACCGCGTGCGCCGCCGGGGCACACGCCGTCGGCGAGGCCCTTCGGTGGATCCGCGACGGGATGGCCGACGTCTGCATCGCCGGGGGAACGGAGGCAAGTGTGATCCCGCTGACCCTGGCCGCGTTCTCGCAGATGCAGGCCCTCACGCGAAGCGATGACGCCGAGCACGCCAGCAGGCCCTTCGATCGCGACCGCGACGGCTTCGTCCTGGCCGAGGGCGCGTGCGCGCTGGTCCTCGAGGACGCCGAACGAGCGGCGGCGCGCGGCGCGCGGGTGTACGCCGAGGTGGCCGGCTACGGCGCCTCGGCCGACGCGTACCACATCACGGCGCCGGAGCCCGAGGGGCTGGGCGCGATCCAGGCGACCCAGGAGTGCCTGAAGGACGCCGCCGAGCGGCCGGACGCGGTCGACTACGTGAACGCGCACGGGACGTCGACGCAGCTGAACGACGCGGCCGAGACCCGCGCGATCAAGAAGGCGCTCGGCGATCACGCGCACCGAGTCCCGGTGTCCTCGACGAAGTCGATGACGGGCCACATGCTCGGCGCCGCGGGCGCGGTCGAGGCGGGCGTCTGCGCCCTCGCGGTGTCGCGCGGCGTGATCCCGCCGACCATCAACTACCGGAACAAGGACGACGAGTGCGACCTGGACTACGTGCCGAACGAGGCGCGTACGGCCGACGTCCGGCTCGCGCTGTCGAACTCGTTCGGCTTCGGCGGACAGAACGCCGTGCTGGCGATCCGCCGGTGGGGCGGCTAGAAGAACAGGTCGAGCTCCCTGGCGGCCGACTCGGGCGAGTCGCTGCCGTGCACCAGGTTTTCGGTGATCTCCAGGCCGTAGTCCCCGCGGATCGTGCCCGGCGCGGACCTCGCGGGATCCGTCGCCCCCATCAAGCCCCGTACCACCGACACGGCCTCGCGCCCGCCGATGCGCGCCACGACCACCGGCCCGGACGTGATGAAGCCCACCAGATCCGCGAAGAACGGCTTGTCCACGTGCTCGGCGTAGTGGTGCTCGGCCAGGTCGCGGTCGACCTGCATCGTGCGCATCGATTCGATCCGAAGGCCCTTGCGCTCGAAGCGTCCGAGGATCTCGCCGACCAGTCCGCGGCGCACCGCGTCCGGCTTGAGGATCACCAGGGTGGATTCGTCGCTCATGTCGTCGGGCCTTCCTCGGTCGAATCGGACGCGGGATCGGCCCGGCGGCGGGTCCGCGCGTCGGCGGGTCCGACGAACCGGGGCCGGGCTTCGGCCACAGTATAGAAAGAGCCCGTCACCAGGATGAGGTCCTCCTCCTCCGCCGCCGCCCCGGCGGCATCCACGGCCTCGGCCACGCTCGCGAACCGTCCGACGTCCTCGACGCCGGCGGCCGCAAGCGCGTCCGCGACGCGCGCGACCGGCGCGGCACGGGGGCTGGCCGGCGCTGCGGCGAAGGCTGCGTCGGCCAGCGATCCGATCGTGCCCGCAACCGCTTCCACGTCCTTGTCCCCGAACATGGCCGCGACCACCAGCAGGCGGCGCCACGAGAACGACTCGCGCAGCGCTGCCACCACGGCGGCGGCGGCATCCGGGTTGTGGGCGCCGTCCAACACCACGAGCGGGCGGCGCCCCACCACCTCCATCCGTCCCGGGACGACGACGGAGGCGAGGGCGGCGCGGACCGCCGAGGAATCCAGCGAGCGATCCAGCAGCGTCTCGCACGCCACGATCGCGGCGGCGGCGCCGCGGGCGGCCGCGTCGCCGAACAGCGGCAGGGCGAGGTCGAGGTACGTGGCGTGCACACCGCGAACGGTGATGGCCTGGCCGCCAACGGCCGGCGTTCGCCACTCGACACCGAAATCCTTGCCCTCCAACAGAATCGGAGCGCCGACTTCTTCGGCCCGCGCCCGAAGCACCGCCAGCGCCTCGGGGCGCTGCTCGCGTAGGACCGCCGTCCCGCCGGGCTTGATGATGCCCGCCTTCTCCGCCGCGATCTCCTCCACGGTGTCGCCCAGGATGCCGACGTGGTCCAGCCCCACCGGGCAGACGACGGCCACCTCGCCACGGGCCACGTTCGTCGCGTCCCACCTCCCGCCCATGCCGACCTCGAGGACCCCGAGCCCGGCCGGCTTGTCGGCGAACCACGCGAACGCCAGCGCGGTCAGCGCCTCGAAGTACGTGACGCGGCCGACGCGAACGTCGACCAGGTCGAAGTACGGGCCGAGGCGTTCGTATTCGTCGGCGAACTCCTGCTCGCCGATCGGGTCGGCGCACAGCGACAGTCGCTCGGTCACCGACAGCACGTGCGGCGAGACGAACACGCCGGTGGACAGCCCGTGCGCGCACGCGACGGCGGCCGCGATGCGCGTCGCGGTCGTCTTGCCGTTGGTGCCGGTGACCTGGATCGCCGGGAACAGCGCCTCGGGGTGATCCAGGAACTCCATCAGAGCCCGCATCCGGTCCAGGTCGGGCTCGGGCATGTGCTCGGGCGTCCTCGCCTCGAGCTCGCGCACCGCCTCCGCGAAGTTCAGCCCAGCCCCTCCAGCTGCGCGGTGAGCGCCTCCCGACGCAGGTCCATGGCTTCGAGCTCCGCCTCCTGCTTGCGGCGGACCTCGGGCGGCGCCTTCGCCGCGAAACCGGGGTTGCTCAGCTTGGCGCTCGCGCGCTCCCGGTCGCGGTCCAGGTCCGCCAGCTGTTTCGCGATCCGCCCGCGCGCGGCCTCTGGATCGAACCCGTGCCCGGCCCGGACGAACAGGTCCGACGCGCCGATCAGCAGCTTCACGGACGGTCCGGCGTCGCCGTCGCCGATCACGTCGATGGCCTCGATCCCCGCCAGCCGCTGGATGGGTTCGTGGAATTCGTCGACGAACAGCTGCAGCGCGCCGGGCGGGACGGCCAGGCGCAGCGAGGCCTTCGCGGGCACGTCGTAGTCGCTGCGGAAGCGCCGGACCGTCGTGATGACGTCCTGGAGGACGCCAAACGCGTCCTCGAGCCCCGTCTCCTCGTCGAAGTGGTGCCACGGCTGTGGTTCGGGCCACGGCGCGACCACGATGCTGTCGCCGGCCCCGAAGCGACGCCAGATCTCCTCGGTCACGAACGGCATGATCGGGTGCAGCAGGCGAAGGCTCCGCTCCAGCACCCAGGCCAGGACCGAGCCCGCGCGCCGCCGTTCGTCCGGGTCGTCGCCGCGCAGCGCCGCCTTGCCGAGTTCGAGCCCCCAGTCGCAGAACTCCGACCAGAAGAAGCGGTGCAGGGACTGGGCCGCTTCCGAGAAGCGGTAGCCGTCCAGCGCCGCATCGACCTCCTCCAGGCATGCCTGGTGGCGGGCCAGCAGCCAGCGCTCGGGCATCGTGAGTGCCTCCAGCGGCGGCAGCTCCGGCGCTCCGCCCGGATACGCCTCCAACACGAGCCGCGCCGCGTTCCAGATCTTGTTCGCGAAGCGCCGTCCGCCGTCGATGTGCTCGGGCCCGAACGGGATGTTCTGCGCCTCGGTCGCCTGGTACGCGAGCCCGAACCGGAGGGCGTCGGCGCCGGCCTTCGCGATCTCGTCCAACGGATCGATGATGTTGCCCCGCGACTTCGACATCTTGACGCCCTGCGCGTCGCGCACCAGCCCGTGGATGACGACGTTTCGGAACGGCACGTCGCCGGTCAGGAACAGGCCGCTCATGATCATCCGCGCGACCCACAGGTACAGGATCTCGTAGCCGGTGATCAGCAGGCTTGTCGGGTAGAAGAACGCGAGGTCGTCCGTCTGCTCGGGCCAGCCGAGCGTCGAGAACGGCCACAGCTGCGACGAGAACCACGTGTCCAGCACGTCGGGGTCCTGTTCGATCTCGGGGGACCCGCACGCGGCGCACGCGTCGGGATCCTCGACGGCCGCGGTCTGGTGGCCGTCGAGGCAGTACCAGACCGGGATCCGGTGCCCCCACCAGAGCTGGCGCGAGATGTTCCAGTCCCGCAGGTCGTCGAGCCACTGCGTGTACGAGCGCAGCCACCGGTCGGGGTGGAACGTGATGCGCCCGTCCAGGGCGGCCTGCTTGGCGGGCACCTTCAGCGGATCCACCTTGACGAACCACTGCAGGCCGGACAGCCACGGTTCGATCTCCGTGTGACACCGGTAGCAGTGCCCGACCGGGTGGGGGTAGGGGCGCTCGACGCCGCGGATCCTGCCGATGGCCTCGAGCCGCTCGAAGACGCGCGCGCGGGCCTCGTACCGGTCCAGCCCGCGGAACTCCTCCGGCACGGTGTCGGACAGGTGCGCCGTGGCCGTGAGGATGTTGGGCAAGGGCATGTCGTGGCGCTGCCCGATCTCGAAGTCGACCGGGTCGTGCGCCGGCGTGATCTTGAGCGCGCCCGTCCCGAACGCGGAGTCGACGGCGGCGTCGGCGACGATCGGGAGGTCCTGGCCGGTGAAGGGGTGGCGCACGGTCTTGCCGACCAGGTCGGCATAGCGGCCGTCGTCGGGGTGCACGGCCACGCCGGTGTCGCCCAGCATGGTCTCGATCCGGGTCGTGGCCACCTGGATCTCGCCGCTGCCGTCGGACAGCTCGTACGCGAACGTGATCAGCTCGCCGTCCACGTCCTCGTGTTCGACCTCCGAGTCGGAGAGGGACGTGGTGTCCTTCGGGCACCAGTTGACGAGCCGCTCGCCGCGATAGATGAGGCCTGCCTCGTACAGGCCGACGAACGCGACGCGGACGGCGCGGGCCAGCCCGTCGTCCATGGTGAACCGCAGCCGCGACCAATCGCACGAGTCGCCCAGAGCCTGCATCTGCTCGACGATGCGCCCGCCGAACTGCTCCTTCCACTGCCAGACGCGCTCGATGAATCGCTCCCGGCCGAGCTGGTGGCGGTCGGCGCCCTCGGCGGCCAGCTGGCGTTCGACCACGACCTGCGTGGCGATGCCGGCGTGGTCGGTGCCGGGAAGCCACAGCGTCTCGTAGCCCTGCATCCGCTTGCGCCGCACGACCATGTCGTGTTCGACGTGCTCCAGCGCGTGGCCGATGTGCAGCGCGCCGGTCACGTTCGGCGGTGGGATGACGATGCAGAAGGGCTCGCGGCCCGAGTCGGCCGTCGCCCGGAAGTAGCCGCGCTCCAGCCATTCGGCGTACAGGCGCGCCTCGGTCGCGGCGGCGTCGTACGCGGTCGCCATGGGCTCGGAGGCGCTGCGATCGGCGGTGGCTGGCCCGGTCATGGTGGGCCACCGAGTCTATAGGCCGCCCTCCCCCGCTATCGTGACGACATGGGTCGGGAGGACTTCGCCAGGTCGACGCGGTCGCTGTGCCGCAGGGATCCTGCCATCGCGCGGCTGGTGCGGGCGACGGGGCCGTGCACCCTGGGCGGGCGCCCGGCCGACTCGAACTTCGGCTCGTTGGTCCGGGCGATCATGTACCAGCAGCTGGCCGGCCGCGCCGCCGCGGCCATCCACGCGCGGTACCTCGGGCTGTTCGACGGTCGCGGGCACACCCCCGAAGCGGTCCTGGCGCTGAGTGATACGCAGCTGCGCTCCGCCGGCCTCTCGAACGCGAAGGTCGCATCGGTCCGCGACCTCGCGACGAAGGCCACCGACGGGACGATCAACCTGAGAAGCCTGGCACGCCTCCCCGACGACGAGATCGTCGCCCGTCTCTCGGCCGTCCGCGGCATCGGCCGCTGGACCGCCGAGATGTTCCTCATCTTTCAGCTCGGCCGCCCCGACGTGTGGCCCGTCGACGACCTGGGCGTGCGCAACGGCTTCGCGCTCGCGCACGGGCTCGCCGCGGCGCCGACGCCTCGCCAACTCGAGGCCGAGGGCGAACGCTACCGGCCGTATCGCACGACCGCCGCGTGGTACTGCTGGCGCGCGGTGCACCTGTCCCGCGGCCAGGTGTAGGACTCGCTAGGGCGGAGCCCGATCCTCCAGCACCGATCCGTCGGGTCGCCGAAACACCGGCTCGCCGTTCTCCATTGACAGCCCGAACCCGTCCGAGCCGTGGACCATCCGGTGATGGCGCCTGCACAGCAGCACGAGGTTGCCAAGCGCAGTGACGCCGCCGTCGGCCCAGTGAACGACGTGGTGAGCGTCGCACCAGACATCAAGACGGTCGCAGCCCGGGAACCGGCAGAGGCCATCCCGGGCCACTACGGCCCGTCGGAGCCCCGCCGGAACCACCGGCGTCCTCCTTCCCACGTCAAGCGGCTCGGACGGCGGCCCCATCACGATGCGCGAGATCGACGCGTCACAGGCGATCCGGCGCGCAACCTCGGGCGGCACCGGCCCGGTGTCCTGCAGCGCGCACGGGCTCTGTGAGCCTGGCGCGTCTTCCTTGCGTCCGGAATCGCCCGTGAGGGCGTTGAGCCCGACGCTCAGTGTGATGTGCGGTCGCTCGCCCGCCACGGCGGGGCGGTCCTTTCGGTCCAGCCACTGCCGGCAGATCTCCCCCAGGGCGTCCGCCCGTCGCTGGGAAGGCGTTCGCAGATCGACCTGGCCTCCGGCCCGCACCTGCGCGTCCACGACCGCCCGGAGCGCCGTCAGCAGCGACTGACCGGTCTCGGGGTCCAGGTCCCCGTCGACCCGCACCATCCCGAACGCCGTCGCAGAGACCGACAGGCGGCGGTCGTTGTGTTGCGCTTCTTCGGCGTGCTCGGCCTCGGTCCGATCCGCCGCCTGACGCCAGTACCTCACGGCGTAGGCCAGTTCCCGATGCGACAACGCCTTGGCCGCGTCCACGAGCATGGGCTCCGCTTCGGCGAACGCTCCGGACTGGCATCGTGGGCACCGACCAGGACCCTGACCGCCAAGCCCGAGATCTCCCCTTCCGACATCGCCTGCCGCGCGACGGGCATCTGTTCCAGTGCCCTCGCGGTCTTGACCTGCTCGGTGGCCACCGACGAGGACTCGTGGTAGCGGACCGCCATCCAGGAGGTCGTGGACAGGAAACCATCGCTCACGTACGGTCGCACCCGGTCGATGCGGGCGATCAGCGCCAGGCGCCTTGCCGCCACGGCCCGCTCGACCCAGGTCAGCTCGTCGAGCTCTTCCTCCAGCGCCGCACCCGCAAGGTCATCGACGCTCCGCGAGCTCACGTCCTCGACAGCAGATCGGATCGAACTCATGCACGAACGCTAACGCCCGGGTGCGACATTCAAGACACCACGACGGCGAGAAGCGTGGATACAAAAAATCATTGGGCTGCAGTGCTTTTTCGGCACAGCGCGCGCACGCCGAGCCTACCTTCCCAACCGAATGCTCCATCCTTGCGCGAGGGCAGCTCGTCCATGACTCCGAGCAGCACTTCCGCCAGGATCGCACGCAGTCCGCGCGCCGGTCCCAACCTGCGCGTTCTTCGGTTGCGTCAGGATGTCGATCAGCGCCTGCGGTCCAGGTTGTGGACGTAGGTGATCACGGCAGCCGCACGACCGCGGCGTGGTACTGCTGGCGGGGCGTCCATCTTGCCCGCGACGGCGGAATCGTCCGATAGCGCCACCCGCGATTCGGCAACGATCCATCGCTTCGAGTGATAGCATCCCCGCGGCCCGGGCCGGGGGGTCCGGAAGGGCGGGGCGGGAGGCCAGGATGAGGCGGGCTCGACTTCCTTTCGTTTGGCTGTTCCTGTTTTTCGTCTACTTCTTCCTCGTCACGATCCCGAACGCCCATGCGTACCTGGATCCGGGTACCGGTAGCTACGTCTTCCAGGTGGTCATGGGAGCTCTGCTCGCCGCTGCCGTCGCCGTCAAGGTCTTCTGGGTCCGGCTGTGGGGGTTCGTCACGCGCCGCTCCAAGAACTCCTCCACGACGCCGGACGCGGCGCCGACGGAGCCGGCAGCAAAGGAACCCTGATCCCCGAGATCCTCGCCAGCTCGTTCCGCGACCCGAGCGGGTTCGTCTTCACCCGCGACGGTCAGCTGTATCGACAGGTCAACGCCTCGTACCGCGAGGACTTCGACGCGCTCATCGACTCCGGCCTGTATCGCACGCTCGTCGAACGGGGTCTGCTGGTCGCGCACGAGGACGTCACCTCGCCGGACGGAACCCCGAACGGCGCCTACCGGATCCTTCGGCCGGAGCTGGTGCCGTTCATCTCGTACCCCTACGAGTGGTGCTTCGGGCAGCTGAAGGACGCCGCCCTGGCAACGCTCGAGATCCAGCGTGTGGCGATGGACCACGGTATGTCGCTGAAGGACGCGAGCGCGTACAACATCCAGTTCCGCGACGCCAGGCCCGTGCTGATCGACACGCTGTCATTCGAGCGACTTCGGGAGGGCGAGCCGTGGGTGGCCTACCGGCAGTTCTGCCAGCACTTCCTGGCCCCGCTCGCCCTCATGAGCTATCGCGACGTCCGGCTCGGCCAACTCCTTCGCATACAGCTCGACGGGATCCCGCTGGACCTGGCCGCCGAACTGCTTCCCGCGAAAGCGCGGGCACGGCCCCAGCTCATGATGCATCTGTTCGCGCACGCGAAGAGCCAGACCCGGCACGCCGGCGACGCCGGGTCCGGCAAGGCCGTCCGCCGCTCGAAGGGCTTCAGCCGCCAGGCGTTCACCGGACTGGTGTCGACGCTCGAATCCGGGATCGCCAAGCTGACGTGGACGCCCGAAACAGCGGGATGGGCCGGGTACTACGGCGAGGCGGAGAGCTATTCGCCGGCGGCGGCCGAGCACAAGCGCGAGATCGTGCAGGAGTACGTTCGGCGCGCGTCGCCTTCCTCCGTCTGGGATCTTGGCGGCAACGTCGGCGTCTTTGCACGGATCGCGAGCGAGGCGGGCATCCCGACGATCTGCCTCGATGCGGACCCGGCGTGCGTGCAGATCACCTACGCCGCGACCGTGGCCAGTGGAGAGAAGCACCTGCTTCCCCTCGTTGTCGATCTCACCAATCCGAGTCCGAGCATCGGATGGGAGAACCGCGAGCGCCTGTCGCTCGCCGAGCGCGGCCCGGCCGATATGGCCCTGGCCCTGGCGCTCGTGCACCATCTGGCGATTGCGAACAACGTCCCCCTCGACCGGCTCGCCGACGCCATGCGAGCCCTGTGCACCTGGCTCGCGATCGAGTTCGTCCCGAAGTCGGACCCGAAGGTACAGGGCTTGCTCGCCCTGCGCGACGACATCTTCCCCGAGTACGACCGGCAGGGCTTCGAACGCGCCTTCGCAAGTCGGTTCGCCGTGGAGCGAGCCGACGAGATTCGTGAGTCCGGCCGCGTCCTCTACCTGATGCGGGCGGCCTAGAGGGCTCCAGTTGACCGCGGTCGGCGCGACGGGCCGGGACGGGGCGAACGGCGAGGAGCGGCCGGCCGGCCGTGCATCCCGCCGGCGCGGGTCGCACCGACGCCCGCGACGGCCGCTGGTGATCCACCCGCTGCTGTTCGCCGCCTTCCCGATCGTGTTCCTCTGGGCGCACAACCTGAGCGAGGGCATCACGTTCTCGGATGTGGTTCGTCCTCTGGCAATCGTGGTCGGCGCCGCGGCCGGGCTTTGGCTGGTGGGCACCCTCGTGCTGCGGAGCGCGCGAAGAGCCGGGCTCGCGGTCTCGATCCTCGTGCTGCTCTTCTTTTCGTACGGCGACTTCTACGCCGCCATCCACTCCTGGCACGTCGCGGGGACCCACGTCTCGGTGGTCCTGATGCCCCTGTGGATCGCGATTGCGGTGGCCGGCGTCGCGCTCGCCGTCCGAGGGGGTGCCTGGCTGGCGACGACCACCACGTCGCTGAACGTGGTGGCCGCGGCGCTCGTCGCGGTCAACGTCGTCTCGATCGTCGTGTTCCAGGTGCAATCGAACGCGAACACGCAATACCTGGAGGCCGGCGACGTCCACCTGTCCCACCGGCTGCTGGCGAATCCGCCCCCGCACCGACCCGACGTCTACTACATCATCCTCGACGAGTACGCGGGCGCAGGAGCCCTTCGCCAGGTATTCCACTACGACAACTCGCCGTTCCTCGATTTCCTGCAACGCAAGGGCTTCTACGTGGCCGCCAACAGCTTCACCAACTACCCGCGCACCGAGCTGTCGGTGGCCTCCTCACTGAACATGAAGTATCTCGACGTGCTCACCAAGCAGTTCGGCCCGAACACCGGAAACACCGAACCGATGGCGAAGATGCTCCAGTTCAACCAGGTCGGCCGGGTGATGAAGTCCCTCGGATACCGATACATCCAGATCGGATCCTGGTGGGAGCCGACGGCCAGCTCGCCCGAGGCGAACGTGAACCTCCAGTACGGCGGCACCTCGGAGTTCAACCAACTGCTCGCCGGCACGACGGCGGTTTCCCAACTGACCGACAACACCTTCCGGCTCAAGGAGTACCACCGGGTCCTGTTCCAGTTCCGCGCGCTCACCCAGCTTCAGCACCTGCGAGGCCCGCGGTTCGTGTTCGCGCACATCCTGTGTCCGCACGATCCCATCGTGTTCCAGCGCAACGGTGCGTACCTGACCACCGACGAGGAGGAGGAGCATTCCGAGTCGTACAACTACGTCAACCAGCTGATCTACACGAACGAAGCCGTGGAGAAGGCCGTCGACGCGCTGCTCAGCCGGCCGCCGGAACGCCAGCCCGTGATCGTCATCCAGTCCGATGAGGGGCCCTACCCGGGAGAGCCCACGTCGTGGTCGGCGAGCCCAAACCCGATCACGCTCGAGCAGAAGTTCGACATCCTGAACGCCTACTATCTCCCAGGGCTCGAGCGCACCGGGCTCTATCCGACGGTCACGCCGGTCAACACGTTCCGCGTGATCCTGGACTCCTACTTCGGCGCCCAGCTGCCGCTGCTGCCCGACCGCGAGTACACGTTCGTGAACCTCAAAACGCACGTGTACGACTTCCGCGACGTGACGGACCTCTTGCGGGCCGACTCGGCGGTCGAGTCCCCTTCCCCGGCCGCGGGTGGCTCCCCCTCCCCGGCGGCCTCCCCGCCTTAGCGGGCAGACCCGCGATCGTTCCTACGCGGAGCGTTCCTTCGGCTGGCGCGTCGTCTTCTCGGTGCGCGGCACCAGCGTCGGGTTGACGCCGGCCAGCACCACGTCGCGGTCGATCACGCACTTCGTGACGTCCTTGCGCGAGGGCAGCTCGTACATGACCCCGAGCAGCACCTCCTCCAGGATCGCCCGAAGCCCGCGCGCGCCGGTCCCACGCATGATGGCCTGATCCGCGATCGCGCCGAGCGCGTCCTCGCTGAACTCCAGCTCGACGCCGTCGAACTCGAAGAACTTGCGGTACTGCTTCACGAGCGCGTTCTTCGGCTGGGTCAGGATGTCGATCAGCGCCTGGCGGTCCAGGTTGTGCACGTAGGTGATGACGGGAAGCCGGCCGACGAACTCGGGGATGAGCCCGTACTTCAGCAGGTCCTCGGGCAGCACGTGCGACAGGACCTCGCCGACGTCCTTCTCCTCGAGCCGGCGCACGTCGGCGCCGAACCCCACGCCCTTGCGACCGATGCGGCTCTCGATGATCTTCTCCAGGCCGGCGAACGCGCCGCCGCAGATGAACAGGATGTTCGTCGTGTCGATCTGGATGAACTCCTGGTGCGGGTGCTTGCGGCCGCCCTGCGGGGGCACCGACGCGGTCGTGCCCTCCAGGATCTTCAACAGCGCCTGCTGCACGCCCTCGCCCGAGACGTCGCGCGTGATCGACGGGTTCTCGCTCTTGCGCGCGATCTTGTCCACCTCGTCGATGTAGATGATGCCGGTCTCGGCCTTCTTCACGTCGTAGTCGGCTGCCTGGATGAGCTTCAGCAGGATGTTCTCGACGTCCTCGCCGACGTAGCCGGCCTCGGTCAGCGCCGTGGCGTCGGCGATGGCGAACGGGACGTTCAGCATGCGCGCCAAGGTCTGTGCCAGCAACGTCTTCCCGCAGCCGGTCGGGCCGAGCAGGATGATGTTCGACTTCTGCAGCTCGACGTCGTCGCCGGCGGCGGCGCCGACGCGGATACGCTTGTAGTGGTTGTAGACAGCGACCGACAGGACCTTCTTCGCCTGCTCCTGTCCGATCACGTAGTCGTTCAGGAAGTCGTAGATCTCGACGGGCTTGGGAAGCTCTTCGAGCTTCAGCTCGGAGGTCTCGGCGAGCTCCTCTTCGATGATCTCGTTACAGAGGTCGATGCACTCGTCGCAGATGTACACGCCGGGGCCGGCGATGAGCTTTTTCACCTGCTTCTGCGACTTGCCGCAGAAGGAACACTTCAGGAGGTCCGAGTCGCCGAACTTCGCCATGCCCCCCGTGCTCCCTTACGCTCCCCGCCCCGCGCCTCCGCGGGGCTACCCAGGAAGAGCAGTCTACGCCGAGCCTACCGAAGCCGCTGCCAGTTTCGCCTGAGCCTTTCGGCTAGAAATGACCTCGTCGATGATGCCGTACTCCTTAGCCTGATCGGCGGTCATGATGAAGTCGCGGTCGGTGTCCTTCGAGATCTTTTCGATGGACTGCCCAGTGTGGTCGGCCAGCACCTCGTCGAGGAGCTTGCGGTAGCGAAGGATCTCCTTGGCCTGGATCTCGATGTCGACCGCCTGGCCCTGGGCGCCGCCGTGGGGCTGGTGGATCAGCACCCGCGAGTGCGGCAGCGCGAACCGCTTGCCGCGCGTCCCCGCGGCCAGCAGGACGGCGGCCGCCGACGCGGCCTGGCCCATGACGATGGTCGACACATCCGGCTTGATGTACAGCATCGTGTCGTAGATGGCGAACAGCGAGTTGATGTCGCCGCCCGGCGAGTTGATGTACAGGTTGATGTCCTTGTCGGGGTCCTCGCTCTCGAGGTGCAGGAGCTGGGCCATGATCAGGTTGCCGACGGCGTCGTCGATGGGCGTGCCCAGGAAGACGATGCGCTCCTTCAGCAGGCGCGAATAGATGTCGAACGCGCGCTCGCCGCGATTCGTCTGTTCGATGACGGTTGGCACGAGGTAGTTCTGCTCATTCATCTTCTTGGTCCCCTTGGCTCTGGGAGCGGTCGGTCTCCGCGAGATCGTTGAGGTCGTTCGCGTTGGGTTCCGGAGGCTCCGGCTCTGTTGGAGTGTCCTTCGAGGTTACATCGGCCGACTCGACGATGAGGTCAAGGGCCTTCGAGCGGATGATATCACCGGCCAACGTGGCGATCTGTCCGCTTCGCTCCAGCAGGCGGCGGATCTGCTTGGGCTCGCGTCCGGTCCGCTCGGCCACGGCGGCGATCTCCGCGTCGAGGTCCTCGGCCGTGACGCTCAGCTCCTCCTGGCGAGCTACGGCCTCCAGGACCAGGTCGGCTTTCAGCGCCTGCACGGCGTGGCTGCGGGTGTCGGCGCGGAACTGCAGCTCGTCGAACCCTTCGGCGTCCAGGGCCTGCTGCAGCGTCACGCCGGCGCGTTCCAGCCGCGCGACGGAGCTCTCGAGCCGGCTGTTCGTCTCTTCGTCCACGAGCCGCTCGGGCAGGTCGACGTCGACGGAGTCGACGACCTTTCGCAGCGCCAGGTCGCGCACGACGGCCCCGACCTCGGACTGCTTCAGCGCGCGGAGCTTCGTACGCACGTCGTCGCGCAGCTCCTGCATGGTGTCGAACTCGGAGGCCGTCTTGGCGAACTCGTCGTCCGCGGCCGGCAGGGTCTTGGCCTTGACCTCCTTGACCAACACCTGAAACGCGACCTCCTGGCCGCTCGCGTCGCCGAACGCGCCGCCGAGCGTCGCGTTGAACTTCAGGATGTCGCCCTTGCGCTTGCCCTCGAGCTCGGTGTCCAGCTCGGGCACCAGGTCCTTCGCGCCGACCTCGGTGAGGAACCCGACCCGCGTGGCCTCGGTGACCTCGCGGTCGTGGACGTGCGCGCGGACGTCGGCCAGGACGAAGTCGCCGGTGTGCGCGGGCCGCGACACGATCTCGAGCTCGGCGAACCGCTCGCGGAGATGGCCGATGTAGTCGTCGATCTCGACCTCGGTCGGCTCGGACGACGGCGCGTCGACCGTCACGCCCTTGTACTGCTGGGGCTCCAGCACCAGCCGGGGGCGCACCTCCACGACCGCCGTGAACCGAAGGGGCCGCCCGTCGGTCAGCTCGGCGGGATCCAGGTCGATCTCGGGCTCGGCGATCGGCGCCAGGTCGTGTTCGCGCACCGCCTTCGCGTAGTACGCCGGCACCGACTCGCGCAGGAAGTGCTCGACCACGTGATCTCGGCCGACCATCGTGTCGATCACCTGCCGCGGGGCCTTGCCCTTGCGAAAGCCGGGGATCTTGACCTCCCCCGCCACGTGCCGGTAGGCGCGGTCGAGGTCCTTCTTGAATTCGTCGGGCGGGACCTCCACCGACAGCTTGACGGTGTGGCGGTCGGTCTCTTCGAGCGTCGTTTCCATGCGTGACCCGAGCGTACTCGAAACGCCCGATCCGATTGGAGGTCCGGTCCGACTCAGGCGCCGGCACCGGCTTCGACGCGGCCGCCGGCAGCGAGCGCCAGGCCGGTGTCGGGGTCGAACAGTTGCAGGCGCTCGGGGTCGATGGACAGGCGCACCGTGGAGCCGGGGCGCGCGGCGGTGCGGGCATCGACCCGGGCCGTGAACATGCTCTTGCCCTCCTCGACGACCAGCGGGGAGATGTCCAACTCCTCGCCCTCGACCGCCTCGACCGCGGCCGTCGAGTCCTGCAGGGCCAGCGGCGGCGCGTCGACGGCGAACAGCACGTGCACCTCGGACCCGAGCTCTTCGGTCAGGTGCGCCGTCACCTCCAACACCGGGCGGTCCGACGGCCACACGTCGGCGTCCTCGAAGTCCGACGGCCGAAGCCCCAGAACCACCTTGCCCGCCGACGCCGACGGCCGGTACCAGCCGGGGAGCGGCAGCTCGTGGCCGCCGAACGCGACCCTCGATCCGTCGACGGTGGCCTCGACCATGTTCATGGACGGCGAGCCGATGAACGTGGCGACGAACACGTTGGCCGGGTGGTTGAACAGCTCCGTCGGGACGCCGACCTGCTGCAGCACACCGTCGCGCAGGACCGCCACGCGGTCGCCGAGGGTCATCGCCTCGACCTGGTCGTGGGTCACGTAGATCGTGGTGGTCTTCAGCCGGTCGCGCAGGCGCGCCAGCTCCGCGCGCATCTGGACGCGAAGCTTCGCGTCCAGATTCGACAGCGGTTCGTCCATCAGGAACGCGAGCGGCTCGCGCACCATGGCGCGGCCCATCGCGACGCGCTGGCGCTGGCCGCCGGACAGCGCCGCCGGCTTGCGCTGCATCAGCGGCTCGATCGCGAGCGTGCGGGCAACCGCTTCGACTCGGGTGCGGATCTCCGGCTTCTTCGTCCCGCGCAGCTTCAGGCCGAATCCGAGGTTCTGCTCGACCGTCATGTGCGGGTACAACGCGTAGTTCTGGAACACCATCGCGACGTCGCGATCCTTCGGCGGCAGGTCCGTCACGTCGCGGTCGCCGATCCAGATCGACCCGGCCGTCACTTCCTCGAGTCCCGCGACGATGCGAAGGATCGTGGACTTGCCGCAGCCGGACGGGCCGACCAGCACCATGAACTCGCCGTCGTCGATCTCCAGCGAGACGTCGTCGACGGCAACGACGTCCTGTCCGAACCGCTTCGAGATCCCGTCAAGGACGATCTTCGCCATCGAGCCCACCTCGTCTCGTGTCCGTTCGACGTCGTTGGCCGTTCGCCACGGTCGCGCCGTCCGTCCGCTGCCACGGCCGGGCGCGGGCCAGCAGGAAGTCGTGCGACAGCGCCGTCCTCGCGGCGGCAGCGGCGGCCCGCGATGCTCCCATCTCGTCGAGCCCGATGAGTGCCGCGCCGACGACGGGGGGCGCCGCGAGTCGGTGCACCGTCGCCCGGGGCGCGACCTCGCGAAGGCCCCGGTCGATGCGGCCGAAGAACTCGACGTCGTCGTTGCGGAAGATGCCGCCGCCGAGGACGACGTCGACGTCCAGCGCTGTCATGCGCAGGCGCTTGATCGCCGTGGTGGCCATGGAGACGACCTCGTCGGCCTGCCGGTCGGCGATGCTGCGCGCGACGGCGTCGCCGCGCCGGGCGGCCTGGAACACCACGGGCGGCAGTTCGACCACGCGCGCCGCGTCCAACGTGCCCACGTACATCCGCTCCATCACCTGGCGAGGCCGCCGCAGCCCGAAGTGGACCGGGACCATGCGCTCGAGCGCCGTTCGGTCGCCGCGCCCGTCCTCGGCCCGCACCGCGTACCACAGAGCCGCGCCGCCGACGTCCATGCCGCCCCCCCAGTCCCCCGAGATGGCGCCCACCGCGGGGAACCGGAACATCCGGCCGTCCGGCGCGACAGCGGAGCAGTTCGTCCCGAAGCCGCAGACGACGGCGACTCCCCAGTTGCGCTCGGTGCCGGCCCGCAGCACCGCGAACGTGTCGTTGCGAACCACGTCGGACTCGGTCAGCCCCGCTGCGCGGATCCACCGCGAGATGCGGCGATCGTCGGCGGGAAGGTCGGCGCCGGCGAGGCAGTAGACGCCGAGGTCGGCCACCGGCCGTTTTCCGGAGGGGACGCCGGCGGCGTCGCACGCGGCACGCGCGGCCTCGACGACCCCCGCCAGGTGGCTCTCCGACCCGGGGCCGTCGTGGTCGGCGCTCAGCACGCGGGCCGCGCCCAGGATGCGTCCGGCCCGCGTCACGAGCGCGGCGTCGATCTTCGAACCGCCGCCGTCGACGGCCAGCAGCGCGGGGCGGCGGCTACCGGCCATCGACGGCCCCTGTTTCGCTTCGCGCCGACGCGGCGGCGGCCGCCGCCGCGGACGCCAGGTCGTCGACGCCGACGAACGCCACCCGGGCGCTCCGAAGCCGCTCGATGATGCCGGGAAGGGCGTCGAGCGTCGGCGCCGGCCACGTGTGCAGCAGGACGACCGCGCCGTCGCCGTGCGCCAGCGTTCGTTCCACGATCAGTTGCTCCACCTCGCCGGCGGTCGTGTCGTCCTCCCAGTCCTCGGCGTCCACGTCCCACGAGACGTTGCGGTAGCCGGCGTCCTCGATCGCGCGCAGGACCCGCGGGTCGCGTTCGCCCTCGCCGAATGGGCACCGGAACCACGGCCGCGGATCCACGCCGGCGATCCGCCGGATCTTCTCCCCGGCCACGTCGATGTCCTCGCGCAGCCCCTCGTCCGACAGCAGCGGCATGCGCACGTGGTAGTCGGAGTGGTTCCCGATCGGGTGGCCGGCGGCCACGATCCGGCGCACGAGGTCCGGGTAGGCCGTCACCCACCGGCCCTGGAGGAAGAACGTCGCCCGCACGCCGGCTTCGGACAGGGTGTGGACGATCGCGTCCTGCGTTCCCGGTTCGCAGCGGCTTCGGTCGGGGTGCTCCGCGTCGAACGTCAGCGCGACGCGCAGCTCACTCACGGGTGGTCACCTTCGACGCGATCGTGAACGCGCCCGGCTCGCGGCCGCGCTCCAGCGCCAGGCTCCACGCCAGCAGCTGCAGCGGGATCACCGCGACGGCGGGAGCCAGGGACGGATCGACGTCGCCGACGGCCACGCTCAAGGCGCCGCCGGGCGCCCCTCCTTCGGGCGTGCAGAGCAGCACGGCTGCGCCGGCCTCCACGAGCTCGCCGGCCAGTCCCTCATCGAGTGCCCGCGTGGCCGGCTCGGTCGCGATGACGGCCGCGGCCAACTCGGGCCCCGCCAGCTCCAGCGGGCCGTGGCGGAACTGCGCGGCCTCCAGCGACTCGGCGGGGAAGCGGGCCGCCTCCTTCAGGGCGAGCGCCCCCATCTCCGCCGCGGCGCGGGCCGCGCCGCGGCCGAGCGTCGCCAGCGTCCCGCGCGCTCCGAGCCAGCTGCGGTATTCCGCGGCCCGCGCTGCGGCGTCGCCCAGCAGCGCCTCGGCGGCCGTCGCCGCGCGAGCGGCCTGCTCGCCCACCCACCCCACGGCCCGGTCGACGTCGGCGCCCGACAGGACGCGTCCGAGGGCCGCCAGCACGACCAGCGCGCCCGCGAACGTCATGGTCGATGGGCCGTGCTCCTCACCGGCCTTCGTGTCCAGGGCCAGGTCGGCGGCGCCCGCCACCGAGCTGCCCAGGCCGTTCGTCACCGAGACCACGAACGGTCGCCCAGCGCCGTCCGGGCTCCCCGCCTCACGCACCAGCCGGAGGAGCCGGACGGCTTCGGCGCTCTCGCCGGACTGGCTGACGACGACGAGCAGCGACCCCGGCCCCAGCGCCGCCCGCCGAAAGTGCAGCACTTCCGCGGAATCGATCTGGGGCGCAAGGATTCCCGCTTCGGCCAGCGCGGTCACCGGCGCGTAGCACGCGAAGTACGAGCTGCCCATGCCGGTGAAGACCGGCGTCCGGGAGGCTGATTCGTCCCGAAGCCGGGCCAGGGACGGCGCCTGCGCCGCGACGGCGTCGGCGGCTCGCCGGATGGCCTCGGGCTGGCCGGCGATCTCGGCCAGGAAAGGGTCAGGAAGGTTTCCTAACAATTTCATGCCACGCGCACTTTACCGTAGGATGCCGACGCCGTGGGAGTGAAGATCGCCGTCGTCGGTGGTGGCAGCACCTACACGCCCGAGCTGGTGGACGGGTTCGTCGCGCACGGCGACCGGCTCCCTGTGGACGAGCTCGTCCTGCTCGACCCCGACGCGCAGCGACTGGAGGTCGTCGGCGGGCTGGCGTCACGGATCCTGTCGCGTCGCGGGTTCGAAGGACGATTGGAGCTCACCGACGACCGCGACCGCGCGCTGGACGGTGCGTCGTTCGTCGTGATCCAGCTCCGCGTCGGCGGCCAGGCCGCGCGCAAGGTGGACGAGACGCTGCCGCTCGAGTTCGGCTGCATCGGACAGGAGACGACCGGGCCCGGCGGCTTCGCGAAGGCGCTTCGGACCGTCCCCGTGGTGCTCGACATCGCCGAGGAGACCGCGCGCCGCGGCGCCGACGGCGCGTGGGTGGTGGACTTCACGAACCCGGTCGGGATCGTGACGCAGGCGCTGCTGGACGAGGGGCACCGCGCCATCGGCCTCTGCAACGTTTCGATCGGGCTGCAGCGCAGGCTCGCCGCGGAGTTCTCCGTGTCGCCGGCGCACGTGAAGCTCGAGCACGTGGGGCTCAACCACCTGTCGTGGACCCGTGCGGTGCGGGTCGACGGCGTCGACCGGCTGCCCGAGCTGCTGGAGAACTCCGTCGAGCTCGTCGCCGACGAGCTGCCACCCGCCCTCGTTCGCCTGATCGGCGCGATCCCGTCGTACTACCTGCGCTACTACTATCTGACCGACCAGGTGCTGCAGGAAGAGCGCACGCACCCGTCGCGCGCCGAGGAGGTCATGGAGATCGAACGCGGCCTGCTGGAGCTGTACCGCGACCCGACGCTGGACGAAAAGCCGAAGCTGCTCGAGGAGCGCGGCGGCGCGTTCTACAGCGAGGCGGCCGCGCAGCTGATCGCGTCGCTGCACGCGGACACCGGCGACGTCCAGGTGGTCGACGTTCGAAACGGCGGGGCCCTGCCCGACCTTCCCGACGACGCCGTCGTGGAGATCCCCGCACGCATCGACGCCGACGGTGCGCACCCCGAGCCGCTGGCGCCGCTGCCGCCGGAGATGCTCGGCCTGGTGCAGGCCGCCAAGGCGTACGAGCGGCTCACCGTCGACGCGGCCGTGACCGGCGACCGCGACACGGCCCTGAAGGCACTGATGGCCAACCCCCTCGTGCCGAGCTACGGCGTGGCCGAACCGCTGCTGGACGCCCTGCTGGATGCGAATCGGGCGTACCTGCCGCGGTTCTTTCCGACGACGAGCGCCGCCTGATGCGCGCGCGCGACCTCGGCATCGTCATCGGGACATTGCCGGCCGGACCGAACAACGCCATCACCGACGTCGACGGCGTCTCGGTCGGCCACACGACGCTGATCGAGGGCGACGGCCCGCTGCAGGTCGGCCGGGGCCCGGTGCGTACCGGCGTCACCGTCGTCGTGCCGAACCCGGGGTCCATGTGGAAGCAGCCGCTGTTCGCCGGCAGCCACCGGCTGAACGGGAACGGCGAACTGACCGGCCTGGAGTGGGTGCGCGAGTCCGGGACGCTGACGTCGCCGATCGCGATCACGAATACCCACAGCCTCGGCGTCGTCCGCGACGCGCTCGTCTCCGCGGAGATCGGCGACCGAGGTTCGAACACGGTCTACTGGAGCCTGCCGGTCGTCGGCGAGACGTGGGACGGGACGCTGAACGACATCAACGGCATGCACGTGAAGCCACAGCACGTGTTCGAGGCGTTCGAGAGCGCATCCACCGGGCCGGTCGCCGAGGGCAACGTCGGGGGCGGCACCGGCATGATCTGCCACGACTTCAAGGGCGGCATCGGGACGTCCTCCCGCGTGCTGGCGCCGGAGGCCGGCGGCTACACGGTCGGCGTCCTGGTGCAATCGAACTACGGGGTCCGCGAACGCCTGTCGATCGCCGGGGTTCCGGTCGGCCGCGAGATTCCCGTCGAGGAGATCCCGGCGCCCGAGGAGCCCTCCATCTCCGAAGCCGGTTCGATCATCATCGTGGCGGCGACCGACGCGCCGCTGCTGCCCCATCAGTGCGAGGCGCTGGCGCAGCGCGCCGGCCTGGGGGTCGCCCGCATGGGCGGCGCCGGTGGGCACTCGAGCGGCGACCTGTTCATCGCGTTCGCCGTCGGCAACCGCGGGCTGATCGGCTACAAGGAGGACGACCCCGAGCTGACGACGTCGATCCGGATGCTCGCGAACCGTCACCTCACGCCGCTGTTCGAGGCCGTGATCGAAGCGACCGAGGAGGCCATCACGAACGCGCTGGTCGCCGCCGAGACGATGGTGGGACGAGACGGGGCCACGGCGCACGCCCTGCCGCACGACCGCCTGGTCGAGGTCATGGCGAAGTACCGCCCGGTCGGGGGCTGAGTCAGGGAAGCGGCACGGATTCGATCCGGGCGGGCCCGAGCGCGATCGTTCGATTCCCCACACGAGCATGGCGTTCCACGGAGGAGGGGTTCCAGATCCGGACCTCGCGCGAGCCGTCGTCCAGCCGCCGGACCGCGGACAGCTCGGCGCCGTCGATCTCGAGCAGCCGCCCGGTCTGCGGGAGACGCCCGCCCCCGAGGGCGTCGGCCTCGGCGATCGGCAGCGCGAACCGCTCCCACGCGGAGGGAAGCTCGTTCGGCGGCGGCGCCGGCATGACGGCGAGCGAGAACGGGGTCGTGCCGAGCATCTGCGCGTCGGGCGTGGCGATGTCCGGACCGGCGGACGACGGGCGCGTCGCCAGGTGGTCGCGGCTGATCGTGGCGCAGCAACGAAGTAGGGTGACCGCCAGCTCGCGCCCGTCCACCACCTCGTACTCGAACACGCCCTCGGACAGCACGGCCAGGCCGCCGGCACTGACCGCGCCCCGCGCCGGCCACGTCGGCGACGGCGATTCCAGGTCGCTGCCCTCGCCCACCAGCGGCCGGGAGACGACCTCGAACACGGAGAGCGCCATCGATCCCTCGGCCCGCTGCGGCAACGCGACGTGCAGCCGCAGCCGGTGGTCGGGGCGTTCGTTCTCGATCTCGCCGTCGATCCGCAGGAACGGTTCCGTCTCGCCGTGCGACGTGCGGCGCGTCACGCGAAGGCGGACCCGCGAACCGGGAAACGCGAATTCGATCTGCCACCCGAGAGGCTCGGGGCTCGGACCGCTGATCGTGATCGTCGGGTCGCGGCGCGAGAGTTCGTCCGGCGGGCAGAAGGTGTACAGGTCGCCGACGTCGTCCTCGTCGGCCACGCGGAACCCGATCCGGAGGCCGCCGGCCCGGTCCCGCGCCTCGACGCGCGCGCCCTCATACGACACCTCGGCCGGCGCGTCGACGGGCTCCGCCGTCGCATCCGCGTCGCCGCCTCCGCCCACGCTCCACCCGAGCCCCGGCACGCCTTCGCGCTCGAACGGCGACGGGTTGAACCGGATCCGTCCCGGCCGTTCGACCAGACACCCCAGTGCCCAGAGCGCGCGCGACGCGACGGATTCCGCCACGTCGCGTGCCTCCTCGAACCTCGCGTCGACGGCGCGGGCCACCTCGTCGATCGAGCACCCGCACGCGGAGTCGTGCGCGCCGTTCCACAGCAGCAGGCGCCACGCGCGAGCGAGGCTCTTCGCCGGCCAGTCGTAGCCGGGCACCAGCGCGGCCAGCGGCTCGGCGTAGCGTTCGACCAGCGCCTCCACCTGTGCGCGCTCGCGCTTCTGCGGGACGCGGTTCGAGTACACGTTGGGCAGCAGGTGCGCCCGTGCCGACGACCGCATCTCGCCGCGCCAGACGGGCAGGTCCGCCGGCGGCTCGCCGTCCGCGACGAACGACGCGATCGATCCGAACCGCGCGGCGACGCCGCCGGCGGCGTTCGCCTCGTCCAGGTACGGGATCAGCGCGGCGGCCGGGATGTGATGGTCGCCGCCGACCGGCATCAGCAGCGCCTCGCGCGTGGCAGAGGGCTCCAGTTGCGCGACCGCGCCGGCCAGCGCGTCGGCCAGTTCGTCGGCCGACTGTGCCCGCGTGAGCCAGCCGCCGACGAAGTAGCTCTTCAGCATGTACTGCGTGAGCACCTCGCTGCCGTCGGGAGACTGCCAGCGAAACTCCGAGCGATCGACGGCCGAGGGCACGCCGCGCCACACCATCGCGTTCGCCAGGCCACGCCCACGCAGGATCTGCGGCATCTGGCCGACGTGGCCGAACTGATCCGGCAGGTACCCGACGGCCGGCCCTCCAGAAGGATCCGACCAGCCGAGCTCCGCGGCGCGCCGAAGCCCCCATTCGAGGTTGCGCACCAGCGACTCGCCCGAGACCAGGAACTCGTCCATCTGCGTGTACCAGGGCCCGACCGAGATTCGGCCCGCAGCGGCCAGCCGCCGGATGTCCACCTCCCGCTCGGGGCGGACCTCCAGGTAGTCGTCGATCATCGCGGCCTGGCCGTCCAGGTGGAAGTGCGCGAAGCGAGGCTCGCGGTCCAGCAAGTCGATGAGCCCGTCCATCATCTCGACGAGCCGCTCGCGGAACGCCTCGAACGTCGAGTACCACTCGCGGTCCCAGTGCGTGTGCGAGACCAGGACGACCGGGCGATCCGCCATGGCCGCCAAGTGTAGGGCGGGATCAGAGCAGGCCGGCCGCCTGGCGGGCGAACGCGAGCGGACTCGAGGCGGTGAGGTCGATGGCCGGCTCGACCGTGGAGTAGGACTGGACGTTGTCCTGGTAGACCGCGCCGTGGCCGTTGAACTTGGCGAACGCGTCGCCGCCGGCGGCCGGGCACCGCCGCATGTGCTCGAGCGCCCCCTTCGCCGCGAACGAGTTCGGCCCCTCGACCGCCGCGCCGCGAAGGATCGGCGGCGACCCGTCCAGCGACCCGACGAGGTTCGCCACCTGATGCTGCATGCAGTCCGGGAATGTCGTCCCGTCGCCGACGATCAGGGACGTGCCCCACGCGTTGGCGCCGAGGACGTTCGCCAGCCACCGCCGGCCGTCCTCGGCGAAGGCGTTCGAGTGCGTCAGCTGGTCGTACTCGCTGGCCTCGACCGCCATCCCCGTGCCGTGCGTCGTGGTGTCGTAGTCGTTCCAGGGAAAGCCGAAGCCGAACGGATCACGCGCGGCCTGGGTCGTGGCGTGGTCCAGCTCCTTCTTCATGTCGGCCAGCAGCGCCGCCGGCGTCACCTCCAGCCCGGCCGGGTCGCCCGCGCGCTGGATCGCGCGGTACAGCTCGTAGTGGCCGAAGCCGCTCACGTCGTACAGGTTCAGCGTGTCGGCCGCGTCGCCCGGGTTCGTCATGTACTCGTGCGCCCAGTGCGCGGCCAGGTCCAGGTAGTGGCCGGCGTTCGTGTGCGGCAGCCCGGGCGGCAGCGTCCCGCCGGACGCCAGCGCGAAGTACAGCTCGGTGGCGCCCAACTCCAGGTCGTCGCGCCACGAGGTCTCGGGATAGAAGTCGAACGGCAACACCGTCAGCAGCCGGCCGGTCGGCGCGGTGTCGGCAAGGTCGAAGATGTGCTCGCCGGCCAGCAGGCAACGCGCGGCCAGCGACGGGTCGCTCACGCGGAACAGCTGGTAGCACAGCGCGAACGCGGCGGCGTCGCGCCCGGCGATGTTCGGGCTCACCGGCGAGCCGGGCGGGGCGGCGCGAAACACCGGCCGGTTGCGGATGTACTTGAACGCGGGGTTCGTGCCGCCGAACGTGTCGTCGGCCTGCGGAAGGCGCCAGATGTCGTGGTCGCCGACCAGGTGGTCGTTCCCCTCGCCGATGCCCACCTGGTAGTAGAGCGTCCTTGTGGGGTCGTCCCACATCTTCAGCAGCCACTCGACGCCGAACCTGGCCTCCGCCGTGAAGTCCGAACCTGTCGACCGTGACCCCAGGGACGACGGGAAGTCGCGCACGCCGGCCAACAGCAGATCGACCGTGTAGCTGGTCGTGACCACGAACTTCGGGTAGTCGCCGGCGTCCCACCAGCCGCCCGACGCGTCGATGCGGACGCCGAGCGGCGTGAGGTCGCCCTTGAAGTTCCCGTCGCCGTTCACCTTCGGCGTCAGGTACGTCATGGCGTGCGCGTCGTGCAGATGGCCGGGCGCCGTGCGCAGCGCCGACCGGATGAAGTTCGGTCCGTCGCGTTCGGCCTGGTAGAAGAACAGCGCGTTGGCGAGCGGTCCGGCCGACAGGGCCGCACCGTCGTCGATCCGAAACGACGGCGACTCGGCCGCCGCCTCGCCGTGCACCGAGATGCGGTACGAACCCTTGGCCCGGACGCCGTTGAAGTCCAGGGCGTAGACGAACGGGAAGTGCGAGCTCCACGACCCGACGGATGCGCCAACGGCTGCGCTGTACGCGGTCCCGCCGCTCGCATCGACCACACGGAATTCGGCGCCGGACTCCGCCGTCGAGGACATGAGGTACGCGCGCTTGGCCCCCGTCGTCGGATAGCCCACCTGGTTCACGCGCACGTACGCGGTCGCCCCGGGAACGGCGCCGGGGACCGAGCCCCCGGGCGACGACCCGGACGAGGCGCCGCTGCCTTCCGTACAGGCAGCCAGCAGCGCCAGAACGGCGGCCGCCGCGATCGGGAGCGAGACGCGGGAGCGAGCCGGCCGGGTGCGGTTCCTGGAACGTGCCATCGCGGATCCCATCTTCGGGCCTCGGCGCCGCGTGCGCTTGACGTGCCCGCGGGGCTCAGCGTACGCTTCGGCGACTATCAGGAAAGTTTCCTAACTATATCCGGCGGGTCAAGGTCGCGCTGACGCCGCCGCCGGGTCCGGACCGGCCGGGAGGGAACCGACGAACGGGGAGCCGCGCTTCGCGACGGGGACGCCCAGCTTCCTGCGGGCGATGAACGAGCGCTCGGTCCTGGAGCTGATCCGCCGCAGCGCCCCCCTGTCCCGCGCGCAGGTCGCCCGCGAGAGCGGCCTGTCGAAGCCAACCGTGTCGCTGGCGCTGAACGGACTGCTCGCGGCCGGGCTCGTTCGCGAGGTCGGGCGCTCCACCGGCGGCAAGGGCCCGAGCGCCGCGCTGTACGAGCTGAACCCGCTCGCCGGCTGGGTCGTCGGCATCGACGTCGGCCGCCAATGGGTGCGCGCCGCGATCGCCGACATCACCGGGGCCCTCGTTGCCCGGCGGGACGAGCGCGCCCGCGTCCGGAGCGCCTCGACCCTCATCGGCCAGATCGGCACGCTGGCGCACGAGCTCGCGGCCGAGGCGGGGCTTCGCTGGAACCAGGTCACGCACGCGACGGTCGGCAGCCCCGGCGTGTTCGATCCCGTCCGCGGGATGGTCGCCATGGCGCCCAACATCCCCGGCTGGGGCCGGCACGGACTCGTCGAGGCCGTTCGCGAGCAACTCGGCACCAACGTGAGCTTCGAGAACGACGTGAACCTGGCCGCGCTCGGGGAACAGTCGCGTGGACACGGGCAGAACGCGCGGAACTTCGTGTACCTGTGGGTCGGCACGGGGGTCGGGCTGGGCGTGGTGCTGGACGGCGAGCTGTACCGCGGGTCGCGCGGGGCGGCCGGGGAGATCGCCTACCTGCCGATCGGCGCCGGCGACCCGCGCGACCCCGCCAACCGGCGTCGCGGCGCGTTCGAGGAAGCGGCCGCCGGCGCCGGCATCGTGCGCACGGCCGCGGCTCAGGGCATGGACCCGTCGCTGACCGCCAAGCGGGTGTTCGCCGCGGCCCGACGCGGGGACGCCGCCGCGGGCCGCGCCGTCGAGGCCGAGGCGGCCAGGCTCGCCATGGGCATCGCGACCGTGTCGGCAGTGCTCGATCCCGAGCTCGTGATCCTGGGGGGCGGCGTGGGCCGCAACGGCGACCTGCTGCTCGAGCCGATCGAACGCGAGCTCCGGGAGCTCTCGCCGTTTCGACCTCGGGTCGTCGTGTCGGCGCTCGGCGACGACGCCGTGCTGCACGGCGCGGTCGCCACGGCCCTGGAGGCCGCCCGCGACCGCGTCTTCGCGAGCCCGCGAGACCGCGGCGCCCGTACCACTGCACGGACACGAAACGCCGGCCGCGGCCAGCGGGCCGCCGCCACCGAACAGGAGGCCGTTGGATGAACACCCGGGATCCCCGACGCACGGAGGTACGGATGACGCGCGCACGCTCGATTACGATCGGACTGGTGTCGCTGGCGGTGCTGGCCGCCGCCTGCACGGCGGGGACGACCACCACGGCGCCGCCCACCCTGAATCCAACGGCGTCGCCCACGCCGGTGACGCTGACCGTCTGGAGCATGTTCACGCAGCGCCAGCTCAAGCAGTTCAACAGCGTGCTGTTCCAGGTGGAGCAGAAGTACCCGTGGATCACCATCAAGAGCGTCGGCGGCAAGGACAACACGGCCATCGACAACGCGATGGCGAGCAACACGCCGCCAGACGTCGCGATCGAGTGCTGCCCCGACAGCGTCGCGCACTACTGCTCCACCGGCAGCTGGCTGGACCTCAACGCGTATCTCAAGCAGGACGGCATCGACCTGGCGAAGACCTCGCCGGCCGCCGCGACCCAGTACACCAGCTACAAGGGCGTGCAGTGCTCCCTGCCGATGCTGTCCGACGCGTACGGCCTGTACTACAACGTGGACATGTTCCAGAAGGCGGGGATCACCTCGCCGCCGAAGACGCTCACGGAGCTGCAGGCCGACGCCCAGAAGCTCACCCAGCTCAATTCCGACGGGTCGTTCAAGGTCCTCGGCTTCCTGCCGCTGAACGACTACGAGACCGCGCAGATCGTCAACGGCGTGTACAACGGTGCGCCGTACTACGACGCGGCCGGCAAGTCGGCCGTGGCGACCGACCCGCGGTGGTCGCAGCTGGTCCAGTGGCAGAAGTCGATGGTCGACCAGTACGGCTACTCGAAGCTCACCAAGTGGTTCCAGAGCATCGGCGGGGCGAACTCCGAATGGACCGCCGACCAGGCGTTCGAGCAGGGCAAGCTCGCGATGGCGCTCGACGGCGAGTGGCGCGTCGCCTTCATCCAGGCGGACAAGGCCAAGATCAACTACGCGACGGCGCCCTTCCCGGTCGCCGACGACATGGTGAGCAAGTACGGCATGGGCCAGGTCGACGGCACCGTGATCGGCATTCCGCGCGGCGTCGCGAACCCCCAGGACTCGTGGAACGTGGTGAAGTACCTGGCCCTGGACACCCAGGCCGAGGTGCAATTGGCCCAGCTGTTGAAGAACGTGCCCACCACGACCGCGGCCCTGAACGACCCGACGCTTGCGGCCGACCCCCACTTCGCGACGTTCCTGAAGATCTTCCTGGACCCGAGCTCGGGCTACAAGGAGATCACGCCGCTCGGCACCTACGACGTGGACACGTTGACCGGATGGGTGGACAAGTACCTGGCGGGGACCCAGACCGACCTTCAGGCCGGCCTCCAGGGGGTGGCGAAGCAGATCGACGACCAGGCGCAGCTGGGATGAGCCGATTGGCGGCGGTCGGGAGGTTCCCATAGCCGTCGGGGCGAGCGTCCAGGCGGCCGCCGCCGGGGAGCGGCCGGTTCCGAGCCGGCGTCGCAGCCGAAGCCGCCGGCGCTACCGGCTGACGATCCTGCTGTTCCTGTCGCCGTGGCTCATCGGGTTCCTGGTGTTCACGCTGTACCCGATGATCGCCAGCCTGTACTTCTCGTTCACCCACTACGATCTGACCGGCACCCCGCAGTGGGTCGGGCTGTCCAACTACCGCTTCATGTTCACGGACGACCCGAACTTCTGGCTGTCGCTTCGCAACACGCTCTGGATGGTCGTGATCGCGACACCGATCCAGATCGTGTTCGCGATCGGGTGCGCCCTGGTCCTGATCCGCATCAAGCGCGGCGGCGGCACGTACCGCACGATCTTCTTCCTGCCGACGATGGTGCCGGCCGTGGCGGCCACGCTCGGGTTCCTGTTCATCCTGAACCCCGGCGGCCCCACCGATGCAGTCCTGTCGTTCCTGCACATCCCCACGCCGCTGTGGTTCCAGGACCCGCGCTGGGCTAAGCCCGGGCTGCTGCTGCTCGGCATGTGGGGCATCGGGACGGTGATGATCATCTTTCTGGCCTCGCTGCTCGACGTCTCGCGGGAGCTGTACGACGCGGCCGACGTGGAGGGCGCAAGCGGCTGGCAGCGGTTCCGCTACGTGACGCTCCCGATGATCTCGCCGGTCATCTTCTTCGCGGCAGTCACCGGGGTGATCTACGGGTTCCAGTACTTCACCGAGGGGTTCGTGGCTTCGGGCGGCCAGCCCTCGAGCCTGGGCGACCCGCAGGGGTCGCTGCTGTTCTACGGCATCTGGCTGTACCAGCAGGGCTTCCAGTACTTCCACATGGGCTATGCGTCGGCCATGGCCTGGGTGCTGTTCCTGATCATCATGGCGTGCACGCTCGTGCTGTTCCGCACGTCGAAGCGGTGGGTCTTCTACCAGGGAGGGTTCCAATAGCCACCACGGCCACCCTGCCCCGCTCGGCCGCCTCCGCCCCGGCGGCCCGGCGAAAGGTGCCGCCGGCCGTGCGCCGGCGCCGCATCCTCATGTCGATCGGGAACCACAGCCTGGCGATCGCGCTGGCCGTCGTGTTCGTCATGCCGTTCGTCTTCGTCCTGCTGACCTCGTTCATGACGCGCCAGCAGGCGCTCACGAGCCGCGTGTGGCCGCACCCATGGGTCTGGACCAACTACCAGGACATCTTCAGCCTCATCCCCATGCTGCGCTACGGCTACAACACGGTCATCTACGCGACGCTTTCGGCGGTCGGCGTCATGCTGTCGGCGATCCCGGTGGCCTATGCGCTGTCGCGGATGCGGTGGCGCGGCCGCAACGCCGTGTTCATCCTGATCCTGGCCACGCTGATGCTGCCCGATCAGGTCACGAGCGTGCCGCTGTATATCGTCTTCGTCCGTCTGCACTGGATCGGCTCGTTGAAGCCGCTGATCGTGCCCAACTTCTTCGGCGACGCGTTCTCGATCTTCCTGCTGCGCCAGTTCTTCATGACGATCCCGGAGGAGCTGTCCGACGCGGCGCGCGTCGACGGCGCCGGCGAGTTCCGGATCATGACGCGGGTGATCGTCCCGCTGGCCAAGCCCGCGATCGTCGCGATCGGCCTGTTCCAGTTCCTGTTCGCCTGGAACGACTTCTTCTACCCGCTCATCTACGCGGGCAACAACCCGAAGTCGATCACGCTGGCAGTCGGGCTGTCGCAGATCCTGAGCAACGTGCAGGTCAACTACTCGGTCTCGTGGGGCGCGCTCATGGCCGGGTCCGTGCTGTTCATGCTGCCGGTGATCATCATCTTCTTCTTCGCGCAGAAGGTGTTCATCGAAGGCGTCACCCTGACCGGCGTCAAGGGCTGAGCCCGGCTACGCTGCCTGCGTCACCCGCCGGATCCGAACCAGGAGGACGCCAACATGGACGTGGGCTTCATCGGCCTGGGAGCCATGGGGCTCCCGATGACGCGCAACCTGCTGAACGCCGGTCACACGGTCACGGTGGCATCGCGCAGCCGTCCACCGATCGACGCGGCGGTGGCCGCGGGCGCCGTCGACGGCGGCGACCCGGCCGGCGTCGCCACGGCCTCGGAGGTCACCGTGCTCTGCGTTCCCTCGTCGCCGGACGTCGCTTCGGTCGTGGACGAGCTGCTGCCGGCCCTGGGCCCGGGCAAGGTGGTCGTCGACTGCTCCACGATCGACCCCGACGTCGAGCGGGACCAGCACGCAAGGGTGACCGCCGCCGGCGCGGCGTACCTGGAGGCGCCCGTGTCTGGCGGCACGGTCGGGGCCGAGAACGGAACGTTGACGCTGATGGTCGGCGGCGACGAGGAGACGGTTCGGGCGGCGACGCCCGCGCTGGACGCCTTCGCTGGGCTGATCGTGCACGTGGGCGGCCCCGGCATGGGACAGGTCGTCAAGTTGTGCAACAACCTGATCTACGTGGCGCAGATGCTCGCGACCGCCGAGGCGTTCACCATGGCGTCGAAGGCCGGCGCCGACCTTTCGAAGCTTCACGAGGTGCTCCTGCATTCCACCGGCGACTGCACGGCGGTGCGCACGCGCGTGCCGTTCGAGGGCGTCGTGCCCGACAGTCCCGCGTCGAACGGCTGGCGGCCCGGGTTCATGACCGACCTCATGGCGAAGGACCTGGACCTGGCGCTCGGCTACGCCGCGCGGGCCGGGACGCCGCTGCTGTCGACGTCCGTCGCGCGCCAGATCCTGGGCGCGGCCACGGCCGCCGGCTACGGGCGCGAGGACTTCTCGGCGCTGGGCAAGGTGGTCAGGGACATGGCCGGCGTCTGAGCGGCGGTGCTTCGATGGTGCGCTCGGCCGCTGGCGGCGCACCGGCCGCTCAGGTGGCGCCGGCCGCCGGCGTCGGCGAGCCCGCTCCCTCGGCCACGCACTGCTGCGCCGCCGTCGTGACGAACTGACGCACGTCGGGCGGCAGGCTCCCCTGGTTCGCGCCGATCTGGATCAGCTGCGCGGGCGGCACCTGGGGCTCGATCTTGCGAAGCATGCAGCCGCAGAGCGACTCCGAGACGCCGTTCTTCGTGCAGCCCTGCATGAACCCGCTGCGCATGGCCGCCGAGTAGCCGTACTGGTCCGTCCCGCCCGTATCGGTGATCGTGAGGCCCGGGCTGCTCGAATCGTTCGACCCACCCGACCCGCTGTTGGCGGCCAGCACGCCGGCGACGATGGCGAACAGCACGACCGCGACCACGACCCCGATCACCCACAGCCGACGGCGCGAGGATGGCGCCGGCGGTGTTGCGTCCGGACCCTGCACGCCTGTTGGCCATCCCGACGGAGGTGGGGGAAGCTCGTCGCCGCCCGCGCCGCCTTGGGCCGGCGGGGGCGGGGGCGCCGGAGGCGGCCCGGGTGGCTCGGACGGTGGTGGAGGTGGCGGCGGCTCGTTCATCGTGTCCTCTTCTACACCAGCGCGCGAAGTGCGCAAAGCAGGCGGCCCGGCCGGGCCCCGCTAAGATGGCTGGCCATGGACTTCGGCCTCGCGAACCGACTGAATCGCATCCTCAGGCCGCCGGACGGCCGCACCGTGATGCTCGCGGTCGACCACGGGTACTTCCTGGGGCCGACGTCGGGGCTCGAGGACCCGGCCGCGACGATCGCGCCGCTGCTGCCCCATGCCGACTCGTTGATGCTCACTCGTGGCGTGCTTCGGACCTCGGTGCCGCCGACATCCGACGTCCCGATCGTGCTGCGCGTGTCGGGCGGCACGTCGATCCTGACGGAGCTCTCGAACGAGGGGCTCACCGTGGCGATCGAGGACGCCATCCGGCTGAACGCGTCGGCGATCACGCTGTCGATCTTCGTCGGAGCCGACGGAGAACGCGAGACGCTGCTGAACCTGGCCAAGCTCGTCGACGCCGGCGAACGCCACGGCATCCCCGTGCTCGCGGTGACGGCCGTCGGCAAGGACATGGCGCGGGACGCGCGCTACCTGGGCCTGTGCTGCCGGATCGCCGCGGAGATCGGGGCGCACTTCGTCAAGACGTACTACTGCGAGGGCTTCGAGGAGATCGTCGGGTCGACGCCGGTGCCGCTCGTCGTGGCCGGCGGCAAGAAGGTCCCCGAGCGCGACGCGATCCAGCTCGCCTGGAATTCGGTGCGCGCGGGCGCCCGGGGCGTCGACATGGGCCGCAACATCTTCCAGTCTGACTCGCCCGTCGGTATGATCCGCGCCGTGCGGGCCGTCGTGCACGACCGCGCGTCGGTCGACGAGGCGTTCGCCATCTACGAGCGAACCACATCCGAGTCGCCGGCCGACGCCGGCGCCCTGGCAGGAGACGGAGCCAGGGTCGCGCCCGGATGAAGGTCGCGGTCTACTACGCCAACGACGACGTCCGCATCGAAGAACGACCCAAGCCAACCGCCGGCCCCGGCGAGCTCGTCTTTCGCGTCCATGCCTCGGGGGTGTGCGGCAGCGACGTGATGGAGTGGTACCGCAAACCGAAGGCCCCGGTCGTCCTGGGGCACGAGGTTGCGGGCGAGGTGGTCGAGGTCGGCCCCGACGTGGCCGGATTCGCGCCGGGCGACCGGATCGTTGCGACCCACCACGTGCCGTGCGGCGAGTGCCGCTACTGCCGCGCCGGCAACGAGCCGGTCTGCGATCTGCTTCGCACCACGCACTTCGATCCGGGCGGATTCGCCGAGTTCGTGCGCCTGCCGGCCGTCAACGTCGAGCGGGGCACGTTCGCCATTCCCGATGACATGTCGTACGAGGAGGGCTCGTTCGTCGAACCGCTCGCGTGCGTCGTGCGCGGGCAGCGGATCGCCGGGGGCGCCCAGGGCCGGACGGTCGCCGTGCTCGGCAGTGGGATGGCCGGCCTGCTTCACGTGCTCTGGGCCAAGGCTTCGGGAGCCGAACGGGTCCTGGCCACCGACGTCCACCCCTTCCGCCTGGAGGCCGCGCGGCGCGCCGGCGCCGACGTCGTGATCGATGCGTCGAAGCAGGACGTGCCCTCGGCCGTCGCCGCCGCGAACGACGGGCGCGGCGCGGACATGGTGGTGGTGTCGACGCCGGCTCCCCAGGCGATCGCGCAGGCCGTCCCGTGCGTGGACCGGGGCGGGCACATCCTGTTCTTCGCCGCGACCGAGCCTGGCGTGACGGTGCCGTTCCCCCTGGCGGATCTGTGGCGCGACGGCATCAGCGTCGTCACGTCGTACGCGGGGCCGCCGGACGACCTCCGCGCCGCCCTCGACGCCATCGCCAGGCGCCGGGTCGACGTCGGGCCCATAGTCACCCACCGGTTGCCGCTCGACCGCGCGCAGGAGGCGTTTCGCCTGGTCATCGACGCCGGGGAGTCGATCAAGGTCATCATTCAGCCCGCCGAGTAATCACACCGATCGCTGCGCAAACGCGGCCCCGGCGGCTAGCATGGACTCGATGGCAGCCGACCCGACGTCTGTCCGGGAAGACCTCGCGAACCCGACGCTCGAGGCACTCCCCGCCACGCGCCGCGAGATCCTGATCGCGCTGAAGAAGCGCGGCGAGGCCACGGTCGACGACCTGGCCGCGGCCCTCGACGTGACCCCGAGCGCCATCCGGCAGCACCTGGCGGGGCTGGCAGCATCCGGATTCGTCGTCCACCGGGCCGAGAAGGGCAAGCCCGGCCGGCCGCGGCACCTGCACCGGCTGTCCAGCGGCGCGGAGGCGCTGTTCCCCAAGTACTACAGCGAGCTGACGAACGAGTTGCTCTCCTATGTGGAGGACGAGGATCCGAGCTCGGTCGAGCGGATCTTCGAACGCCGGCGCCGGCGGCGGGTCCGCACCGCGGCCGAGCGGCTCCAGGGCCGCCCGTTCCCGGACCAGGTGGTCGAGCTGGCCCGGATCCTCGACGAGGACGGCTACCTGGCCGAGTTCGAGGCGCTGGACGACGGGACGTTTCGCATCACCGAACACAACTGCGCGATCCTGGGCGTCGCGCGTCGATGGGGGCTGGCGTGTTCGACCGAGATCGAGTTTCTCCGCGAGGTGCTGCCCCAGGCACGCATCGAACGGGTCGCGCACATGATGGCTGGCGCGCACGTGTGCCGGTACGAGATCGTGCCGCGCTCGGTCAGGGCAGCAGCAGGTGCAGGTCCCCGAACTCGTGCCACAGGTACCGTCGCTCGATCGCGGCCCGGTACGACCGCTCGAGCAGCTCGCGGCCGGCAACGGCCTCCAGCATGAGCAGGTGCGACGCGCGTGGCTCGTGCCACCCCGTGAGCAGCCCGTCCACGGCGCGCACGCCGCGCTCCGGCGACACGACCAGCCGGGTCCAGCCCGAGCCGGCCGCGATTCGACCTGCCTGATCCGACACCGTCTCGAGCGCCCGCACGACCGTCGTGCCGACCGCCACGATCCTTCCGCCGGAGCGCCTGGCCAGGTTCACGCGCAGCGCCGTGGCCTCCGGCACGCGAAAGAACTCCGCGCCGGGGGCCTCGTGCTCCTCCAGCGACGCCACGCCCGCGTGCAGGGTGATCGGCGCGACATCGACGCCGCGGGCGATGAGCTCAGTGATCATCTCCGGCGTGAAGGCGCGCCCGGCGCTCGGCATCTCGGCGCTGCCGGCCTCCATCGCGAACACCGTCTGATAGAAGGAGACGGGCCACTCGCGGTTGACGTACCCGTAGCGGATCGGGTGGCCGTGCCGCGCCAGGTACGCGCCAACCGGTTCGGGCAGCCGCAGCGCCGACGTCCACAGCCGCGACCGCGTGGCCCGTGTGTCGAACGGCCCGCAGTCGGGCGGGTACGGCTCCAGGATCTGCGCCGCGGCGTCGGGGAGCCGAAGCACCTCGCCCGCAGATGCGTCGCGAAACGGCAGGCTGTCAGTCCCCGATGGGCGGCGCAGTTCCACGACCCACACCGGCGGGTCGGCGGCCGGCGGCGCGTTCAGGTCGGCGGGGCCGCCGGACGGAAGCGGCGTCGACAGGTGCAGCTCCAGTTCGGTCCCGTCGGCCCGCCGGGCCGGGATCGACGCCGGCAGCGTCCCGGAGTTGTTGATCACCAGCAGGTCGCCCGCCTCGAGGAATCGCGCCAGGTCGCGGAAACGCGCGTCGTGCAGGGTCAGGTCGTGGCGGTACGCGACCATCAGCCGGACGTCGTCGCGCGCGAGCCCACGGGCCTCAGGTGGTTCGTGCGCTTCGAGTTCGCGCGGAAGCTCGAACGCGATCGTCTCGAGGCGACGCGCGGTCGCGGCGCTCATGCCGGTCACTCCCGCGCGGCAGCGGCGCGAGACGGCGCGCCTGCGGACAGGTCGCGCGCGCGATAGCGGCCGCTCGGCAGGTCCCCTTCGATGAGTCGGAGCAACCCCGGCACGCTGGCCTCGGGCGGCGGCCGGTCCGAGACGTCCTCGCCGGGGAACGCCTCCTGCTGCATGCGCGTGTTCATGTCGCCCGGGTCGACCCAGTAGATGCGCAGTTCGGGGTGCTCGGCCGCGAGCACGTTCGACATCTGCTCCAGCGCCGCCTTCGACGAGCCGTATCCGCCCCATTCCTCGTAGCCCTCGACGCCGGCGTCGGACGTGACGTCGAGGATGCGGCCGTTCGATTCGCGCAGCAGCGCCAGCGCGCGCTGGATCAGGCCGAGCGGCGCGAGGACGTTCGCCTCGT
>DASXAQ010000105.1:0-15785 GCA_036406615.1 Actinomycetota bacterium | reverse complement strand
CGAAGGACCAGGACATTCTGGTGATCGCCAACGACGGCGTGGTGATCCGAGTGCCGGCCACGCAGGTCCGCAAGGCCGGCCGGGCCACCCAGGGCGTCCGCGTCATGCGCCTGGAGCGCGGCCGCTCGGTCGCCGCGGTGGCCCCGGTCGTTACGCAGTCCGAGGATGAGGCCGAGTAGGCGCAGGGTTCACCGGCGCTCGCGGGCAGACGCTCGACGCTAGTCCTGATCCTGGACCTTGACCTTTCGAAACGTCGCCAGCAGCGACAGGTCGTCCACGATCTTCAACCCGCCCGCCGCGACGAACGGCGCGGCCAGCCCGATCGACTGCATGATGGCGCCGCCGATCAGCGGGCCGAGCGGCCGCACGACGTAGCGGGCGGTGTTCGTGTACGACGCTGCGGCCGTGCGTTCCGACGACGGCACCAGCGCGACGACGTACGCCTGACGGGCGGGGACGTCCATCTGGCTGATCGCGAAGCGAGCGAGCAGCAGCGCGATGGCCAGCCCGAGCGAACCGGCGAACGGCACGGCGATCAGCAGGATGTTCGACGGCAGGTGCGTGAAGACCATCGTGTTGAGCAGGCCGATGCGGTTGGCGAGCCAGCCCGCGGCGAGCGAGGACCCGGCCTGCAGGAGTCCCGCACCGAAGAACACCAGGCCGAGCATCTCCGTGGTCGCCCCGAACTTCCTCCCGAACCAGTACGCGAGGAACGTCTGCGTGACGAACCCGCCGCCGAACGAGTCGACCGCGAACAGCGCGCCGAGGCGGGCGACGATCCCCCTGGACGTGATCAGGGGGAAGCGCTTCGTCGCCGACAGTTCCTCCCCGGATTCGACCTCGTCGGACAACAACGTGGTGAGCCACGAGCATGCCAGCGCCACGATGGGGAAGATCAGGAGGAACCGCTGGTTGGCCGGGAGCGCCCCGAACCACCGGCGGAACAGGTCGGGCCCGCCCGCCGCCAGCGCGCCGAGCGAACCGGCCAGGTAGGCGACGGCGTTGTATCGGGCGAACGCGCGGTTGCGCAGGGCCGCGGTGGCGGCCGTGTGCGGGATCATGGCCTGCTCGAGGGAGGTGATGGGACCGGATTCGTTGGCTTCGACCGAGATCGTGCCGGTGAGCGCCGCCAGCACCAGGGCCGGCATCCAGGTGGTGAGGGCGAAGGTGGTTCCGGCCACCGCCATGACCAGGAAGAGCAACCCGTACGCGCGCCGGCGGCCGATCCGGTCGCCGAGGGTCCCGATCAGGATCGATACGATCGCGAAGCCGGCCAGCAGCGCGAAGAGCAGTTGCCCGAAGCGGGCCGGGGACAGGCCGGCCGCCGCGAGCGACGACCCGATCAGGATGCTGCCGAACCCGTAGATGAACGCCCGGAGGGCCTGGATGGCGAACATGATTCGGAGATCGCGCGTCGTCCGTCGGGAGGCGGCCGGCGGGGCGGCGCGCCCGGGGTCGCGGGTGTCGCCTGGCACGACGATCACCATACTGAAAGCACACGGCCGTGCTTGAGATGGCGGCGGCCGGCGCGTACAAAGGAGTATTCCACGTGACCACCGGGCGGGGATCGGAGTGGGACATCACCTTGGATGAGCGACTGTGAAGCGTGCCCCGAATCCGGGCAGCGACGAAACGGATCAGGCCCTCGCGGATCAGGATGCGCTGCAGGGCGTCCCCGACGACGAACCCCCCAACCCGTTCGCCGACCCCGTCGCCGGACCGGCGCCGACGGTTGCCGGACCGGCGCCGACATTTGACGAACCGACGCCGCCTTTCGGGTCCACCGAGCCGGACGGGTCGGCGAAGGAGCCGGGGAAGGACTGGAGGTCGCCCGTCGTCGTCACGACTCCGCCCGCGCCATCGCCCGGCACGCGGGAGGCGCGCGTGGTCGTTCGACGGCTGTCCCCGTTGTCGGTGCTGCGGGTGTCCCTGCTGTTCTACCTGTGCCTCATGCTCGTCGTGCTCTGCGCCCTGTCGATCGTGTACTGGGTGCTGGGGCTCATCGGGGTGTTGAATTCGGCCTCGCACTTCCTGTCGAACCTGGGCTTGGGCTCGGCTCGCGGAGGGTTCCGGATCAACGGCGGGTGGATCTTCGCGCGGGCCCTCGTGGTCGGGCTGGCGGGCGTCGTCATCTGGTCGTTGGTGACGACGCTGCTCGCGCTGCTGTACAACCTGGTGGCCGACGTCGTGGGCGGCGTGCGGATCACCATCGCAGAACGTCCATAACCGGTCCCCGCGCGCTGCCGGCTTGCTTCGCACATCCCCTCTGACCTGCGCGTTGACACCCCGAGAAAGCCGCGGGTAGGCTTGCCGACGCCCGGGATACCGCCCTCGTCGGGGCGCCGACGGGCGTGTAGCTCAGGCGGTTAGAGCGCATCCCTGATAAGGATGAGGTCGTAGGTTCGAGTCCTACCACGCCCACACGATTCCGAAGGGGAGGGGTACATGACCGACGAGGTTCAGGACACCGAGGAGAAGAAGAAGGGTGGCAAGGTGAAGAAGTTCTTCATCTTCGCCATGCTGGCGGCGCTCGTGGCCGGGCTGGTGAAGTTCTTCAAGGGACGCGGCAGCGGCTACGACGAGAACGAGTGGCAGGAGCTGCCGCCGCCTCAGGGCGGATAACCCGCGCGCTTTCCCGTAAACCGACCCACCGATCGCGCCGACATGATTGGTGAGGCTTGGTTTCGCATGGGAGGGCTCGCGTGAACGACACGAAGGACGTCCGGACCGCCTACCGAACGGAGCGCGGCGACGTGCTGCTCTGGATCCAGCTGACGCTGGCCGACGAGCAGGACGGAGCCGGGCCCCGCGCGGCCGACGCGCTTGCCGGGATGCGCTGGGACGGCGTCACCGCTCCGGTCCTGGATGTGGTGGAGCAGCCCGCCGGCGAGTCGGCTCCGGCGCCGGCTCCCGCCAAGCGCGAGGCCTTCCCAACCAAGGCCGAACCCGCCATGCGCGACCCGTCCACGGGGGCCGGCTCCGCGGCCGCACTTGAACGTGACCTGCGGCTGGACCGCGGGCGGATGCACGGGGGCGCGTTCGCGCTTGCCGCGATCGAGATCTCCCCCCTGAGCGAGATCCGCTCCGCGTACGGCGAGGAGACGGCCGAGGACGTCCTTCGGGCGCTGGTCGAAGCCGTTCCGTTCGTCCTTCGAGGTGGGGACCGCATCTACCGCACCGCCCCGGACGAGCTCGTGCTGCTGCTGCCGAGCGCCGACCTGACGGCGGCCGCGTCGATGTGCCTTCGCCTGCAGGCCTCGGTGAAGGACGTGCTCGATCGCCGCGAGCTCCCCCACGTCATGCTGTCGGCTCGCGCGTTCGAGCGCGCCGCCTGACCCTCCGCCACACCGCCGCTCGCCGGCTCTCGCCTTCCCACCTCGCGTCGAGGTGGCGCGCTACTTGTCGAACCGGCGTGCCGGGTGCAGGATGGCAGGCACGGGAGAAAGGAGGTGGTCCAGCTTGCAACTACCGCATGCGACCCTCGAGGTGGCTGGCTGCTGAGCCGTCCCTCGACGGGCCGGAGGTGACTCCTTCGCCCGTCCGCCGGGGAGGACCCGGCAGAATCCAACCAGACCACCGAGCCCGCGCGTCCCGGGGCAGGTCGACCCGGGCGGCGCACCGTATCGAACGCCGAAGCGCACGCGGGTAATCGGGATCGACGAACGGGGCCCGGGACATCCCGGGCCCCGTCGCGTTTCTGATCTACTAGGCGCGATGGATCCGGTTGACGCGGCCGCGCCGAACGACGGCTGGGCCGTCGCGCGGGAAGCCGCAAAGCGCGCCGGCGTCGTCGTGGCGCCGCTCACGTCCCTGGACGATGCCGACGCCGTCAACGACGTGATCGAACGGGTCTGGGGCGCGCAGCACCTGCACCGGGAGCTGATCCGAGCCCTCGAGCACTCGGGCAACGCGCTGGTCGGCGCCCGCGAGGGGGACGGGTTCGTGGGCTTCGCGCTCGGCTTCGCCGGGACGGCCGGCGGGCTCCATCTGCACTCCCATATGGCCGCGGTCGTGCCCGAGCTCCAGCACCGCGGCGTGGGCTACGCGCTGAAGCTGGCCCAGCGCGCGGCGTGCCTGGACGCGGGCATCCCGGAGATCCGCTGGACGTACGACCCGCTGGTCGCGCGCAACGGCCGGTTCAACCTGGTGAAGCTCGGCGCGGTCGCCACGGCGTTCTGGCCCGAGTTCTACGGCACGATGAGCGATCGCCTGAACGCGGGAGACCGCAGCGACCGGTTCGAGGTCGTGTGGCGGCTGCGGTCCGAACGGGCCGAACGGGCCCTGGCGGGCCGTCCGGAGGAGCCGGCCGACGGCCGCGTGCTCCTGGCGATGGACGAACGGGAGCGGCCGTACCGCGCGTCCCGCGCCGATGCGACCGGCGACGTCGTGCTCGTCGCCGTGCCGCGCGACCACACGGCCATGAAGGCGCGCGATCCGGAGCTCGCCGAGCAATGGAGGCGGACGGCCGCGGAGGCGTTTCGCGAGTGCTTCGATGCCGGCCTCGTGGCCACCGCGATGACGCCGGATTCGCGCTACGCGTTTCGACCCGACAAGGAGGCAACGTGATCCGCATCCGATCCGTCGAGCTGATCGAGGTCGCCATCCCGCTGGTGCGTCCGTTCCGGACGAGCTTCGGCGAGGAAACCGACAAGCGCGCGGTGCTGGTGCGGGTGGAGGCCGACGAGGCCGTCGGGTGGGGCGAGTGCGTGGCGAGCCCCGAGCCGCGCTACTCCGAGGAGTGGAACGACGGGGCATGGGAGTCCCTGACCCGCTTCCTGATTCCCTCGGTGTTTCGGGGTGGACCGGTCGAGGATCCGGCCGACGTCGCGGCGCGAACGGGGTGGGTGCGCGGGCACCGGATGGCCAAGTCCGCGCTGGAGGCCGCCGTTCTGGACGCGTGGCTTCGCGCCAAGCAGCTGGGGCTGTCGGCGTACCTGGGGGGTGTCCGAGACCGCATCGAGTGCGGCGTCAGCGTCGGCATCGCCGCGTCAAGCGAAGCGATGCTCGAGGAGATCCGCGAGTACCTCGACGCCGGGTACCAACGGGTCAAGCTGAAGATCGAACCGGGGCGCGACGTGCAGGTGGTGCGCGCGATCCGCGATGCGCTTCCCGACGTCCCGCTGTCGGTGGACGCCAATGCGGCGTACACGTTGGGGGACGCGCCGCTGTTCGAGGCGCTCGACGAGCTCGGCCTGGTGATGATCGAACAGCCGCTGGACCACGACGACCTGCTGGATCACGCCGAGCTGCAGCGGCGGCTGGACACGCCGATCTGCCTGGACGAGTCCATTCGCCACGCCGACGACGCGGCCGCCGCGATCCAGCTCGGCGCGTGCCGGGTCATCAACATCAAGCCCGGGCGTGTCGGCGGCCTGCTCGAAGCGCGACGGGTTCACGACGTGGCCCGCGACCGCGGGGTGCCGGTGTGGATCGGCGGGATGCTGGAGACGGGTATCGGCCGCGCAGGCAACCTGGCGCTCGCGTCCCTGCCGGGGGTCACGATGCCGGGGGACACCAGCGCGAGCCGGCGCTACTTCCCTCAGGACCTCACGCCGCCGTTCGAGCTCGAAGCCGGCGGCACGATGCGGGTCCCCTCCGGGCCGGGCATCGGCGTCGAACCCCTGCCGGATCGCCTTGCCGACTGCGCCGTTCGTCGTGAAGTTGTGAAGGAGGTGTGACGCCCCGGCCGGGCGGGGGTTGTCGGATCGCGCGGCCGTGCTACAAGTAGACGCATGGCCCGCACGTTCGTCCGCTCCACCGGTGGTCGCCTGCTGGTGCTCGCCGTGTCGGCCGCCCTGTTGATCGGGGCCGGCGTCGCGCTCGCGGGCAGGGCCTCGTCCGCGCCGAAGCTCCCGCCGGTGACGGCGCAGGAGCTCGTGGCCTCCGCGATCCGCGCGACGCGCGTGCAGCCCGCGATCTCGGGGCGCGTCGGCACGCACATCGACCTGGGCTTGCCGCAACTGCCGAACATCGGACCCGACGAGCTGACCGGGCCGGCGTCCGTCCTGCAATACGTCTCGGGAGACCACGACCTTCGCGTGTGGAGCTCGAGCCGCGGCCTGCGCGTCGCGGACCTGCTGCCCGCGGCCGAGCGCTCGATCACGGTCACGCCCGCCAACCTCTGGGCCTGGGATTCGGCGTCGTTCACCGCGTACCACCTCGCGTTTCCGACGCCGCAGTCCGGCGCCGCCGGCATCCGTCCGCACGCGGGATCCCCGCAGGCCGTGCAGGGACTGGCCGGGATGCTGAGCCCGACGACGCTGGCCGAACGAGCCCTGGCCGGGCTGTCGCCGACCACCTCGGTGACGGTGGCGACGAACGCGTGGGTGGCCGGCCGCCCGACGTACACGCTGGTCCTGCAGCCTCGAACCGACACGACGTTGATCGGACGGATCGAGATGGGTATCGACTCGGCGACCCGGCTGCCGATCAGCATCGCGGTCTTCGCGCGCGGAGCCGCGTCGCCCGCGGTCTCGGCGACGTTCACGAGCGTGAGCTTCGCCCCGATCGACCCGTCGACGTTCCGGTTCGTTCCGCCGAACGGGGCGCGCGTGGTCGAGCTGCCGGCGCAGGGCCATCCCATGCTCCCGTTCGCCGCCGCACTCCCCATGGCAGGCGGACCGGAGACGGCAGTCCCGAGCTCCCGGATGGCGTCGGAGTCGGCCGGGATGCACCGCGACCTGGGCGAGTACGTGCGGGTCTTCGGCTTCGGGTGGGCCACGGTCACCGCGTATCGCGTGCCGCCGCTCGCCGAGCTGCAGAACGCCAGCGGCTTCGACATCGGCGCCCTGCTGCCGTTCAACGGAACGCTGTTCTCCGCGCGGCTGGTCGACCGCGGCGATCACAGCTGGTTGCTGGTGGGCGCCGTACCGCAGTCCTCCCTGGAGAGGGTCGCGCCGAGGCTGCCCTGAACGCGCTCGCCAGCCGCGGCCTCACCAAGCGATACGGCGCCATCGCCGCCGTCGATCACCTGGACCTCACCGTCGAGGAGGGGACCCTGTACGGGTTCCTCGGGCCGAACGGCGCCGGAAAGACCACCACCATTCGGATGGCGCTCGGGCTGATCCTGCCGACCGAAGGCGAGGTCGACGTGCTCGGCGAGCCGGTGTTCGCCGGCGGCGCGGCGCGGGGCCGTGCGCTTCGCAAGGCCGGCGCCCTGGTCGAGGAGCCGGCGTTCTGGATGTACCTGTCCGGCAGGAGGAACCTGGACTACTTCGCCGCGGCGGCCGGACCGCCCGACGACCGGGACGCCCGGCGATCGCGGGTGGACGAGGTGCTTCGAACCGTCGGCCTCGACGCGGCCGGCGACAAGAAGGTGAAGGCGTACAGCCAGGGCATGCGCCAGCGCCTGGGCATCGGGCTCGCGTTGCTCGGCGCGCCCCGCGTGTTGCTCCTGGACGAGCCGACGAACGGGCTGGACCCCCAAGGGATGCGCGAGATCCGGACACTGCTTCGCCGGCTGGCCGACGACGGCGTGACGGTGTTCGTGTCGAGCCACCTGCTGTCCGAGGTGGAGGCCATGTGCGACCGTGTCGGCGTGCTCGCGCGGGGGAGACTCGTGGCCGAGGGCCCGCCGGCGAACCTGCGTGCCGGCGCCTCGCGCCTTCGCATCGACGTGGACGACCGTGGCCGGGCCGAGCGCGCCCTGCGCGACGTGTCCGATGTCACGCTGATCGCGGACGGATCCACGGCGCTGCGCGTCCGACTCTCCGAAGGAGCCGATCCCGCCGAGGTGAACGCCGCGCTGGTGCGGGCCGGGGTGGGCGTGCGCGCGCTGGTGCCCGAGCACGACAGCCTCGAGGACGTGTTCGTCGCGCTCGTCGAAGGCGAGGACGCGCCGCGATGACCGGCCGGCGCGACGGAGGCTGAGCCGCATGTTCGGCGTCGAGTTGCTGAAGAGCCTTCACCGGCCCCGCACGTACGTCCTGGGCGCGTGCCTGGCCGCGGTCGCCGTGCTGCCGGCGGTACTGCAGGCGACGGCATCCGGCGGCGCCGGTGGGCCGCCGTTCTTCGACCTCGTCCGGCACAACGGGCTGTTCGCCGGCCTGGCGGCCATGGCACTGATCCAGCCCTTCTTCCTGCCGCTCGGCACCGGCCTGCTGTCCGGGGAGGCGGTCGCCGGAGAGGCGTCGGCCGGGACGCTGCGCTACCTCCTGGTACGCCCGGTCGGCCGGGTCCGATTGGTGGTGACGAAGTACCTCGCGGTCATGACGGAGCTCGGCGCCTCGGTGCTCTGGGTCACGCTGGTCGGGCTGACGGCCGGCCTGATCGCGTTCGGGTTCGGGCCGCTGCCGACGCTCTCGGGCTCCACGCTCTCGGTTGGCGCAGCGCTGATGCGCACCGTGGGCGCGATGGCATACATCCTGATCGGCGTGGCCGGCCTAGCCGCGATCGGCGTGTTCCTGTCGACGCTCACCGACTCCGGGATCGGCGCGGCCGTCGCGACCGTGTCGGTGGCGATCGCCAGCCAGATCCTGGGCGGCATCTCGGCCGTGCGGGCGATCCACCCGTACCTGATCTCCGACCAGTGGCTCGCGTACGCGGACCTGTTCCGCACGCCGGTCGTCTGGGACGGGATCGCGCGCGGCCTGCTGCTGGCGGCCGTCTACACGGCGCTGTTCCTTGCGGCGGCGCTGATCGTCTTCACCAGGAAGGACGTCACGTCCTGACGCATCGGATTGAGCCGGCCGGCGCGAACGCCTAGCCTGAGCGGGGATGCTGCTCGATTCGACCGTCGCCGGGGGACTGTGGCACGCGCTGTCCTTCAGCTTCAGCATGACGTGGGAGATCCTGTGGGCGCTGATCCTGGGCTTCGCCCTGTCGGCGGCCGTCCAGTCGGTGGTCTCGAAGTCCGAGATGACCCGCCTGCTCCCCGACGACTCGCCACGCTCGCTGAGCGTGGCCTGTGGGCTGGGCGCGGCCTCGTCCTCGTGCTCGTACGCGGCGGTGGCCCTCGCGCGCTCCCTGTTCGTGAAGGGCGCCAACTTCACGTCGTCGACGGCGTTCGAGTTCGCCTCGACGAACCTCGTGATCGAGCTCGGCATCCTGCTCGCGCTGCTCATGGGCTGGCAGTTCACGCTGGCGGAGTTCACCGGCGGCCCGATGATGATCATCGTGGTCGCGCTGCTGTTCCGGGCGCTGCTCAGGCCGGCGATGGTGTCGGTGGCGGCGCGTCAGGCCGAACGCGGCTTGAGCGGGCGGATGGAGGGCCACGCGGCCATGGACATGTCGGTCAGCGGCGGCTCGATCTGGTCGCGGGTGCGGTCGGGGCGCGGGTACACCGCGATCAGCCACTCGTTCGTCATGGACTGGGCGGCGATCCTGCCGGACATCGCGGTGGGGCTGCTGATCGCGGGCGCACTCGCGGCGTGGGTCCCCGAGAGCTTCTGGCAGGGGTTCTTCTTCGTCGACCACCCCCTGCTGGCGAAGCTGTGGGGGCCGCTGATCGGTCCGCTGGTCGCGATGCTGTCGTTCGTGTGCTCGATCGGCAACGTGCCGCTGGCCGCGGTGCTCTGGAACGGCGGGATCAGCTTCGGCGGCGTGATCGCGTTCATCTTCGCCGACCTCATCATCCTGCCGATCCTCAACATCTACCGGAAGTACTACGGCGGACGGATGGCCGCGTTCCTGCTGCTCGTCTTCTACGTCGCCATGGTCGCCGCCGGCTTCGTCGTGGAGATCGTCTTCGGGTGGCTCGGACTGATCCCGTCGGAGCGAAACGCGAAGGTGGTCGAGGCCGGCGTGCACCTCAACTACACGACGGTGTTGAACCTGATCTTCCTGGCACTGGCGCTCGCGCTGATCGTGCGATTCGCGCGGACGGGCGGGCCGGCGATGCTGCGGATGATGGGTGGTCCGCCGGGCGGCCATGGGGATCACGGCGCGCACGGTGACCACGCCGGCCATGGAGACCATGGTGGTCACGAGACGCGCGCGGGCCACGAGGACCATGCGCAGCACGAGGACCATGCTCAGCACGAGGACCATGCTCAGCACGACGACCACGGCGCGCACTCCGAACACGGCGATCACGACCCGGCCCACTGAGGCCGGCGCTCATCCTCCCGGCGTTTCGTTCCAGAGCTGAAGCGCCGCGTGGCCGTGTTCGTGGCCCAGGATCGACAGCGAGCCCGCGTCGAGCCGCAACACGCCCGCCAGCGCGATCGGGCCGCCCAGGTAGACGGCCGCGAGTGCGCGCAGGCAGTGCCCGTGGCCGAATACCAGCACGTCGCCGTCCGACCGGCCGAGCCCCGACAGCCACTCGGTCACGCGCGCCGCGATCTGCGACGGCTCCTCGCCGCCGGGACAGCCGTCGCGAAACAGCTCCCAGCCCGGCCGCTCCGCCTGGATCTCGTCCGTGGTGCGGCCCTCGTACGCACCGTAGTCGTACTCGCGAAGGAAGTCGGAGATCTCCGCGTCGTCGAACCCCGCCAGCGCGGCCGTCTGCCTCGCGCGGGACATCGGGCTGGAGCACACACGCGCGAACCGGTGGCCGCGCAGGCGCCGACCCAGCTCCCGTGCCTGTCGCTCGCCCCGTGCGGTCAGCGGGAGGTCGGTCGTGCCCGTGTGGCGGCCCGAACGCGACCACTCGGTCTCACCGTGCCGGGCGAGCCACACGTCGACGCCGACGGGCGCCGGGCCGCCCGGACCGTCGAACGCCGTCACGCCCCACCGGGAAGCCGCGCGGTGCTCAAGACTCGGTGTCGGTTGCGTCGTCCTCCCGCGAAGACGTCGCCGTGTCCGACGCGTCCTCCGCCCGAAGGGCGGCGACCGCGGCCCGCGCGTCGTCGACCTTCGCGGGCGGCGCGACGTGTGGCATCGGCGCGCTGATCCTGTCGTGCGTCTTGTGGGCGATCAGCGCCGCGCGGTGGTACTCCTCCGCCGCCTCGGCGAACTCGCTCGTGTGGTACGGCCGTCCGTCGATCAGCGGCCCCGGCCGGCCCTCGATGATCGCCTCGATGTCCTCGCCGGTCACCGTCTTGTTCGTCTCCAGCGCGTGCGCGACGGCCAGGACCTCCACACGGTTCGCCTCGAGAACGGCGGCGGTGCGCTGGAGCAGCTCGTCCAGGTGGGCTTCGATGCGATCGCCGAGGCTCCCCTCCAGCAGGCTCTTCTCCTTGCCGTCGCCGGCTCCTGGCTTGCCGCCGCCGCCGATGCCGACCTCGTGGGTGACCCCGTAGGACGTCACGGTCGAGCCCATGCCCCAGTAGCCCTCCATGAGGGTGGCGATCTTCGTGGCCGTCTCCAGGTCGCCGGAGACGCCCGAGGAGCTGTCGCCGTCGAAGAACATCCGCTCGCCCGCCAGCGACGCGAGGCCACCCATGATGTCCGACTCGTGCTCCGACCGCCAGTGCGTGAACTGGTCGTCGGGGGGGATGTAGGCGACCAGGCCGAGCCAGCTGCCGCCCTTCTCGATCGTCGCGATGTCGATCGTCAGGTGCTGCTTCGACCGGTACGCCACGACCGCGTGGCACGCCTCGTGGATGGCCACGGCGTGGCGCTCGCGCTCGACGTACTCGACGTCCTCGGGCGGCCCGAGGTCCTTCAGCTGTTTGGCCTTGACGACGTCCTTCCACATGATGGAGTCGCGTCCGTCGCGGATCGCGTTGATGAGCGACTCGTTGACCATGTCCTTGATCGTCGCGCCGGTCGCGTACGGCGTGATCGTGGCCAGGCGATCGATCTCGTGGTCGCTCAGGTGGTGCTTCACCTTGTCCAGGTAGCCCTGGTAGGTACGAATGCGCCCCACCTTCGACGGGTAGCCGACCTTGTAGATGCGGTCCAGGCGCCCGGGCCGCAGCAGCGCCTCGTCGAGGGCCTGGGGCATGTTCGTGGCCATCATGATCAGGATCCGGTACTTCGGCGGCGGCTTCGGCCGCATGCCCAGGGCCCGGCGGACCACGCGGTTCACGAACCCGCGCGGCTTCTTCAGTCCCGACATCTCGGTCAGCAGGGCCTGCAGCGTCCCCATGCTGCCGCCGCCCATCCCCATGCCGGGCGCGGCGACCACGCGGTCGGCGGCGTGGCCGTCGGCCCCGTGCACCGACGAGCCCAGGCTCGTGCGAAGCAACATGGCCTGCGTGTCGGTCGACAGGTAGGACATCCCGTTGCACGACGGCAGGGCCGACCAGGGGCTGCTGCCCGGAGTTGGGCTCATCATGCCGCCCCAGGGGCCGCCGCCGGTCGCGACGCCGCGGTTGCCGAGGGAGTCGGCTTCGTCGAAGAACACGATCACGCCGCCGTACTTCACGGCGAGCTTTCGCAGCTTTCGAAACAGCGACTTGACCTTGAGGAGGCCGACCCCGAAGAACATGTTGATGAACGCGCCGGGGTCGACGAACACGAACGGCTTGCCGGTCTCGCCGGCGACGGCCTCCGCCATCAGCGTCTTGCCGGTGCCGGGCGGTCCCCAGAGCAGGATGCCCCCGGGGACGTAGCCGCCCTTGTCTTCGATCGACTCGGGGTCCTCGAGGAAGACCATGTTCTCCTTCACCTTGGCCAGGACGTTGTCCTGGCCCCAGACGTCGGTGAAGCGCGTCTTGACGTCATCGGGGAAGTAGACGTCGGTGCCGCCGCGGGACAGGAACCAGAAGATCCCGATGAACTGGAAGACGATGATGAAGAAGTAGAAGCCGATCTGCAGCGCGAACGGCAGTGCCCGGATGGCCAGCACGGGCAGCTGCGCGAGCGCCAGCGCCGGGCGAAGGTGCAGCAGCTTGGCCACGATCAGGTCCAGGATCACGATCACCAGCAGGACCTTGGCGATGCGCGCGACCCGGAACCGCGTCCACGCGTTCATCCGTTCGACGCGCTTGTCGAAGCGCCCGAACACGCGCTTGGACCAGAATTGGTTGTAGCGGACACTTCGCTCGCAGATGACGTAGTGGACCTGTCGGATGAGCTCGAGCCCCGCCAGCGTCAGGAGCCACCAGTACGACCGGGCCGTCTGGTTCAGCGCGTCGCCGAACGGCATGAGCGGCTGGTACTGGGCCCACAGGATCCACGCGAAGACGAAGAACGCGCCGACGAGCAGCAGCAGGATCTTCATGCGATCCCACAGGGCCATCGGTTTTCGGGTCAGCCGGTCCTCGTCGCGCTCGCGGCTCTTGAACTCGCCCGGCCGAGCCAGCGGGGGTCCGTCCTCGTCGGGGCGGGAGGGGACGGGTCCGTTCGAACTCATGTCACGACTCCTTGACGGTCCAAGAGCCGACCACCTGCTGGATGGCCGGACCGCTGTTCGCGTAGCAGGTCTGGTCGCACCCGATCACCAGCAGGTAGAGGTTCTGAATGCCGGGGTCGACGATGGCGGTCTGATTGATCTCCAGTCCGGGGGCCGTCGGGTCCTCCTGGATGGTGAACACGACGCGCACGCCTCGATAGCCGCCGGACAGCTTGAGATTCTGGCTGCTGATGACGTGCACGAGGTCGGGATTCGACTTCTGCTGCTGGTCGATCGGGATGACGGCGTTGCGCAGGCCGGCCGGGGTCTTGAGCGAGGTGCGCTCGGCGGCGGTGGCGGGCCGCGACTTGGCGAACCCCGTGGGGTAGGCGGTCAGGCCAAGGAGGTCCTTGATGGAGGGCGTCGGCGACGCGTCGAAGGCGACGGTCCAGGACCCAGATGTGGCATTGCGGGCGGACTCGAAGCTCGAGTTGGGGAACTGGTCGCGATACAGGGCCGTCTGGTCGAACGTGGTCCACTGCCCGGGCACCCTGAACATGGCGCGGCCGCTCGAATCGCGGAGGTAGTCGAAGGCGGGCGGGCCGCAGCTCGACAGCGCGATCGCGGAAACCGCGATGACAACGAGCCATCTCCCCGCGCCCCCCCAATGGCGCGGCCTCTCTGCCAAGGCCATGGGCCATTATTGCGGGTCGTGGGGCGGTTTGGGATAGGGTCCGAAGGGTGGCGAACGTGCGCGTATCCGGGTTCCTGCCAAGCACGAACGGGTTCTCCTTCCCCAACGACTGGCCGCATGTGCCGTTCCTCGAGTTCCGCGTCCCCACCGGGCAGGAGTTGAAGATCGGCGACGCGGCCGGCGGACTGTGCGGCGGGATGACGTTCGCCGTCAAGGACCTGTTCGATCACGCCCGGCAGCCCCCGACGCAGACCGCGGTGCCGGAGAAGGGGACGCCGCTGTTCCAGTACCTCATCAAGCGGGCGATGGACAGCTTCGACATTCCGGCCGGACCGGCCAAGTACTACGCGTGGATGGCGCTGCCGGACCACGACCTGGCCTGGGTGAAGGGGGTTCGGTGGCGGACGCTGCACCAGGAATGGCCGGCCGTGAAGGCGGACCTGGACGCGGGCAGGACCTCCCCGCTCGGCCTGGTTCGGACGCGCTCGTACAACCCGGGCGACCTCGGCCGCAACCACCAGGTCCTTGCCTTCGGGTACGACCTGGACGAGCCGGCCGGGACGGTGCGGGTGCACGTGTACGACCCGAACCACCCCGGGGACGACTCGGTGGCGATCGCCGGTGCGACGTCGGGCTCTTCGGCCTTCTCGTACGTCCAGGGCGAGGACCCGGTCCGAGGGTTCTTTCGGTCACGCTTCCAGGCTTCGAACCCGCCGGCGTTTTCATGATCCGGTGACGCCCACCGGCTCCGCCGCGCATAATGTGTCGCAACGGAGTGGAGGGAGGGCTCCGAAGGACTCCGCACCGGGGGACGGCCACTCATGATCAGCGTCACGCGTGCCGACGGTCTGTACGAGGTGACCGTCACCGAATCGTGTAAGGCGCCCGCGTACATGGTCTATGACTTGCTTGCCGACCTGCGTAGCCACATGGAGTGGGGAGGCCGAAGGGTACCCGTGAGCGGCCAGCGGCTGACCTCCATCCAGGCCCCCGACGGCCTGGCCACGGCCGGGGTGGAGTTCGACAGCGTCGGCGCCACGGCCTCGGGGGAGTGGCACGACCACTCGCGGCTGACGATCTCCGACCGGCCGCAGGAGTTCGAGTTCGTCACGAAAGGGACCCTCGAGTACCGGCCCGGGCGCGCGCCGATCCGCGCCACGTCGATCCACCACTACGATATCGAGTCGAACCCGGAGGGGTGCACGGTCGTATATCAATTGCATCTCACGCAGTTCGAAGGGATCGGGGCGGGGGGAGATTTCCCTCATCCGGCCGTGTTCTTCAACGTGGTGGTGCCATGGAACCTCGAGCGCGGCGTGCGGAACCTGATCGCGGTCGCCGAGGAACGCCACGCGGCGGCCGAGGCATCGTGAGGCAGGTGTGGACGTGAAAGACGTCATCCTGGGGTACCTGCGATCGGAGGTCGACACCGACGGCGCCCACATCTCCGAGGAGACGCCGCTGCTCGGCGGCGTGGTCGACTCGCTCGAGCTGATGAAGCTCGTCGCGTTCATCGAAGAGGAGTTCGACGTGACCCTCGACGACGAGGACATCACCGTCGAGCACTTCCGGACCGTGGGGGACGTCGAGCGCCTGGTGCAGCGCCGGGTCCAGATCCGCGACCAGGGCGCCTGAACCTCCCCTTCCACGGCGCGTGCCGATCCGGCCGCCACCGCCGAAGGCGTGAACGCGTCGAGCTGGAGCTGCGCCTGCACCGCGCGGGGTGCCCTACAGTTGACGGCGGGGACGTAGCTCAGCGGTAGAGCACCTGCTTTGCAAGCAGGGGGTCGCCGGTTCGAATCCGGTCGTCTCCACCGGAAGCGTCCGCAGGTGAAGCAGCATTTTCGTCCTCTGACGGATGAAGCTGCACGACCTTTCCCATTGCCCCAGGCGGCAATTCGGCGGCAGGAGCATCCGCGGACGTCTCCCGTA
>DASXAQ010000104.1:0-18095 GCA_036406615.1 Actinomycetota bacterium | reverse complement strand
CCGGTCGCGTTCGCGTAGGTCAGCGTGGACCCGGCGCGCCACAGGCCGGTCGCGCGCGCGGCGAGCGGCTCGGCATGCAGCGCCAGGCCGACGGTCCCCGCCAGAGCCACGCCCACGCCGATCCACTCCAGCAACGCCAGGAGGTCGGCGCGGCGACCCTGCTCGACGAACGCGCGAGCGAGCAGGAACGCGCCGCACGCCGCCGCGATCGTCGACGCAGGGATGAGCGCCGCGCGCGGCCAGTGCGTCGCCCACGCAGCCGGGACCAGCCCGAGCCCCAGCAGCGCGAACGCGAACCCAGGGATCCGCAGATCCCTCGGGGGACGGCTCGCCGCCAGGCCGGCGGCCAGCAGGCCAAGGCCGAGCACCGCCGCGGTCGGTTGGTAGAAGCCGCCGCGGGCGACCGCCCCGTACCCGAGGGCCATCGCACCGACGGCGAGCGCAGCACGGCGGACCCCCGCGTCGAGACCCGCGCCGCGGGCGTGCGAATCACGCGGCGGCCGAACCAGGGCGTCCTGAGCCAAGGCGGGCTGAAGGTCGGTCATCTCTCGTCGCACGCCGATCCCCCCTCGAGAGATGAGACTGGGCCGGACTATAACCCAAGGGGATGGGTTGCCCGCACGGTGGCATTGAACGGCCGTTCAAGGTTAGGCTTCGGCCCCGAACCTGCTCGGAGCCCAGATGTCACCGGCGAACCGGTACGACGCGATCGTGATCGGCGGCGGCCACAACGGCCTGGTGGCGGCCGCCTACCTGGCGCGCACCGGGGCACGGACGATCGTCCTGGAGGCCCGGCCGGAGGTCGGCGGCGCCTCGTCCACGTCGGCGCCGTGGCCCGACGCGCCGGAGTTCAGGGTGACGACGCTGTCCTACGTGATGAGCCTGATGCCCGACACGATCGTGAGCGACCTGTCGCTGCCGCAGCACGGGTACCGGGTGCACCCAGTCGGGCCGTACTACATCGCGTTCCCAGACGGCCGGTCGCTCACCCAGTACGAGGATCCGGCGAAGGACTACGCCGAGTTCGCGAAGTTCTCCAAGAAGGACGCCGAGGCGCTGCCCGAGTACTCAGCGTGGATCGAACGCCTGGCCGCGGTCCTCGGCCCGCTGCTCATGACGACGCCGCCGCGCATCGGGTCGCGCCAGCCCGCGGACCTGGTGGACCAGATCAGGTTCGCGTGGCGCTTTCGCGGGCTGGACGTGCGGACGATCGCGGATCTCACACGGCTGATGACGATGAGCGTCGACGACCTGCTCGACGACTGGTTCGAATCCGACCAGGCGAAGGTCCCGTTCGCCATCAACGGCGTCATCGGCACGTGGGCGGGACCGTGCGAGCCCGGCACCGCCTACGTCATGGCGCACCACTCGATCGGCGACGTCGGCGACGGCAAGCTCGGAGAGTGGGGCGTGCCCGAGGGCGGGATGGGAGCGGTGGCCGCCGCGATCCGGCGCTCGGCCGAGTCGTTCGGAGCGCAGGTTCGAACCGGCGCGCGCGTCGAACGCGTCCTGACGTCGAATGGACGCGCGACGGGCGTGGCGCTCGCCGGCGGCGAGGAGCTGTCGGCGCCGGTGGTGGTCACCGCGATCCACCCGAAGATCACGTTCCTCGAGCAGGTCGAACGGGGGCAGCTGCCTGAGGACTTCGTGCGCGACATCGAGCACTGGAAGACGCGCTCGGGCACCGTGAAGATCAACCTGGCCGTGTCGCGCCTGCCCCGGTTCACGGCCGATCCCGACCGCGAGATCGACTACAGCGGCGGGTTCGAGCTGGCCCACTCCGTCGACTACCTCGAGCGCGCGTACCAGGAGGCCAGAGCCGGTCATGCGGCCGTCGCGCCCTTCTCCGACGGCGTCATCCCCACGATGCACGATCCCACGCTGGCGCCGGAGGGCACGCACATTGTGTCGCTGTTCACGCAGTGGGTGCCGCACACGTGGGCGAGCCAACCCCACGACGACGAGCTGGCGCGCTACGCCGACCGCGTCATCGACGGCTACGACGATCTGGCGCCGGGCTTTCGCGACTCCATCCTGCACCGCCAGGTGATCGGGCCGCACGAGATGGAGCACGCGTACGGGCTCGTCGGCGGCAACATCTTCCACGGCGAGCTGTCGGCCGACCAGCTGTTCCACATGCGGCCGTCGCCCGGCTACGCGGACTACCGGACGCCGATCGCCGGCCTGTACCAGTGCAGCTCGGCGACGCACGCGGGCGGGGGCGTGTGCGGCATCCCGGCCTACAACTGCGTGCGCGAGATCCGACGGGATCGCCGGCGCGCACGACGACGAAGGAGCTGAAGCTCGCCATGGCGTTCGAACCCGGCACGTTCACGTTCTACCTGGCCACGTGGTACCGGAAGTCGCCGTACTGGCACCGCACGGTCGAGGCCGGGTGCACCAGCTGGGACCTGTACAACCACATGCTGATCCCGACGCTGTACGACGATGACGAGAAGGAGTACTGGCACCTGCTGGAGCACGTGACGCTGTGGGACGTGGCCGTCGAGCGCCAGGTGGAGATCACCGGGCCGGACGCGGCGCGGTTCACCCAGCTGCTCACGTGTCGCGACCTGTCCACGTGCGCCGTCGGCCAGTGCAAGTACGCGCCGATCATCGCGCCCGACGGCGGCATCGTGAACGACCCGATCCTGCTGCGGCTCGGCGAGAACCACTTCTGGCTCTCGCTGGCGGACTCCGACGCGCTGCTGTACGCGAAGGGCGTGCAGGCGTTCGCGGGACTTGACGTCGAGTGCCGCGAGCCCGACGTGTCGCCCTTGCAGGTCCAGGGGCCGAAGTCGAAGGACGTGATCCGTTCGCTGTTCGGCGACGCGATCGCGGACCTTCGCTACTACTGGTGCGCCGAAGCCGACCTGGACGGCATCCCGGTCGTGGTGTCGCGGACGGGCTGGACCGGCGAGGTGGGCTACGAGATCTACCTGCGCGACGCCGCGCGCGGCTCCGACCTCTGGGACCTTGTCATGGCGGCCGGCGAACCGCACGGGATCCGGCCGATCGCGCCGTCGGACCAGCGGCGCCTGGAGGCCGGGATCTTCAACTACGGCAACGACATGACGATCGAGAACAACCCGTTCGAGATCACGGGGATGGAGCGCCTGGTCGAGTTCTCGGCCGACTTCATCGGCAAGCCGGCGCTCGAGCGGATCGCCACGGCGGGCGTACGCGACAAGCTGGTCGGGGTTGAGATCGGCGGCGAGCCGTTCCGCATGTGGCTGGAGGACTTCTGGCCGGTGCGCGCCGGGGGCGAGATCGTCGGCCGGCTGACGTCGGCGAGCCACTCGTTCCGGCTCAAGAGGAACATCGGGTACGCGTGGGTGCCGGTCGAATTGTCGGCGCCGGGGACGGGGCTCGAGCTGTCCTCGCCGGATGGGCCGGTGCCGGCGGTGACGGCCGGCTTGCCGTTCATCGATCCCCGCAAGGAGATCCCGAAGTCCTAGCGGGGTCGTGCGGACTCGGAGGGGCGTCGCGTCGCGATCGCTTCCCCGCCGACCATGGCATGGCGCTGGCGGGGAAGCGTTCGCGCTACCGGCTCGGCCTCCAGGGATCGGCGAGCGGTGAACTCGTCGGCGAGCGCGCGAAGCTCGATCGCGGCCGTGTGGCAACCGGGGCAGTAGGGCTCCTCCGCCACGGCGTCGCAGATACGGCACCGGTACACCAGCGCGGTATCGGCCGCCAGTCGAACGGGAAGGTCGTGGATCGCCTCGGTCTCGACGTCGCCTCGCATGGGAGACCCATCGGGCGCGCCGGCCTACTCCTTTAGCCCGGACGCTGCCGCCTCCGAGGGAAGCCGCACGACCGAGCCCGGTACCTGGTCGTTGGGCACCCCCAGCGACTCCAGCAAAGCCCGCGAGTCGGTGGTCGCGGCGTTCGCTTCCTTTGTCCGCCCGAGCGGTGGCAGCACGCGGCCCAAGCCGCCCAGCGCAAGGGCGCGTTCGAGTTGGTGGCCGTACGCGTCCCAGCGCCTGGCGGCGTCGGCGTACCCGGCAGCCGCGGCGTCGAGGTCGCCGGCCGCCTCGGACAGGGCGGCCGCGGCCGTCACCAGGCAGTGCCGGCGGCGGGTCGCGACCACCCGGTCGCCGGAGGGCGCCAGCCGGCCCGCGGCACCGCGACCGGCCGCGATCAGGATGCGCGTGGCTTCGGGGAGGTGGTCGGCCCGCAAGCCCGCCTGGTCCTCGGTCGCGGCCGCGTACTCGTCCACGCATGCGGCAGCGGCTGCCGGGTCGCCGCGCTCGAGCTCGATCCGCGCCGCGATCACCGCCGCCGGCGCCAGGAACAGCGGGCTCGAGACCTCGCGCGCCCGGGGAAGGAACTCGTCCATGAGCTCCGTCGCCGCCTCCACCGCGCCGCGGCGCACGAACACCTCGGCGCGATACGCCATGGCGAACACGCCGTGCTGCGTGCCGCCCCGTTCGCGATCCCACGACAGCAGCCGCTCGCTCACGGCCAGCGCTTCGTCCCACTCCCCCAGGTCGAGCAGACTCTCCAGCAGGCCGGTGCGCGCCCACATCGCCATCGCGGTGAAGCCGCGCACCTCGCAGAACTCCATGGCCTGGGTCCAGGTGTCCCGGCCGACGACCGGGCTCTCGTGCAGCCACGACTGGTTCGCCAGGTTGCTGTAGGCGACGCCGGTCTCCTCGGCGAGCCCGCGCTCGAGGCCAAGCCGGACGGCCTCTCGGAGATCGGCCATGCCGCCCGCGTCCCCCAGCTCGCATCGCGCGGCCCCCAGGAACTGCCGGGCGCGGACCACCTCGTCGGCGGCGCCAAGGCGCTCGGCTAGCTCCACCGCTTCGCGCGAGACCTCCAGGCACGCGGCGTTCTCGCCGGCGAGCAGCAGCATCCCGGCGTTGCGCGTGAGCGCCATCACCAGGTCGACGTTCGGCGGCAGGTCCTTCAGCATCCGAACCGCCTCGTCGCTCATCTGCAGGCCGCGCGCCGTGTCCACGACGCGGTACAGCGTTCGCGCGCGGATGGCCATGGCGCGCCCGAGCGCCCGTGCGTCGCCGGCGCCCCGCAGTTCGTCGAACGCCTCGTCGTAGTCGCGTTCGGACTCCGCGAAGCGCCCGGCCGACGCCGCGGACTCGGCCGCCTTGGCCAGGACCACCCCGCGCTGCGGATCGCCGGGCGGGATCAGCTCCAGCGCGCGGCGGTAGAACGACTCGGCCCGCCCCACGTCCAGGCGGGACGCGCGGTCGCCGGACAGGAGCAGGAAGCGCACGGCGTCGGCCTCCAGCTCCCGCGCGCCGCCCCCCGGCATCCCCGTTTCGCCGAGCGTGCGCGAGATCGACAGGGCGCTCATCGAATGATGCGCAAGCTCTTCGGCATGGTCCTCGACGCGGTCGCCGGCGATGCCCTCCAGCCACCGGGCCGCCGCGCGGTGCTTCTCGGCCCGACGGGCTCGCGGCACCAGTCCGTGGGCGACGTCCCGCACGAGCAGGTGCCAGAACGAGTACTCCTGCTGGTCCTTGACCTGCGACATGCGGTGGGGCCGGATCAGCTCGCTGGAGACGATCTCGTGCAGCTCATCGACAACGGTCGCCTCGTCCAGCCCCGAGATCGACGCGACCGCACCGCTCCAGAAGGTCCTGCCGACGATGGCGGCGTCGAGCAGCAACGCCTTGCGCTGCGGGCTCAGCGTATCGATGCGGGCCGCGATCAGCGCCTGCACGGTTGGCGGGACGGGGATCTCGACGCCACCGGCCGGCCGCACCTCGTGGCCCTCGTCACCATCCTCCAGGATGCCCTGGTCGGCGAGCATCCGGACGAACTCCTCCGCGTACAGCGGGTTCCCGCCGGCCCGGTCGAGCAGCATCGACTGCGTGTGGGCCGGCAGGACGGCGCGGTCGAGCAGGCTCTGCAGCAACCGGGCGGTCTCGTCCTGCGACAGGGGGCCGAGCGAGATCGTCGTCGAGTTGCGCTTGCCCCCGCCCCAGCGCGGCTCGCGCGCGTACAGCTCCGGGCGGGCGACGCAGATGAACAGCAGCGGCACCTGGCTGGACCAGTCCATCACGTGCTTGAGGAATTCGAGCAGGGCGGGGTCGGCCCAGTGCAGGTCATCGAACACCAGGATCAGCGGGCGGATGAGCGCGATGGATTCGAAGAACCGCCGCCACGCGGCGAACGACTGCGAGCGGTCGGCGGCGGGCTCGGCCGAGCCGCCGCTCAAACCGACGAGCGGCGCCAGGCGTCCCGCGATCCAGTCGGCCTCGCCCGGGTCCTCCACCGCCGCCTCGACCGATGCCGCGAGCTTCGCGGTCGCCTCCTGCGGCGCGTCGGAATCCAGGATGCCGGCGCGCGACTTCACGATCTCCGACAGCGCCCAGAACGTGACGCCCTCGCCGTACGGCAGGCAGCGCCCCTGCCGCCATTCGGCCACAACGTCGGTGAGCCCATCGATGTGCGCGAACAGTTCGCCGACCAGCCGCGACTTACCGACGCCGGCCTCGCCGGTGACGGTCACGAGCTGGCCGGCCGACTCGCGAACCGCGCGCTGGAACACGCCCTTGAGGACCGACAGCTCGACGTCGCGCCCGACGAACGGCGTCCGCGGCGCCTCGTGCGCCGCGACGGCCGACCGACTGCGCGGCTGCACCGGTCGGAAGATCGCCACCGGCTCGGACTTGCCCTTGACGGCGACCGGCGGCAGCTCGTCGAACACGAACCGCGACCGCGTCGCGCGGTACGTCGCCTCGCCGACCACGATGCCGTCCTCGGGCGCGACCGACTGCAGCCGCGAGGCGGTGTTGACGACGTCGCCGGTGACGCGCTCGCCGATCTGCGGCCCGGCGCCGTACGCGACCACGGCCTCGCCGGTGTTGATCCCGATGCGGGCCCGAAGCGGCGGACCCGACGCGTCGCGGTTCACGTCCTCGAGCTCGCGCAGGATCCGAAACGCGGCCCACAGCGAACGTTCGGGGTCGTCCTCGTGCGCCACCGGCGCGCCGAACACGCCGAACACGCCGTCGGCCATGAACTTGTCGACGGTCCCGCCGTAGCGCTCGATCTCACGGCGCGTCCGGTCGAAGAACGGCGCGCGCGACGCCTTCACGTCCTCGGGGTCCGCATCGGGGTTCGGCGCGAGGCCGGCAAGCTCGACGAACATCGCCGTGACGATCTTTCGCTCCTCGAGCTCGGCGGGCGGCGCCTTCACGAGCTGCGTGCCGCAGTTCGTGCAGAACTTCGCATCGGGCGCGTTCTCGAGTCCGCAGCGCGGGCATCCCATGGCCGGGACCTCAGGAGGACGAGGACGACAGCGGCTCGTCGACGCCGGTCAGCGCTGCCGCATCGTGCGCCAGCGGCCACGCGCCGAGCGAGTCGAACAGCACCCGCGCCTCGTCCGCCGGCTCGGCGGCCTCGGCCCCGCTGTCCAGGGCAGCCAGGTTGCGCGCAAGGCCGAGGAGCGACAGCGCCCGCCCCAGCACGAACCCGTACGCGCCCCAGCGCTCGGCCGCCTCCCGGTACAACTCGGCCGCCACTGCCTGGTCGCCCGTGGTCTCGGCCACGACCGCCCGGCAGAGCAGCCGCGAGTACGCGTGGCGAATCGGCTCCGCGTGCGGCGGAGGCGGGATCAGCCCTTCTGCCTGTTCGGACGGCATCCCGGTGGACAGCAGCACGCGCAGCACCGGCGACAGGTACTGGAGCCGAAAGCCCAGTTGGTCCTGCGTGGTCGCCACGAACTCGTCGGCGACCGCGCGCGCGGCCGCCTGGTCCCCGCGCGCATCCTCCACGAGCAGCGACACCATGAGCGCCGGCGCGACGAACTCCGCGTAGCTCATGCGCCGGATCTCCGGGACGAACTCGCGGGTGAGCTCGGCCGCCTCGGCGACCAGGCCGCGGCGGATCTGCACGTTCGCCACGTAGATCTGGGCGAATGCGCCGAGCTGGCTCCGCCCGCGCTCGCGGTCCCACGCGATCACCCGGTCGGCGGTGCGCACCAGCTCGTCCCACTCGCCGAGATCGAACAGCACCTCCAGCGCGCCGGCGCGCCCCCACATCGCCTGCAGCTCGAACCCGCGCGCCTCGGCCAGCTCGGTCATCCGGTTCCACTCGGGCAGCGCCGGCGCCGAGCCCTTCCACAGCCACAGCTGGAGCGCCAGGTTGCCGTGCGCGATGGCGGTCTCCTCGCCCAACCCCAGCTCCAGGCCGAGGCGGATCGCCTCGCGCAGGTCCTGCATCCCGTCCGGGTCGCCCAGCTCGCACCGAGCGGCGCCGCGGAACTGGCGCGCGCGCACCAGCTCGTCCTGCATGCCGAACCGCTCGGCGATCTGCACGGCGCGCTCGGCGAGCTCCAGGCAGCGCCGGTTGTCCTCACCGAGGTGGATCCCCGCCGCGCGGCTGTAGACGCGGCCGAGCTCCGGCCCTTCGGGCTGGCTCTCGAGCAGCTCGATCGCTTCGCGCATCAGCGATTCGGCCTGCCGGTTCTCGCCGATGCGGTACACGGTGCGCGCGCGCATCGCGATCGCCTCGCCCAGTCCGAGCGGGTCGTCGGAGGAGCAGAACGTGCCGATGGCCTCCGCGTACAGGCGCTCGGCGTCGCCGAGGCGGCCGTCGGCGACGGCGACCTCCGCGGCTTTCATCTGTGCCCGCGCCCGCTCGATCTGTCCGGGCGGCAGCAGCTCGAGCGCCTGCCGATAGAAGCTGCCGGCGCGCCGGACGTCCAGCGGCTTCGCGCGGTCGCCGGCCATCACCAGGAACCGCGCCGCGGTGGGCTGCAGCTCGTGCTCGAGCGCGACGTCGCCCTGCGCGACCGCCAGGCTCAGGGCGACCCCGTAGTGATACGCGAGCAACTCCGCGTGGTCCGAGACGCGCTCGCCGCCGACGCGCCGCAGCCAGTCGGCGGCGGCGCGGTGCTTCGTGCCGCGGGTGGCCCGGGGGATCTGCCCGTACGCGACCTCGCGCACCAGCGGATGCCAGAATGCGAACTCCGCCTGCCCCTGGACCGAGCTCGAACGCGCCGGGCGGACCAGCTCCTTGCGGGCGATCTCGTGCAGTCCGGCCAGCACCTCGTCCTCGGGTCGCCCGCTCATCGACGCGAGCGTGCTCGCCCAGAACACCTCCCCGACGACCGCCGCGTCGTGCAGCAGCGCCTTTCGATCCGGCGCCAGCGTGTCCAGGCGCGACGCGATGAGCGCCTGCAGCGTGTCGGGGACGGGAATCGGCCCCGTCGTCGACGCCGTGATCGTGCCGCCGGCCCCGCCGAGCACGCCGCGGTCGGTCAGCATCCGCGCGAACTCCTCCGCGTACAGCGGGTTCCCCCCGGCGCGGGCGAGCAGGGTCGACTGGGTCTCTGCCGGCAGCACGGCCTGGTGCAGCAGCGCCGACAGCAGCCGGGCGGTCTCCTGGTCTGACAGCGGCGCCAGCGAGATCGTCGTCGAGTTGCGCTTGCCGCCGCCCCACCCCGGTCTGCGCTCGTACAGCTCGGGCCGGCCGGCGCACACGATCAGCATGCGGACCTGCGTGCCCCATTCGACCAGGTGGTCGATGAACTCCAGCATGGCCTGGTCGGCCCAGTGCAGGTCCTCGAACACCAGGATCAGCGGGCGCTCCATGGCCAGGGCCTCGAAAAACCGCCGCCACGCGGTGAACGACTCCATGTGGTCCGCGCCGCCCGGGTCGGCCGACGGCGCACCGACCAGGGGCGCCATTCGGGCGGCGATCCACTCCCGATCGGAGACGTCGTCGACCACCCCGTCGACCGCCGCGTCCAGCTTCGCTGCCGCAACCTCCGGCGTGTCCGACTCCAGGATCCCCGCCTGCGCCTTCACGATCTCGGACAGCGCCCAGAACGTCACGCCCTCGCCATAGGGCAGGCAGCGCCCCTGCCGCCAGGTCTCCAGCGAGTCGAGCTGGCCCGAGAGGTACGCGAACAGCTCCGCGATCAGCCGGCTCTTGCCGACGCCCGGTTCGCCCGTCACGGTCACCAGCTGGGGCGAAGACTCGCGGACGGCCCGCTGGAAGACGCCGATCAGCATCGCGACCTCGACGTCGCGGCCGACGAAGGCGGTGTCGGGCGCGTCGCGGACGTCGATGCCGTAGCGCCCACGCGGTTCGGTGGGCTGCCAGATGGCCAGCGGCGACCCGGAGCCCTTCGGAGGAACCGGCGCGAGCTCCTCCCAGAAGAACCGGTCGCGGCAGGCGCGGTACGTCTGCTCGGCCACGGCGATCCCCCCCGGCGGCGCGGCGGACTGCAGCCACGCGGCGGTGCCGACGACCTCGCCGGTGACGCTCTCGCCGACCGACGGGCGCACCGGGCCGACGGCCACGACGGCCTCGCCGGTCGTCACGCCGACCCGCGCGGCCAGGTCCATGCCCGGACGCTCCGCGTTCAGGTCGGCCATCGCGTCCTGGATCGCCAGGGCCGCGCGGACCGCGCGCTCCGGGTCGTCCTCGTGGGCCGACGGCGCGCCGAACACGCCGAGCACGCCGTCGCCGATGAACTTGTCCAGCGTGCCGCCGAAGGCCTGGATCTCGCGCTGGATGCGGGCGTGGTACGGGCGCAGCAACGCCTTCACGTCCTCAGGATCGGCCTCGTCGGCGCGCGCGGTGAACCCGACCAGGTCGCAGAACAGCGCCGTGACGATCTTGCGCTCCTCCGCCTCCTGCGACGGCGAGCGCCCGAGCTTCGTCCCGCACTCCGAGCAGAAACGCGCCTCGCGCGCGTTCTCGCGGCCGCAACGGGGACAAATCGTCATGCGGAAAGTCTAGAGGGGGCGGATCGGGGCGGCGGGGGAGCTAGCTCGGGCGCACGACCCAGTCGCGCTGGGGAAGATAGTCGCGGAGCACTTTCGGGAGCTCGATCGATCCGTCCTCGCGCTGGTGGTTCTCCATCAGGGCGATCAGCGTCCGGCCGACCGCGCAGAGCGTCCCGTTCAGCGTGTGCAGGTGTCTGGTGCCGCCGTCGGCCCGGAAGCGGATGTCCAGCCGCCGCGCCTGGAAGTCCGTGGTGTTCGACGTCGAGGTGACCTCACGGTAGCGCCCCTGCCCGGGCATCCACGCCTCGATGTCGTACTTCTTCGCCGCGGGGCCGCCCAGCTCGCCCGTGCACACGTTGACCACGCGGTACGGGATCTCCAGCGACTGCACCCACGCCTCCTCCCACGCGAGGAGGCGGTCGTGTTCCGCGGAGGAGTCCTCGGGCAGGACGAAGCTGAACAGCTCGAGCTTGTCGAACTGGTGGACGCGGAAGATGCCGCGCGTGTCCTTGCCGTACGTGCCGGCCTCCCGGCGAAAGCACGTCGAAGAGCCCATGTAGCGCTTCGGCAGCTCGGCCGGGTCCAGCAGCTCGCCCGCGTGCAGCGACGCCAGCGCAACCTCGCTGGTGCCGACCAGGTACAGGTCGTCTTCGCGCGTCACGTAGATGTTCACGGCGTCGGTCGGCAGGAACCCGGTGCCGAACATCGCCTCCTCGCGCACGAGCACCGGCGGCACGACCGGGACGTGGCCCGTGTCCGAGACGAACTCCAACGCGTAGCGCATCAACCCGAACTGGATGGAGACCGCCGGCCCGGTCAGGTAGTAGAAGCGCGAGCCCGACGTCCGCACGCCGCGCTCCACGTCGATCATCCCCAGACCCTCGCCGAGCGAGACGTGATCCCGCGGCTCGAAGCCGAACTCCGGCGGCTCGCCCCAGTGCCGCAACACCTCGTTGTCGTCGTCGGACTCGCCCATCGGCGCCGAGTCGTCGGGAGGGTTGGGCAGGCGAACGGCCACCTCGTACAGCTCGGCCTCGACCTCCTGCAGCTCTGGCTCGGACGCCTTCAGCCGGTCGGAGACCTCGCGGAGGCGTTCGATCAGCTGTTGTCGCGCATCGCCCTGCGCGGACGCGACCTCCTTCGACCCCCGGTTCTGCTCGGCGCGCAGCGACTCCACCTGCGCGAGCAGCACGCGCCGCCGCTCGTCGAGCTCGAGCGCGAGATCGAGCTGCTCGACCAGCGCGGGGTCGCGGCGCGACAGCGCCCGGCGAACCGGATCCGGGTCTTCGCGGATGGACCTGAGGTCGAGCAGGTTCTCTCCTCCTCTTATGTGTCGGCTGCCCTGCCTATGCGCGAGCGGTCTCGGCGGGCTTCGCCGCCGCCGGCTGGCCGGCCTGCGCGGGCTTCGCGGAGGCCGCGGCCGAGGCGGACGGCTGCGTCGCGGCGGCGGGCTGCTCGCCCATGACCGACTGGCCCGAGAACACCGCGCCCTCGGACACGACCAGCGTCTTCGACGTGACGTTGCCGATCACGCGGCCGCCGCGCGCAAGCTCCGCGCGGCCCTTGGCCACGATGTTGCCCGTGAACGTGCCGGCCACCGTCACGTTCGTCGCGTGGATGTCGGCCTCCACCTTGCTCTGCGGCGACAGCGTGACGTCGCCGTCGGCGGTGATCTTGCCCTTCACCTGCCCGTCGACTCGGAGCGATCCCGCCGACACGACGGTGCCCTCCAGCCGAGCACCCTGGCCGACCACCGTGACCTCCGATCCGCCGTTGCTCACCTGCACCTCCTTCGGCTGGATGGGACCGTCTCGATCATCCTCGTTCCTTCTGAACATGGCGCACCTCCCCGGTCAGCGCGCGTCCACCGGCTCCCGGCCGCCCGAGAGCGCTTCTCGGATGGCCTGTTCCTCCTCGTCCGACAGATTGTGCAAGCTGGTGCCGCCGCGGATCTGCTTCGCATAGCACCGCGTGTCCTGGCGACCGTTGATCGAGGTCACCACCACGCCGTCGCCGTTACCGTCCAGCAGCGCGGCCGAAAACGACAGACGCCCGCCCATGTCCTCGAACGCGTCGAAGCGCACGACGCCGACGTTGCGTACCGCGCCCTGCAGCAGGTCGTACAGTCGCTTGTCGCTGCCGGCCAACTGGCGCACCGCCGACTCCAATCGCTTGATCGCCTGCGCGTGGCGCTCGGCCAGCATCTCGAGACGCTCGCCCTGCGGCAGCGACTCCTCTTGTGGACGCCGGCCCGCTCCCGCCGCCATCGCGATGGCGACGGCCAGCACCGACAGCCCCAGGGCGATCACGGCGAGAATGGAAAGGACGTTGTTCGAAAGGGTCATGGTCGAAACGGGCGTTCCCTCGCACGCCCACCCTGGTGGGGGGCTGTGGGCAAAGTATACGATGCAGCCCCATGCGCCTGGCCTATTTCGACTGCTTCTCAGGCATCTCGGGCAACATGGCGCTGTCCGCGCTCGTGCACGCGGGCGCGGACCTCGACCGGATCGGCGCGGCACTCGACCGGCTGCCCACCATCGGGTTCGTCCTGGACCGCGAGGAGGTCGACGTGAACGGGACGGCCGCGACGCGCGTGCACGTGAAGGTGGTGCCCGAAGGCGTCATCCGGACGTTCGCCAGCATCCGTTCGATGCTGGACGAGGCCGACCTGCCCGAGCGCGCGCGCTGGAACGCGCAACGGATCTTCCATCGCATGGCCTCGGCCGACGCGAAGGTCCACAACCGCGAGCCCGAGGTCGCGACGTTTCACGACGCCGCCGGCGACGACACCATCGTGGACGTGCTCGGGTGCACGCTGGCCATCGACCTGCTCGGCATCGACCGGGTGGTCGCCTCGCCCCTGCCCATCGGCGTGGGCATGGCACGCACCGACCACGGGCTGATGCCGGTCCCCTCGCCGCTGGTCATGGAGATCCTGCAGGGCGTGCCCACGTACTCGCGCGGGATCCCCGTGGAGCTCGCGACGCCGACGGGCGCGGCGATCGTCGCGTCCCTCGCCGAGGATTTCGGCGACCAGCCGGCGATCCGGGCGGAGGCGATCGGCTACGGCGCGGGCCCGTCGCGCCCGGACTACCCGAACCTGCTGCGCGTGGTGATCGGCGACGAACATCGGACGGCAGCGGGGGCGACGACGGATCCCGACGGCGACGCGCTGATCCAGACGACCCTTCGGGGCACGGACCCGCAGAGCTCGACGGTGGCCGCTCACCTGGACGCGCTGCGCGCGGCCGGCGCCTCGCGGGCGTGGGCAGCCCCGGCCATCGAACTCGGCGGAATGGTCACGACCGTCTGCGCGGTCGCGCCGTCGCCCGCAAGCGCGTCGGTGGTCGCGTGCATGCGGGCCGCGCCGGGCGCGACCGAGGTGCTGATCTCGCCAGTGCGCCGCGCGCCGGCGGACTGAGCCCGGTTACGCCGGCGCCGCGTCGCCCTGACGCGCGAGCTCCCGTTCCCGGTCGACCAGGACGCGGCGCAGGATCTTGCCAGACAGCGACTTGGGGATCTCGTCGACGAACTCGAGCCGGCGCACCTTCTTGTGCGGGGCCACATGCTTCGCGACGTACGCCATGATCTCGTCGGGCGTCGCCTCGGCGCCCTGGCGCAGCACGACGAACGCCTTCGGCACCTCGCCCGCCTCTTCGTCCGGCACCGGGATGACCGCAGCGTCGGCGACCGATGGGTGCCTCACCAGCACCGCCTCGAGCTCGGCGGGCGGGACCTGCAAGCCCTTGTACTTGATGAGCTCCTTCACGCGGTCCACCACGTAGAAGTAGCCATCGTCGTCCGCGTGCCCGATGTCGCCGGTGTGCAGCCAGCCCTCGGCGTCGATCGTGCTGGCGGTGGCCTCGGGGTTGTTCAGGTATCCCTTCATGACCTGCGGCCCGCGCACCCAGATCTCGCCGTCGGCGTCCGGCCCGAGCTCGCGCCCGTCCGCGGTGTCCATCACCTTGCCCTCGGTGTCGGGTAGCAGCGGCCCGATGGAGCCGGGCTTGTTCGATCTCCCGATCGAGTGCGTGACCGGGCTGGTCTCCGTCAGACCGTACCCCTGGCGCACCTGGCAGCCGATTCGCGTCGCGGCCGCCTCCGCCAGGTCGCCGCTGAGCGGCGCCGCGCCGCAGAACACGACCCGCAGGCTCGACAGGTCGTAGGCGTCGATCACCGGGTGCTTGGCCAGCGCGAGCACGATGGGCGGGACCAGGAACGCCCACGTCACGCGGTGGTCCTGGATCACCCGGCAGAACTGCTCGAGGTCGAACCGTGGCATCGTGACCGTGGTCGCGCCTGCCCGAAAGCTCGCGTTCATGATCACCGTCTGCCCGTAGATGTGGAAGAACGGGAGCACGCCGATCACGACGTCGTCCTCGCCGACCGTGAGGGCGGCGGCGATCTGGAGCAGGTTCGCCACGATGTTGTGGTGCGTGAGCATCACGCCCTTCGACAGGCCGGTCGTGCCGCTCGAGTACGGCAGCACGACGACGTCCTCGCGGGGATCGATGTCCACTTCCGGCACCGACCCGTCCGGCTCCAGCAGCGACGCGAAGGGCGTCGCTCCCTCCGCCTCGCCCAGGACGAAGACCTCCTTCACCGTCGAGCGCCCGGCCGCTTCGGATGCGGTCGCCACGAACTGCGGGATCGTCAGGAGGAACTTCGCGCCGGCGTCGCTCAGCTGGTGAGCGAGCTCGTCGGCCGTATACAGCGGGTTGACCGTGGTGGCGATGCCCCCGAGCAGCGCCGCGGCGTGGAACGCGACCGGGTACTCCGGCAGGTTCGGCAGCAGGAGCCCGAGCACGTCACCCTTGCCGAACCCGCGCGCGGCCAGTCCGGCGGCTACGGCCCGAACCATGTCGTCGGTCTGTCGGAACGTGAGGGCGCGGCCGGTCGGTGCGTCGACGAACGCCGGCTTGTCGCCGAGCGCGCGCGCCCGCTCGAACACGAACGGGGTGAGCGCGACGTCGGGCACGGGGACCGATCCGAACGGGCTCTCAAAGACTGTCATCGATCCCCCTGTTCGCTGTGTGGTGGGCGATCCCGTTTGTACGTCCGCCGCCCGAAAAGCACAAGGCGGACCGGGTGGCGGAGCGTCACGCGTACCGGTGCCGGACGGTCAGGCGGAGGGCGCGCCGGGCTCCCGGTCGAGCATGCGCCCGATCGCGTCGTTGGCCCGCCGGGGGCGACGCCACCCGACGATGACGGGCGGGCGCCAGTCGCGAAGGCCGCGGTCCGACGACCACGGAGCGTACGGCGCCATCGTCAGCGTCGCGAGCGCCACGAGCACCGTGTCGTAGTTGACCCGCCACCCGGCGAAGTCCTGCCACGCCCGCTCGCGATCCGGCTTCATCGGCACGCCCGAGGCCTCGAGCCTGACCCACGCCTCGTCGAACTCCGCCCGCGCGATCGTGATGGGGTGATCCGGGAAGTGCGGGTCGGGTTCGAACGGGATGTCGAAGAAGGTTGCGATCCGCCGAAGCGACAGGTATCCCGCGCGGATCGTGAACTCGGCCTGCGCCTGCCGGTCGGTGTCCACCACCGAGGTCATCAGCGACGCGCCGTCAAGGACCGCGCCGGCCGCCGTCACCCAGGAGTGTTCCGGCTGCGGCGAACGGAAGAACGCGAGCGAGCCGAACGACGTGTGGGTCTCCTCGACGTCGGCGAACCAGTTCTCCCACTGCGCCCAGAACTCGGTGAGCCGGTCCAGGTACTCCATCACGTGGAAGAACTCGACCAGGCGGACGCCGGACGGGGGGCTCCCCGCCCGGACCTCCAGCGCCGTCACCAGCGCTTCCCGCCGCGAGAACCCCTGGTAGATGCTCGGCAGGTACGTGATCATCATGGCCAGCAGCACCAGGCCGAGCCCGGCCTCGACGAACGCGAGCGCGTGCCCGGCGATGCCGCCCGGGTTCACGAACCCCAGCGTCAGCAGCGACGACCCCGACACCTCGAACGCGCTCGCCCAGGTGCGCGCGCCGAGGGCCCAGAACATGAGCGTGAAGCCCGCCATCGCCAGCACGACCCACGTCAGGAGCAACGCCAGCAGGCTGAGCGGCGCGTACAACGCCATGATGCGGTCGCGACGTTCGTAGGTCGAAGAAGGCCTGGCGCGCAGACGAAACAGCGCGCGCATCGCGACGAACACGACGCGCGCGATGCGCGCGGGAACGCCGCGCGGCAGGATGACCGTGCGGACCGCGGAGGCCACGGTCGCGATCACCAGCAGGGCGCCGACGACGAACACCAGCACGCGAACGGCGATCATCCCGACCCCCTCCCCGCCGGCAACGCCGACCCCTTCGGCCCGCGCCTCAGCTCGAAGGTGGCGGCGACGTGTAGCTCGGCGTCGACAGCCAGCGCCATCGTCCCGGCGGCCAGATGATGACGAACGCCCGCCCGATGACGTCCTTGATGGGGATGAACCCGAGCGTGCCCCGCGAGTCGTCGGAGTCGGTTCGGTTGTCGCCCATCACGAACAGCTCCCCCGGCGGCACCTGGTCGGGCCCCCAGTCGCTGTGGTCGCGGACGGGGCTGACGTACGGCTCGGGCTGCAGCGGCCGCCCGTCGATGAACACGATGCCGTTTCGAACCTCGACTGTCTCGCCCGGCAGCCCGATCACGCGCTTGATGTAGTCCGTCGGGGACCCTCGGGAGAACCCGAGCCCGGAGGTCATCCAGTGCGCGGCGGCCTCGACGGGGTTTCGGTGCACGGGCGGCGCGTGGGGATCCGAGAACACGATGATGTCGCCTCGGCGGGGCGGGTGGAAGCGGTAGACGATGCGGTTCACCAGTACCCGGTCGCCGGGGCCGTTCAGCGTCGGCTCCATCGAGGCCGAGGGGATGTAGAAGGCCTGGACCAGGAAGGTCTTGATCAGCAGGGCCAGCACCAACGCGAGCACGATCAGCACCGGGAGCTCGCGCAGGAAGCTTCCCTTCGACCTGGGCTTGCCGTTCTTCGAGGGCTGATCGGCGCGCTGCTCGGTGGGGGTGATGGCCGCGGGGGCGGCCGTCGGTTCGCGGCGCATCGTCCAATGGTAGGGGACGAGCGCGCTCAGTGCGGACGAGTGCGTTCCGGCCCCCCGCCGGCACCACAAGTCGTCCTTATGGATCGTGCCTGCATCACATGCCGGTCAAGGATTCCGCGCGCGAGACCGATCCCCAATTCGACGAAGAGCGTCCCCCAACATCGAGAGGGGGTGAGAACAGAAGATGACGCATTCCCTCATTCGCCGCTTCAGCGACGAGGAGGAGGGATTCACCCTCATCGAGCTGATGGTGGTCGTTCTGATCATCGGCATCCTGATCGCCATCGCCCTCCCGACCTTCCTCGGAGCGCGTCAGCGCGCCGAGAACCGGGCGGCGGAGGCGAGCCTTCGCAAC